>JAIBAN010000004.1 GCA_019695185.1 Blastocatellia bacterium | reverse complement strand
CCAGTTTTGCATTCTTGATATAAAACGTCTGCACCAGGTTTTCGTCATATTTCTGCTGCAAGGTCGGGTTATTGCGCGGCCCAATCATGAGGGTCCGATACCCGACCGGGAAATAGGCCAAATTATTGGCATCCAGCAGAATTTCGAGCGCATCAGCCGGGGGAATATCCTTCAGGTCAAACCGCTGCTTGGATTGAACCACACTGCGTGACTGTTGATCGAAAATTACATTGAAACGCAAATCCTGGCGGGCAATCAGTCGAATGATGTTTTCGACCGATTCGTTGGGCAGGTCGTAGCTCCGCAAGACCCGTTTGGGTTTGGCCAGTTCCGCCGTTGGTTTGACTTTGGCCCCGGTGGCCTGAAAGGTTGTGTCCGGGTCACCCTTGTCGGTCGAGGGAATGCCCTGTTTATAGAGCATGTCCTTCATCCGCTTGACTGCCTGTTCATTGGTCGGGTCAAAACTGGCCGCCTGTTTATAAGCCAGATAGGCACCTTCGTAATCCTGTGCTTCGGCCAACAGCCGCCCCCGACTCATAAACATCAGCGAAGCACTTTGAATCGCTTTGACATAATGCAACTCGTATTCAGGGTTGCCTGGGTCTTCCCGTAAAGCCAGGGAAAACTGTTCGGCGGCCCGATCCCATTCCTTCGAAATTTCATACTTCATCCCTTCCTTGAAGTATTTTTTCCCTCCTCCGGCATAGGCTGCCGGTGCCAAGGTGCCAATCAAAAGAACTGCACACAACACATGGCTGGTCAGTTGGAGCAGGGAACGTCGGAAGTGCAATGAAATACGCATACGAATACGGCCTTTTCTTAAACGTGCTTGCTGTCAGCGTACATTCTGTCAGCTTTTTGGTTGAGTGCTTCCACCGTTGCTCAAACGGCGAGGCTGATTGCTCTTATGGCTGAAAGCTAATCCACAAAGGTCACACGGTTGATTTCACGCAACGTGGTCAACCCTTTGAAAACTTTTTTCACCGCCGATTCACGGAGCGATGACAATCCTTCCTGCCGGGCAGCGCGTCGAATTTCCGACCCCGGACGACGGTCCAGAATCAGTTCGCGGATGTTGTCGGTCAGGTCCAGCAATTCATGAATGGCCGTGCGGCCCCGATACCCGGTATGGTTGCAATGTTCGCAACCAATATGTTCATAGAAAATCTCATTGCGGTATTTGTCCGGATTGAGGCCGGCCTCCAGCAATTCGGTATCGGTCGGCTGATGCCGCTCCTTGCAATGCCCGCACAATTGCCGGACCAAACGTTGTGCCAGCACACAATTGAGCGAACTTACGAAATTATAGGCTTCAACGCCCATATTCAGAAACCGCCCTATCACGTCAATCACGTTGTTGGCGTGAACCGTGGTAAACACAAGGTGGCCGGTGAGGGCGGCGTTGATGGCAATTTGCGAGGTTTCCGCGTCACGGATTTCCCCCACCATCACTTTGTCGGGATCGTGGCGCAAAATAGCGCGCAAGCCACGGGCAAAGGTCAGCCCTTTCTTTTCATTCACCGGAATCTGGGTTACTCCGCGCAACTGATATTCAACCGGGTCTTCGATGGTGATGATCTTGTCTTCTTCATTGTAAATCTCGTTGAGGGCAGCATACAGCGTAGTGGTTTTGCCCGAACCGGTAGGCCCGGTCACCAGCACCATCCCATAGGGTTCGCTGATGAATTTGCGGAACCGGCGGAGGTCATCCTCATCAAATCCGACAATGTTCAGACTTAAATCCTTAAAGGATTCATTGATTTGCTCTTTGTCCAGAATCCGGATGACACAACTTTCGCCATGAGCGGCGGGAATGATGGAAACCCGGAAATCCACGGTTCGCCCTTTGATGCGAACCCGAAACCGTCCATCCTGCGGAACCCGCCGTTCGGCAATATCAAGCTCCGACATGACCTTGATCCGGGAAATGAGCATGGGGTGATAGCTGCTATCAATGTTGGCTGCCGGATAGAGGGCCCCGTCAATCCGATATTTGACGGCAACCTCCGTATCGCGGGCTTCAATGTGAATGTCCGACACCCGGCGTTCCAAAGCATTCAGGACAATTGTGTCAATCAGTTTGATGACGGGAGCCGTTTCATCCGTCACCTTGTCAAGGTCCAAATCCTGCTCACCCTGCTCGGTTTCCTTGACCAGCTTCATGCGCAGTGATTCTGTGGCATCGTGCAACACCCGCGCCGCCGTATCGCCCCGTTTGAGGGCAGATTCAATTGCGGTCTTGGTGGCAACCGTCGTTTTCAAACTGACTTTGAGCTGGGAGGAGAGTTCGTCAATCAAATCCAGGTTGGTCGGATCCGACATCGCCACCACCAGGCGATTTCCTTCCCGGCGGAGCGGAATGAACTGATGGCGTACCATCAATTCAACCGGAAGACTGGTGATCAGATCGTAATCAAGTGAAAGCGCTCCCAAATCAACAAAATCCAGCCGATATTTGCGCGCCACCTCCCGCGCCTGTGCCATTTCGGCCTCAGCCAGGCTTTCGGTTGCACGCGCCCGACCAGTTGTTTCCGGTTGGGGCGGACTGGGCGGAGGCGTCATTTTGACCGTCGGGGCAGCAACTGGCACCGTCGCTACAGTGGCTGGTTGATTGGGTGCATTGGTGCTCATAAGTATTTCTGAATTTTGAATTTTTGAGTTAAGTTCGTTGGTTTAATGGGCTGGTTTTTCGCTCACAAACTGGAGGATCGGTAAATATAAAGCCAGCAAGACAGTTAAAACAACCGAAGCCATAAAGACCAGGACGATTGGCTCAATAATAGTGGTCAACGATGAAAGCCGGACATCCAATTCCGCATCGTAAAAAGTGGCGACTTCATCCAACATGGTGGTCAACGAACCTGATTTTTCCCCCACCCCGATCATATCCATCGCCATTGGCGGCAGCCATCCGGCTTGGTCCAGTGCCTCGGTCAAAGACTGCCCTTCCCGAATCAAGCGCAAGGTCTGAACCATGGTTGCCAAAAGAACCCGATTGGTGACCACCTCTGAGGAAATTTCCAGCGCTTCCAGCAAAGTCAGCCCCCCTGCCAGCAGGGTGGCCATACTGCGGGTCAGCCGCGCAGCGGTGGTTTGCCGGATAATGTCGCCCACCAAAGGAACCTTCAGCAATGCCGTATCAATCAGAAGCCCGCCGGCTTCAGTCTTCCCCCAGAGATAACCAGCCACCAGTCCTCCAATCAGCAGCGGAGCCAGCCAAATCAGGTTGTCCTGGGTAAACTTCGAAACCCCGACAACATATTCCGTAATGGCTGGCAGCTTGGATTCGGTACTTTCATATAAGGTCGCAAATTTCGGAATCACATAAGTGGTCAGCATGACAACCAGTCCGATTGCCGCTGTAATCAACACCACCGGATAGGTCAGTGTTTTTTTCAGCTTGCGCCGCAACTCCGTCATGGATTTGGCATGCGCAACATAGCGCATCAGCACTTTGTCAAGTTCACCAGACCGCTCGCCAGCCAAAATGGAAGCTGTATAGAGACGGGGAAACACCGTCGGGTGAGCCGTCAAGGCTTCGGAAAGCGCCGCTCCGTTTTTGATGCGCCGCTCGACATCTTCCAGAACGGTCCGAAACGAACCCTCCGGCATCCGCCGAATCAACGTGCTGATTGCCTGCAGCATCGGCAATCCAGCCCGCAGCAACGTGGCAAACTGTTGATTGAAGAGAAAAAAATCTTCAATCCGGACACTGCCACCCCGCGTCAAGGCAGTGAAAGCCGATGCGCCTCCGGCCTGTTCGATGGAAAAAATCCGGAATCCTTCGTGCTGAAGGCGGTTTTTCAAATCACCCAAGGCATCTGCTTCGATGGTTCGAACCACAATTTCCCCGCCAGGGGTTCCAAGTCGGCATGTAAATTCAGGCATATTTCTTCTAGGACTGAGGACTGGATTGTCAACTTCCCACGCCCTGCAACTGAAAAAGTTTCCAAATTTCTTGAGCTCTCAGTTGTCAGAGGGAAAGACTTCAGGGGAGAATACCAAGGATTGGCGAGATCGTGCATCTTTTCCAAAGCCTTTTCACCCAAATATTCCCCTCCACTTTTTATGAAATCTCATCCGGATTCACCGTTTTCACCTCTGTCATCGGCTCCGTCACCCAAACGCACCCTGGTGTGGGCCAAACGAATCGGACTGATGGCCCTTGGAACCCTGGGCGGTTTTGCTTTTTTTACGGCGGCAGTGGCGTTTCCGCTTTCTTCACTGCTGGTACAGCCCCAAAAAAAACGACTGGCCCAACTACGCAGCCGCCACCTCCGTCACCTGCTCCATCAAAAACGGGTGGTTTACCGTGAAGTGTTTTTCAATTCCTTTGATGGAACGCGGCTACATGGCTGGTTTCTGCGCTCCGGGCGCTGGCAGCCAACGGTTATTGCCTTGCATGGCGTGACCGGCAACCGAACCAGTATGATGCGGTTTGCACTCTTACTCTATGCCGCCGGCTTCAATGTTTTTGTTTTTGACGGGCGAGGGCATGGGTTGAGCGAGGGAAATTTTGTTACCTACGGTTATCACGAAGTACGCGATGTGGAGGCGGTGATTGATTATCTGATTCGGGAACAGCAGGTCCGCGAAAAAACCATCGGACTGCTTGGCATGTCCATGGGGGCTGCCATTGCCTTGCAGGTGGCGGCCCGTGAAACTCGTGTCCGGGCGGTTTGGGCGGAAAGCCCTTTTTCTTCGCTGGAACGCATTTCCGCGGAATACATTGCCGATACGACCCGATTGCCGGAAACAGTTTTGAAACCTTTTACCTGGTCAGCCGGATATGTGGCTGGCATGCGGGGAAATTTTAGCGTGAGCGAAGTCAGTCCGGTAGAGGTTGCTCCGCGCATTGCTTGTCCGGTGCAACTAGTTCACGGAGCGGCTGATCTCTTTGTCCGCCCCCATCACTCACAACGTATCTTTGATGCGTTGACCACCCCCCACAAAGACTTGTGGGTTGTTGGAAAGGCAGCGCATACAGGATGTTTCCGGGCTGCCCGCAGGGAATATCGGGAACGATTGGTTGCTTTCTTTCGAAGACATCTGGGTTGGTGGTGACTGAAAAGCAATGAGGATTGAGAACAAAATTCAGGACTGAGGACTGAGGACTGAGAAAAAATCCAATTCTCCGGGTTGTGCTCATCTGAAAACCGTGTCCTTTCCAGCTTTAGCGACAACACAACTGATTGGAAAATCACTCAGTCCTCAGTCCTCAGTCCTGGGATTCGTCCTCAGTCCTCAACCCTGTTACTTGGTTGATTCGGCGTTCTTTCCGCCTTTGGTTTTGGGTTTGGCAGCCGATTTGGTTGTGGTTTTTTTGGCCGGTTCGACAGCTTTCACTTCCACCGGTTCAACCGTTTTGACTTCCACTTTGGGGGCTTCCACTTTTGGAGCTTCAGCCTTTTTGGCAACGGCTTTCTTGGTCGTTTTCTTCGGGGCTTCAGCCGAAGCGGCTTCAACCGGGGTTTGTTTGGCCAACTCCGCTTCAATCATCGGAGTCAGAATTTCATTTTCGGCTTGCAGCCAGTTTTCAAAATCGCGGCCCAGCACATAGCCGTTCTGCTTGAAAATTTGAAACGCGCGATGCGCGACCTGGTCACGAATTGCCTCATCTTTGAGCAATTCCTGACGTAATGTTTGAGCATTCATGGGTCATGTCCTCCTAAGGTCGGTCCAGCAGCAATCAAGCGCAGCACCAAGGACCGACCGGTTAATGAAAATAATAATGGCGTTTTGACCACCACCGCAACGAGGGCGGCAGGTGTCGTCAAAACCGGTATGAATGGCTTCCACAAAAAAGAAGTTGAATGCAGAAGACCTTCCAGAGTACCATGCAGCCTGCTTTCATGCAAAGGCGCAGCCGGTGGTTTACGCCTAACCCCGCAAACGGCAAGGGATACCAGACCCACGTTACATTGATCTTACTCACCTGGAAGAAGGTTCTGATTCGAACTTTGGTTGAATACCCGTATGGCCACTCTTTTGATTGTGGACGACGAATTGAGCATGCGTGAACTGCTGGAACGCGTGTTTCGGCGTGAGGGCCACACCGTCCATGTTGCCGACAATGGCACCCGTGCCCTGCAAATGGTCCGCGACCATGTCTATGACCTGGTTTTATCCGATGTGCGCATGCCGGGGTTGACCGGAACTGAACTGCTGGCTGAATGCCGCCATATTTCACCTGAAACCATGGTGATTTTGATGACGGCGTTTGGAACCATTGAGAATGCCCGCGAAGCATTCAAATTGGGGGCCGACGATTTCATTCAAAAGCCCTTTGACCTGGACGAACTCAAACTGGTGGCGCGCAATGCGCTGGAAAAAAGCCGCTTGCGGAAAGAAGTGGCCCTGTTGCGCCGGGAACTCAATGACCGGGGCCGGCTGGAAAATATCATTGGGCGCAGCCGCACCATGCAGGATATTTTCCGTATGATTGAAACAGTGGCAACCACCACCAGCACGGTTCTCATTATTGGCGAATCCGGTACCGGAAAAGAATTGGTGGCCCGTGCCATTCATGCGTGCAGCCCTCGCGTCAAGGAGAGTTTTGTTTCCATCAACTGCGGTGCCTTTGCCGAAACCCTGCTTGAATCAGAGCTCTTTGGCTATATGAAAGGGGCCTTCACCGGGGCCGCAACCAACAAAAAAGGACTGTTTGAAGCCGCCAACAACGGAACTATTTTTCTGGATGAAATCGGGGAAATGTCGCTCAGCATGCAGGTCAAGCTGCTGCGGGTGTTGCAGGAACGGTGCATCCGGCGCGTGGGCGGAACCGAGGAAATCCCCATCAATATCCGGGTAGTTGCCGCGACCAATCGCAATCTCGAACAAATGGTTGAGGACGGCACCTTTCGGAAAGACCTCTTTTTCCGCGTCAGTGTGATTCCGATTATATTGCCGCCGTTACGGGAACGCCGCGAGGATATTCGGGAACTGGCCGCCCATTTCCTTCAGAAATATGCCAAACTGGCGGAGCGCCCCATCACCACAATTTCAGAAGAAGCACTGAAATATCTGGAAAACTATGACTGGCCAGGCAACGTCCGGGAACTGGAAAGTTCGATTGAACGTGCCGTAGCCCTGGAGCCGACCTCGGAAATTCGCCCGGAACGGCTGCCTGAATCCATTCTCAAATACAATCCCGCCAAGGTTGTTTCCAGCTTTGACCTGCCCAATGAGGGAATCAATCTGGAAGGCTTTATTGCCGAGTTGGAAAAATCCTACATCCTTCAGGCGCTCCGCCGCACCCACGGCAACCAGACCCGCGCCTCGGAGTTGCTCAAAATGTCTGTCCGCTCACTTCGGCATTTGCTGGACAAACATAAAATCCGCCAGACTGCGAGCATGCTGCGCGATAACACCCCGGAATAATGGAAATTGAGAAGTAAGAATTCCTGAATTTGATAACTTCACCAGGTACTTTTCAGTTCCTGATAGATGAAACCTTGCTTCATGGGTTATCGTTCCGCTCAGGGCAAGCTTCAATTCTCAATCTCAATTCTCAATTCGAACTTCTCAACGACACCATGATTCAAGCGATTCAACTCGTGAAGACCTTTCGGGACCGAAAGCGGGGCGAAGTGCGGGCGGTTGACGGCGTGAGCTTTGAATGCCGACCCGGAAAGATATTCGGCCTGCTCGGAGCCAACGGAGCCGGCAAAACCACGACCCTCCGCATGCTTGCCACGTTGCTGGAGCCAACGGCAGGGGAAGCCTACATTGACGGGATTGATGTCCGGTTGGAACCGGAAAAAGTCCGGGAACGGATTGGATTCCTTTCTGCCAGCACCGCTCTCTACGGTCGCCTCACCGCACGCGAAATGGTTCAGTATTTTGGCCGCCTCTATGGCTTGACCGAGGACGTACTGGACCGGCGGATGAAGGAAATCTTTGATGTGCTGGAGATGCACGAATTTGCCAGCGGACGCTGTGACAAGCTTTCCACCGGGCAAAAACAGCGCGTTTCGATTGCCCGGTCCATCATCCACGAACCACCCGTCATGATTTTTGACGAGCCGACCAACGGCCTTGATGTCATGACCTCGCGCACCATCATGCGGTTCATCGAGCGTTGCCGGAAAGAAGGCCGGACGGTGATTTTTTCGACCCATATCATGAGCGAGGTCGAACGTCTGTGCGATGAAATCGCCATCATCCATAACGGAACGGTCGTGGCCAAAGGGACAGTGGACAGCCTGCGCGAGGCGACCGGCCTGATTCCCATGGAATCGGTCTTTCTCAAATTGGTAGGAGAACCTGAATAATGAGCACCCCGACACCAAATCTGAAAAACCGTGACCTCAAACGGGCACGATTCAGCCGGATTTTTGTTGTCTTTGGCAAGGAATTCCGGGAAACCTTCCGCGACACCAGGGTTTTGTTCGGCGTGGTGATTTCGCCCTTGCTGATTACCCCGCTCCTGTTTGCCGCTATTGGTTTTTTCGTCAATCAGAAAATCGCTGAGGAAAAACAGGAAACCCTGTCCGTGGCACTGGTCGGAGCTGAACAAACCCAGGATTTGACTGACACGCTCAAAAAAGACGGAACCCTGAAACTGACAATGCTGCCCAATCTGGCCGAGGCCGAAAAACAGGTCAAGGACCGGGTCCAGCGCGCCGCTCTCATCCTGCCGGCCAATGCCAAAACCAGTCTGGACGCAGGCGAAACCCTGAACGTCGAACTGCTTTTCGACCAGTCCAATGAAAAATCACGCAACGCCCAGGGCAGGCTGAAAGAGGCTTTGAAAACCTTTAACGAGGCCACCCTGACCACCCGGCTGCAGGCTCGGGGGCTCAGTCAATCGCTCATCAAACCAACTGAAGTCAAATCACGGAACCTCGCCTCCGACAAGGCCACCGGAAGTCTGATTTTGGCCATGCTGTTGCCCTATGTGATTGTGCTTTCGTCCGCTTTTGGCGGCATGACGAGTGCCTTTGACACCTGTGCCGGGGAAAAAGAACGCGGCACCATGGAAACGCTGTTGGTTTCACCGGTTTCGCGCACCGAAATCATTCTGGGGAAAGTGCTCACGATTGCTTCGGTGGGCATGGTTTCAGCCGTTTGCTCGATTATCGGGATTCTGATTGCCTTTCAGGGTGGGTTGCGGGCACTCGGGCCGGAAGCACAAGGCAAAATCAGCTTTTCCTATCCGGCAATTGGCATCACGTTGCTGCTGGTGATTCCGCTGACGCTCTTTGTTTCCTCGATTCTACTGGTGATTTCCAGTTTTGCCCGCAATCAGAAGGAAGCCCAGTCGTACGCCCTGCCCGGCATTATGCTGGTGATTCTGCCGGCTATGCTCTCGATGTTTCTGGGGGAGGAAAGCTCCATCAGTTACAGCGTCGTGCCGATTTTGAACACTGCGCTGGTTATCAAACAACAATTAACCAATGTAGTGAACTATCAGTTCATCGGGCTGGCGCTGGGGTCTTCCCTGCTCTATGCGGCAGTTGCCCTGGCGGTGGTGGTGGCGTTGTTTAACCGCGAAGAAATTCTGTTCCGTTCGTAACGTTTTGCCTTTTATCCACAAAGGACACAAAGCAACACGAAGGCAAGTCTTTTCTCTCTTCGTGTTGCTTTGTGTCCTTTGTGGATAAAAAACCTGAAAATTTGCCCCATGAATTATCTGGCCCATCTGTACCTTGCCGACAACACACCCGAATCCCTGTTGGGAAACCTGCTGGGTGACTTTGTCAAAGGGTCGCTTGATGGAACAACCTATGCGCCGGAAATTCAGCGCGGCATCGAACGCCACCGTAGCGTTGACGGCTTTACCGATTCACACGAAATTGTCCGTCTGAGTAAAAACCGAATCAGCCCAACCCGGCGGCGTTATGCTGGAATCATCATTGACATGGCCTATGACCATTTTCTGGCCCGCCATTGGGATGATTACACCAGCACCCCTTTACCGGAGTTTTCCGCCCGTATTTATACCGTTTTATTGGATAACCGGCAGATTCTGCCCCCTCGATTGCAATCCATTCTGCCATCACTTGTGCAGGACGACTGGCTCACTTCATACCGCGAGTTTGCCGCCCTCAACCGTGCCCTCAATCGCATCTCGCTCCGTTTGAAGCGGGAAAACACTTTGTTCAACGCAGCCGAAGAGGTAAAGTCGGAATACGCGCATCTGGAGCGCGATTTTCGGACTTTTTTTCCCCAGTTGGTTGAACATGTCAAAACCCTTTCCCGGTAATGAATCCATCTGCGATTTACCATTTGCGATTTGCCATGCTGTCCCTGACTGATGGTGGATTCGCTTTTCTTGGTTGAATCTGGCGGCTGGATGTCAGAAAAAACCAAGTCTTTGGAAGGACCGGTAAAATCGCAAATCGCAAATCGCAAATGAGCTGATATGGCACGTAAAGGAAATATTTTAGTTGTTGACGATGAAGAAATTATGCGGGATGTCCTGGAAACACTGCTTTCCGGTGGAGGCTACCGCGTGGACTTGGCTAAAACCGGTGAGGAAGGGTTGGAAACCTATCAGCAACGGGCTTATGACGTGGTTTTGCTGGATGTTTCCATGCCCGGCATGGGCGGATTGAAAACCCTTGAGGCCCTGCTCAAACATGACTCCGAAGCCGTCGTCATTATGATTACCGCGTATGCCACCTTTGAAACCGCCGTCACGGCGTGGCAATTGGGAGCCTTCAATTGTATCCGGAAACCCTTTGAAAATGCCCAGATTCTGCGCACGGTTGAATCCGGACTGCGCCGCCGGAGAAAAGACGAGGAGCACCGGGAACTCAAACGAACACTCAAACGCACCAGCCAACGACAGGAAATTGTCGCCCGCAGCCCCCGCATGATGGAAATCCTTTCGCTGGTGGAGCAAGTGGCTCCCGCGCGGGCGACGGTTTTGATTCAGGGCGAATCGGGTACCGGCAAGGAACTGGTGGCCAGAGCCATTCATTTTTCCAGCCCGCGTGCCGAATCAGGGCAGTTTGTGACAGTCAATTCGGACAATATCCCCTCGGAACTGCTTGAAAGCGAACTGTTCGGGCATACGCGGGGAGCCTTTACCGGTGCCGTGGCAGCTAAAAAAGGACTCTTTGAAGTCGCCGACGGCGGCAGCATTTTCCTGGATGAAATCGGCAACATCCCCCTGGAAACCCAAAGCAAACTGTTGCGGGTGATTCAGGAACGTGAGTTCACCCCCTTGGGCGATACGACCGCCCGCAAGGTGGATGTCCGTATTATTGCGGCCACCAACGTGGACTTGAAGCATGCTGTCACCGAAGGCCGTTTTCGGGAGGACCTGTTCTTTCGCCTGAATGTCATCACCATCACCATGCCGCCCCTGCGTGACCGCCGCGAAGACATTCTGCCGCTGGCCAAACATTTCATCCGCAAATTCAACGAGGAAAACAACCGGCACATGGCGGAAGACATTCGCCCGGAAATTCTGGAACTCCTTGAAGCCTATTCCTGGCCAGGCAACATTCGGGAGCTTTCCAACACGATTGAACGGGCGGTGGTGATTGCCCGCACGGGAGAACTGGAACTGGAGTATTTACGGGACGAAATCCTGCATCCGGAACGCAAAAGCGGAAACTTCGGCAAGGATGCCCCGGAAACACCGTTTGCAATTGATGCCGGTCATGGTATTTCCTTTTACGATGAAGTGGCTCGTTTTGAAGTCGGCCTCATTCGAAGGGCAATGGAGTTGACGGGCGGCCACCAAAGCCGCGCCGCCAAATTGCTGGGACTGAATGCCACCACCCTCAACAGCAAGATCAAAACCTATAATATCAAGCTGTAACCGCTGAAGCACAGGATTGAGGGCGAGAGTCTCATTCCCGGTGGTTGACTGGCAGGCGTCCCCCTCAACCGCAAGGCAGGGTTCATCCAACCCTGGACCGAGGACCTTATGGCTCATTCCCCCGAATCGATCACAGCCGCATTGGAGGCGTGCGAGGCCCGTTATCGCACACTTTTTGCCCATGCCCAGGTCGGCATCCTCCTGGCTGACAGTCAAAGTTGTTACCTTGATGCCAATCCGGCCATCTGCCAAATGCTCGGCTATCGCCGGGAGGAATTGGTCGGCCTGCACGCTTCCGATATTGTTTCACTTCCTGAAGTCCCTCGTATCACCAGTGCCCTGGATGAAATCCGGAATCAAACGACTCATCACCGGGAATGGCAGTTTCGCCGCCGGGATGGTTCGGTTTTTCCAGCAGATGTGATTGCCACCACCATGCCCGATGGCACCCTGCTGGGAATTATCCGCGACCTTTCCGACCAGCAGCGCGCCGAATCCTATCGAGAGCATCTGGCTGCCATTGTTGAGTCTTCCCGCGATGCTATTATCAGTAAGAACCTGGAAAGCATCATCACCAGTTGGAACACCGGGGCGGAAATGATGTTTGGCTATCAGGCGGCTGAAATGATCGGCACCTCCATCCTGCGACTGATCCCAGAGGGGCGCAAAGATGAAGAACCCCAGATTGTGGAGCGGTTGCGGCGGGGAGAACGGGTGGAGGCCCTCGAAACCGTCCGCCAAACCAAAGACGGACGCTTGATTGATATCTCAGCCACGATCTCACCTGTCAGGGACGCTCATGGACGGATTGTCGGCGCATCGCAGATCGCTCGTGACATTACCCTCCAAAAACAACGTGAGCAGGAACTGAAACGACTTTCCCGGCTCCTCGCGGCCTTGAGCCAGATCAATCAGGCGATTGTCTGGATCACCGACCGCGACAAACTGTTTAGTAAAATCTGTCAGACACTGGTCGAAGATGGCGGTTTTCGCATGGCCTGGATTGGCTGGTACCGACCGGAAACCGAACAACTCTTGCCAGTTGCTGTCTGGGGAGACACTGACAACTATACGCAAGGCATTAAAGTTGCTGTCACGGATACAGTGCCCGAAGGCCGGGGGGTTTCCGGCACGGCATTTCGCACCGGACGGACTTGTGTCCACAATGACCTGCTCAACCATCCCACTTCCTTGCCCTGGAGGGAAAAACTGCAACAACAGGGATTCCAGGCTTCAGCAGCCTTTCCCATCCGCTTGGGTGGAACCGTATCCGGAACCCTCAACGTCTATGCCGACCGGCGGGATTTTTTTCATGACAGGGAAATTGCACTGCTTGAGGAGGCTGCCGGCGATCTCTCCTTTGCCCTCGACAATATGGCACGGGAAGAAGATCGACGCACTGCGGAACTGAGGGTCCGCAATGAAAAACTGTTTTCCGATACCATGATCGAAAGCATGCCCGGCGTTGTCTATTTTTATGATGTCACCGGGCACTTTCTGCGCTGGAATCGAAATTTTGAAACCGTTTCCGGTTACAGCAGCTCGGAAATTTCCCAGATGCACCCGCTTGACTTCTTTTCCGATCTGGAAAAATCACTGGTGGAACAACGGATTGCGGAAGTTTTTGCCCAGGGTGAGTCTGCGGTCGAAGCCTTGTTTGTGGCCAAAGATGGTACAGCCACTCCCTATTTTTTCACGGGCCGAAGGGTTCAGTTTGGTGAAAAGCCCTGTCTGGTGGGAGTCGGAATTGACATTTCCGACCGGCGGCAGGCCGAGAACCGGTTACTGGAGAGCGAGCAAAAATACCGGCAACTGGTGGAATCCGCCAACAGCATCATTCTGCGTTGGGACGCAGATGGGCGTATCACATTTCTCAATGAGTTCGGACAGCGGTTTTTTGGCTATGCGGCTGAGGAAATCCTGGGTCGCCACATCCTGGAAACCATTGTTCCACCTCAGGAAAGCAGTGGCCGTGACCTGAGTCACCTGATGGAACTAATTCGGACCAAACCCGAGGCGTTTGAACAAAATGTCAACGAAAACATCCGCCGCACCGGTGAGCGAGTCTGGGTTGCCTGGACCAACCGCATTGTGCGGGATGCCCAGGGTGAAGCGGTCGAATTTTTGAGCATTGGGACCGACATGACAGACCGAATGCGGATTGAGGCCGAGCGGGAAAAACGACTTCACGCGGAGGCAGCAGATCGGATCAAATCGGCTTTTCTGGCAACCATGTCCCACGAACTGCGCACACCGCTCAATTCGATCATTGGATTCACCAGTATCATTCTGCAAGGGCTGGCCGGGCCGCTGAACCCGGAGCAAAACAAACAGCTTTCCATGGTCCGGACCAGTGCCCGTCATCTGTTGGCCCTGGTCAACGACGTGCTCGACATTTCCAAGATTGAAGCCGGTCAGCTTGAGGTCGCCCATGAACGGTTTGACCTGCGGCAGTCCATCTCCAAGGTGTTGGCCTTGATTGCTCCCCAGGCCGCAGCGAAACACCTTGACCTCCATACTCACCTCGCTCCCGACCTGGGCGAAACCATCAGCGACCAGCGCCGCTTTGAACAGATTCTGCTCAATTTGTTAAGCAATGCCGTCAAATTTACCGAACAGGGAACCGTCACCCTGACCGCAGAATTGATGACCGATGACCAGCGGACCGAAACAACCGGGAGGCAGTTGGCCATCCGACTGCGGGTTGCCGACACTGGCCCTGGCATTCAGCCTGAACATCTGCCAACCTTGTTCCAACCTTTCTCGCAGGTTGACACGGGGCTGGCGAGAAATCATGAAGGAACTGGGTTGGGGTTGGCGATCTGCCGTCGCCTGACTGAACTTCTGGGAGGCGAAATCACAGTTGAAAGCGAATGGGGGAAAGGCAGCACTTTTAGCGTAACTCTTCCATTGCAAGGATTAACCAAATCATGAAAATAAAAATACTACTGATTGAGGATAACCCACAAAACCGTTATCTCGTCACGTTTCTTCTGGAACAGGCCGGCCATGAAGTCTTCCAAGCCGAAACGGGTTTGCAAGGGCTGGAAATGGCCGCCCGGATTCATCCTGATTTGATCCTCCTTGACATCCAGTTACCGGGCATGGACGGACACACCGTTGCCCGCCGGCTGAAAGCCAGCCCACAGTTGTGTTCCATTCCAATTGTGGCCGTCACGTCCTATGCCATGGTGGGTGACCGGGAAAGGTGCCTGGCTGCCGGAGCCGAAGGGTATATCGAAAAACCAATTAACCCGGAGTCGTTCGTAGCCGAGATTGGACGATTTGTTCGATCTCCCTATCAGGATGCACCGCATGAAACACATTTTGATTGTTGACGACAACCTGGAAAACCGGTACCTGCTCCGTGCCTTGCTAGAAGGTTCCGGATTCACGGTAGCTGAGGCACCGCAGGGAATGGATGCGCTCACCAAAGCGCGGCAATGGGCACCCGATTTGATTATCTCCGACCTGCTTATGCCAGTGCTTGATGGATATTCACTCCTGCAGCACTGGAAAGCAGATGAAGTTCTGAAAACCATTCCGTTCATCGTCTATACTGCGACCTTTACCGACCCCAAAGACCAGCGCCTGGCCCTCGCCTTGGGGGCTGATGCCTTTGTCATCAAACCATGCGAACCCGAACCGTTGCTGGCAATCATCCAGGAAAAGTTGGATAAAGCAGGCTGCGGGGAACTGCCTGCGACCAGCCAGTCTCAGCCGGAAGACATCACCCTCCTCAAGGAATACAATGAGATTCTGGTCCGCAAACTGGAAAAAAAGGTATTTCAGTTGGAACAGGCCAATCGTGAGCTGCAAGAAGAAATTGTTGAGCACAAGCGCACAGAAAAAGCACTGCGGTTGCGTGACCAGGCTATTCAAGCGGCTTCGCAGGGAATCATCATTACCGACCCGACCCAACCCGACAATCCCATTGTTTATGCCAACGACGGGTTTGAACAAATGACCGGCTATCCGCTGGAGGTGGCGCTGGGACATAACTGCCGCTTCCTGCAAGGCCCCAACACCGACCTGGAAGCGGTGGCCCGACTCCGGGCCGCAATTGCCGCCAGCCGGGCCTGTACCGTGGAAATTCTTAACTATCGCCAGGATGGAACCCCCTTTTGGAATGCCCTTTCGGTCAACCCGGTGACGGACGAACAGGGCACCCTCAAATATTTCGTCGGGGTCCAGAGTGATGTTACGGAACGTAAAAAGCTGGAGGAACAATTACGCCAGTCTCAAAAACTGGAGGCTATTGGTCGCTTGGCCGGTGGTGTGGCCCATGATTTCAATAACCTGTTGACGGTCATTATCAGTCACAGTGAACAGGTCGTGAATTTGCCGGAAATAAGCCCTTCCATCCGCAAATCAGTCCAGGCCATCCGTGAAGCAGGTGACCGGGCGGCAGCCTTAACCAGACAATTACTGGGGTTCAGTCGGCAGACCATGCTGCAACCCAGGGTTCTCGACTTAAACTCCATTATTGCCAATACAGCCAAAATGCTTGTCCGTCTGATTGGCGAAGACATTCAGATTTCGACCGTGCTGGACCCGAATCTGAAACCGGTCAAAGTGGATCCGACCCAACTCGACCAGATTCTCATCAATCTGGCAGTCAATGCCCGTGACGCCATGCCTTACGGCGGGAAGCTCTCCATTGAAACAGCCAACATCCTGTTTCAGGAGGACGCTACCTCCTCCCACCTGGACTGCAAGGCCGGGCTTTATGTGATGCTGGCCATAACGGATACCGGTTGCGGAATGCCGCCGGAAATCCTGGCTCATATTTTTGAACCTTTCTTCACAACCAAAGAGGTTGGCAAAGGCACGGGACTGGGCTTGGCCATGGTGTTTGGAATTGTCAAACAGAGTGAAGGCACGATTCACGTTTATAGCGAGCCCGGCCAGGGAACCACCTTCAAAATTTATTTTCCGGCCATGGCAGCGCAGGCAGGCCTGCCCATTCCAGAGACAAACGAAGAAGAAGGGCTGGGAAGCGAAACCATACTTTTGATTGAAGATGATGAAGGTGTGCGGCAGTTGGTCCTGACCAGTCTGGAATTGTACGGCTACAAGGTTCTAGCCGCACAGGATGGGCAGGAAGCCTTCCGGATTGCGAATGCCCAGGCAGAGCCGATTGACTTGGTTCTCACCGATATTGTCATGCCACACCTCAACGGTCCGCAGGTGGCCAAACAGCTCAAAATGCAGTTTCCCCATCTGAAAGTGCTGTTTATGAGCGGCTATACGGATGACACCGTGATTCGTCACGGCCTGCTGGAGGCCCAAGTCGCTTTCATTCAGAAACCTTTTACCCCCTTGAGCCTGACTCAAAAAATCCGCCAGGTCCTGGATGGCAAGTCGCCTTCCAAAGGCTGACCGGTCTTCCCCTGCGATCTGAGTCGTTCATCCAACCAATTGCTATGAAAGACTTTCACCTTATCCTGGTGGATCCCAATCCAGCCGTCTGTACAGCCTGGAAAAAACACTTCAAACGGATGCCACGAGTCAAAATCGTCAATAGCGGTTTTGAAGACCTGCCCGAATTCGACTGCATGGTCAGTGCGGCCAATTCCTTTGGCCTCATGGATGGCGGAGTTGATTTGGCGATCATCGGCTTCTTTGGAGTTGCCTTACTGGACCGGGTTCAACAGCATATCCTGACTGAATTTCGGGGCGAACAGCCGGTCGGGACTTCTGTCATTATTGAAACCGGACATCCACGTCATCCGTTTCTCGCCCATACGCCAACCATGCGTTTGCCTATGCCTATTGCCCTGACCGACCATGTTTACACGGCCATGTGGGCCATGTTGCTGGCAATTGACAAACATAACCGAACATCCCAACAAAAAATCGGCTCGGTTGCCTGTCCGGGCCTTGGAACCGCCACTGGTTGCGTTCCGCCGGCTGAAGCCGCCCGGCAAATGGCTCTGGCTTACTACAATTTTCTGCATCCACCCACCCTTCTTAGCTGGCCCTTTGCTCAGGACCGGCAAAACCTGATTGGGGTCGGGGGAGATTTAGGGCTGAAGGCCAAGTCCAGGACTGAGGACTGAGGACTGAGGACTGAGTTGAAACCAAGCCAGACATTGAGTGGGGCAAGATGTTACAGGTTGTTGGACAATAATTGAAATTTCGGCAAGTGAGAGAAACTCAGTCCTCAGTCCTCAGTCCTCAGTCCTGGGCTTGCCCTCAGCCCTCAGTCCTGGTTTTGTAATGCCCCATTTTCACTTTCGATAAATGATAGGTGTGTTTGGCTTTGAGCTTGAGAGCAGTGAGAAAAGGAACCCGTTTGCTCCGCTGGTGAAAATACGCATCAAGGAGCAACCGCTGGGCGGTTTCATCCTGCAACATGGCAATCAGAGCTTCCCGGTGCTCGTCATTGTGATAATAGCTGCCCCGCAGCACTTCCTGGGTTTGGAACAATTCTCCATACATGCGAAGGAACGGTTTCTGATACGCCGCCTCCAGCTTTTCCTCACGAAAATCCGGATTGCAGCGGATAATCCCGGCGGCTGCGGCAATACCACTTTTCATAGCGTAGTAAATGCCCTCACCCGTTCCAGCCACGGCCAATCCGGCGGCATCGCCTATCAAAGCAATTCGATTGGCAACCCAGTGCCGATGTGGCTGCAAGGGAATATTGGCCGACTCATGCAGAAAAGGTGCTTCGGTAATGCCCAGCAAATCCTTGAGCCTCATCAAATGTTGATTCAAATCAACATCGTTTACAGTTGAAGCGACGCCAACAGTGACATGCTCGGCTTTTGCAATCACCCACCCAAAGAAATCCGGTGAAACCCGGCTGTCAAAAAACAATTCCGCCCGATTGCGAAACCGTTCCAGACCCTCAGTATCGAGGTTGAACCGCTCCTGCAAGGTGGCGGCAAAGCGACCTCCCACATTGAGCTGAAATTTGCGGGCAATAAAGGAATTGGCTCCGTCAGCACCAATGATGCAATCGGGCATGACCGATTTTTGTTTCCCGTCGGGCAAGGTGATGGTCACCTGGGCCGCGCGTTCAGTCGCTTCTACTGAATCAACCCTGGCCTCCACCACCATGGCCCCGGCCTCAGCCGCCCTGGTGCGCAAAAAATGGTCGAAGGTTTCCCGGCTGATGACGCCGAGGTAACTGTTGGGAATGGAAAGTTGAGCAGGGTTGCCCGAAGGGGCGGAGGCCGTCAGGGTTTCAATCCGGCGCTCAATAAGGTGGTCGGGAATGTCAAATTCGCGGATGAGTTCGGAGGGAATGACACCGGCGCAAGGTTTGATGCGGGAAAAACTTTTCTCGATGAGAAGGGTCTCGACGCCTTCCTGGGCCAGTTTGCAGGCCGCCGCCGCACCTCCCGGTCCTCCGCCGACAATAACAACAAGCATAGGGTTCAGGGGTCAGGGGTCAGGGGTCAGGGGTTTCCGAATTGAGAATTGAGAATTGAGAATTGAGAATTGATTCAACTCTCAAACTTCCGGTCTTCAAAACCCTGAACCCTGAACCCTGAACCCTGAACCCTGTTATTAAAGCGCTGCGGCTCCGCTCACCACTTCGATGATTTCGCGGGTGATGGCAGCCTGGCGGATTCGGTTCATGTTGAGTGTCAGCGAATCAATTGCCTTGCCAGCGTTCTTGGTGGCTGAATCCATGGCTGTCATCCGTGAACCATGTTCCGAGGCCACTGACTCCAGCATGGACTGAAACACCTGGGTAATCACGTATTTCGGCAACAGACTGTTCAGGATTTCACCTGGCAGTTGTTCATACAGGTAATCACCTTCGGCGCTGCTGCCGGCGGCTTCGCCTTCGGCTGCATCAAACCGTCCAATCGGCAACAGTTGCTCGGTTCGAACAATCTGCTGCATGACCGATTTGAATTCATTGTAGATAATAAACACCTTGTCGGGTGCTGTAACTTCGTCCGTTCCGCCCTCACCGGCGGCTTCCAGGCTTCCGGCTGTGAACAAGTCAATGACACCCTGGGCAATATCGGCAGCAATATCATAGGTGACGGTTTTGGCCATCACGCCAATATACTCGTTGCGAATCGGCACATTGCGCCGCCGGAAGAAATCACGCCCTTTGCGCCCAATGGCAATCACTTCGACCTGGTCCTCCGCGTGTTCGCGCAGAAACTGCTGGGCTGCCCGGAGCAGGTTGGTGTTAAAGGCTCCGCACAGCCCTTTGTCGGCAGTGACCAGTAACAACAAAATGCGATTCCCCTCACGTTGTTCAAGCAGCGGGCTGCTCACGGAAGTTGCCCGCGAAGCCAGACTGTCAAGCACTTCCTGCATTTTCCTGGCATAGGGACGGGCGGATGTAACGCGTTCCTGGGCACGCTTGAGGCGGGAGGTGGACACCAGCTTCATCGCCTTGGTGATTTGGCGCATCCCTTTTACGGCCTTAATCCGTCGCCGAATACCCTGTAGGTTTGGCATACAATTCTCTCCCAAGACTGAGGACCGAGGACTGAGGACTGAGTTTCACATCCGGAATCCGCTTTGCAGACTCCTGATTTTTGGCTCAGTCCTCAGTCCTCAGTCCTCAGTCCTTAACTAGGCTTTGGCGGCTTGGCGCACTTGGAAGGTCTTTTTGAACTCTTCAAGGGCGGATTGCAGTTGGGTCTCAATATTGCCGGCTTTCAAATCCTTTTTGTCAGCCAGTTCTTTGAGCAAACCTGCTTTGCTATTGTCCATAAAGGCCAACAGTTCGGTTTCAAAACGGCGAATTTCAGCCACCGGAACATCATCCACATACCCCTTGATGGCCGACCAAATCAGTACCACCTGTTTTTCCACCGGCATTGGGGAATATTGCGGCTGTTTGAGAATTTCCGTCAGACGTTGACCACGGGCCAATTGTTGTTGGGTGGCCTTGTCAAGGTCGGAACCGAATTGGGCAAAGGCAGCCAGTTCGCGGTACTGCGCCAAGTCCAGCCGCAAGGTACCGGCGACTGCCTTCATGGCTTTGACCTGAGCCGAACCACCCACCCGCGAAACCGAAAGTCCCACGTTGATGGCCGGTCGGACACCAGCGTTGAAGAGGTCCGATTCGAGAAAGATTTGCCCGTCGGTAATCGAAATCACGTTCGTCGGAATGTAAGCCGAAATGTCACCGGCCTGGGTTTCGATGATCGGAAGGGCTGTGAGCGAGCCACCTTTTTGGGCGTCGCTGTACTTGGCTGCCCGTTCCAGCAGGCGTGAGTGCAGATAGAACACGTCTCCAGGAAAGGCTTCGCGGCCCGGCGGACGCCGCAGCAGCAGCGAGATTTCGCGGTAGGCGACGGCGTGCTTTGACAAATCGTCATAAATGCAGAGCACGTGCTTGCCCCGGTCCATAAAATATTCACCGATGGCGCAGCCGGAGTAGGGTGCGATGTATTGCATGGCTGCCGGGTCGGATGAGTTGGCCGTCACGATAATCGTGTAGCTCATGGCGTCAAACTCTTCGAGTTTTTTCACCACCTGGGCCACTGTTGATTTTTTCTGACCGATGGCGACATAGACGCAAATCAGGTCTTTGCCTTTGGAATTGATAATCGTATCAAGTGCCACAGCCGTTTTGCCGGTCTGGCGGTCGCCAATGATGAGTTCCCGCTGGCCGCGACCGATGGGCACCATCGCGTCAATGGCTTTGAGACCGGTCTGCATCGGTTCTTTCACCGACTTGCGGTCCACAATGCCGGGAGCAATCCGTTCAATCGGGTTGAAACCGTCGTTGGCAATCGGACCCCGTCCGTCAATCGGTTCGCCCAGGGCGTTGACCACGCGACCAATCATCCCCTGGCCAACCGGCACCGACATGATGCGTCCGCTCCGTTTGACAATGTCGCCTTCTTTAATCGTGTAGTAGTCACCAAAGAGCACCGCCCCGACTTTGTCTTCTTCAAGGTTGAGGGCAATGCCTTTCACATCGTGTGGCAGTTCGAGCAGTTCGCCTGCCATCACCCGTTCCAAACCATGAATTTCCGCAATACCGTCGCCGACCTTGATGATCGTGCCAACTTCGGAAACGGTCACTCCGGCCTGAAAGCTTTCAATCTGTTGACGTATAATCTGACTAATCTCGTCAGCTTTGATCGGTTCCATAATGCCTTCTCAATCGCGGGGCAACCCCCGAGGTTATGCGGTTTCCGCAAAAAAACCGCCGTTCAAACGGACAGTGCAGCCGGAGGCGCACGACGGGGACGGAAAAAATACAGGTAAGATATGAATACGAAAAGGGAGGTCCGTCTCCGCTACCACGTCCGAAACTGTGCTGTTACTGACTGATTTGTGCCCGGAAGGTCTCCAGTTGATTGCGGATGGAGCCGTCAAACACACGGCTGCCAATGCGGGTCACAACCCCGCCGACCAAATCCGGATTGGTTTTGAATGAAATACGAACTTCTTTCCCCGTCACAGCCTTGAGCCGTGTTTGCATGGCTGCCTGTTGGGCCGGGGTCAACGCCTGGGCCGTGGTCACCTCGGCAGCCACTACGCCCAATCGTTGGTCGAGTTCCCGCCGAATTGCCATATTCACTTCAGCCAAATGAGGCAACCGTTGATTGCGCAACAGCAAATTGAGAAAATTGGCGGTGATTTGGCGCGGCTTCATCCGGGCAATCAAGGCTGTGAGCAGTTTTTCCTTTTGATTTTGCGGAATCGTCGGATTGACGATGACTTCATGCAGGTCCGCATTCGACTCGGCCATTCCTTGAAAAACGGAAAGCTCTTCCAGAATTTCAGGCAACTCGCCCTTTGGAAAAGCGACATCGGCCAGGGCGCGGGCGTAACGATTTGCAAGTGCGGTAACGCTCATAATTTTTTCAGTGATGAGGACTGAGGACTCAGGACTGAGGATGAAATCAGGTTCAAAGAATTGCCTGAATTTCAACTAAAGCCTGGAGACGGTGGAAGTTGCTCTCAGTCCTCAGTCCTCAGTCCTCAGTCCTTCTCATCAGTTAATTCGGTCCAGGTGTTCAACGTACCGGGTAACCAACCGGTCCCGGTCGTCGTCCTTGATTTCCTTGCGGATCAGGTTTTCAGCCAGTTCGACCGCCTGCTGGGCGGCAAATGCCTTGAGTTGGGTGCGGGCAGCCTTGTAAGCCCCTTCGATTTCGAGCCGGGCCATGGCCCGTAACCGCTCGGCGTCTTCCTTGGCGGTTTGCACGATCCGTTCCCGTTCGGCTTTGGCATCGTGCTCGGCTTGAGCCCGAATATCGGCAATTTCCTGATCCAGGTTGCCCAGCCGGGATTCAAGCTGTTTGATTTTTGCCTGGGCAGCTTCCATTTCCCGGTTGGCCTTTTGCAGGTCGTCCTGAATCGCCTGGGTCCGGGCCTGCAAGCCTTGGGTAATCGGTTTGTAGAGCACAAACCCCATCCCAATTACAAAAATGGCAAAATTGATCAGTTTGATTCCGAGTGAGATTTCTGACAAAACAACAACAGAAGCAAGGGGTGTCAATTCAAAAGTCATAGTTTAGCGTGCGCCCCCTACAGTCCGCCCCAGGATGGCAGTCGAAATGGTTGCCGCAATGGCGGTTGCCTCTTTGGTCAAGGTGACTTCCGCCGCCTTCACCTGAGCATCCAATTCAGCTTTGGTTTTGTTGATTTCCGCTGTGGTTTCGGCTTTGACCGTGGCCAGCAGGTCCGTTCGCTCTTTCATGGCAGTGGAACGGTTCTGCTCCAGTTGTTGGTAAGCAGATTGGCGGGATTTGTTAAGGGAAGTTTCGTATTCGCCCAACCGCCGGTCGTAATCTTCCAGCAAATGCTTGGCATCGCTGATCGAGCCTGAGGTACGACGCTCGCGTTCTTCAAGCACTTTGAGCAACGGGTTAAAAACCATCGCGTTCAAAATGAAGGCCAACACGATGAATAAAACCACGGTTGATCCAAACACGAAGGGATCCACATCGAGCAGCCCGCCTGCCGCAACAGGCAGACGATGCACCTCAAGAAATGTATTGAACATGTCCATGATTGCGCTTTCCGATGGTAGTAAATGAAGGATTTGTCTGTATTTAAGAAAGACTGGCCTAAATAACATACGCCCTTGGGAGTGTCAAGGAGGCATGTTCGGCACCGGGGCAGGAGCAAGGTCATAAATTGACCCGGTCGCCATGACTGGGAGGAACCGAAACTACCAGAAAACGAACGGTTTCCAGGCTGTCATTGCGGAATTGGTGAGGAACACCTGGAGGAATACAAATCCCGTCGCCGGTTTGAAGCAGAATGGACTCATCGCCACAGACCATGGTTGCGCACCCAGCCAATATATAAAAAAACTGTTTGGCGTGATGATGGTAATGGCGGACTTCGGATTTTCCGGGCGGCACCTGCTCTTCGATGACACTCAGGTCACCGGCTTTGAGCAGATGCCACCCGTCGCAAACTTCTCCCCACTGGTAATGTTCAGCACTGGCTGTATTGATAGGTTTCATGTGGAAAGAGAAAAGGACCGCAGATAAAGCTTGTAACCTGAACCTCAAATGGAAATTCTGGCTCAGTTCTCTATCCTCGGCCCTTAGTCCTTAATCCAGACTTATTTGGTCCGAATCACAGTAAAGGTCGGGCCGGTGCTGGCACCAGCCGTGCTTGATACGGTTACCGGACCGGTGGTCGCACCGAACGGTACCGTGGCCGTGATTTGGGTTGAAGAGTCAACGGTGAATGAAGCCTGGGTTCCGTTGAAGGTCACCGACGACACGTTCAGGAAGTTGAAACCGGAAATGGTCACCGAAGTGCCGATGGGGCCAACAGTTGGGGAAATCCCCGTCACGCTCGGACCTTTGCCGAATGGCAGAGTTGACAGCGTAAAGCTCGACGTTGAGGTCGCGCCGCAGTTATCCGTCGCTGTTACGGTAATGGTAAAGGTACCGCTGTTTGACGGATTGGCCGACACCACACCAGTCACCGAGTTGACTGTCAGCGTTCCGGCATAACCGGCTGAAGCAGCCACGGTCAATGTGGCAACTGTGCCGTTGTCGGTCGGAGTCGCCGAAGGTGTGACCGTCACCGGATTACCCGCCACCACATTCAGCGAGGGGTAGGTTCCCTGCACTGGCGGCGTGTTGGCAGTCACGTTGACGGTGAAATTGGCTAACGCCACCTGACCGTCACTATCCGTCACCTGCAGGCCAACCGTATTGGCCCCTACGGTCGCCGTACATGAAGCCGTGATGGTGGCCGTGATGGTGCCGTTGGTATTGGTCACACTGCTCACGGTCAAACCAGCCGGAACACTTGTGGTTGTCACAATCAGGTTTCCAGCCAGCGTTTCAAAATCGGAAACCGTGGCCAACGTCGAGGTTGAACCGGCGCTTCCCTGCTGACGGGTGGCAGCAGCAGCGGCAGTCAGGGCAGGGCGGCCCGGACTGTCGGCCAAAGCCAGCCCAGCCAGATTCGTCGTGCCAGTACCAATCGCTCCCAACGAAGTGGCTGCACCAGTTACCAGATTGATGGAGTACAGGTTATTCACTCCTCCCACATTCAGCGCCGCAAACCCACGACCAACGGCCACCGGGGCATTGGAAGCTGTCACCCGCACTCCCGGCGGAATATCAAAACCGCTCACGCTGGTGAAGTTGACGCCCAAAGGCAGTGGCAGGGTTTGGGTTCCGGCATTGGGTGGATTCTGGATAAACAGGGAGTCTGTCGTGGCATCCAGGGTGTACAGCGTGGTCACTGTGGTTCCGGCAAAGCTGTTTGTGTAGGCATCTCCGGAAATCCCCGTGCCGCCCGCAGGAACCGCATTTCCGTCCGTATTGACACCGGGAACGCTGCCGGCAGCCCCTCCCAAATCCCCGTCAACCGCTGTTCCGGTCGTTTGATTGACCCGGAAATTGAGTCCTGTCCCGGCAGCAACCCGAATCCGGTCCACCGTCGGGTTGAAATCGAACCCATAACCAACGCTGGCGGCGGGAAGGTCAACCGGGGTGGTCCCGTCAGCCCCTACATAGGCAATCGCACCAGTGGTTCCAGTCACAGCCAGAGTGGCGGCTCCTGTTTGTGGGTCAATAATATAGATGGACGCATTGTTGGAGGGGTCATTCACACCCAGACCAAAAAGCTGACCGGTCGCCGGGCGGAAATCAATACCCACCAGCACTTCGCCAGCGGCAACGCCAGTCACGGCCACGGTGGTCGTGGTTCCGGGAGTCGCAGTACTGAAGCGAATCAGTGAGGTTCCTGCATCGCTCAGGGCAATTGCCGGAACCCCGCCGGTCACCGCTTCACCCTGAATGCTGAACCCTTGAATTGTCTGCGTTCCGGTTCCCAAAATCCCGCAGAAGGTGGCAGCACCCGTGCTCAATTCAATTGCATAAACCCCCGTCACGCCGCCAACCCGCAAAGCGGCAAAAGCCAAACCCGTTGCAGGAGTATTGGAGGTTGCCACGTTGACTCCAGGGGGAATATCAAACCCAACTCCAGGAGTGAAATCCAAGGTCGCACTGTTCAAAGTCACCGTCAGGCCCAGGGTTTGAGTGCCATTGTTGGGCGGATTTTGAATAAACAGCATGTTAAGGACCGAATCCATTGTATATTGTGTCGTTGCGGTCACATTCGCTGCATTGTTCGTGTAGGCTGTTTCATCAACCACGGTTGCACCGCCATTGATGGCCTGGTCCGGGTTCACCCCAGGTGTTCCGGCATTTCCATCCACCAAAGTTCCATTGTTGGGATTCATCCGGAAATTGAACCCGCCATTGGTCACGACCCGGACCCGGTCAACCGTGGGGTTGAAGTCCATCCCGAAAACCGTGCCGACAATCGGAACCGGATTGGTTCCATCGTCAAACTGAACCGGTGTGGCGGTTAAGGGAACAGCAACTCCTGTCCGGTAACTGATGCAGTAGAGGCGTACTGCTCCGGCACCATTGGAGGTCAAGCCGTACAGCATCCCGTTTTGGGGGCGGAAATCAATCCCAACCAGATTTTCCCCGGCTCCCAATCCCGTCACCGGAATGGCGGTTCCGGGCGTGGCCGGTGTGGTCAAATTAAACGGAATCAATGAATTGTTACTCAACGCGAAAGCGGAAAAGGGTGTTACCGAACCTGGAAGTGCGGCAGGTGTCAGTGTCCGCTGTGAGGCAAAGGTGACATTTGTTGAGGGGAAAGTATGTGTGGCAAGCGTCAGGCAGTAGGTTGCCGCCCACATCACAAAAGATGCAAGCACAAGAAGACTTCGACGGAATTGCATTGCTTCTCCTTTTATCCAAAAACCAAATTTTTTGAGGGTACTGCGAGTTGAAATGAGGTGTCCCACAGGATTTTGCGAGAAATACGGGTGCATTCCTCTTTGTGGTTCTCTCAGTAAATAAAAAACCCAACCAGGAAGCAAGCTGAAAACGATACCGCTTTCAGAGTTTCCAGACGGGCAGTGGAAAAATAATGGCACCCTGAAACTGCTTACATCAGGAAATGAAATACAAGACTGGGACGAACGAATTGGAACAGAAATTATGAATGGAAGAAATGCAGGAAGGAAACAGAAACAGCAGGCTGAAAGACTGAACGGGGAGTGATATTGACTATCGTGGCTCCCCGTTCAGCTTCTATTATCATCTAACCCAGGACTAGACATCGACTATCCCCCTCGTCTGAATGTTCCCGCCCATTGGTCATCCCTTGCATCACCAAAGGCGGAAAACCGTGCAGATTGCGAAGTTGGCGCTTCTGTTCGGCTTTGCCGACCAGTTCGCGGAGACGTTCGCGCATTTCGCAGCGAACAGCAGTTGAAAGATGGCCGTTGAGTTCACCGGCTTCGACCCGAATCAGACGTGCGTCGCTTGACCCACGTCCACGCAAAAAAGCAAAAAGCTTCATTGGTTGATACCTCCTCACAAAATTTGGACTTCAGTGGCTCATTGGAGTAACTCCTCTGGGGAAAAGGGGGAAATCCCGTGAAAACAGAAAAAAGGCCGAACTGCTGTGCATCAGCAGTTCGGCCTTTTTCGGAACAATCCGAAATGGTGCAAGCGTCAGACGCCTGATACCAAAGTACTGCTGCGCACTTTACTCCTCATTTCAAGCGAATTGGTTGCCGGCATCCGCAACCCGGATGCGTGTGCATACGTCGGCATGAAAACAAACGACGATCCGAAGAACTTTGGTTCTAGCGGTCCGACGTTGGTGCTACTACTGCCTGCTGACATAGATGCTTGGGGCAACCTTTCTTGAAAAAATGTATGGAGCAAATTATGCATTATTCATACTTTGTGCTTTGGGTCAATCACAAATTTCAACAGCGTCCCGGAAATTTTTCTTCGAATTCGTCAACGATGTCCAGCAGGTCCGAAGGCAGCCGACTTCGGATTTCACGCGCAATTTCCGCCGGGATTTCACCGTAGAAGGCTTCGGCAATTGCCCCTGCAATGCAGGCCATCGTATCGCTGTCTCCCCCAAGGGAAACCGCCTTGCGCACAGCGTCCTCATAACTGTCCGATTCCAGAAACGCGATGATGGATTCGGGAACCGAGCCCTGACATGCCACATCAAAATGGTACGTTGGTCGGATTTCATCCAGGGTGCGATTCAAATCATAGCCGTAAGCTCGTGAAATCACTTCCCGAATCAGCGTTTTCGCTTCCCCGGACCGGGCCATGAAAATTGCAGCGGCAACTGCCAGCGCCCCCTTGATGCCTTCCGGGTGGTTGTGGGTCACTTCAGCGCTTTGACGGGCTTCATCCAGAGTCTTCTCAAAAGACTCAAAAGCCCAAGCCACCGGGCTGACCCGCATAGCCGAACCATTCCCCCAACTGTGATAAGGGTTGTAGCTGTCTGAAAGCATCCAGTTGTAAAAGGTTCCCCCATAGCCAGCCTGCGGGTATTGGCGGCCAAACCGCTTCAACGCCGTGGCATAAGGTTCACCACGCAAAATGGCATGCGCGATGGCAACCGTCAGCACCGTGTCGTCGGTAAAAACCGAATATTTGGTAAACAGCGGAAAATCCGTGGTTTTGACAGGACGGATTTCAAAATAGGATCCAATGATGTCGCCGCCGATGGCTCCGAGCATAAGTTGCTGCCCTCCTCTTGCCAGAACAGTTTCTGCACACGAAAATACACGAACGTTCTCCACCAAAAATACGAAGCATCCTAAAGTTGAAAGATTTCCCCGGTTTTTTGAGGGTCTTTCAGGGATAAAATGTTCCAAAAGTGCCTCACCCCTATCAGGAAAGGACCAATTGTCATGGGTTGGAAAGATTTTGTGGGAAAACTGCGTGGCTGGATTGACGACGAGGAAATTACCGAAACGCCCGAAAAGCAACGCAAAACCAGTCGTTGGGAGGAGTTCCTGATTTCCATTGCCCGTGGGATTGAAGAAGTGATGGAAAGCGAGATGTTCACCCCGCCAGGAGGGCCGACCTATATTCCCCGTGAATATGTCGTTTTTTTAAGCAGGGATGATGATGCCGAATGGCAAGGGGAAAAACGTGAAGGTCTGGAACGGGGCCTTCATACGGTCATTGCCGAACGCGCCCGCGAGCTGGTTGGCAGCGGTGAATTGCAAACCCGGACGCTGACCATCGAATTGCGAGTGGACCCTGGTCTGGAAAAGGGCAAGTTCCGCGTCCAGCCAGTATGGGATAAAAAAGCGGAAATCACCCAGGTCAAGCCTCGCACCCTGCCAACCACACCATCAACCCCGCCGCCTCCACCGCTTCCACCACTTCCGGCCACACCAACCGCCCCGCTGGCAACCGCGCCCATGGCCTCGGTTATGCCGGCCACGGTTGACCTGCACGAAGCTCCAACCATTGTCAAACCCAATGCCCAGGCTTTCATGCTTCCTGATGATGATGCCACCCAGGTCCGCCCGCGAGCCCCGCTTTTTTCGGTCGCGGTCTTTCAAAACGGCGTTCACAATTCAACTTATGCCTTGAACAAACCGGTCATCAGCATTGGGCGCGGTGCTCAGGAAGACATCCGCTTGACCGGCGATATGGAAATCAGTCGTTCGCATATCAAGCTGGAACGCACGGAAGAAGGCAAATTTTTTGCCACCTGTCTGGGGCGCAACTCCATTCTGGTCGGAAAAAAGGAAATCACGACTGACAATCGGGCCGAGGTGGGAACCGGAGAACCAATTGAACTTTGTGGGTTTTCCCTTTCCATTGAAGCCATTGCTCCAACTACATAAAAAGGTGCAGAAACGTTATGAACAATCTCCAGCAATTGCCGGACACTGCGCGAGTCTGGGTCTTTCCCTTCCGGGAAACCCTGACTGCATCCCAAATGCAAACATTTTCCCAAGCTATGAACACATTTCTTTCTCAGTGGATGTCACACGGAGCCAGAGTGAGAGGTGGGTTCGAAGTTTGTGAGGAACGATTTCTGGTCGTGGCAGCCGATACGTCACTCGATGATGTTTCAGGCTGCTCGATTGATGGCCTGTTTCGATCCGTCGCGGAAATGGTCAGCCAAGTGGGCAGCAGCCTGTCAGACAACACACAGATTTTCTTTCGGGAAGGAAATACCGTAAGAGAAATGGACCGCCCGACATTTCGAAAATATGTGCAAGCCGGAAATGTCACTGCCGAAACCATTGTATATGACAACTCCGTTGTGTCGTTGGCTGAGGTGCGAAAGGGAAAGTGGCAGATTCCATTTGCCAGTTCCTGGCATGCCACTCATTTTGCCCCTCGTGCCAAAGCCCAATCCTAAAGTCCTGGGAGTCTTGGGGGCAACACCTGACAAGGTGATAGGTGACAGGGTGACAGGTGACAAGATGATAAGGGATTCCCTGTTCTCAAGACTCCCTAGACTCCCAAGACTCCCAAGACTCCCAAGACTCCCAAGACTCTCAAGACTGTTCCTATGAAGTGTGGTCATGAATGACCCGCCAGCCTTCGGGAAAGCGCCGGACAATCAAGGTAAACCGCCCGCCGGGAGCACTTTCTTTCATCTGAAGTTTCCATTTTCCGCGCACGAAGGCAGCTTTCTCCCCCAGAACCTCAATCGTGATTTCCTCGAAACCGAGGGTTCCCATCTCCTTGCCTTCCCCTTGATACCGTTTTTTGTAACGAGCCAGGGTTTCATCCCAACCATTGGTCAAATTTGTTCCGGAAGTAAAAGTCAGCTCCGGCGAACGCCAGTATCCGGCCATAAACCCTTCCAAATCACCGCGATTCCACGCAGCCACCTGGGCGTCGAGCACGGCCCGAATTTCCTTGGTGGCCCGGTCAATGGCCTGGGCATCGTTTTTTTCCGCCCGTTGCGAGGGAATCCTGGACTGCGCAGCAACCTCGGTCCCTCCAATGAAGACACCACACAGAACCAAACAAACGGGGAACAGAAACTTCATCAGCGTTCTCCTTTATATTTACTCAAGCAACCAGCAGGCAGCCGCATGGCTGGGTTCGACTTCACGCAGTGGCGGCTCTTTTTCCTTGCATTCGGGTTTCGCATAGGGGCACCGGGTATGAAACCGGCATCCGGCAGGCGGATTGAGCGGGGTCGGAACGTCTCCAGTCAAAGGCACCCGCTCCCGCCGCAAAGTTGGGTCAGGAACCGGAATACTGGAAAGCAATGCCTGCGTGTAGGGATGTTTCGGATTTTCGTACAGCACCCGACTAGGAGCAATTTCAACGATTTTTCCCAGATACATCACTCCCACCCGGTCGCATAAATATTCGACCACAGCCAATCCGTGCGAAATAAAGAGGTAGGTCAATTGAAACTGTTCCTGTAAATCCTGAAGCAGATTGACCACCTGCGCCTGGACTGACACATCAAGTGCCGAAACCGGTTCATCCGCCACAATGAATTTGGGTTTGAGCGCCAAAGCCCGTGCAATTCCAATGCGTTGCCGCTGTCCGCCGGAGAATTCATGCGGATAGCGGTCAGCGTATTCGGGAGCCAGTCCCACCACACGCAGCAATTCCGCCACCTGCTCGCGGCGGGTGGCCTTCTCGCCAATGCCATGAATGGTCAAAGGCTCGGCAATCGCATCCCCAACCTTCATCCGGGGATTAAGCGACGCGTAAGGGTCCTGAAAAATAATCTGCATGTCGCGCCGTTTGGCACGCATCTCCCCTGCGGAGAGTTTCAGCAAATTTTTCCCTTCGAAGGAAACCTCTCCGGCGGTCGGCTCAATCAACCGCAGAATCGAACGCCCGACCGTGGTTTTCCCACAACCGGATTCGCCGACCAGCCCCAGCGTTTCGCCGCGAAGCACGCTGAAACTGACATCATCCACGGCTTTGACCTGACCTTTCCCGGCAGGAAAGTATTTTTTGAGATGGGAAACTTCAAGAAGTGGCAGTTGGGACATGGTGATTGCAGGTAGGTTGTGGGTTGAAAATCACAGGATTGTGCCAAGTAAAGCATAAACCCCGACTGACAACCAACAACCTACAACCCACGACCCACGACCCACCATTGTCAAAACTTCCGTTCGTACACCAGTTTTTTGACTGCCTCGATGTTTTCTTTCTTGAGCCGGTCAATTTCAGCCAGATTTTCAGCCTTCTTTTTGGTTAATTCCTCGACTCGGATTTCCTGGTCGGTCAGTTTCGTCACATAGCGGGTAATCAGTTGTTTGGCTTCCGGGGTTTTGCTCAGGGTTTCAATGTTTTCCCGTAACCGGCTTTGCCCCTCAGTGATTTTTTCGATTTCCTGGTCGGCCCGCTCATTTGCAGCTTCAAGTTCACTGATTTTTTCATTGCGTTCGACAATGGGTTGCAGGGCTTCCCGCATTGTTTCATCAACATACCGATTTTTGAGGAAGTCGTCCAAAACCCATTGTGTAAAACTACCAAGAGGATACTCATCCATCAATGCCTGACGTTCGCTGACAACGAATTCCTTGGTTTGCCGAGGCTCCAATTCCAGCCGAAAACGGTTGACCGTTGGCCCTGTGGAAGGAGGTGTCCCCATGTCTTTTGTCAGTTCCCAACCACCGCGTTTAGGGTGTTCCAAATACACGGTCTTGGGACGGTCAGTTTGGTTGGTCACTGTGTAGGTTCTCTTTTCCGTCACATAGTAATGAATCTCCAGGTCCTGGCCATTTTTCCTGACCAGAAAAACCGGGTTCCGCTGATAGTCGGTCTTGGTTGTCACAGATGTCCCCAAATCAACCGCATAGGTCACAAAGCGCCGGTCACCTGGTTTGAAACGGTCAAGGCTTCCCTCTCCAGCGTAGGCGTCACCATCCACGATTGTCAAAATGCCGCTCTCAAGCGTCAGTTTGGTGTTGTTGAGCAGGCGAATCCCGTTCAGTGGACGTTCTTTGGAGGTTGTCTCGTTGTAAAGTGAAACTTTTTCCCCTTCCAGCTTTTCCTGGACAATCGGCACAAGTGCCGAGCGGTCCTGTTTTACAGTGACTGGTTGGGAAATCTTGTACTCAAACAAATCCCCGATTTCATTGCCTCCAGCGGCGGCACTCACCCCCGACTCACCACCGGTGATACTTGAGCTGATGCCGGTTGCCGGACTTGAACGTCTCAAGTATGAAGAGGGGAGATTTGTCAGTTGTGCATTCACGCCAATGCTATTTTGACTCGCTATCTGAACGGAAGGTGAAGTTGTACTACTCAAGGCTGGGCGTGGAGATTCAGTTGATCGCCTCTCCCCGGTTTCCGTGACTCCTGAAGAAACCGGCAACTCCACCAAGGGCACACCCTGTGGGTTAAGTTTGACATCGTCCGCAATCGGCAGCACCGGACGATAGCGATAGAGCGGTTGCTGCAAGGGTTGAATGAACGATATTGGCGTACCCGACACGAGCGAAAGCGACACGTTTTCCCAATCCTCTTCGCTAATATTGTCAACAATCGCCCAGCCCTGGAAAAAAGGTTTCCCCTCACTGTCCATCACTACCCGATAGGTGGTCTTCCAAATCGGCGCAGCCACCGTGTAGCTGACCACCATTTCGCGCTGGCCTTCCCCGTCGGAAGTCACCACAATGGTTTTCGCATCGCGGCGACGGACGGAGGAACTGGCCTCGGCAAAGGTATTAAGGTCGCGGCGGGTGCCTTCGTCCAAAAGCTTGACGGAGCGGATGTCGGTCAAATCGAAACTTGTGATTTCACCGCTTTCTGAAGCAATCACGAGCGTATGCACCACGGTTGCCGGTTTGTCCTTTTCACCAGGAACCGTGCGCCGCTCAATCGTGACAATGGCACCGGTGGCGCTCCGGCTGGAACCGGTCACCGCAACCTGTGCCCCTTGCAACTGTTTGAGCACTCCGGCCATACCATTGCCGGAGGTTTCAACGGGCATCGAAAAAGGAATCTCACCCAATCGGGCCGAAGGCGGGGCTGATGAGTTATAACTGACCGCACCAATTTTTCCTTTGCCCAAATCAAGCACAATCATGGATTTAAGCACGTCATCAATTTGCGATTGCTTGAACGGCAGGTGAATTTCGGCATGACCGGAAACCATGCCACGGCGTTCGAAATAAGCCACGCCGTTGCTGTAAAGCACGACCCGGCGTAAGGGCAGTGACTGATTTCTGACGGTTTGATTGGCAACTGGCGCGAGAGGGGTCGCACGGCGTTTCGGCGGGGTTTGCGCAACAGACGGCGGCGCTCCCCATAACAAAACTATGGCCAAAGCCGCAAGTTTGCTACTCTTCATAAAGTTTCTCTTTTTTCGGGGATTTTTCAGGAACTTTTCGCAAGAACCAGTGTCTAACGCGTGGACCGGGAATTTTTGAGGCCAGAAACTTCCTGCATAGTCTATCACATCTCAGGCAGGGCACAACCATGATGCACTTGCGAGACATTACAGCCGGACAACCAACCAACGGAGTGGGAGCCCTCTCCGCTGAGGCTGTCGTGTCTTCGCATTTGTCGTTGGCCGATGCCGAACTTTTGGCCGGGTTGCGGGCAGGCACTCACGGGGCGTTTGAAGAACTCGTCACACGTTATCAAAGTACGATTTATAATCTTGCCTACCGCCTGCTTAATGACCCGGAGGAAGCTCGTGATGCCACGCAGGAAACCTTCCTCAAAATCTATCAGGCGGCACATTCGTTTCGTGGGGAATCCGAGTTCAAAACCTGGATTTACCGCATCACGGTCAATCAGGCAGCCAATCAACAGCGCTGGTGGAAACGCCGCTGGCGGCGTGAAACCATTTCACTCGACACGGCGGAGACCGAAGACGGTCAACCGTTGGCCGAGCGTTTGGCGTCAGGGGCGGAAAATCCGGAACAGCGCACGCTGATTCTGGAACGCCAGCGCCACTTGGCGGCAGCTTTGGCCTCGATTAAGTTTGATTTTCGGGTGGCAGTGATTTTACGCGACGTGAAAGGCCTTTCTTATGAGGAAATTGCCGAGGCTCTGGACATTTCCGTGGGAACGGTCAAATCACGGATTGCCCGTGGCCGGGAGGATTTGCGCCGTCGTTTGAAAGACCGGTTTTAAGCAAGGACTGAGGACTGAGGACTGAGGACCAAGTTTCACTGAAAATGAGATTTGGTCACCGTCTGAAGCCTTCTCAAGGTTTTGGCCCCCCTCAGTCCTCGGTCCTCAGTTCTCAGCACTTTTAAGAAAGGAGGCAGGGCAACTGATATGATGAACTGTACGGTTTGCAAAGAACGGATTTCCCAGTACCTGGACCACCAGGTCAGCGAAAATCTGCGGGCCGAAATGGACTATCATCTTTCACTCTGTCCCGTCTGCCAAACCCGTCTGCGGGAAACCGAAACGGTTCGGGCCGGATTGCGGCAGTTGCCGGAACGACCTGTTCCAGCCGCTTTCACCCGTCAATGGGTTGAGGCGCTTGAGCAGGCTGCGGTGCAAAATCCGCCGCCGCGCTGGCAATCATTCAAGTGGAAGGACTGGCTTGATTCAATGCGTCCGATGATGGCCGGATACAGCATCGGTGCAGTCATGACCTGTGTCTTGTTCACCGGTGTTTTGTGGTCTTTGAAACCCATCATGCGGCTCAATGAGCCTGATGTTCAGATTGTGGTCACCATGTATGACTTTTCACAAAGAGGTGTCCCAACCAAGCAACCAGGTGTCTCGGCGGAAACGGTCACAACTGTTTCATTTACCCCGCCGAGTATCGCATCCGTGGGGACCTCTAACCGCCAAGTGGTCATGCCGGATGTTTTTTTCGTTCCAACCAACGGCTCCGATGACGGTTTGGTGTTTATCGCCGAGGTATCGCCACAAGGAAAAGCCCAATTGGTTCGGATGGTCTCGCCACAACGCAACCCGCAACTCATCGCAGCGGTCAGCACAGTGCTTGGCCGCAGTTCGTTTCAACCAGCCCGAGAACGGGGACAGGCTGTGACATCACAGATGATTCTGCTCATGGAACAAATTTACGTGCGTGGGTAATTTCCCTTTTTGCCCCACGTTCAGCCCAAACGGAAACGTTGCCCAGGACTACAAGGAAATTCCTGGACGACGTTTCCGTTTTATTTTGAATCGGTTGTAACCCAACCGCCACAAACGACCCCGAAAAACCTTGACACCAAGAAAATAATCTGCGTATCCTTTCGGTTCGCCTTCTAGTCGAAAAAACCAGCTTAAAAAACCGAAAGAGCAAGAAAGAGCAGCGAAAAGAAGCTATGTCTACGTTTATTCCAAGTGGAAAAAATCTCGAAGCCGGCCGCAAATGGTTTATCGTCGATGCAACAGGTCTGACTGTGGGCCGGTTGGCTTCACAAGTTGCAAGCATTTTGATGGGGAAAAACAGCCCCAAATTCACGCCGTTTTTGGATATGGGCGACCACGTCATCATTATCAATGCTGAACGGGTTGTCTTCACCGGCAATAAATTGACCGACAAAATGTATCGGCACTATACCTTTCACCCTGGCGGGCTGCGTGAAATTTCGGCCAGAGACCAATTGAGGCGGCATCCGGAACGGGTGCTGGAACTGGCAGTCAAAGGCATGTTGCCCAAGACCAAGCTGGGTCGGGCCATGGCCTCGAAACTCAAGGTCTATGCCGGTGCCACCCATCCGCATCAGGCACAGCAGCCGATTCCCTTGGAAATCAAGACAAGCCACGCCTAAAGGGCGTGTCCAGACAGGACTTACGGTTAAGGAGTAAAAGCATCGTGGCGACCACACAGTATTATGGAACGGGACGGCGGAAAACGGCGATTGCCCGTGTTTTTCTGCGCCCCGGAGATGGGAAGATTGTTGTCAACAAGCGTCAGTTTGAAAATTATTTTCCGAATGAAACGCACCGGATGGTCATTCGCCAACCGCTGCAACTGACGGATACGGGCAACAAATTTGACTTGTATGTAACGGTAGTCGGCGGCGGCATTTCCGGTCAGGCCGGGGCTGTTCGGCACGGCATTACCAATGCACTGCTCGAATTCAACAGCGAATTGCGGCGCAAACTCAAGAAAGCCGGGTTTATCACCCGTGACCCGCGGGCCAAGGAACGAAAGAAATACGGCCAGAAGGGTGCGCGCAAACGCTTCCAATTCTCGAAACGTTAAGCTTTTGGGGTACGGCTTCCACTGCTTTGCCAGTCCAGGGGCCGTATCGCTCAAAACTTCGCCAGGGTGGGGTTCACCTTTGCGATAACCCATTGTCGTTTGCTCAGAGATTGTCCGGCAACGGACCGCAGACGGTCGAGTACATAAATCTTCAGCTCTTCAGCACAATTCCGGAAAAAGCCGGAAGCCCTTTGGTTCAAAGCTGAAAGCTCAATTCTGAAAGGCAGGTTTCTCTTGGCAGTTGTTGTGACCATGAAAGAATTGCTCGAAGCAGGCGTTCACTTCGGGCACCAGGTTCGCCGCTGGAATCCAAAGATGCGGGAATATATCTTCGGCGAACGGAACGGCATTTACATCATTGATCTGCAAAAAACACAGCGGCTTTTGAAGGAAGCCATGCGTTTTGTGACACAGTCGGCAGCCGAAGGAAAAACCTTCATGTTTGTCGGAACCAAGCGGCAGGCACAGGATGCCATTGCCGAAGAATCCACCCGGTGCGGCATGTATTTCGTTAATCAGCGCTGGTTGGGCGGGTTCCTCACCAACTTCCAGACCATTCAACGGTCCATCAAGCGGCTCAAGGACCTGGAAGCAATGCGGACCGATGGCCGTTACGAAGCGCTCACGAAAAAGGAAATCATCAAGCGCGAAAAAGAACGTGAAGTGTTGGAACGCAACTTGGCTGGCATCAAAACCATGCCGAAACTTCCCGATGTGATCTTCATTATTGACACCAAGAAAGAAGAAATCGCAGTGCGGGAAGCCAATCGCCTGGGCATCCCGGTGGTTGCCATTGTGGATACCAATTGTGATCCGACCGGTATTGATTATGTGGTTCCGGGTAACGACGATGCCCTCCGTTCCGTGCGGTTGATCAGTTCAAAAATGGCTGATGCTATTATTGAAGGCCGCCAGATGGGAATTGAAAAGGGTGACAACGAGCCGATGGCTGAACCCCAGCCGGCCCGCGTCGAACCAACTGCCCCAGTCGTAGTTGCGGCTTCGGCTGTGTCAGCCACCGAAACCCCGGCGGAAGCGTAACGATTTTTGATTTTTGATTTTTGATTTTTTTGGTTTTTGCTTTTCCGGCGTTGAATTTGTTCTTTGAGTTATAGCTGTTTCACCAAACATCATCTCAAGAGACAACCTCAAGCCGGGAAAGCCAAAAATGCCGTATGGAGGTCTCATGGCGGAAATTACCGCATCAGCAGTGAAGAACCTGCGTGAAAAAACCGGCGCAGGAATGATGGAATGCAAAGCCGCTTTGACAGAAGCGCATGGTGACGAAGAAAAAGCGATTACCATTTTGCGCGAAAAAGGCAAAGCCAAAGCCGGCAAAGTGAGCTCCCGCATTGCAGCCGAGGGCTTGGTTGAATCCTACATCCATATGGGTGGCCGGATCGGTGTGATGGTTGAGATCAACTGTGAAACCGACTTTGTGGCACGCGGTGAAGACTTCAAGAACTTCACCAAAGACGTGGCGCTTCAGATTTGCGCCATGGATGCCCAATTTGTCACGGCAGATGAAATTCCGGCAGAAGCGCTCGAAAAAGAGCGTAACATTGCCCGCGCCCAAGTATTGGCCGATCCGAAAACCGCCAATAAGCCGGAAAATGTGCGGGAAAACATCGTTGAGAGTCGCCTGAACAAGTTCAAGTCGGAAGTGTGCTTGATGGATCAGCCTTTTGTGAAAGATCAAAGCATCACGATTGCGGACCTGCTGAAACAGGTCATCGCCAAAACGGGCGAAAACGTGAAGATTCGCCGGTTTGTCCGCTTCAAACTGGGCGAAGGCCTGGAAAAGAAACAGGATGACTTCGCCAAAGAAGTTGCCGCGATGACCAAGAGCTAACCCTCCAACGCCCCTCCAGTTACCACCGGAGGGGCGTTTTTGCACCTCCGGATTTTGCTCCGGCGCGAACCAAGTTCCAGCGCTGTTGCAAGCCGACCCAGCGAAATTCCATGAGCAGTGATTCCTCTTCAGTCGCCCCTCCTTCCCAACCCAAATCAGTCTTCAAACGGATATTGCTGAAACTGAGCGGTGAAGCCCTTGAGGGCGACCGTGGTTTCGGAATTGACCCGGTTACCGTGCAAACCATTGCCAACCAGGTGCGTGATGTCCACGCCCTTGGGGTGGAAATCGCCTTGGTGGTCGGAGGCGGCAATATCGTACGCGGATCGGAGGCAAGCGCTGCCGGGATGGACCGGGCTTCCGCTGATTACATGGGAATGTTGGGAACCGTCATCAACAGCCTTGCGCTGCAAAATGCTCTGGAACAACTTGGAATTCATACCAGGGTCATTTCAGCTATTGAAATGCGTCAGGTAGCGGAACCCTTTATTCCCCGGCGGGCAATTCGCCATTTGGAAAAGAAACGCGTTGTGATTTTTGGAGCCGGGACCGGGAGCCCGTTTTTTACCACTGACAGTACGGCTGCCCTGCGCTCCCTGGAAATCAAAGCGGACGTAATTTTGAAAGCAACGAAAGTGGACGGCATTTATACAGCGGACCCGATGCTGGACAGCACTGCCCAGCGTTATACCCATGTGACCTATCAGCAAGTGCTTGAAAAAGGGCTGAAAGTCATGGACGCTTCCGCGATTGCCCTGTGCAAAGACAATCAGATGCCCATCGTTGTGTTTAATTTGTTAATTCCCGGAAATATTTACCGTGTGGTGACGGGTGAAGCCATTGGCACATTTGTTGGAGCCGGAGTCACCCATTTAGCTGCCCACGGATAGGCGAAAGGCACAAAAAATACCTATGTCATCCAGTCAAATCATCAAAGATGCCGTGGCGCGCATGGATTCAACCGTTGAGGACGCGCGCCGCAAATTTGCCGGAATCCGGACCGGACGTGCTTCCACCGGAATGCTGGACCGGATTGTGGTCGAATCCTACGGCACCCAGTTGCCTGTCAATCAGATTGCCAATATCAGCGTGCCGGAGCCGTCGATGCTGGTGATTCAGCCGTGGGACGGTTCCCAGATTCCAGCTATTGAAAAAGCCATTTTGGCTTCGGATATCGGTATCACTCCTTCCAATGACGGAAAGGCCATTCGGCTGCAAATTCCGCCACTCACCCAGGAACGCCGCAAACAGTTGGCCAAAATGGTGCGTGACACGGCGGAAGAGCATCGTACTGGTTTGCGCAACGTGCGCCGTGATGCCAACGACCATCTGAAGAAGATGCTTAAAGACAAAACAATTTCCGAAGACCAGGAACGGGATGCGCTGGACCAGATTCAGAAGCAAACTGATGCCCATATCAATAAAATCAACGATTTGGCCAAACACAAAGAAGAAGAGATCATGAAGGTCTGACATTTGCGATTTGCCATTTGCGATTTGCCAATCAAATCCAGTGTTCGGAAAATCAGAAAATCCGACCGACTTCAGGTGGCAAATCGCAAATCGCAAATGGCAAATCGCAAATGGATTTAGCTTTTTGTCCCTCCCACGGTAATTTCGGCAATTTTGATGGTTGGCATCCCAACCCCGACCGGAACGCTCTGCCCGTCCTTGCCACAGGTTCCCATTCCTCGATCCAGCGACAAGTCATTCCCCACTGCCGTGACTTTGGTTAACACATCAGGGCCATTCCCGATCAGGGTCGCCCCTTTAACCGGAACTGTCACCTTTCCATCTTCAATCAAATAGGCTTCGCTGGCGGAAAAGACAAATTTTCCACTTGTTATATCCACCTGTCCGCCGCCAAACTGAACCGCGTAGAGCCCCCGTTTGACACTGCGCAAAATATCTTCCGGCTGGTCATTCCCGGCCAGCATAAAAGTGTTGGTCATCCGCGGCATCGGAATGTGATGGTAGCTTTCACGCCGGCCATTGCCGGTCCGAGGCACCCCCAGCAAGCGGGCGTTGAGCTGGTCGTTGATGTAGCCCCGTAAAATCCCCTTCTCAATCAAAACCGTGTGCGAAGTGGCGGCTCCTTCGTCGTCTATATTGAGTGACCCGCGCCGCCCGGCGATGGTTCCGTCGTCAATCACGGTACACAATTCGGAAGCTACCCGTTTTCCAATCATATCCGAGAACGCCGAAGTCTTTTTCCGGTTGAAGTCGGCTTCCAGACCATGCCCCACCGCTTCGTGCAGCAGGATTCCCGGCCAGCCAGGCCCCAGCACCACTTCCATGGTACCGGCAGGAGCATCTACTGCATCCAGTTGAACAATCGCCGAGCGGGCCGCTTCGGTGGCCAGCAACTCGTCCGTCAGGTCGGTTTCAAAGAAATCAAACCCATAGCGCCCGCCGCCGCCGGCCCGGCCTGACTGGCGGTTTCCGTCGGCATCGGCAATGCAATTGACCCCAATCCGCGAAAGCGGCTGTACATCTCCAACCAGAACACCTTCGCTGGTTGCCACCATCACCACTTTGTATTCATCGGCAAACCCGATTTGAACTTCCCGAATGCGTTTGTCAAAGGCTCGTGCTTTTTTATCAATGGAATTCAGCAGTTCAATTTTTCGGCCAATCGGGAGATCACAAATCGGCTCCGGAACTGCATACAGATCATGGTGGTTCGGTCGCGGGCTGACGTTGACACGACCGCTGGTGGCCGACTCATTGGCAATGCAGGCAGCCGTCCGGGCTGCCCGGCGAATGCTTTCGACCGTGATTTCGTCCGTGTAGGCATAGCCCGTCTTTTCCCCAACCACAACTCGCACGCCAACTCCTTGGGTGACTGACTGATTGGCACTTTTGACAATTTGTTCCTCTAGTGAGAGGGTGTTGCTGAGCCGATATTCAAAATATAAATCGGCATATTCGCCGCCTTTTCCGAGGGCTTCAGCCAACAGCCCATAGAGGTCTTCGTGAGAAATGTGAAACCGTGAAGAAAAAAATTTCAATGCGTCCGAAATCATATTCGTGAGTCCTTGTGGATAGTTGTGGGTTCCGGATTGTCGGTTATATCAGGGATCCGTCTTTGATGAATTACAATTCTTTCAACGGCTTCTCAATCAAGAACCGACGCCCCACCAAAAGTCATTATTCCCCTTTTGTCGTGATTCGAAAAGCCTTTTCGCCTTTTCCGCAGGTTTCTGCTACACTGCCACCCAAATCTTTGTCTTGTTCACAGTGCTTTTCCAGGTTTATCTCAATCATGTTTATCCAGCCCTGGCCTCGGGTTCGAGATCATATCTATTGCGGTTGCCGGCTGGGCCCTCATCCTAAATGACTCATTATGTATCTTTCATTTTATGGACTGCGTGAATGGCCTTTTTCATTGACCACAGACCCTCGCTTTTATTGTGCTGCCAACAGTCATACAGAGGCCCGGCGGGCACTCCGGGAGGGGATTCTGGCCCGGCGTGGACTGCTCACCCTGGCCGGTTCCACTGGTAGCGGAAAAACGCTTTTACTTGAGGTGTTGCGGGAAGAATTAAAAAACCAGGTTTTGTTTGGTGTGATTCCGGATGCCCGGCAAATTTCCCCCAGTCTGCTTGAACTTTTGGCTGAACAGTTTGGACTTGAGAGGGATGCGGAGGCGCGGGTTTCCCTCCCAACCCAGTTTCATCGTCTGTTACTGGAACGGCACCGCCAGGGAAATCTAACCGTTTTGCTGGTGGATAAAGCCGACGAAATGGAAAGTTCATTGTTGGCCTCACTGTGCCTGCTCACCCACCACGAGGAAAACGGGTCCCGCCTGCTTCAGATTGTCCTGTGCGGTGATGTGGATTTAGACCGACGGTTGCGCCGCCTGCCAGGGTATCTGCCGCACCTCCACGGGGTCAAAGCCAAGCTGCACCCGCTTACCAAGGAAGAAACCGACCTGTTTGTGCAAACCCGGTTGCGGCGGGCTGGAACGCGGCGGTTATTGTTTACGGGTGCAGCCCTGGAGACTATCTACAAACGGTCTCAAGGAAACCCTTGCCTGATAAACCAGCTCTGTGATGGGGCGTTGCTCGCCGGGTTTGAAGCGGGGGTGGGCGAAATCTCAGCCCGCGAAGTCGAACGAGCAGCAGAGGACTTTGAACCTCTGCCCGGCACCACCTTTGTGACGGCGGAAACAACCCCCTCGGTTGAACCACAACCCCAACTCACTTCCCTTTTTGAGCGATTGGCTGAACCCCAAACCAGATTTGCCGAACCAGCCGGTGAATCGACTGACTCCCTGGAGCGGGGCTCCCCTGCTTCTTCGGAATTGATTCGCTCGGAAAACAATCTGCCAGCCATTCCGGATTCGCATGAATTAGCTTCCCGGCCACCATCCGCCCTGCTTACCCAGTCACCCGAACCGCCGCTGGTTTCCACCCGTTGGGCAACCGCCTTGGTGGCATTGATGGCAATGATCGTGGGTGGAGTCTATTGGTTGCGTCAATCAGTTGTCCCGGCAACCACGCCAGGGTCGGTACCGGTTCGGAATGCAGCCTTGGTCAACACGGTCTTTACCGGGAAATTGCACCCGGCACAGGAATGGAAAGCTGTGGCCCCACAAGCCAGTACGGTGCGGTCATTACCAGTCAAAATCGGTGAATTCGTCACAACCGGTCAGGTTTTGCTGTTGCTCGATGACACTGAAGCCAAACGGTCAGTCGAACTTGCCCGCATTGAACGGGATTTGGCTGCCCAGGAACGAACCCAGGCCGATACGGAAAAGCGGTTTGCCCGTTCCAACCGGGCGACGGTGGCAGCCGCCACTGGTGAAGTGGCATTGGCGCAACGTCGTGCCGAAAGCGTTCCGGTTCCACAACGACAGGAATCCGTCAACCGTGCCAGAGCAGTCTTTGAACAGGCCCGGTTGCGCCTGGAACGCTATGAACGGCTTTATCGTGACGGGCTTGTCTCACAGGATAAATACGAAGAACAGGCGACCGCTTACAGTGTGGCGGAGGCCGACCTTCAGGCGGCTGAAGCTGCCGCTGCCGCTCAGGAACGACTGGTTTCCGCTCAACAATCCCAAAAAGAAAAGGTCGTCACGGAAGCGGTCCAGGCTGACGCAGCCGAAGCCCGCCAGCGCGTGGCCGCAGTGGCGCTGGCCGGCCAGCGACTGGAACGGGCCGAAGCCCAACTGAAATTGGCGGAACAGCGCCTGGCTGACTGTACGGTCCGGGCAACGGCGGATGGATATGTGATCGCGCTTTCCGTCGGTGTCGGTGACCAGGTTGCAGTGGGAACCCCTTTGGCAACCCTGGCCAATCTGGAAACCCTTTTGCTGCGGGTGGCAGTCAGTGCCAATCTGGTTGATGCCCTGCACGAAGGGGGTTCGGCTCAGGTCACATTACCGACCGTGCCGCCCCAAACAATCGCGGGAACCGTCATTGCCCGGAATCCGGTTCCGGACCAGGACGGCACCCATCGGGTCGAAGTCGAAATCAAGCGCCCGGAACATGCACTGCTGGTGGGCCAACCGGCTGAAGTCCGTTTCCAATAAGAATGGGGCGGGAGTCACTTCAGAATGAAGCATTGCCTTCTGAAAAATTTTCAACCTGTAATTTTTTTGGTGCCATTTTATCTTTCACCGCAGAGGCGCAGAGTTTTCGCAGAGTTTTTCTTTATTTTTCTCAGCGCATCCGCAGCGCCTTCTCAGCGCCTCTGCGGTGAAATACAAGCTGTTCGACAAAGCACCGAAATATTTACAGGACCAAAATTTTTCAACCTGAGTGTGGCCATCCCTCTGAAAAAAGGCTCCAGCTCAGTCCTCAGTCCTGAAGCTATTCTCAGCCCTGCGAGCTATTCACCTATGTTTTTATTGCGAAATCGCCTGGGAAAAATCTCCCTGTTGTGCTTTCTGTGTGCCTTGACCTTGTGGCGGTGGGCCAATCCATCGGAAACAGTCCGGGCGTTCTCCCAAGCCACTTCCCTGCCACCTGAAATCAGCAGTGTTTCGCCCGGCATAATCCGCATGGAAGGTGGAATTGAATGTGTTGTCACAGGTTTGCGGTTTACCAACGACATCCAAGCCGCAGTGGGTGATGCCGTTATCCCGACGGTCCAGGTGACGGGTCCAACTGAATTACGGTTTCGGATTCCAGCTCAGGCAGTCCCTGGAACCCGAACCTTGACCTTGCGCACTCCGCTGGGAATTGCCCAACAGGAAATTCTGGTACAACCCAAGCCACTGGTGGAGCTTGCTGTGGGCGAAATCACAACCATTGCCGGTGGCATTCCAGCCGTGGGTGACAACCGGAAGGGAACCGAAGTTGCCCTAACGCCCTCCAGCTTGGCGTTTGACGCCCAAGGCAATTTGTATATTGCCGACGCTGAAATGGACCGGGTCCGGCGCTTTGACCCGGTGAGCGGTACCACAATGACCATTGCCGGCAACGGCGCACGCGGTGACAGCGGAGACGGCAGCCTCAGTTTTGCCGCCCGGCTCAATGGCCCAACGGCTGTGGCACTTGATGGTGCAGGCAATCTGTTGATTGCAGACACCCAAAATTACATTGTCCGCCGGGTGGCGGTTGACTCAGGGCTGATTACAACCATTGCCGGAAACCGAAAACCGTTCTTTACAGGTGACGGCGGTTCGGCGCTCAATACAGGTTTTCTGCCGGTGGCTGTAACGGTTGATAGGGAAGGAACCACGGTCCTGGCTGATTGGCGCAGCAACCGGGTTTTTCGCATTGAAAAATCAGGCACCCTCAAAACCATTGCCAATGGAAACGGTCAGACTTTGGGTGATGGCGGGTCAGCCCTGGAAGCCAATCTGACACCGCTCGGACTGGCTTATGATGCAGCCGGAAACCTGCTTATTCTGGATGGGCAAAATCACCGCATTCGCCGGGTGGCAGCCGCCACCGGCACCATTACCACCATTGCCGGAAACGGATTTACGGAAATTTCGGGGGACGGAGGACTTGCGCTTGATGCTGCACTGGGAACTCCGCGCGGATTTTGCCTGGATGCAGCAGGAAACCTCTATATTGCAGGAAACGGGCGGGTCCGCCGGGTGGATGCCCAAAGTGGAATCATTACCACCATTGTCGGCGGAAAAGGAACCACCCTGGGTGACGGAGGTCCTGCGGAAAACGCCCAATTGCTTGACCCCACAGCGGTTGCAGTAGACCAGGAAGGGAACCTTTATATTGGAGACGCAGGAACCCACCGGATTCGTCGGGTGACGGCAGCCACCAAAATCATTACCACCATCGTGGGCAATGGTGACTGGATCATGAGCAGGGAAGGAAGCACAGCACTGGGGGCAGGTTTTTTGGCCCCGACGTTTCTTGCACTTGACCGCAACAACAACCTGTTTGTGGGTGATGCAACCCGCAAACGGATTCGCCGGGTGGAGGCCGGAACAGGCACAGCCACAACAATCGCCGGAACCGGAAGCGCGACCTTTTCAGGTGATGGCGGCCCGGCAGTGACAGCCTCGCTGGACCCCGGCGGCATGCTGCTGGATAGTCAAAACAATCTGCTCGTGTGTGATATGGCAAACAACCGGGTTCGCCACATCCAATCCGGAACGGGAACCATGACCACCATTGCCGGAGATGGTCGCTTTACCTTTGAAGGCGATGGCGGGCCAGCCACTGCGGCCAGCCTTTTTGCCCCTGCCAGTCTCGCTTTGGACAGTTCCGGCAACCTTCTGATAGCCGATTCGCGCAATAGCCGGATTCGGCAGATAGACAGTCGTTCGGGAATCATTTCCACTCTTGCAGGAGACGGCAGACCAACGTTTGGCGGAGACGGTGGAACCGCCAATCTGGTCAGTTTCAACAACCCGACCGGGGTGGCGCTGGATACGAATGGGGTCCTCTATGTAACAGACACACTCAATCATCGAATTCGTCGAATTGAACCCTGTAGCCAATTGGCATCCACCGTCGCAGGCAACGGATTGGCCAGTTTTGGCGGTGATGGCGGCCCGGCCCCCAGCTCCAGCATAAACCGTCCTTACGGCCTGTTGGTGGATGGAAATGGTGACATTTTTCTTACGGACACGTTGAATCACCGCATCCGCCGGATTGAGGGCAAAACCCAAATGATTTCAACCGTAGCGGGAACAGATTCCAGCCTCTATACAGGTGACGGAGGTCCGGCCAATCGGGCCAGCCTGGGGCTTGCGCTGGCAGGAAGTCTGGCCGTAGACCAAGCCGGGAACCTGTATCTGGCTGACCCGGCCAATCATGCCGTGCGGGTTATAAAAGGAATCGCCAAAATTTCAGCCGCAGGTACCCCGATTCCCTGTGTGTCAATTTCAAATGCCAACTTTACCAAACCCAATCTGATGATTACCGGGTCAGGATTTGGAGCGACCGGAGCCAAAGTCGCCGTCAACGACCAGGATGTAACCGGACTCCTGGCCACTCAGTCCGACACCCAGATTGTTCTCAAGGGAAATAAAAAGAAGTTCAACTTTGTGAAGGGTTTGAACCGTGTCACCGTCACCAATAGTGGTGGCCGGACGAGCTACGCTGAATTGGATTTCTAAGGTGAAAAACAGGACTGAGGACTGAGCCGGATTCTGTCCGGGTTGGCGTGCCGCTCGCTGCACATGAAGGTAAAACCAAACCCCTCCAGTCTTGAGAGTCTTGAGACTCCCAAGACTGAAGGGGTACAAGATGGCGGACTCCCAAGACTCTCAAGACTCCCAAGACTCCCAAGACTCTCAAGACTCTCAAGACTCCCAAGACTCCCAAGACTCTCAAGACTTTATCCGACCGCAGCCCGATGCCGTTCCGCAGTTTTCTCAATGACCCGCCGGTAATAGGCTTCGTATAAAGGAATCATGGCATCGGTGCTGAATCGTTCAACGGCTGCCTGGCGGGCCGCCTGCCCCATTTTCTTACGCAAAGATTCGCTGGAGAGAATCTTCAAAGCGTATTTGGCCATTGCCTCCACATCACCAACATCTGCCAGATAGCCCGTTTCACCATCCGAAACCACTTCAGGCAGCCCACCGACATGGCTGGCCACGACCGGCACTTCGCAGGCCATTGCCTCAAGTGCAGAAAGACCAAAGGATTCGGTTTCGCTGGGCAGGAGCAAAACATCGGCAATGGACAAATAGGCCGGGATATTCGGCTGTTTCCCAACGAAAAGCACATTTTTGTGAACCCCAAGTTGGCGGGCCAGCCATTCTGCCTGGGACTTCTCAGGCCCGTCGCCAACCATCACCAGCCGGGCTTTGATTTTGCCTTGTAGCCGGGCAAAAATGCGGATGCAGTCGGTCACTCGTTTGACCGCCCGGAAATTGGAAATGTGGAGCAAAATCTTTTCGTTGTCAGGAGCGCATTTCCCCAACACGCATTCCTGCGGGCGACGCTGATAGACATTAGGGGAAATAAAGTTTGGAATCACCTCTATCACATCTTCCGAAACATCAAACACCTCGCAGGTGGCGGCTTTCAAATACGCTGAAACGGCTGTGACCCCATCACTTTGCAAAATCCCAAAGCGGGTGATGGGCAGATAGGAACGGTCCGCTCCGACCAACGTGATGTCGGTTCCATGCAAAGTGGTGATAAATGGAATGTGTTTGAGGTCAGTGGACATCTCTCTGGCCAGAAAGGCGCTCACCGAGTGCGGAATGGCGTAATGCACGTGCAGTACATCGAGTTTCTTTTCGCGGGCGACTTCGGCCATTTTGACAGCCAAAGCCAGCGTGTAGGGCGGATGGTCAAACAGCGGATAATTGGCGACTTCGACCTCATGAAACTGAACATTGTCGCTTAGTTCGGTAATCCTGGTGGGAAGTGCCGAGGAAATAAAATGAATCGTATGCCCGCGCTTGGCCAGTTCCATGCCCAATTCCGAGCCGACGATTCCGCTACCGCCATAGGTTGCATAACAGGTGATACCAATATTCACAGTGAAAACCCCTTTCCAACAAACCGTTTCAAAGATTGAACCTCACGTCTGCTTCGGTCTTTTTTTGTAACCGGCACGTTTATTGTGCCTTGGGCAAGGTTCCGCTGAAACCTGCCAACTTGTTATTTTACAATCAAATGACAACTGTTTTTCAGGTGCCGACCGGACGAATATGAAGACTCGGCTGACTGAAATCAATCCTGTTTTCCGAAGTGCCGGATAACGTCTCAACCGTCTGTCTGATTGGGTTAGCAGGCGGGTTTGTGGGTCTGTCCATTGACAGACACCGGTCCGTTGACCTTGAACCCCTGCTGTGTTTCGGTCTGGAGTGCGAGCAGCACGGAAACCCACTTGGCAATCACATCCAGCCGTTCCTCAGCCGGAATGGCAAAGTCTGTCAGCGTCAAATCAGTTCCGCCGGTTCCATCATCGTTGAGATCAAAAGTGGCCAGGCTTCCTTCAGAATATTCAAGTGAAATACGGGAGGGGGGAGTGGTTTCGATTAAACGGACCTGCCAAGGCTGGCTTAAAGGGAGATGGAATTCCAGAAAACAAATGCCTTCGGATGAGATAGTGGTACAGGAACAAAGGTTACCCTGATTGGTTGCAAGCAGCCGAAAAATTTCCTGTGGCGGTGAAGAGAGATGGATTTGCCACCGTACACAGGCCGGTCTGGAGTCAAGTGCCATAGTTGCCCCAAATTACTACGTTGTGAGATGCGCGAGAACTTCGTAAAAGCTCGGGAAGGATATGTCCACACAGAACGCATCCTGAATCTCAGTTGTTCCATTGGCAACCAAAGCTGCAATGGAAAAAGCCATGGCAATCCGGTGGTCGCCACCGGTTTCGATTTGCGCCCCGCGAAATTCCTGATTCCCGGCTGCCTGTAATCCATCCTCAAGTTCAGTGACTTCCAGTCCCATGCGCCGCATGTTCTCAACAATGAGCTGAATCCGGTCACTTTCCTTGACGCGCAATTCCCGTGCGTCACGAATCTCCACTCCATCCAGATAAGCTCCCAGCACAGCCAGAATCGGCAACTCATCAATCACATTCGGAATGATGCTGCCACTCAACTGCAAAGGTTTTCCCGTGCGGCGTTTGATACCGGTAATATGGATGTCCGCCACCGGTTCCCCCATCGCCAGCCGCTCATTGCGCAGTTTGATTTCACCACCTGTTTCTTTGAGCACATGCAGCAATCCAATCCGGCTCAGGTTGACCCCAACCCCCTGCAAGACCAAATCAGCTTTGGGGACCATCATCCCTGCTGCCAGAAAAAAAGCGGCTGAGGAAAAATCACCCGGCACAGTACAGACTTCTGTCGGGCTGACCAGTGGAATACAGCCATTGACAGTCAGGCGGGTGCCCTCCCGGTGGACCGGCACGCCAAAAGCCGGCAAAATCCGCTCCGTGTGGTCTCTGGTTGGGATGTTTTCAATAACCGTTGTATCTCCATCAGCAAAAAGTCCAGCCAGCAGAACACAGGATTTGACCTGGGCACTCGCCATCGGCGGGGTGTAGGTAATGCCGTGTAAATTGCCACCCTGAATCTTCAGCGGAGCACAATCATGAGCAGAAGCCGAGATTTTGGCACCCATCTCCTGCAACGGGTTCAAAATCCGGCGCATGGGGCGGCGGCGAAGCGATTCATCGCCAGTGATTTGCGACTCAAACGGCTGCCCGCACAGAATTCCGGCCAGCAGACGCATGGTTGTGCCGGAATTGCCTGCATCCAGCACCGCTGTTGTCTCGCATAATCCACGCAGACCACGCCCTTGAATGGCAACCGAGTTACCTTCTTTTTCAATGTTCACACCTAATGTCCGCATACAATCGAGCGAACTTTGGCAATCAAGACTGGTGGCGAAATTCTCGATTTTGGTGGTGCCAAAAGCCAACGGGGCTAACAGCGCCAAGCGGTGAGAAATGGATTTATCGCCTGGAAGTGAACAGTGTCCTTGCAGATGGGTCGTGGGTTTCAGGAGGGTTGAGGCCATTTTTTTGAATTGAGAATTGAGAATTGAGAATTGAGAATTGAGAATTGGAAGAATTTCACCGTTCGAATTGGCTGCAATCCTTTGCCAATCCAAAAGTAATCAGAGAAAACGAAACTCCTTTTTCTCAATTCTCAATTCTCAATTCTCAATTCTCAGTTATCTTGCCAGCAATGAGCCGACATAAGCCAACAGGTCGTTGGCGCTTTCCGTTGTGTAACCGTGATTGCGGACCAGTCGGTCAATCACTTCGTTGATGCGCCGCAATTGGTCGGCATCGGGCGATTTGACCGAAGTGGTGATTTTCACCACATCTTTCAGGTCGGTGAAAATTTTCTTTTCAATCGCTTCCTTCAGCCGTTCGTGCGACGTGTATTCAAAGCGTTTGCCTTTGCGAGCGTAGCTCGAAATGCGAATCAGAATTTCCTGCCGGAACGTGTTCTTGGCATTTTCGGAAATCCCGATTTGTTCCTCAATGGAGCGCATCAGTTTTTCATCCGGCTCCATCTCCTCTTCAGTAATTGGGTCTTTGATTTTTTCCTTGTTGCAGTAGGCTTCCACGTTATCCAGGTAATTGTTGCAGATGTTTTTCGCCATCTCCTCAAACGAATAGACAAATGCCCGCTGGACTTCGGTCTTGGCGATTTCGTCATATTCCTTGCGGACGAGCGAAATCAGGTTGTGATACTGCTCGCGCTCTTCCGCCGTGATGCCGGTATGCTGGTCAAACCCGTCGCGGATGGTTCGGAGCGCATCAATCGGCGTGATGTATTGTTTCCCTTCCTGCACCAGCGCGTTTGAGAGCCGATTGATGATGTAGCGGGGCGAAATCCCAAACATGCCTTCGCGCACTGTTTCCGCCTTGAGTTCCTTGACATCCTTGCTCTTGAACCCATCCACGTCCTCGCCGTCATAGAGTTTCATTTTCTTGAGCAAATCAACGTTGGCCCGCTTCGGCGGTTCAAGCCGGGTCAGGACAGCAAACATAGCCGCAATCCTTAAAGTGTAAGGTGCAATGTGTACGTTCTTCAATTCGCTTTGAGAGAGAAGTTTATGGTAAATCCGCTCTTCTTCGGTGATTTTGAGGTTGTACGGAACCTTGATCATGATGATACGGTCTTGCAACGCCTCATTTTTCCGATTACCGACAAACGCCTGATATTCGTTTTCGTTCGTGTGCGAGACAATCACTTCGTCAGCATAAATCATAGCGAAGCGACCGGTCTTGATGGATTGTTCCTGTGAAAGTGTCAACAGCGAATACAAGAACTTCTCGTCTGACTTAAGAATCTCTATGAATTCCATAATCCCTCGGTTGGCGATGTTGAGTTCACCGTCAAACCGATAGGCGCGGGGGTCGCTTTCGACGCCAACTTCGCCAATGGTCGAAAGGTCAATGGAACCTGTCAGTTCGGAAATGTCCTGGCTGTTGTGGTTGATAAAGCCGTTGGCGCAGAAGGAATGTGCACCCGGTACGGTCAGGTCATAAACATGCGCTTCGCCTTCCGTAATTTCCTGCACTTCCAGCCACAGCAGGTTTTTGTCCTGACGCTCGCGCAAGCGTTCCAGCGCAGTTGAGTATGGACCCACGATGCGTTCGCTTTCGGTAAGAATCTGCTCCAGCGACGTATGCGTCAGATTACGCCCCCAACCGGCGGCAGTGGCATAGCGCCGAAATCGGGAGAGTGACTTTCCTTGTTGGGATGCCTCATCGAGCAGTGCCCGGACAGCCGAGTGCATTTCCGGAATCGTGTCAAAGTTGGTGCGTCCGCGCCGGATGGAAAGTTGTGTCGGGTTATCGGTGCATTTCTCGCGGAGCGATGGAATCAACTCCACCAAATCCACCACCGAATCACCTGTCACAATAATGGAATAGGCGGTGAACTTCGCCTTGATGGTTTCCTTGTGCAAGGCAGCCACAATGCCCAGATTGAGCAAGGCGACGTGAAGCTGCCGCGCCATCTCGTATGAGGCAGTTGCCAGTTTGTAACGGTTGCTGCCCAGTTCGCCACGCGTGCTGATGGTGCCGTCGCCCCAGGACAGCCCTTCCAAAAAGGCCAGGAAGATGTCTTTCGGAGCTGTCATCACAATCTGCGGGATTCGTTTGTGAGTGGCTCCACGGGTAATGCCACAAACCTGTTCCAACCACTGGACCAGTTTCACTGATGAAATTGACAGCGAAAGCGCATAGGTACCTTGTTTGCCATAGGTTTTCGGGCGAATTCCAAACAACCGGTCACAAATTTTACCAATATCGTCAACCACCCGCGGAGTGCCGTTAGTGACCCACAAAGCAGTGTCAGTCAGTGAACCTTCAGCCACGATATATCCCAACAACCGGGCCAACTCCTGAGTGAGTTCACTGGGAAGGGTCAAATTTTTGTTTTGCCCCCGACTTGACGGACCGTTGTAGGTGAATTCCGGAAGTCTGGTTTCTGTTCCGAATATTCCCTGCCCACGCTGTAAAGCAACGCAGTCGCCGACTTTGAGGTCTTTCAGTTTGACCCATTCGGTCCGACCATTTTTGAGAACCAGCACCGGATGGACCAGTGACCCTTCAAGTTCATAACCAAGGCGGGTTCGGAGTTTTCGGGTTGCTTGGATGCCGTTGTTATAGAAATGCGAGGTCGGTTCCAGCCCGCTCCGTCCGCTGACTTGAACGGTCAAAGGCACAAACTCGTCTTCCCTGGCCTGGAGGCGGAATTGGAGTTCATCAAACCGCACCATGCCTTGGTCTGTTAAAAGAATTGTGTCACCTGAGACACATTTCGGGTCTGAAGGCGCAAATGTCCCAATCCCGATGCGGTCTTTTTCCGAGAAGAAAATCCGCTCAATCAAAACGTCTTCGTGGCGGCCTTTGTAGGTATGCTCCAAGTCGTAGCGGGCCTGCGGGCTGAGTTCGCCTTCGATATACAGGCCGTAGTGTTTGGCGACTTCCTTGCGCAAATCCGGCGGAATCAAATGGAGCGGGTCGCCGTGCATCGGGCAGCCTTTGATGGCATAGACCGCGCCTTCCTGTGCCCTGGTCCAGTTTTCCAACCCCCGTTTGAGCAGGGTCACAATCGTGGATTTGCCGCCACCGACCGGTCCCATCAACAGCAGAATCCGTTTTCGGACTTCCAGCCGTTGGGCAGCGGATTTGAAATAATCAACCAGTTGTTCAATCGCTTCGTCAATTCCAAACAGTTCTTCGCTAAAGAAATGATAACGGGTTACTTCATCGCGCGTGCCTTCATGGACTTTGGTCTGCCCGGCAGCCAGAATCATGTCACACATTCTGGCATGTGACAGTTCCGCCAGTTTCGGGTTTTGGGCCACCATTTCAAAATATTCCCGGAAGGTTCCCTCCCAATGCAGGCTTTCCCGTTCGCGCCGATGGGCCTCCAGCATTTCAATAATACTTGGTTTTTTATTCAGGTCTTTGTTTTCCATACGATACCCCCATCCATTGAGAGATGCTTCGGACGAGAGAAGGCTGGATCCAGCACTGCGTCCGATGAAAAAGGGTTAAACCAACTGATTCCATGCTGCCACCGGCTTGGGACTCGGCGGGCTGTCGGCTTCCCCGCGTATCAGACGCGGAAACAGCGGACTGGGGCAGTACGGAACGGAATAAAGATTCTGTAAAAATCACGCCGGAGCGACAACCGCCAAAATTATGGGCGCATTTGCGGAAAGCGTCAATAAAGCAAGCCTTGATGTGAAAAAGAGGGCTTGCCACCAACGTATTTTGCCTCTTTGGATCATCAACCGGGACCGCTGTGGAAGACAATGAAAGCACTGTTTCCTGTCATCTCAATCCTTCGAGATGGCTGCCTGATAGGCTGCATACAGTTCCTGGGGATTCGCCAAATACAGCTCAGTATATCCACAAGTGCCACAAATCCATGCTTTCAAAACACCCAGGTGCGTACCTTTGAACAGCCAGGCATCAGGTTTTTCGTGCAAGGCGACTTTCAGATGGGTGTCACTGTACTGTCCCTGGTCAAAGACCTGCACTTCAGGAATCACTTGGGTTGAATTGCACTTTGGGCAAACAGGCTGATTTTTCATGCAGAAGCTCCTTTTTCATCGGTTGGCAGTATATGGGGTTGAGCTATTTGATACAGTTCCGCAGATGCGATTCGGCTTTGCCCCCGGCAGTGAAAGACGATGCCCAGGTAGAATCATCCGCAAACCACACCAGCATACCTCAAAAGACACAAGGCTGTTTCGGATTTTGGAAAAGTGCCTTGGATCGAAACCTCTGGTTTCAGCCCTCTGAAAAAAGGAGAGCGGTTGCCCTTATCCAGTTGAAGGACAACCGCTCTGTGCGTCTTTTCCTTTGACAGACCCTTTTACCGGTCTGTGGTTATTTGATTTTCTTGCCGGGCACGTCGCGTCCGCCCTGATGCAGAATCAACTGGGTAACCTTTCCTTCATCGTTTTTGACAAAGGTCAATTGGGCATCCACTGCGGTCAGGAAGAATTCGGTTTCCGATTCAGGCAGAATTTCCAATTGAGTCTGTCCGGTTGCCTGTGCCAGAAATTTGTTGTCTGCCCGTGAAATGGTCAGAATGAAATTCGGAGCCAGTTCATACTCGCCCACATAAGCATCAAACACTTTCGGGTCCAATTGGACGGATTGACGTGCTTTGGGAAGCGGCTTGTCGGTTCGGGCGGCAATGCTTTTGGTACCGTCTTCCTGAGTTACCTCCATGCCGGTGACCTTGCCGGTGCCGTCTTTGATAAAGCGCATTTCCGTCCCGGAGTTTTTGACGAAAAATTCGGTTTCGGAAAATGGAAAAATCGGAAGCCGACTGCCGCCGGTCCGTTGGGAAAGCAGATGGTCGTTTTCGCGGGTCACCATGCGGGAGGTGGTTTCGTCAACCTGATAGACACCGGTGTAAGCATCCAGCACTTTGGGGTCGAGTTTGATGGCAGTTCGCTCCACCAGCGGTTTGCCAATGGCAATCGCAGCCAGTTTGTGAGCCAAGGCTTCAGGGCGGGTTTCCGGGTCGGTACAGTTGGTCAGGACCACCACATACACATGGTCTTGGGGCATGCGCAACACATCAGTCGCAAATCCATTGATGCCGCCGCCATGTTCCTGAATGGAATGTTGCTGGACTTGAGCTCCAACTCCCCAGCCCAAAGCATAATTGGTGAGCTTTCCGTCTGCCAGTTTGAACGGCGTGAACATCTTCTTGAGGGATTCGGGTTTTAAGAGCTTCCCTCCATTGAGTGCGGCATCCCACAGAGCCAAATCATCCACCGAAGAAACCAACGCCCCGGCAGCATGGGGATGCGTCATGCTCAAATAGGCCGCATTGCTGTAGCCGGCGGCAGTTTTGTCATATCCGGCAACATGATTGGGGATAATCCGGTGGTTGTGACCATAAAACGAATGGGTCATTCCCAGGGGTTTGAAAATGCGGGTTTCGACAAAGGTGTCGTATTTTTGCCCGGAAGCTTTTTCAATAATGGCCCCCAGCAGAATATAGCCTGAATTGCTGTAGTTCCACTTCGTTCCCGGTTCAAAATCAAGTGGTTCATTTTTGAAGAGGTCAATCAATTCGGTCAGGCTCAGGTCTTTGCCCCACAGTGGAAGCCATTTGGGTAAATTCGTATAGTTTTTGATGCCCGAAGTATGGGTTAGCAGATGCTCAATCGTGATTTTTTTACCCTGGGTGGGGTAATCAGGCAGGTATTTGGTGATTTCGTCTGAAATGGAAAGCTTGCCTTCTTCCTCCAAAAGCAGAATCCCGGCAGCCGTAAACTGTTTGGTCACTGAACCGAGCCGGAAAACCATTTCGGGGCGCATGGGAATCCCAAGTGCAATATCGGCCATGCCGTACCCTTTACGAAAGATTGGCTTTCCGTCCTTCATGACCAAAACGGCTGCCCCTGGACCGTCTGCTTTATAGAGTGGTGCCGCCGCTGCATCCATGGCTTTGGCCAGTTCCGCTTCATTGCCCGGCGAGGCTGCTTTTTGTGCCAGTGCCGCATTATTCAGCCCCGATAAAAACACAACATTCAGAAAAAGAAAGACCAGTGCGCTCAAAGAACGAACAGATTTCATACAAGGAAACTCCGCCTTCATGTCAGAAAATAAATTTGAGTCAGGTGGATACCGCCAGAAAGGGCGGCGCGAGTCTCCCACCATACTGAAAGTTTTTCCAAAAAGTTGCAGTCAATTCCTTTGCTTCACGCAATCCGTTTCATTTCCATCCCAATTTGCGCAAAAGACAATATTCGTTAAAGGGGCGGTCGTCGGTAATCCGGATTTTCGGGTCCAGGCCAGCTTCCCGGTTCATTTGGATCTCCTTCGAAAGCATAAAATCAAAGGTTTTCCGGATTTGCCCGTCCGTCACATTGGCAGGATACCATTCAGCCAAGTCAGCACGGGCAGCAGGTGGCATCCGTTCCCATAGCTGTGCGCTGGTGGGTTGTGGAATCGGTTCCATTGAAGCAATAAAATGACAGCCCGATTGCTCCACTGAAAGGTACCCCCGCACATACGGAAAGGAATTGAGGATGGAACAGGCCACGGCCAAAATGGTTCGAGGTTCACCGGAGGCATACCATTGCTGGACGATGCCTCCTGGCTTCAGGCGGCGTTTGAGCGTTTGGTAGAATTCCTCCGAGTAGAGCAAACTGGATCCGGCAGCTTCCGAAGGTGGTGGCGGGTCAATCGTAATGACGTCAAATTTTTCGGTGGTCCGGCTTAAAAAGCGCCTTCCGTCATCAATGACAATCCGCCCCTTTGGATTTCGCAGAACTGTTTCTGCGTCCTTGAAAAAATAACCAAAGGAATCCCGCACCGCTGGCGAGAGTTCAACGGCCGTAGTATCCACTCCCCAACTCAGCAATGAGCGGAACGTGGTTCCCATGCCAAAACAAATCACCAAAGCCTTCTCTGGCTTGCCCTGATGGAAAGCCATGGGGAGATGAGCCATATACTTGGTGACCGGTGTCAGATAGGTGATACTTGTACCATTGATGTAGAGGCGACGGTCCAACCCTTCTCCAGTGCTGATGACAGTTGCGGCATAATCCCGCCGGATCATATGAGGAACCGATTGGGGAAATTCATCCTCATACCCACGGATAAAAAACAACGCTAAGATAGCAAAAGCTGCCGTCACCAAACCGGCTCCCAGGCGCAGCCGAACGGAAATGTCGGCCCGCCGCTGCCAAAAAAATATCCCGAATGGCAAAGCCAGCAAGACCAGCGTGACCTGAGCACTAATATTGGGCAACAGGATATAACCTGCAACCAAAGGGCCCAAAATACAACCAAGGATATTGACGGCATAGCCTGTGCCAGCGGCTTCAGGATTGCCGTTTGAGGTTTCGTCAATCAGCCGTGGTGTCAGGTATCCAAGCAAGGCGCAAAAAGGAAAAATACTGCACAGAGCCGGAATTGCCCGAATGGTCCCCCACCACGTCGCCACATGCGGGACCAGTTGCGGGTCGTTGATGACTGCCGGGATGAAGGCACTGACGGTGATATATGCCAGCAAAGCCGGGGTTGAATGAACTTTTCCGGCCCTCAGGTCGGTCCGGTACATCCAGGATCCAATCCAGGTTGCCAATAAATAGACAAACAACAACGTAGCAAAGGCATAGACCTGAGTTCCCAAAGCCGGGGCAAACGTACGGGTCCAGGTTACCTCCATTGCCATCGAAGTAAAACCGGTGGTAAACAGCAGCCATTTGGCAAACCGACTGGCTTTAGGTGCTCCAGAAATCTCCTCTTCGGAAACCGGGACCGGACGGACACCCGCTTCCACATCCGCCACTGTTCCAGGGCTAGGGGTTCCCAACACCAAGCTCACAATCGCAATGAGTAGGTTGCACCCTCCAGCAATCCACAGTGTGTGTTGGAATCCGAAAATTTCAATCAGAACCAGTGCCGTGATCAGAGTCCCGCACATGGCTCCCACCACATTGGCCAAATAAAGAAAACTGAAGGATTTAGGGTCTGCCTCCGGATACTCACGAACATAAGCCATCATAAATGGGAAAGTGGTTCCCATGCAGACACACCAGGGCAGAATAATTGTGGTCAATACGATAGCCGAATAGAGTAAATAGGTAACCGAATCTGACTCACCGCTGGAGAGCAGAAATCGTTCCCCCAACTTGAAAAGCCAGGGCACAGTGACAGCTCCAAGCCCAATGACAAATTCAGTCAAGGCATAGAACCGAATGGCCGACAATTTGGTGCGCCGGGTCAGACTGCCAATCCACTTGCCACCCGCCCATGAACCCAGTGAAAGCCCCAACATAAAGACTGAAACCACAACTGAAATCACTGGGGTAATAATCCCAAAAGAAGCAAAGGCCAGCCGTAACCAAATGGTCTGATACAGCAATCCGCAAAAACCGGACAGAAAAAACAGGAGAAAAAGGATTTTCCGTTGAACAGGGAGCATAAAGGTTGATTGAGTGGTGTCCAAAACAGGATGATGTCCCGATGGTCAAACCAGGACAGCGCATGAGTGCGGAGCGAAGATCAGTGCAGTTGTACCTCGGCCTGTGGATAACGGGCCTGCGCCAACTCCATCAGGCGGGCGGTTTCGCGGGTCCGGCTCCGTTCGGACAGCAATTTGTAGGCGATTTCCCTGGCTATTTCCAGCCAATCGCGGTCACGGACCAGATTTCCCACCCGGAAAATCGGAATTCCCGACTGACGTGTGCCAAACACTTCGCCCGGACCACGAATTTCAAGGTCTTTTTCGGCAATCACAAATCCATCCTGCGTGGAGGCAAAAAGCTTCAAACGGTCTTTGGCTTCAGGCGAATTTTTGGGCGAATCCATCAGAATGCAATAGGATTTTGCTGTTCCGCGCCCGATGCGGCCCCGCAACTGATGAAGCTGCGCCAGCCCAAACCGTTCGGGATGTTCAATCAGCATGATGGTGGCGTTGGGCACGTCCACTCCGACTTCAATCACAGTGGTGGAAACCAGCACCTGGCATTCGCCAGCCACAAAGGCAGCCATGACGGCTTCTTTCTCGGCTGGTTTCATTTTCCCGTGGAGGAGGCCGATTTTGAGGTCGGTAAAGATGAAATGCTGCAAATTTTCGGCGGCCTGGGTGGCGGCTTTGAGGTCCATTTTTTCGGATTCCTCCACCAGCGGAAAGACAATGTAGGTCTGGCGTCCGGCCCGCGCCTCCTGGCGGATGAAATCATAGATTTTTTGCCGTTCGGATTCCGTCCGGACAACCGTCCGGATGGGCTGCCGTCCGGGCGGAAGCTCATCGAGAATGGAAACATCCAGGTCGCCATAGGCCGTCATGGCCAGCGAGCGCGGAATCGGTGTGGCCGTCATGACCAGGACATCAGGTTGCAGCCCACGTTCAGCCAAAGCCGTCCGCTGAATCACGCCAAACCGGTGCTGTTCGTCAATTACCACCAACCCCAGACGGGCAAAGACGGTGCTTTCCTGCACGAGTGCCTGGGTTCCCACCACCATGTCAATCTCACCAGCCGCGATGGAGGCACGCAACTCCTGTTTTTCCTTTGGTTTGAGACTGCCAGTGAGCGCAGCAATCCGATAGGCGGTGGTGCCGAGCATCCGGCGAATGGTCAGGGTATGCTGTTCGACCAGAATTTCCGTCGGAGCCATCAGCGCGACCTGATAGCCGTTTTCGATGGCCACAATCATGGCCTGGACGGCAACCATGGTCTTCCCTGCCCCCACGTCTCCCTGCAACAGCCGGTGCATGGCATGGGGTGACATCATATCGGTGACAATTTCCTTGATGACCCGCTTCTGGGCATTGGTCGGTTTGAAGGGCAGCACGCCGCGAATCACCTGCCGAATCCGGTCATTGACTTCGATGGCCGTCCCCTTGACGGCCTGGTCACGGGCTGACCGGCGGCTAAAGAGGGCGACCGAAAGCAGAAAAAACTCCTCCATCGCCAGCCGGGCATGAGCGGGCGAGCGCCCCCGCAGGTACAGCTCAAACGGGGCGGCTGTTTCAGGAAAATGGACCTGCCGAAAGGCTTCCAGCCGGGAGGGCAGCCCGTAACGGGCCAGCAGTTCCGCTGGTAAAAACTCTTCCCCGACGTCGGTCAACATGGAAGTCAACCGATACATAAAAGCCCGTAACGGACGGGTTTTGAAGGCTCCCAGCTTGCGGTAGACCGGCACCCGGCGACCTGTGTGGATGGTCATGGTCTCGTCGCCTTCACCTTCTTCCTCGTCCGCCTCGGAAAGAATTTCATATTCCGCGTTTTCAATCTGGAAACAGCTATACCGATTGGAGTATTTCCATTCCCCGAACAGAATGACCCGTTGGCCTTGGGCAAAGGTATTGGCCAGAAAGGGCTGGTTCCACCAAAAAGCCCGCACCTGTCCGGTGGCATCGCGCCCGCCAATTTCAAAAATGGAAAGGGTTTTTCCGGATTTGGTCCGAATCGGATAGTTTCCAGCGGTTTGCACCACAATTTCGAGCGAGGCTTTGAGCCCATCCACCACATCACGGATGCGGAGCAGGTTGGACCGGTCCTCGTAACGAAACGGCAGGTAAAACAGTAAATCTTCGACGGTGGCCTGGCTGAGGTGTGAATATCCGACCGCCGTGCAGATTTCCACTGCCAGTTTATGGGCGGTTTTGGGTCCAAGACGGGGAATAAACGAAGCCAGTTCGGTAATCGGCGTGGTCAGGGAAAACATAATTTTGAGCTATCAGCGTTCAGCTATCAGCATACAGCTTTATCATTTACCGTTAATTTAGGCGATCTCACGCAAACCCGAAATGAAAAAAAGCTGAAAGCTGAAAGCTGATTGCTGACTGCTCATGTCCTTCTTGACACACCCTGTACGGATGAGGAACGATGCAACAGCATTCACGCGCACCAATTCTCAACCGACCCTTTCCTGATTGAAAACTTCCGACAACCTGCTGCGCCTCATTCGAGTGGGGTGCATAATGTTTCTGTGAGGGCAAACGCACATGGATAACGTACTGGCTGTGATCCTGGGAGGCGGCCAAGGCACCCGTCTCTATCCGTTGACGTTCGAACGTTCCAAACCTGCCGTGCCGTTGGGCGGAAAGTACCGCCTGATTGATATTCCGGTCAGCAACTGTATCAACTCCGGCATTCATAAGATTTACATCCTGTCGCAATTCAACTCTGCTTCACTCAATCGGCACATTGCCCGAACCTATCGTTTTAGTCAGTTTTCATCCGGGTTTGTGGATATTCTGGCTGCCGAACAAACCCCCGACAACCCCAACTGGTTTCAAGGCACGGCGGATGCCGTCCGGCAGAATTTCCGCCATATCAAAGATGTCACGGCGGACACGATTTTGATCCTGTCGGGTGACCATCTCTATAAAATGGATTACTCCAAATTCATTGATTACCACTACGAAACCGGTTCGGATGTGACCGTCTCGGTCACGGCGGTCCCGGCGGTGGAGGCTTCGGAGTTTGGCCTGCTCAAGATTGATGAAACCGGGCAAATCGTTGAATTCAGTGAAAAACCCAAAGGGGAAGCACTTGAAGCCATGCGGGTCAATACCGAAACCCTGGGCCTCAAGCCGGAAGAAGCCGCTGCCCGCCCATTTCTGGCTTCGATGGGGATTTATGTCTTCAAGCAGGAAGTGCTGGAGGAACTCCTCAGCGGACCCAACCGGATCGACTTCGGGCGCGAAGTGATTCCCCACTCAATCCATAATTTCAAAGTCAGCGCCTATCTCTTCAACGGCTATTGGGAAGACATCGGAACCATTGGTGCCTTTTTCCGGGCCAACATCGAACTGACGGATGTGCTGCCGCGCTTCAACTTCTTTGATTCCAAACGGCAAATCTATACCCGGCCCCGGTTCCTGCCCGGCACCAAAATCCGCAATGCCGAAGTGCATGACTCGATTATTTCCGAAGGCTGCATCATCAACGAATCCATCATTCGCCGCTCAGTCATTGGAATCCGGAGCCGGATTGAAACCGGGTCGAAACTTGACCATGTGCTCATGATGGGAGCGGACGACTATGAAACCCTCGACCAGATGAAGAAAAACCGGGATGCCAACCAGCCCAACATCGGCATTGGCAAACACTGCGAAATCCGGCGAGCCATTATTGACAAAGACGCCCGAATCGGAAATAACGTAAAGCTGCTCAATGAAGCCGGTTTGCAATCGGCGGAGGGCGATTTTTACGTGATCCGCGATGGAATCATTATTATTCCCAAAGGCGCGACCGTCCCGGATGGAAGCGTCGTTTGAGTTTTGAGTTTTGAGTTTTGAGTTTTGAATTATTCCGTCATTTATTTTCTTTTGTTTTGAAAACTCAAAACTCAAAACTCAAAACTCAAAACTCAAAGCTCGAAGAGGTAAGAAATGTCTCATCCAGTAATTCTCAGTGCGGCCCGGTTGCCGATTGCCAAATTTCAAGGCGGTTTGAAAAGTTTTCGGGCCCCGGAACTTGGTGCCTTGGCAGTGCGGGCTGCTATTGAACGTGCCGGAATTGATGCGGCGCAGGTGTGTGAAGTATTGATGGGGAATGTCCTGCAAGCCGGACTCGGCCAGAATCCGGCCCGGCAGGCGGCACTCGGAGCCGGTTGCCCCACCACCGTGGCGGCAGTCACAGTTAATCAGGTTTGTGGTTCCGGACTCCGGTCGGTCATGCTCGGTGCGCAATCCATCCAGACCGGAGACGCTGAGTTTGTGGTGGCGGGCGGGATGGAATCCATGTCCAATACCCCGTACCTGCTCCAGAAAGCCCGTGATGGATATCGCCTCGGCCACGGCGAACTGACCGATGTCATGATTCAGGATGGGTTGTGGTGTGCCTTTGATAACTGGCACATGGGTATGACCGGCGAACATGTGGCCGACCTGTACCAGATTTCCCGTGAGGAACAGGATGCCTTTGCGGCCAACTCGCACGCCAAAGCCGTGGCGGCTTTGAGTGCCGGAGCCTTTACGGCGGAAATCCAGGCGGTTTCGATTCCGCAACGCAAAGGCGACCCCCTTTCCTTTGCCACCGACGAAGGCCCGCGTGCTGATACAACCTCCGAAAGTCTGGTCAAACTGAAACCGGCCTTTAAGAAAGACGGTTCGGTGACTGCCGGAAATGCCTCCAGCATCAACGACGGTGCCGCTGCCGTGGTCGTCACTTCCGAAGCCCAGGCAGCCAAACTCGGACGCGCCCCGCTGGCCCGGATAGCGGCCCAGGCCATGAGCGGCGTGGACCCGAAACTGGTCATGATGGCCCCGGTTGAAGCGGTCAAAAAAGTGGTTGCCAAGGCTGGCTGGAATATGGGCGACGTGGACCTTTTTGAACTCAACGAAGCCTTTTCCGTCCAGGCGCTGGCCGTCACCCGCGAACTCGGCCTGGACCCGACCCGCGTCAACGTCAACGGCGGAGCGGTCGCCCTTGGCCATCCGATTGGCGCGAGCGGCGCACGCGTGCTGGTGACATTGCTCCATGCCATGCAGGCCCGCAACGTCAAACGCGGTGTGGCCTCGCTCTGCCTGGGAGGCGGAAACGCCGTGGCGCTGGCAGTGGAACGGTAAAGCTCAGGACTGAGGACTGAGGACTGAGGACTGAGAAAAAAGGGCGGCCCACTTGGGGTCGCCCTTTTTGTTTGCCAGCTTCTTGACGTTGACACGATTCCCCTGGGTTCATTTTTCCCCGAAACGGAACGTCACTCCAAAGGTGACGGCAACTGGATAGCCGGGCGTGCCGTGGATGCGTTCGACGGCGGCTGCACCAGAACGGACCCGTGATTCGCCAAAGTTCTGCACCTCGTAAAACTTTTTGTTGAGCAGATTGTCAATATTCATACTCAGTTCCAGCCGGTTCGAGAGTTTGTGCGCAAGTTTGAAGTCAACCACATCCAATCCGCTGGCCCGCACCACCGTCTTCACCGAATCCAAAATATAGCTGTTGCTGTGCCGGTAACTGACCACGCCGCTGAAACCGCCCAGACCTGACAAAATCAGGTTGGAATTGAAGGTAAACGACGGCGCGTTGGAAAGATATTCACGCGGAGCCGTGCCCTTGAAAAAAGCGTTGCTGACTTTGGTTCCCGACGCATTGAAACTCAGAAACCGGTTCAGGCGGGCCGAACCTTTGATTTCATAGCCATAGCTCCGGCTGGGTCCCTGAAACTCAATCGTATTGTCATCCGTGATATAGACCTGCGTCTGCGACTGGTCAATCAGGAAAGCGGTGGCGCTCAGGCCAAAGCGTTCTTTGTTATAGGCAAAGCCGGTCTGGTAAAAGTCCGTGGTGGCGACTTTTGGCCCTTCCGGACGCTGGGCCACTCCGCGTGCATCCTGGGAGGTCACGCCGCGCCCGTAATTGAAATAAAGCCCCAAGGGAATCCGTTCAACCGGATGATATTCAATCGCAAATTTCGGCTGGGCTTTGGTGGCGGTGGTGGAACTGTTGAATTGCGGTTCGTTGCGGTCATTGACGCCAAAGTAAAAAGTATCAAGCCGCAGTCCTGCATCGAGATGGACCCGACCGAAATGGAAGTGGTTCTGCACGTACTCGCTGAAGGTGGCGATTTTGGCCCGGACGTTGGTCACGTTCAGATACGGGTCCCGTTTGAAGCTTTTGTTAAGCGTGACAAAAATCTGGTTGGCCAGAAACCCGCCGCCGGTTGTCAGCAACGCATCATGGCTGCCGATTTTGTAGGGTTTCAGATATTGCAGGTTGGCACTTTGCTGCAAGCGTGAATCATGCTGGTTGAACTGGTCGCCGAGTTGCTCGTTTTCCAAGAAAAAGGTGAAATTGTTGTAGAGGTCAAAGAGCGACCGCGCCACCAGTCCGTCAAATTTGAGTGACGCCCCGTCCTGAAATTCCTTTTTGAACAATGCCGAACCGTTAAAGGTCCGCACCCGCCCGCCCTCGGTGCCATCAATCGCGCCAAACCGGGCGATTTGCCGACTGGCAATCAGGTCCGTCGGGATTTGCCCGGCTGAAAAAAAGTCATTCCGGCCCACATTGAATTTGAAAGCCAGGCTTTTGTTGTTTTGAAAGTCGAACTTATACGAACCGGTCAGGTTATCCCGCTCATACGGTTTGTGAAACGGCGTATCGGTGCGAGCCAGTTCATAGGCCAAAAAGCCGTTTTTGGGACTGACTGCAAAAAATCCCCGTTTGGTGTTGAATGAACCTCCCTGTAAACGAATGAAGGCAGTATCAGCCAGGGACTCCTTGAGCGAAACCTGGACGACGCCCAGACCCGAAAAATTCCCGTACTGGGCAGAAAACGGGCCGTTCAGAACCTGCACGCTCTCCACCAATTCACTTGAAAGCGATTTGAGTTGCCCCAGGTAGCCCTGCCCGTGACCTTGGGTGGCCTGATTCTGGTCAAAATTATCCACCCGTACCAGCAGCCCCGGCCCCACGCCGCCGTGGTCCAGATTGAAGCCAAAGCGGCGGATTTCAAGGCTTTTCCCGCCTCCTTCGTGCTGTCCGGCGTTGATGCCGCTCCCAAATTGGAAAAACAGTTGGTCGTCGCGGGCGGCAAAACCCTGTTTGTACAACGTATCATCCTGCCGGTTGATGGTGGGTTCGGTCGTATCACCCCGAATGACAATCGTATCGTGAACCGGTGATATCAAAGGTTCGACCTCAATTGTGAGGGCATCCGTTTTTTCATCCGGGGCAAAAGTTCGTTCCTGCCGAATCAGATTTTTTCCTTCGATAATGAGCGTGGCTTTTTCAGCGGGAAGCTGGCAGTAAAATCTTCCTTTTTCATCCGTGGTTGTTTGTTGCTCCGCCTGCGCGGTGCGAACCGTCACAGTTGCCTGAGCAATTGGTTCCTGCTGAGGATTGACCAGAATCCCCGCGATGGTACGGGTCGCCTGTGCTTGAACTCCCGCCAGTGAACCGAACAAGACGAGCACCAACAAAACCGGAAGCGGGAACCACGGGCAATTTCGGGGCGGTTGTGAGGATTGGGTTTCAAATTGATTCATTTTCGTTTTTTCAAAACAGCCGCCTGAAGGCGGAACTCAAAACTCAAAACTCAAAACTAAAAGATGACTCCGGTTTCATAGGCATACCACAGCCCAAAGGCAATGCTGAGAGTACCGGCAACAACCCGCAGCCCCAGGTGGAACCGGTCCAGTTTCTCGGCAGCCAGCACAAAAGGTAACCCGACCAACCCCGACATGAGCAGCATTCCGCCAATCGAGCCAATCCCAAAAACCAGCAGGTAGGTCAGCCCCAAAATTGTGGATGTAATTTGCGAAAGCACCAGCAGGGTCAAGGCCGCCGAGCCCGCCAGTCCATGAACCATGCCGACAATCAAGGGTTTGATACCGACGTTTTTGGTCAAATGGAGGTGCGGCCCTGGTTGGTGATGGTGGTGCGGATGGTCCGATTCGTGTTTGTGCAAATAGGGTTCGGTTTCCAAATCGTGGGCATGGACGTGCGGTTCCGGCTGGTGCAGCAAAGCCCGGAGCAAGGCATTGGCCCCCAGGCCGATAATCATCAGAGCCACGCCGAACTCAAGCCAGCTTGAAACATTTTCCGGAATTGAAATCCGCAGCACCAGAACCACCAATCCGACCATGAAAATCGAAGCCGTGTGCCCGATTCCCCAGAGTGCTCCGACCATGGCCGCCCGTGCTACGCTCTTGTGTTCGGTGAGGATGGTCGTCACGGCCACCACATGGTCGGCTTCGGTGGCATGTTTCAGTCCGAAGACCAATCCCAGTCCTAAAATCCCGATGGCTCCCAGGCCCGCCAACGAAGGGCCATGCTCTTCTTTAGGTTGCGACGCTGTGGCCACCACCTGGGTTTGGGCGGTCGGCGGGTGAAGCGCCGTTTTCAAATCCGGCACGGTCTGCAAACACATCACAAATCCAATCGAAGCAATAACCAGCGCGCTCAACACCGGCATGACCTTGACCAGTCGCGCCAGTTTTCCGTTTTTTGCCTGCGGTTCCTTTGCTGCAAAGAACTTTCCGGCATAGACAAACCCAATGCCGATGGCGGTCAGAACACCAGCCAAGCCCGCGCTGAAGGCCACCACCAGAATCAGTCCGTACCCGACCCGATGCAGGGCAATCGCGGACAGCAGCACCACCAAAGCCGAAGGACAGGGCAGCAAGCCGCCTGAAATCCCCAGTGCAAGCAGGCTTTTCCAGGTTATTTTTTCGCCGTCCATACCTGGCGGCAGGTGCGAATGGGTATTTCCGTCATGCGTATGGGTGAAGGACTCCATGCCCTGATGGTCGTGATGGTGAAGGTCGTGGTGGTGATGGTCGTGGTGATGTCCGCCAGCCAGAGCGCGGCTCCGTTGAATGAAGAGGTGTCCGCCAAGTCCCAGCACCAGAATGCCCGAAACAAAACTTAAAATCGGGAACAGCCGCTCCGGAACAATGTATTTCGAGGCAAAGAGCGTGATGAGTCCCAGGGCGAACACACCCGCCGTATGGGTAATCGTGACGGTCAGGCCGAGAAAACCGGCATGTTTCCAGGTTCCACGCGAACCAACCAGATAGGCACCCACCACCGTTTTTCCGTGTCCGGGTGAAAGTGCATGTGCGCCTCCCAGGACAAAAGCCAGCAGAATCCCAAAGAGCATCACCCCCGGAGTCAGTTCCCGCACGGAAATCAGTTCCGCCAACTGGTCGCGCGATGGAGTCACCGTTTTCCCGTCACGGGTTTTCAGGGCAGCGGCTCCAGCCGGAAGCGCACCCTGGCTCAGACTGCATTCCAACGCCCGTTCGTTGAGCGGGGCCGCAATCATATTTTCCGGATAGGCTTTCAGTTCATCGGTCAAGCCGTTGCCAAAGGCTGTGCTGTCAAAGAGCGACACCCCGCTGCCGGGCACCAGCACCATTTCCCGCCAGCCCAGCCGTTCCGGAAAATTGGTATCTTCATATTTGAGGCGGCGGGTTTGCAGGCTACCGGCAAAACTCCCGGTCAAATCACACTCAAGCCGCAACGTTGGCAGGTTTCCGGCTCCGGGAGGCAGCGAAATGGTTTTCGCCGTCACCTGGAGCGGCACCCGCACCCCGTCAACCGTCAGCACCAGCCCCTGGGCCAAACGGGATGCCGTGGTTTCGGCATACTGTTTGAGCCAGTTGGCCGTGGGGGGGCCGTCTTTGCTTTCCTTGTCAGCCGCCTGGATTTCCTGAAAGGTGGGAATCTCGGCCATGTCAACCACATACCGGACCTTGACCCCGCTGGTTTCAACCTGAAGCCGCGAAAAATGATTGATGGTGAAATTGCCGAGGGGATGCGCCAGAACTGCGCTGGTGGTTTGGGCTAATAAAAGAAGTGAAAAGAGAGTTGCGGTAACAAAAGCTGAATACTTGCGAAAACTGCCGGACATGCACATTTCCTTTGATAAAGCTGATTGAACGAATGCCTTGTGGCGTGGATGTTGGTTTCTACGGTGGTTGTTCTGGATTGAGATTTTCTCTTTCGGAAGATTTCAACCGCGAAACACGCGAAATACGCGAAAAACAAATTTTCCTTCTTTTTTTAGCGTGTTTCGCGTGTTTCGCGGTTTATTAAAAGAAGCAGAACTTCCCCAGCTCTAATTTCCTTCCAAGGCTTTGCGCGCGACAGTCGCCTGCAACGGGTCAAACTGCGGACTCAACTTGAGCGCCTGTTCCAGATACTGTTTGGCCCCGGCACTGTCGTTGGCTGCCTTGGCGATCATTCCGGCGTGATAGAACAGCATGGCGTCTTTGGTTCCCAGCCGGAGTGCATCCTTGATGGCTTTTTGCGCCTCGGGCAGCTTGCCGGCCTTGAGCGCCGTCCAAGCCAGCACATCCGCGCCGTAAATGTCCTGCCGGGCGGCATATTCCTGTTTGGCCTGATTGTAAGCGTCCTCCGGTTTCAAATCATGGTCGGCATAAAATTTGGCCACCGTCCGGTTGTACAGCACGCCATTCAGCTTGTTCAGTTTGGCAATTTGCTCCACCAGGGCATATTGGGCTTCGGCCTCTTTGGTACGTCCAGCCAGTTTGTAGACATCTCCCAGACCAGCCACAAACGTCGGGTCAGGCAATATCCGCACAGCCTTTTCGTACTGTGCCGCCGCATCCTGCAAATCACCCTGTGCGGCCCGGACCCGTCCGAGCGAAGCCAACGCCCGGTAATAATCCGGATACGTGGTCAGCGCATCACGGTACTGCTGTTCCGCCGTTTTGTAATCACCCATCTGAAAAGCGGTTTCGCCCAATTGCCAGCGAGTCCAGGCTACCGTTTCACGGGCTGGCGGAGTGGCAGCAAGGGCGGCATTCAAAGCCACTGTTAAGTTCCGTTTGGCGGTTTCCAGGTCTCCGCGCAAAAAGGCCATTCGGGCAAAACGCTGTTCAAGCGGAACCTTGGCCGATTCGCTTTCAGTGGTGCGGGTTTCCATATTGTGAAAGGCTTCGGCAGCCTTTTCATAATCGCCCAGTTCCAGCAAGGCATCTCCCAAAAGTTGATAGGGATAGTTTTTGTCGCCCTCCAGTTCAATCAACTGTTTGGCATGGTCGCGGGCGGAGGCAAATTCGTGCGAACTGATTTCAACCTGAATCAATCCTCTCAAGCCTCCTTTGTTTGCTTCGGCAGGCAGCAGGTCAAGCGAGGCTTTGGTGGTTTTGGTGGCCAGTTCCAGATAGGAAAAGTTTCCCGTCTCGCGCAATCGTTGCAGGTAATAGCCGGTCAGCTTGTTCAAGGCAACGAAATCAACCGGGTTTGTTTTGACCCGGCCTTCCAGTTCACGAATGATTTTTTCAGTGGTTTCAGTGTCGGAAGGAAGTGGCGTGGCGATTGGCGGAGTGGCCGCCTTGGGTGGTGGTTCCGGCTGTGGTGTTTGGCAACCGGTTAAAATCAACAAACTGGAAAAAATCAAAAAAACAACGAGCGATAAACTTTTTTTGAATACAGTCATGGAATCGGTCTTGCCTAGCAGGAAGGGCGGCCCGCTTGAGCCGCCCTTCGTTGTTTGTCTGGTTTTGGTGCCAGGATGACAGGCCGAACAATTTTCAAGTGAATTATTAAGTTCACTTGTCACCTGTCACCCGTCACCTGTCACTTTTACAAGGTTAGTTCTGGGTTTGTGAACCATCCTGGTGAGCCGGGGCCACAAACGGGAAGGTCTTTTGCAACGGCACATCGTTCTTGTTGACGTTATCGGTCAACTTATTCTGGTTGGCCACAAAAAACAGCACCGTATCAACTGAGTCATCGCCAAACCGGCGACCATTGGGAAAGCCAGTGTAGTTCGGAGTTGTCACATTTTCGCCTTCGCCGAGGCTGGTGTTTTTCTTGGTGATGTCCACCCGGAGAATGTCGCCTTTGAGCACCGCCACACCGGCCAGAATGTTGATATTCGCATCATTGGTGCCAAGGGCTTTGAGCGAAGCAATGATGTCATTGGCAAATTTGCCGGCGGCATCATCGGTGGTGGCAGCCAAGTTGTATTCATTTTTACGCGAATACGGAATCGTCACCGTGTTGATGGCCGGGGTTGCCATCCGGTCAACCTGGATGAGTCCGCCTTTAGCCTTCACTTGGCCAGTGGAGTCACGAACAATCTTTTTGGGAACCAGCGTCACACCATTGACGCCAATCACGTTGCCCGCACCTTTCAGCAAGGAAACCGGCACATCCAAGGCAATCATATGGATGTTGTAGCCGGCAAAGCTATCGCGGCCCCGTTTGAGTGCATTCGCATCTGGTGAACCAGCCCGCACCGAAGCCGCAAACCGGTTAAAGCCAATGATGTCAAAGTAGAAGGGGTCATCACACATCCCAGCGAAGAAATCCACTTTGGTGGTAGGGTCGGTGGTGACGGTAAAAGGCACCGGTCCAGTGGCACGTTCGTTGGCCACAGTTGTTTTGGCCGTGAAAGACTTCCCACCCGGCAGTTTAATGGTGGCGGTTTGTGGTTCACTCCGTGATGTCTGTTTTGAGAATGTGACATCAATATTCAAATCCGCTTTGGCATCTCCAGTATTTTCTACCTCAAAGCGATAGGTTACATCCTCTGCAAAAAATCCCCGGTTACCAAGTTCAGATGGAACGATAAACCCTTCAATAGAAAGAGCCAGTACCATCTTACTATTGTCGTTTGGGTCAAGAAAAGCATAGGTGTCACCAATATCAACAGGGCCTTCAGCAAGAGTTGCCTCATTATGGTCGGCGGCATTGATGCGTTGGGACGGAACCATAAAGCTGGTGACGGCCAGCAGCAGGGTTAGCGCAACCAGGAACAGTTGCTTTGATTTGGTACGAAACATGGGTGGTTTACTCCTCATTAGAATGTTTTTTCAGCCCAACGGAGCCGGACGGACGAAGACCGTTGTCCGAAACACAGGGGTTTGGGCAAGAATGTGGGCGTGTTGTTTTCGAAATGTAGTTTGATGGCACATGTGGTGTGTGCAGCGTGCATACAGTACGGAAATGCCAGGAAAAAGCAACATCGAAACCAATGAAAACGCCTTTTTGTTGAATAACCGTTTGATTCGGTACAGGTAAATCGGGAAAAAATCCCGTCCGGGTGATTTCCGTGAAGGAAACGCCCGGACGAAACAAACAATATGCGGTCATGAGTTTGGTCACGGTTACGGAGGCTGGATTAAATTTGGATTTCATCAATACAAATTTTTTCCGAAACCGCTTACAAAGCCGGGGTTTTCAACACCATGTCGCCGGTGGGAGCGGTTGACCCGCCTGCCGGTTCCAGGGTGACGGCAAAAATCGAAGCCTTGCGACCTTGAGTTGGGATGTTTTCCTGAAACTCCAGCCGTCCCTGTTTATCAATGGTAAAGACCAAGCCCGGAATCGGTTTGCCATCGGCAATGAACCAGAGTTGATAGGCTTTTCCACTGGGGAGCGGCGGCAGATTCTGGACTGTAAAAACCGCCTGACCGGTTTGCGGGTCAAAGGTCAGCTTGGCGCGGGCTGCGGGAGAAACCGGGGTTCCGCCCAGGGCTGCGTTACGGGCTTCGGGTGAGGCCAGCCAGTCGGCTTTTTGTTTGGTTTTTTCCAATTCCAGGGTTTCTTTCAAAAGCTGGGACTGAGTGGCGGTCAGTTGCGTCTGAAGGGTCTGAACCCGTTCCCAGGTGAGCCACAGTCCTCCGCCTAACCCGACCACAGCCAAAGATGCCGCCAGCGCAAACCAACGGATTGCACCTGGGGTCTGGGGTTTGGGGTTGGAAGTCTGCACCGCTGGTCGTTGAAAGGCCACCACCTGAGCTTCCGGCGGTGCCGGGGCTCTGGGCTGGGGCTGAACTGACGTGCCGGCCTGCTGCACCTGTTGCAGCAACCGGTCGCGCACATTTGGTGCCGGCGTGACCGGTGTGACGGAAAAAGCCAAGGCCGCCGCCGTTTCACGCAATTCGATCAGCTTGGCCCGCGCTGTGGGCGACGTGACCAGGTATGCTTCCACCTGTTTTTTTTCGGTATCGTCGAGCAAATCGAGTGCATACAACTCGATAAGTTCTTCGAAATGTGTCTGGTTCATTGAAGTTTGTTGTAATCCCGACAGTAATCTTTTTGTTGTTTTTGAGGGTGGTATGTTGCCACGCTGTCCAGTAGAACCAGTACCTGTGATTAGGTACTTGACGAGGTCTGGACCGACATACTACCTTGCTGGCGTTTGTCATCCTTACGAAGCAATTGCACCAATCAGACTTCAGGTGGTCCCAAAATTTTTTGAATGCACAGCCGGAAAGTAAATGTATGACGGAGCCAGGAAATCAGGCCGTGCAAACAGGCGGAAATGCGTCTGCGCCCCCGGACCGCACCGAACTACGTGCGAAAGAGCAACTTTTGCTGGAGCATATCCGGCAGATTGCCACCGGAGACCAGGCTGCACTCGGTCGTTTGTATGATGCCACCAATCGTCTCGTATTTGGGCTGATCCTGCGGATATTAAACGATACCGGAGCAGCAGAGGAAGTCACGCTCGAAGTATATATGCAGGTCTGGCGACAGGCCGCTGACTATGACATTCGCCGGGGGACGCCTTCGGCCTGGTTACTCATGATGGCCCGCAGCCGGGCCATTGACCGGTTTCGGGCCGGTGACCAGGAGCGCCGCCGGGCGGAAGCCCTCGATACCGTGACAGCCCGCTCAACCAATGACATCAGCCCCGAAGAACAAGCATCGGAAACCGAACGTCGCCGCATGGTGCAAACCGCATTGGCGGAGCTGCCACCCGAACAGCGGCAGGTGATTGAACTCGCCTACTTCGGTGGCCTGAGCCACAGTGAAATTTCGGAAAAATTGTCGCAACCGTTGGGCACAGTCAAAACCCGAATCCGATTGGCCATGAATCGTCTGCGGGATGCGCTGAAACTGCTGGACGAATAACAAGAAAGAACGAAATCTCATGCACGCACCAGTGGAAGAACCAACCGAATCAACCGCCAGCGAACTGGCTGCGCTCTATGCCTTGGGCGCTTTGGATGATGAAGGTGAAGCCAGTTTTGAGGGACTTCTGCTTTCCGGCCACCGTGCGGCAAGCGCCGCCCTGGACGAAGCCGATGCAGTCGTGGCGTTGCTTCCCTTTGCAGTTGAGCCCCAATCCCCTTCACCTCAGCTTCGTTCCCGGCTTTTTGCCGCCATCAATCAATCTGAACCGGTTCCCACCCGGTCCAAACCGCTTCCGGAAGTCGCCCGCGAACCATTGACGGTACGGGCCGCCGACCACGTTTGGAGTGATTATCAGGGCCGACCGGGAGTGCAAATCCAAAGACTGTATGTAGACGAAACCAACCGTGAAATGCTCTGTCTGATTCGGTCTGAGGGTGGTGTCCGCCATGTGCCGCACCGGCACACCGCCGCCGAAGAAATTTTCATGATCGAAGGTCATTTGAAAATTGACGGCATTGTGTATGGCCCGGGCGATTTTGTCCGCTCCCAGCAGGACTCAATTCACGGTCCGAGCGAAGCTTTGGACACGTGTATGTTCCTGCTGCGCACCTCACTCGATAATCAGCTTTTAATTGGCAAAGAGTGGTCCGAATTGAGAATTGAGAATTGAGAATTGAGAATTGAGAAAAAATCCCCTGCTGCCTGAACGATATTTCCTTTTTATTCAGGCAAATGTGGGCAAGCAGGTTCAGCTCATTCGAAAAGCTGACCAGAGTTTGGAAAATTCTCAATTCTCAATTCTCAATTCTCAATTCTCAATTCTCAATTCTGTTTCAGGAGAATTTTCTATTTATGGCAACGTTGCGTCCGTTTTGTGCTGTCCGGCCCCCGGTCGAAAAGGTCGTCGAAGTTCAATGTGTTCCCTATGACGTTATCAATTCCGAAGAAGCCGCCCAGATGGCCGAAGGAAACCCCATCAGCCTCTTGCATGTGACTCGTCCGGAAATTGACCTGCCCGCCGGCATTGACCTCTATCGGGATGAAGTTTACGCCAAGGCGGCGGAAAACCTGCAACGCCTGGAAGCCGAAGTCCCCCTCGCCACGGATGAAACTCCGCATTTGTATTTGTATCGCCAGATTATGGGAACTCATTCCCAAACCGGCATTGTCGGTTGTTGCGCGGTGGATGAATATGACGACGACACCATCCGCAAGCACGAACGCACCCGCAAGGACAAGGAAGACGACCGCGCCCGCCATGTGACCCAACTGCGGATGCAGGCGGAGCCGATTTTCCTGGCCTATCGTGGCAAAGACTCCATCAATGCGCGGGTGGAGGAATTGTGCAAAACCGAACCGCTTTATGATTTCACCGCTGCCGACGGCATCCGCCACACGGTCTGGAGCGTTGCCGAAACGGATGAACTCTGCGCCGAATTCAAGGATGTGCCGCGCCTCTATGTGGCCGACGGACATCATCGGGCCGCCAGTGCCAGCCGGGCACGAACCCAATTGAAAGCCGAAAACCCCAACCATACGGGTGAAGAAAGCTACAATTTCGTACTGGCCGTGCTGTTTCCCTCGGAACAGTTGCAGATTTTACCCTACAACCGGATTGTGAAAGACCTTAACGGCCATAGCGAAGACGACTTTTTGGCCGCCGTCAGGAAAATCGCCGAAGTCACCACCAGCCCTTACCCGACGCCGCAGGACAAAGCCAGCTTTAGCATGTATCTGCATGGCCGCTGGTATGGAATTTATCTCGATACCCTGACGATTGATTCCAGTGACCCGATTGGCTCGCTGGATGTCAGCCTGTTGCAAAACCGGATTCTGAACCCGCTGCTCGGAATCGAAGACCCCCGCACCGACAAACGGATTGATTTCGTCGGTGGAATTCGTGGCACGGCGGAACTGGAACGGCTGGTCAACGAAGGAAAAGCAGCGGTGGCATTTTCCATGTTCCCGACTTCACTGGATGAATTGATGGCCGTCGCTGACGCCAACGAAGTCATGCCGCCGAAATCCACCTGGTTTGAACCCAAATTGCGTTCGGGCATGTTCATGCACCGGATTTGAACCTGACAAAATCAATTGGGGTTCAACCGCGTAGCAGTGAAAAAATGCTCGCCGAGGGCGCAAGCTTTGGAGGGTGTTTGGAAATCCGGTTTGGAAGCTGCGAAGCAGCAAAAGAATGCTCGCCGAAGGCGCAAGCCCTGGAGGGTGTTTGGAAATCCGGTTTGGAAGCTGCGAAGCAGCAAAAGACCGTTCGCCTGGGGCGCAAGCCTTGGGGGGTGTTTGGAAATCCGGCTTGGAAGCTGCAAAGCAGCAAAAGAATGCTCGCCTTGGGTGCAAGCCCTGGAGGGTGTTGGAAATCCGGTTTGGAAGCTGCGAAGCAGCAAAAGAATGCTCGCCTTGGGTGCAAGCCCTGGAGAGTGTTGGAAATCCGGTTTGGAAGCTGCGAAGCAGCAAAAGAATGCTAGCCTAGGGCGCAAGCCCTAGGAAACAGACACCCTCCAACTGTGAGCCGCGAGAGCGGCGAAACCAAAATCTCAATTATTTGGAAATGGTATGCCACAAACACATGGAGACGTGTTGTTACATTTGGTCTTCAGCACGAAGAACCGGCAACCATTGATTGGCCCTGCAAGCAAGTCACGACTTCACGGATATTTGGGTGGAATTTTACGAGAAATGAAAGGGTACCCAATCATTATCAACGGCATGCCTGACCATGTGCATCTTTTGGGAACAATTCCACTTACAAAATCCATCGCCGACTTGGTTCGTGAACTGAAAACAAATTCCTCCAAATGGATGCACGACCAAAACCTGGGTCAAAATTTTGAATGGCAGCGCGGATATGGGGTGTTTAGCGTAAGCCGTTCAAATCTCGAAAAGGTATCCAAATATATTGAAAATCAGGAATTCCATCACAAAAACCGTTCATTTCAGGAGGAATACCTTTGGTTTCTGAAAGAACTCGGACTGGAATATGACCCTCGTTACATTTGGGATTAGAGTTTCGCCGCTCTCGCGGCTCATGGTTGATTGGTACTCGGTTCCTCGGGCTTGCGCCCTAGGCTAGCATTCTTTTGCTGCTTCGCAGCTTCCAAACCGGATTTCCAAACACCCTCCAAAGCTTGCGCCTTCGGCGAGCATTTTTTCACTGCTACGCGGCTGAAAATAAAACTCCCTTAATTGAACTCCCCCTGAATCACAAACGGAGCCCAGAACAACGGGGCACTCCAGCGTTTGTCCTTCCTTAGTTCCAGTTGGGCAGCCCGCAAAGCCGCCGCCGGACGCAACCCCTCTTTCAACATTTTACGGTAAAAAATCGTCATCAATTCCGAGGTGGCCCGGTCATTGACCGACCAGAGGCTGACGACCACCCGTTTGGCTCCGGCATACATAAACCCACGGGTCAACCCCACCAGCCCTTCGCCCCTGACTTCTTTGCCCAGACTTCAAATTATGAAACCACAGACCTCGATTTTAATCGCCCTTGACAGCGTTGGCATTGACCCGCTGGGGCATAACCGGCCCGAATCCGTCTATAGTGAGAGTCGGTTTCTTTTTCCCCGCAATCCCACTCAGTCCTCAGTCCTCGGTCCTCAGCCCTGCCTTTTTCTTCCTGACGCACCGGTACCCGGTTTTTTGATTGAAACGGATGTCACCAACGGCCATCAAAGCGGCGCGATTGAATGCGCCCTGACGTATACTTCGATTTTTTGCGGGAGCAGCGCGCTGGCCCGGCATGGCCTGATGCAGGGACTGGGCCTCCGGGAACAACTCCTGGTTGAAATGATTGCCGAACGAAATCTGTTTCGGGAGTTTGGACGTCCCTGTCTGGCCAATGCCGTTTTTCCTCTGCACTGCGACTGTTTCGGCGGTTCGTTTGTGGAAGACCTGCTGCCAGCGGCTTCCCGTCAGGAAATTGAAACAGCCGTCCACTGGCGCGGCAAACCCGTCAAACTGACCGGACGCGACAAACATGGCACGGCGGAACTGTTCACCCTGGCGGAAATCAACCGGAATATTTTCATCCATGCCGCCCGGCAGGCAGGGGTCCGGTTGCGGACCTACGAGGACGTGCGTTCGGGAGCAGCGCTGACTTCTTCGCTGACCCACGAACTGGAAGCCGAGTTTGATTTCTCGGCATTTGACCTTGCGCCGTTGCCGCTTCGGGAAGTTGAAACCGCAGCCGGAATTCTTTCCCAACTGGCAGAGGAGCACGATTTTGTTTTTTACAAGTACCAGATTCCGGACCTGGTGAGCCACACCGGGCAAATCAGTGCCGCCCGTGCGGTTTTTCAGACTATCGAGGCATTTGTGGCGGCCTTGCTCAACCGGATTGACCCAGCCCAAACGGTTGTCGTCATCACCAGCGACCACGGTCATCTGGAACAAATTGCCTACACTCACGGCCATCCCAAAACAAAAGTGCCGACGTGGTGTTTCGGACTCGACAGCGAACGGGCAAAACAGGTACAAACGCCGGAAGCGATTTTTCATCTGCTGACAGCCAAACAGGACTGAGGACTGAGGACTGAGGACTGAGGACTGAGGACTGAGGACTGAGGACTGAGGACTGAGGACTGAGGACTGAGGACTGAGGACTGAGGACTGAGGACTGAGGACTGAGGTTTTTGAAACCCTGAACCCTGAACCCTGAACCCTGAACCCTGAGTGCAGCCGGATGAATTCCCGCCCTGTCCCAAATGGGATTCAACCCTTTTTTTGCCATTCATCATTTACCATTCACGAATTGAAGATGAGGAGGATTTTCCCCCAATGAAGGTCTTGGTTGCCGACAAATTTCCCGATGCCGCCATGGACGCGCTCCGTGCGGCTGGCTGTGAGGTTCATTACAACGCTGATTTGAAAGACGATGCGCTGGTGGAAGCGGTCCAGGAAACCGGCGCGGATGTGCTGGTGGTGCGCTCGACCAAGGTCAACGCCGCCGCTTTGACCGCCGGGCGGCTGAGTCTGGTGGTGCGTTCGGGGGCGGGCTATAACACAATTGATGTGGCAACAGCTTCGTCCCGTGGGATTTACGTCTCCAACTGCCCCGGCAAAAACTCAATTGCGGTGGCCGAACTGGCCTTCGGGCTGATTTTAAGCCTGGACCGCCGGATTCCGGACAATGTGGCCCAGTTTCGTGACGGCAAATGGAACAAAAAGGAATTCAGCAAGGCCAAAGGCGTGTTTGGCCAACGGCTGGGACTGATTGGCCTGGGTCAAATTGGCCAGGAAATGGTGACGCGCGCCAAAGCTTTTGGCATGCCGGTGGTGGCCTGGTCCCGGTCCCTGACACCGGCACGGGCGGCTGAACTCGGCATTGAATATAAGGACAACCCGGCTGATGTGGCGGCCAGTTGCGATGTTCTGAGCGTCCATGTGGCATTGAATGCCGAAACCCGTGGCCTGATTAACGCCTATGTGCTGAATGGCCTGCCCAAAGGTGCAATGTTTATCAATACCGCCCGCGCCGAAGTGGTGGACGAAGCGGCTCTGGTGGCTGCCGTCAACGAACGCGGGCTGCGGGCCGGGCTGGATGTGTTTGACGGCGAACCCAGCGGCGGGACCGGCGAAGTCTATTCGCAACTGCGGTCGCTGCCAGGGGTTTACGTGACCCATCACGTCGGGGCCTCCACCGACCAGGCGCAGGATGCCACCTCGGCTGAAACCGTCCGGATTATCGTTTCCTACAAAGACACCGGCAGCGTGCCCAACGTGGTCAATCTGGCCAAACATTCGCCCGCCACGCATTTGTTGGTGGTCCGGCATTTCGACCGGGTGGGCGTGCTGGCGCATGTCTTTAACGTGCTCAAACAGGCTGGCATTAACGTCCAGGAAACCGAAAACATCGTGTTTGAGGGTGCCGGGGCGGCCATTGCCCGAATTCATCTCGACCAGGCTCCGGAAACTGCCACGCTTGATGCCATCCGCAGCGGCAATGCCGATATTATTGAACTGTCGTTGCTGGCGCTTTAAGAGGTGAGGGGTGAATGGTAAATCGTAAGGGTTTCAGCGAAGTGGTCTGAAACTCAAAGAAACAACGACAGATGGTCCTACCATTCACCATTCACCATTCACCATTTACCATTTACAGCAGGCGGGTCACATCTCCCGTGTGAACGTTGCTTTGGTCGTCCAGGGAAATCCATCTTTTTCCGGACAGGTCTTGTCCGCTACCGGGAAGCCTTTTATGAAATGCCCTTTTTGTGGACACCTGGAAGACAAGGTGGTTGACTCGCGCGAAAGCCGCGAAGGCGATGTCATTCGGCGGCGGCGCGAATGTTTGAAGTGCGAGCGGCGGTTTACTTCCTACGAACGGATTGACGAAATCCCCTACATGGTCATTAAAAAAGATGGCCGCCGGGAACCGTTTGACCGCAAAAAAGTGATGGCCGGATTGCTTCGGGCCTGTGAAAAAAGACCGGTCAGCCCTTCCAAGCTGGATGCAATTGTGGTTGCTATCGAGAAGTTTGTGCAGGATTCGCGTGACCGGGAACGTTCGACCCAAAAAATCGGCGAGCTGATTATGCGGCGGCTCAAGGATTTGGATAAGGTGGCATACGTTCGATTTGCTTCGGTGTATCTTGAATTCAAGGATGTGACCGAGTTTATGCACGAACTGAAATCACTGGTCAAAGCCAGTGGCTCCAGTACGCCCTCGTCATCCTCGCGGAAGAAACCACCTGCGTAGGGGTTCGGGGTTCGGGGTTTCGGGGGTTCGGGGTTTTATAAAACGAGAAGCAAACGACAAAAAAGTGATTTTCCACGTTTGCTGAAAATTGGACTTTCTCCTGATTTCAGATTTTGGACTTTTGTTTTTCAAAAACCCTGAACCCTGAACCCTGAATCCTGGACCCTGTTTGACTTATGAAAACCCTGTATTTCGACTGTTTCGCCGGCATCAGCGGCGACATGACGATTGGCGCATTGCTGGCGTTGGGCGTGGATTTCAATGCCTTGCGCGAGGAATTGCGCAAGCTCAACCTGGACGGATACGAGTTGTCAGTCCGTGAAACCACGCGGGCCCATCTTTCCTGCCTCAAATTTGATGTCACCATCGAAGGAAAGCTGCAACAACCGCTCCCTTTGGACCGCACGGAAACCCAGCACCACCAACATGACCACGGTCATCACCACGACCATGACCACGGTCATCACCACGACCATCACCCGCACGACTCAGATTCTCATCTCAGCCCTCAGCCCTCAGTCCTCAGTCCTGAAACGGCCCCTCAGTCCTCAGCCCTTAGTCCTGACAATAGCCCTCACTCGCATCCCCATCGAACAGTGACCGATATTCGGGCCATTATTGCGGCTTCCCGCTTGTCTCCCTGGGTGAAGACCACAGCCGCCAAAATTTTCTGGCGGCTGGCCGAAGCGGAAAGTATTGTGCATGGAATTCCCCCCCAGGCAGTTCACTTTCATGAAGTCGGTGCAGTGGATGCCATCATTGATATTGTGGGGGCCTGTATCGGGTTTGAAATGCTGGGAATCGAGCATTTTGTGGCTTCGCCGTTGAATGTCGGATTTGGCTTTATCAAATGTGCGCATGGCAAATATCCGATTCCGGCTCCCGGCACAGCCGAATTGCTCAAAGGCGTTCCTTACTATTCCCTTGATATTGAAGGCGAGTTTACCACCCCCACCGGGGCTGCGATTGTGACCACGCTCTGCCAGCAGTTCACCCGCTCACCGGGCATTGTGAGTGAAAAAATCGGCTACGGAGCCGGCGGGCGCGATTTTGCCAACTTTCCAAATGCGTTGCGGCTGGTTTTAGGGCAAACAGAGACGGCGGTCGAACGCCAGAAAACCAAACGGGAAGCTGATTTGGTGACCGTCATCGAAGCCAACATTGACGATATGAACCCGCAGATTTATGGGCATGTCATGGACCGGCTGTTTGCCAACGGGGCTTTGGATGTGTTCTACACCCCGATTCAAATGAAAAAGAACCGTCCCGGCACGCTGCTCTCGGTGTTGTGTGAGCCTGACCGGATGGCTTCGCTGTCGTATGTCCTGTTCCAGGAAACAACCACCCTCGGAGTCCGTTACCGCGAGATGCACCGCTTTACCCTGGGGCGGAAACTGGTTCCGGTGGAAACGGAATTTGGTACGGTCCGGGTCAAAACCGGAATTCTGGATGGCGATACCATTAAAATCATGCCTGAATTTGAAGACTGTCACCGACTGGCTCTCACTGCCGGAGTTTCCTTGTCAGAGGTGCAGGCAGCCGCAGTGATAGCTTTCCACAAAAAAGTTTGAAATCCAGAGGCTGGGGTTTCGATCCCTTTTTGAATTTTGAATTTTGAGTTTTGAAATCCGGAACGAAGCCTCAAATTTTCAATATTCAAAACCCTGAACCCTGAACCCTGAACCTCCATCCTTAGCCCCCTGAACCCTGAAAAACCAATGTCCAAACGCAGCCTTTCAATTGCATTTTTGTTATTTGGGTCGGGCATGTGCGCCCTTATCTATCAAACGGCATGGCTTCGTGAGTTTCGTTTGATTTTTGGGGCTTCGACGGCTGCCTCAGCCGCCGTGTTGGCGATTTTTATGGGCGGCCTGGGAGTCGGCGGGATTCTGCTGGGCAAGCGGGCAGATACGCACGAACGCCCGTTGGCATTGTACGCTCAATTGGAGCTGCTCATTGCTTTTTCTGTTGCGGTGACTCCGGCCCTGGTCTGGCTGGCACGCTGGGGTTATTCAGCCGTAGGCGGGACGCCAGTGCTGGGAGTAACGGCAGGAACCGTGGTCCGGCTTTGCTTTGCCACCTTGGTCCTTTGTGTCCCCACTTTTCTTATGGGAGGAACATTGCCCGCCGCAGCCAAAGCCGCAGAAACGGATGATGACCTGGGCCGGCAGAATCTGGCCTTGCTCTATGGCTCCAACACTCTGGGAGCGGTTACCGGAACGGTATTGGCAACCTTTCTGTTGCTGGAGACTTATGGCACCCGCCTGACCTTATGGCTGGCCTGTTTGGTCAATGTGGTGGTGGCCTTGATCGCCCGCAATCTGACCACCCCAACAACCCAGACCGACGCTCCCCCTGTTTCCCCAACCCCAACCCCGCTCAATTCCGTTGCAGTGCAGTCCGGGTGGAACCCAAGCGAACGATTTGTCCTGTTGGCAGCCGCATTGGTGGGTTTTGCCTTTCTTCTCATGGAACTGGTCTGGTATCGCATGTTGGGACCGCTGTTGGGGGGGTCAACTTTTACTTTTGGGTTGATTTTGGCAGTTGCCCTCTTGGGGATTGGTTTGGGTGGGGCAGCCTATGCTTTTTTTGGCAGGAACCAGCCAGCCAGTTTTGCCGGATTTGCCTGGACCTGTGCCCTGGAAGCTCTGTTTCTGGCTATTCCTTTTGCACTTGGTGACCGGCTGGCCTTTGTGGCAATTTTGTTGCGTCCCCTCCAGGCTCTTGGATTTCTGGGCCAGGTTGGCGGTTGGCTGGTTTTGACGGTGGTGGTGGTTTTCCCGGCAGCCTTTATTTCCGGCGTGCAATTCCCGTTACTCATCGCCCTGCTGGGACGGGGTGCTGAAAATGTCGGCAAACACATTGGTGTGGCTTATGCCTGGAACACAGTTGGTGCGATTGTGGGGTCACTGGCAGGGGGCTTTGGTCTGTTGCCCCTTTTGACAGCAGTGGGAACCTGGAAACTGGTGGTGGTTCTATTATCCGGGCTGGCCCTTCTAACTGTTTTTTTACCACGATTTCTCTCAACCGAAAACAAATCCCATGCAGCCGGATTGCCCACCGGAATCCAGCCGCTCGTCGCATCTCTGGTGGCAATACTCCTGCTTTTTTCGTCCGGGCCAACTGCCGCCTGGAGGCATAGTCCAATTGGAGCTGGCCGGGTGGTTCTGACGGATTCAACCCGAAACGAATTGCGGGATTGGGCAGCGCTCCGTCGCAGGGCAATCGCCTGGGAAAGTGAGGGAATCGAAAGTAGTGTCGCCTTGGGGGCAGACGGCGGGTATGAATTCATTGTGAATGGCAAAACTGATGGGCATACCATCATTGACGCCGGAACGGCCGTCATGAGCGGTTTGGTGGGGGCCATCCTCCATCCCAATCCCAAACGGTCGTTGGTCGTCGGAATGGGTGTGGGAAGTTCCGCTGGCTGGCTGGCTGCCGTTCCCACCATGGACCGGGTTGATGTGGTCGAACTTGAACCAGCGATTCTGAAGATTGCCCGCATGTGTGGGCCAGTCAATGAAAATGTCATGTCCAACCCCAAAGTCCATACCTTCCTGGGAGATGCCCGTGAAGTTCTAATGACAACCAGGGAACGCTATGACATCATTTTCTCCGAACCGTCAAACCCATACCGTGCAGGCATCGCCAACCTCTTTACCCAGGATTTTTACCGGGCTGCGACGGCCCGTCTGAATGATGGTGGCTTTTTTGTTCAGTGGCTCCAGGCATACGAATCGGATAGCGGAACCATTCGCTCGGTCTATGCCACCATTTCGTCCGTGTTTCCACAGGTTGAAACCTTTCAGTCCCGCGATGGCGACCTGCTTTTGGTTGCTTCTCAAAAACCGGTTTCCTGCAATATTCCTTTATTAGAGGAACGGCTGAAGCAGGAACCCTATCGGAGGGCATTGACTCAAGTGTGGCGGGTGTCAAGCCTGGAGGGTTTCTTTGCCCGCTATGTGGGCCGGACCACCTTGGCTCAAGCCATTGCCCGCTTACCCCAAGTGGAGCTGAACACTGATGACCGCCCGGTGCTTGAATTCGCCTTTGCCCGCAATGTCGGGAAACGAGCGGGATTTGACATTGGGGAATTGCTCGAAGTCGCCCGGCAACGCCATGCAGACCGGCCCCAATTGACCGGAGGGGAAATTGATTGGTCCCAAATAGAGGACCGTTACGCCTCAATGATGGTCCTGCATCGGGTTTCGCCCAAATTAAAACCGACATTTACCCAACCCCAACAAATCCGAACCTTGGCTAAAGAAAAATATGTACAAGGAAAACTCAGCGAAGTGTGGACTTTGTGGCGGACCCAACCTGAACCAGCCCGCGATTTGGTGGAGCTTGTCATGATTGCCGAAGCCGCTGCCGAAGCTGGGGACGAAACAGCCGTCGCCCTGACAGACTCCCTCCGGCTGTTTGAACCAATCGAAGCGGATGTGGTTCTGGCCCGGTTGCGGGCCCGGCAGGGACGCCTCCCCGAAGCCATAGCGTTGCTGGAAACAGCTTTTACCAAATATCGTTCCACCCCCTGGCCCTATCTGCCTACTATGGAACGGGCGCTCGATTTGGCCGTCACCCTGGGAAAAATTGACAAATCAGCCGCCGCCCGGTTTTATCAGGCGCTTTCCGAACCGTTTTCCCTTTCCCTGCTCGATGGGCGGCGAATGGCCATGCGGTTCGAACTCGCAAAATTGCTTGACGAAAACAAGCCGGGTCGGTTCACATTGGAAACTATCCGCAAGTTTGAGCCAAACGTTCCGTGGACAGGTAAATTTTTATATCTCCGGAAGGAATGTTACCGCTTGGCCAATGACCCGCAAACGGCACAGGCCGAACGTGATTGGGAAACATTTTTACAGGATGAACCGGTTCCTTTTGCAGAAGGACTGGAAACCAAGGACTGAGAACTGAGGACTGAGGATTGAGTTTTTGATTGAATGTCTGCTTGCATGTCTTAAAAGCATGGTAAACAACAAACTCAGTCCTCAGTCCTAAAGATAATTATGGCAAATACCGCACAGGCAGTTTTTTTCAAAGTAATGGGCGGGCTCTTCAAAGCCCACCCCTGGCATGGCGTTCCCATCGGGGAAGAAGCCCCGGCTCTGGTCAACGCCTATATCGAGATGGTTCCGACCGATTCCGTCAAATATGAAGTGGACAAGGCTACAGGTCACCTGAAAGTGGACCGTCCGCAAAAATATTCGAGCCATTGCCCCACGCTCTATGGATTCATTCCCAAAACCTATTGCGGGGACCGCATCGGCGAGTTTTGCGCCGAACGAACCGGACGCAAGCGGATTGTGGGCGACGGTGACCCGCTCGACATCTGTGTTTTAACCGAAAAACCAATTCAGCACGGTGATATTCTGGTGCGGGCTGTGCCGATTGGCGGTTTGCGCATGGTGGATGGGAAGGAAGCCGATGACAAAATCATCGCAGTGCTCAATCAGGACGGTGCTTACGGTCAGTGGAAAGACATCCATGAATGTCCGGAAACCCTGATTGAACGGTTGCGCCACTATTTTCTGACCTACAAGGACATTCCCGGCACGAAGGCCCGCAAGGCTGAAATCACCCATGTCTACAATGCTGAAGAAGCCCATCGGGTTATCACTATCAGCCGGGATGATTATCGGGCCAAGTATGGCGACCTGGACGAACTGCTGACGATTGCCCTGACCCCGAAATAAGTTCTGAGTTCCAGTTCTGAGTTCCGCCTTCAGGCGGCAGTTCTGAGTTCCGCCTTCAGGCGGCGGTTGGAAGACAGCCTTCAGGCTGTTTTTTGAAATCAAGAAAAACCGCCGCCTGAAGGCGGAACTCAGAACGGAAATTAGTCCGCAACTTTCGGATAGCTGCATTTCGGCACCCGTCGTAGCATCGCGCTTGGAGGTTCACGATTATGACCATTCAAGCGAAACTGATGATGACCAACGATGAACAATACTGGCAGGCGCTCTGCCTGCGTGATGCCCGTTATGACGGCGTGTTTGTGTACGGTGTTCGGACAACCGGTGTGTTTTGCCGTCCAACCTGCGCTTCACGCCAACCCAAACGTGAAAACATCGAATTTTTCGAACACCCCGAAGCAGCCCGGCAGGCCGGGTTCCGGGCCTGCAAACGATGCCGCCCGGAAGTTGCCGGGTTTACCAAGCCCTCGCTTGAAACCGTCGAGCGCGTCCGGCATCTGCTCGAAACGCATATTGACGAAACCCTTTCCCTTGATGAATTAAGTGCTGCGGTCGGTGTCAGCCCCTATCACCTGCAACGGACCTTCAAGCAGGTGATGGGTGTTTCCCCTAAAAAATACGCGGCCAATCTGCGCCTGAACCGGTTTAAGCAGGAAGTCCGGTCGAGTGGCGACGTAACCCGCTCGCTGTACGACGCAGGCTATGGGTCAAGCAGCCGTTTGTATGAAAAATCCACCGCCAGTTTGGGCATGACACCGTCGGTTTACCGGCGCGGAGGGCAAGGCATGAATATCGCATTCACCACCACCACCTGTTCACTTGGACATGTATTGATTGCAACCACCGAGCGGGGCGTTTGCGCCGTCAGTCTGGGGGATTCGGTCAAGGCTCTCGAAACTTCACTCGTTGAGGAGTTTCCGGCGGCGAAAGTCCAACGCGACGATGCCAGCCTGACACCGACAGTCGCCCAGGTGGTGGCGTATGTCAACGGCTCGGCCACGCAGGTCAACGTGCCGCTGGATATTCAGGCCACGGCATTTCAGCAAAAAGTCTGGGCTGCCTTGCGACAGATTCCGTATGGCAGCACCCGCAGCTATGGCGAAATCGCAGCCGAAATCGGTCAACCGAAAGCAGTTCGGGCCGTGGCCCGCGCCTGTGCCACCAACCGGATTGCAGTGGTGATTCCGTGCCACCGGGTCGTCCGCGAAACCGGCGAATTGAGCGGATACCGTTGGGGAGTTCAAAGAAAACAAACTTTGTTGAACCAGGAAAAGCAGGCTGCCGGTATAACCCCGCAAGAGTGAGAGCATGTGCGATTTGCCATTTGGGATTGTCGTCGTTGAAAAGGCAACACCACGGCAACAATCAAGCGAAACTGCATCGCAAATGGCAAATCGCAAATGAATGGACTTTTCCGTAAAAATCCATTTACCGATTTTTCCGGGAAAGCTACCATTTGCCTTCACTTCTCAATTCGAACTTCTCAATTCGAACTTCTCAATTCGAACTTCTCAATTCCAAGAGCGGAGGTATCTGCCGTGCGTTCTTCTTCCCTGGCCCGCCGCGAATTTCTCAAACTTGGTGCCGGACTTGGCCTTGGTGCCGTCTTCGGCTGGAGCAACCCGGCCTTTGCTGCCCGTTTGGGAACACGGGCCACATTCCGGGATAATTTCCTTCCCCGCGATACGGCCCGCAATTGCGTCTTTATTTTTTTGAACGGCGCTCCCAGTCATATTGACACGTTTGACCTTAAAGTAGGGCGCTGGACCCCTTCGCTGCTGGGAGTTGAACGGCTTTCAACCGGGATTGACTGGCCGTCCGGACTCCTGCCGAAACTGGCCCAGCGGACAAAGCAGTTTTCCCTGGTCCGGTCCATTGAAACCCAGGAAGCTGCCCACGAACGGGCCCAATATTACCTGGAAACCGGACGGCGGCTGAATCCGGGGTTGCGAAACGAAATCCCCAACATCGGGGCACTCGTGGCTTTTGATTTCGAGCAACAGGGTCGCCGCAAGGAAACCGACACGTTTCCCGGTTTTATGCGGCTGGGCGCAACTCAGACCGACAATGGTTTTTTGGCCGCCAACTTTGCTCCGTTTGGTGAAAATGATGTGGTTCGGGTGACGCCTCCCGATGGTCAAATTGCTTTTGACCGGCGGATGGCGATTTTACAGACACTGAACGACACCCGGAGTGCCGTGGCGGATGGTGTGCGCCAGCCCCTTCCGGTTTTTCAGGAACAGGCAACCAAAATCATTAAAGACCCGACCGCCGCCACGACCTTTGCTGTGGATTATAACGGAGCGGAGGTCAGACGGTACGGCGGCGGTTATTTTGCCTACTTTCTGGTCCTGGCCCGCAACACCCTTAAAGCCAATCGCGGAACCCGCTTTATTGAAATCAATCAATATGGATGGGACCATCACCAGGAAATCTATACCAACCCCAGAGAAGGCGGTCTTCAGCAACTTGGGCGCAACCTCGATACCGGTCTCTCCGCTTTCATAGACGATTTGGCCGCTGCTCCGGGAACCGTTCCGGGCAAGTCCCTGTTTGATGAAACCCTGATTGTGGTCATGGGCGAATTTGGCCGAACCGTCGGCGACCTCAACCGGTTGGGAGGTCGTGACCATTACCCCTATGCCATGTCGGCTCTGTTGGCCGGGGGCGGCGTCAAGGGCGGTCGGGTCATTGGGGCGACGGATGATGCCGGTGCCAAAGTGAAAGACCCCGGTTGGGAATATAAACGGGCGGTCCATTTGCCGGACATTGTGACGACTATCTATTCCGCATTAGGCATCAACTGGTTTCAAGTGCTGGCCGGCACGCCTTCAGGTCGCCCGTTTTACTACGTTGACCCGCTCGCCATTGGTGACGAACGAAGCTATGAAATTGCGGGACTGTTTTAATGGAAATTGAGAATTGAGAATTGAGAATTGAGAATTGCAGCAATCCCGGTCTTCAGGTCGGAATTGATTTTTTCCTCAAATCCAAAGAATTTCGAATTGGTTTTTTATTCTCAATTCTCAATTCTCAATTCTCAATCCTCAATTCGGGAGAGAGTATGAAACGGATTGTTTTTCTTTGTTTTATGCTGGTTGTGGCGCTGGGCCTGACCTTGCCCAACCTGATTTCCGCCAACCGGAAAATGTCCCGCCCGGAGGTTCAACGCAGTTCCCGAATGCGTCCCGAATGCATGGTTGAAGCCGGTACCCCGGCCATGCGGGCCCGCCGGGCTGCGCAGGAAACCCGCGCAGTGACGGCCTTGCTGCCCGAACCGGAACCTGGAACAGCCCCGGCCAAAATGCTTTCCGCCAAAGCACTGGCTGAAACTTCTGACAATCTGATTGACCAGGAAATTTTTGCCGCACTGGCGAAGAAGAGTATCCAACCGGCGGCTGAGGCCACGGACGAGGAATTCTGTCGCCGGGTCTATTTTGACCTGACCGGGAAACAGCCGTCACCTGATGAGCTGACGGCTTATCTCAACAACAAAGATGCCCAGAAAAAAGAAAAGCTGGTGAACACGCTGATTGGGTCACCTGCTTTTATTGACCGCTGGACCAACTGGATGGGGGATTTGCTCCACATGCATGTGGTGGATGGCGGCACTCCCAAAGACCGGAATTTTGTCTATTCCTATCTGCGGAATGCTTTGGCCAAAAACAAGCCCTTTGACCAGATTGCCACGGATTTTATTACCTACACGGGCCGGGCTGACCAGGGGCCGGGAAATTTTCTGCGCCAGCCGATGTATTTTGCTCTGGCTGAAGGAGGCCCCCGCCAGGATGCCTTTGACGAAGCCGCCGCCGAAACCGTCCGGACGTTTTTGGGGGTGCAGGCGGTTTGTATTTCCTGCCACGACGGGGCCGGCCATTTGGAAAGCATCAATCTGCACTTGGCCGAAAGCAAACGGGCTGCCTATTGGGGCATTGCCGCCCATTTTGCCCAGATGGATTTTGCCAGCGATGACAACGAAACCAATGGTTTCATTTTTATTTCCAAGCGAAATGCAGCCGGAAAATACGATGCCAACACACAGGACGGCACCGGGATGCGCCCCGGACGTTCAGGGGGCGTGATTCAACCGTCTTTCGCCCTTTTTGGGGGAACCGTGGCCAATTCCTCTGAAGACCCACGTGTGGCTCTGGCCCGCTCCATCACAAAGTCGCCTCAGTTTTCCCGTGCCTTTGCCAATCGGATGTTTGCTTATTTCTTCACGCTGGGTTTGGTGGAACCGGTTGACCAGTTTGATTTGGCCCGGCAGAACATAAACAACCCGCCGCCTGCACCCTGGGACCTGCAACCATCAAATCCGGTTTTACTCAATCGGCTGGCTGACTTTTTCCAGGCCAGCAACTATGACATGGCAGCCTTGATGCGGCTGATGGTTCTTTCCAAAGCCTATGGGCTATCGTCCCGTTATGACGAATCCAAATGGAACGAAACCTATGCCCCGCTCTATGCCCGCAAACTGGTGCGCCGCCTCCAGGCCGAGGAGGTTTTCGATGCCATCGCCTTTGCCACGGAAGTGCCGGGACTCTTTTACGCCTTCGGGATAGATACACCCTTTACTTCAACCATGTCTCTGCCCGGTCCGGAAGACCCGGTTTATCTTGAGGGGAAACAGGTTCCCCGCGATATATCTGAGGATCCATATTCCGTTCATACATTTCTGGATTTGTTTGGGCGGGGTAACCGCAACACAGTCGGGCGCTCCAACCGGAGTTCGCTGGGGAATGCTCTGCAACTCTTTAACAATTACGACACGGTGCTTTCGCGGGTGTATCCCTTTGGTTATTACAATGTGCAGCGCAACGGCTTGGCAGTGCAATTGAATAAGGCACTGAGCACACGGTCCACCAACCTTCAGAGCGCGATTGAAAAACTGTTTCTCAAAACCCTGGCCCGCCGACCAACCGCAGCCGAAACCAAAAAGCTGAAAATCCGGGCTGCCGGTACGCAGTTCGCTTCGGATTTGCAGTGGGCTTTGCTCAACCGGGTGGATTTTCTGTACAACTATTGAAAGAACAGTCTGTGCTTGGTTTCATTTTGGCGATAAACTAAAGAGGACTGAAGCCTGAAAGAAAAATCACTCAGTCCTCAGTCCTCAGTCCTGATTTTGTCCTCGGCCCTGATTTTGTCCTCGGTCCTCAGTCCTGCGAAGTTTCCACCATTTCCACAAACTTCCGGTGCATCCGGGTGTCTTCCGTCATTTCGGGGTGAAATGTGGCTGCCATGATGTTTCCCTGGCGCACCCAGACAGGGTGGTCCCGGTGTTCCAGCAGAATATCAACCCCTGGCCCGACCCGGTTGATGATAGGGGCCCGGATAAAAACCAATTCCAATGGCTCCGGACCGAGAGCCGGACAATCAGTTTCCGTCACAAGGCTGTCGAGCTGCCGACCGTACCCGTTGCGTTGAACGGCAATATCGAGCACGCCGAGCGAAGCCTGTGCCGGTCCGGTGACATCCTGCGCCAACAAAATCGCTCCGGCACAGGTTCCAAACATGGGTTTTCCTGATTTGCCAAACTCCTGCAACGGCTCCAGCAGGTTTTCTTCACAAAGAAATTTGAGCATCGTGGAGCTTTCGCCCCCCGGCAGAATCAACCCGTCAACTTCGCCCAATTGGTCCGCCCGGCGGATTTCCGTCCAGGGACAGCCAAGTTGGGAAAGCATCCGCCCGTGGGCGGCAAAATCACCCTGCAATGCCAACACACCTATTTTCATAGCTCCAAGGACTGAGGACTGAGGACTGAGGACTGAGGACTGAAAACTGAGAAACCCTTGATTTTGTGGGTTGCTCAAGCTGAAAACCGTGACTTTTCCAGATTTGGCGACCAGACAACCGATTGGAAAGTCACTCAGTTCTCAGCCCTCAGTCCTCAGTCCTGAATGAATTACCACCCTCGTCCGGCCAGCAGGGCTGCTTCCGGAAGTTTGGTGGCGTCAATGCCGCGCATGGCTTCGCCCAGGCTTTCACTGGCTTCGAGCAAGGCTTTGGGGTTGTTGAAATGGGTCACGGCCTTGACGATGGCACGGGCGCGGGCAGCCGGGTCTTCCGATTTGAAAATGCCTGAGCCGACGAATACGGCTTCGGCACCAAGCTGCATACAGAGGGCCGCATCTGCCGGAGTCGCCACGCCGCCGGCGGCAAAGTTGGGCACCGGCAATTTTCCGTTTTTGGCAACCCAGCGGACAATTTCAAACGGAGCTTGCAGGCGTTTGGCTTCAGCCATCAGTTCCTCATCGCCCAGCACGCTCAGGATACGGATTTCGCGGGTGACCTCGCGCAGGTGGCGGACGGCTTCAACGATGTCGCCGGTTCCGGCTTCGCCTTTGGTCCGAATCATGGCCGCACCTTCACCGATGCGGCGCAAGGCTTCGCCCAGATTGGTACAACCACAGACAAACGGAACCTTGAAGGCATGTTTGTTGATGTGGTTGGCATGGTCGGCGGGAGTCAGCACTTCCGATTCGTCAATGTAGTCAACGCCGAGTTCTTCCAGGATTTGTGCCTCGACAAAGTGACCGATCCGGACTTTCGCCATCACCGGTATTGAGACAGCTTCCATAATTTCGCGGATCATTTTGGGGGATGACATCCGTGCCACGCCGCCATCGCGGCGAATATCAGAGGGCACACGTTCCAGCGCCATCACGGCAGCCGCACCGGCTTCCTCAGCCAGGCGGGCCTGATGGGCATCAACCACGTCCATGATCACGCCGCCTTTGAGCATTTCGGCGAGACCGGTTTTGAGCTTCAACGGGGTTTCGGTCATTGTTTGGTACTCCTTGGGAAAAATGGCAAAAAATAAAAAGGAATGAGCAAGACTGGAACTTACTCTGGCAGGTAGTCCTATGCAATAGCCATTTTCATGAAAAACGGGAGGGCCATTTTGAATTGAGAACTGAGAATTGAGAATTGAGAATTGAGAACCATTTTGGAACTCAAAACTCAAAACTCAAAGGCTGGGGGTTAGTTGACTTTCAGGCGGTAGCTGGGTGAACTCAAATTGCCCGAACTGAAGACAATCTCATTGTTCCCGGTCTTGAGCTTCAGTTGGTCAGAGGTGCCGGTTACTTTCAGACGGCCATTTTTCTTGAGGCGGGCCGTAAGCGGCGGAACCACGGTGGTGCCATTGACACTGAGTTGGCCGGTCAGGGAAAGATTGGTGCCAATGACGGTCATGGAATCCTTGGCCAGCTTGATGGCCTGGATTTCAGGTGGCAACGCCTGTCCGGAAGGGAGGGAAATCCGGGCCGCTATTGGAAAATCAATCGGAAAATTGTTGATGCGGATTCCGACACCCCGAAACGAACGTCCGCTGTCTGCCGAAAGAAATCCTTTGCTTGGTTCCTGAATATCGGCCAGAAAAAAGAAATCGGAACCATCAGCCTTGAGTTTGCTGGTGCCGATACTCCGCAGTTGCATGCAGACAAAAAAACTGCCCCGCGAAATCGTCAGGTCCGAGACATCAAACTCATTATAGTCATTGTAGGACTTGATTAAGTCCGGGCTTGAAAAATCTTTGACGATGGTAAATTCACGCTGTTGCAGGTTGTTAAAATTCGCTTTGGACAAGTCGGCGTCCGTGTCTGTCGTAAAAACCGAAACCAGAAGCCGTGCCCCGACAGCCGAAGGAAACGGATTGTTTCGGTCATCTTTGATAAAGCTGTTGAGCGACGGATAGAGGACATGGGTCAGCGTGGCCGGATAGACCTGTGGAGTGATTTGTTCCCCAAAAACGACCACATTGGGATTGTCGGGCGGCTCAACATTGAAGGCAAAGCCGATATTTTGCTGAATCGGAACCGATAAACCACGCGACACGCCCACATACGTCGAGTTTGATTGCAAAGGTGTTTCGGTCATCCCAGTCTGGGTCAACAGGGAAACCGATTCCGGCCAAGCCTGCCGGCTGGGCTGGGCACCGGCTCCAAGCTGTTCCAAACTCAGGCTGGAATGCAGCAGCCCCGCTGCCTGTTCAAGCGGAACCGGCTCCTGCCGGGCCTGAGCCGGACGCAAACCGGTCAACCCGGCAGTTCCCAGCAAAACGCAACCCAATATCACCCCAAACCGATGTGCATACCGAAAAAAAACACGATTTCCCAACAAAGCCATAACCCAAACATCCTTTATTGAACAGTCAAATTTTTCCCTGGGAAGCACGCATTTGACCACAGGCAGAAAGAAACCGGCAAGCGCTTCCCAAGGAGCAGTGTGTGCCGGCGGTTCATTCCATTTTTCTTACATTCCGGCAGGCTCAAGCGGTTAAGTCCTCATCCACAACAACCTGATTCCCACCTGCTCGCTTGGCCCGATACATGGCCTGGTCGGCGCGGATGGTAAAGGCTTCCGGATTTTCTCCGCGATATTCAGCAATGCCAAAGCTGACCGTAACTTCGCCATTGTATTGTTTTTCGGCTGCCTGGCGGATCCGTTCGCCAACCTGAACCGCGTCTCTGGCATAGGTTCCCGGCAAAAGCAGCACAAATTCGTCTCCGCCGTAACGAAACGGCAGGTCAACGTTGCGACGAATAACCTGTTGGATCAGTTGACCAATCCATTTCAGCAGCAGGTCACCCTCGACATGCCCTTTGGAATCGTTGAATTTTTTGAATCCGTCCAGGTCGAAATAACAGAGCACCAATGGAACCCGTTGCCGTTCCGCCCGCGAGGTTTCACGGGGGAGCAGGGTTGTCAGATACCGTTTGTTATAGAGCCCGGTCAGTTCATCCGTGATACTCATGCGATGCAGGCGTTCCTGTAAATTCAACCGTTGCGTAATATCAAGCAGCACAAACAGATAACCGGGACTTTGGGTGGCCCGGAGCGGGCGCACCGTCATTGAAGCATAAAAGGTTTCGCCGTTGCGGCGGTGAAGCTGGATGTCCGATTCCCAGGGGTCCGACATTGGCTGGCGGAACAGTTCGAAGACAACGGCTTCACAGCTTGACCGGTGAAAGAGCGGGAATATCTGGAGCCCTTTGATTTCCTCAGAACTAACGCCAAAAAGGAGTTCCGCCCCGCGACTGAAGGTAATGATGTTCCCCACGGAATCAGTCGAAATGATCCCCATGTCCACCGCAACATCCAGCAGCGTTTGCAGATATTCGCGGGCAGCCTGTGTCTGGTGATAGAGGCGGGTGTTGCGGACCGCCACTGAAATCTGCATGGCAATGTCTTCGGCCACCCGGCGGTCCAGGGCATCAAAGGCAAAAGGGCGGGAACTTTCAAATTCCAGAGCCCCTTCGATATTGCCATCCACCCAAATCGGGCTGACCAGTTTCGACCGGGAGGTGGTGTGGTGGCCCTGCCAGTTGGACTGGCGCTGCAAGTCGTGACAAATCACGGTTTCCTGCATGTTCATGACATAGTGAATGAGTCCCAAATCGCCTTCCAGCACCGATGCCCGGATAATCACATTGCCGCCGATACCACTGGCCAGAAAGTGATTTTGTCCTTGTGGTCCGGTCAGCCCCGGCAGATAAATCGCCACAATATCATAGGCAAAATAGCGCCGGACGTGGTCCACAATGTCCGTCAGGATGGTGTCAAAATCGAGGCAACTAGCAACCTGACGGCCTACTTCATTGATTAAAAAAATCTGTTCCCGCTCGCGCATGAGGTCGGCGTGCCGTTGGGCATTGCGCACAGCCAAAGCCAGATGGCGGGCCAGATGCTCAATCAGACTGGCTTCCTGTGATTTCAGGCCGACACTGCGCGGAAATTTGACGGAAAGCAGCCCCACCGGGTCCTCACCATAGCGCAGGGGCACCATGAGCACGCTTTCTTTATAGGAAATGGTGAGATTGAGCATGCCGGTGGCCAATTCAATGGCCGCTTCATCACGGTCCAGGCCGCGCAAAGTCACCCCACCCGAATCGGAAAAACTGGCCTCATAGCCCAGTGGCGGTTTGGCAGCATCGAGTTCCGAGAGCAGAACCCGGGCCTTTTGGCAGGGAGAAAGACGAAACAATTCGCGGAGTGCCGTTGTCAGGAGTTCTTCCACATCGAGCGAGGCATGAAACCGGTGACTGGCTTCCATGTACGACATGGCCCGCCGATAGGTGGCCAGCGTCACCAGTTTTTGGGTGGCCTCGTCACAGGCGCTTTGCAGCGCCCCAATCGTAAAAGGCGGTGTTAAAAAGGCTCCGACCCCCTGGTCCTGGGCTCGTGCTTCAAGAGCTGTGTCGCGGCGTTCCAGAATCCCCACCACCGGCGTCTCAGGCAGCATCTGGCCCAGATAAAGCAGGTCGTCCCACAGCGCATCCGAAGCGGAAGTCAAATCAACATAGACACATTCAAACGTAAGTTCCGCCAACGTGGCGACCAGGGTGGCACTGTCGCCTACTGAAGTCACCTGCAATGAACGCCCCCGCCGCAGACACCGCTGCAAAGCAGCCATCGTCGGTGTGGCGGTGCCAATCACCATGAACCGCTTGCGAATGGGAACCGGAACGGTTTGCGTTTTGGACATGGGCAAAGCTTTGAATTGAGAATTGAGAATTGAGAATTGAGAATCCCTCGATGGAATTGAGATAACATAATTGAGAAAAGGTCACGAGCTGAAAAACTCAATTCGCCCATCCAAAGGAATTGATTGCATTCTCAATTCTCAATTCTCAATTCTCAATTACAAAAGTCCTTTGGTTGATGGGACATCCGTAATGCGTGGGTCCCGCCGAACTGCCTCTTCCAGGGCACGGGCCGCTGCCTTGAAAGTTGCTTCCAGAATGTGATGCTGGTTTTTGCCGTAGAGCACTTCGAGATGCAGGGTACAGGCGGCATGTTGGGCAAATGAATGCCAGAAATGCTCGGCCAGTTCGACTTCGAAGGTGCCAATCCGCTCCCGCTGGTTGGTCACCTGGTACACCACAAACGGGCGTCCGGAAAAATCAACCACGGCGCGGGCCAGGGCTTCATCCATCGGCACATAGGCGTGTCCGTAACGTACCAGCCCGACTTTATCCCCCAGCGCCTTGGCAAAGGCCTGCCCCAAGGTAATCCCAACATCCTCCACCGTATGGTGGCCGTCAATTTCCAGGTCGCCTACGCAAGTCAGGCACAGGTCAAACCGGCCATGCCGGGCCAGTTGGTGCAACATGTGGTCGAAAAAGGGAATTCCGGTCGAAATGGTGGCGGTACCCTGGCCATCCAGGTTCAGTTCCACTTCGACCCTGGTTTCTCTGGTGGTGCGCACAATGTGGGCCAAACGGGCCACGGTTACATCAATCATAAGGTTTCTGGGCTTTACGATTTGCCGGTTTGGTATTTGACAAAAAACCAGCGGGACTCACTGGCAGCATCCGATGAACCATCCCCGAAAGCCAGCCAGCGGCGGACATTGGAAACATCACCCGATTTGGCCCCAGGGCGCAGCCAGAACCGGTTTTCTCCATTGAGACAAAGCTGTCCATCCACAAAGACTTTGATATTTTGCCGATGCAGCACCATCAGATACGTGTGCGGCGTGGAAACCGTATCCATCGAGTGAGTCAAATCCGGTGCCCGCATCAGGCTGATTCCCTGGGGATGAATAAGCAGGGCGTCGGCATACCGTTCGTTTTCCACCCAGATAGCACAGCCCGTGTGAATCGGTTCCCCAATATAGCTGATGAGCTGCATGCGGGCTTCCACCACCACCTCGTCCTCGGAGGAAACCTCCCAAGGGTGGAAGAAAAAGGCGCTGCCCTCTCTCTGCTGGCAGGTATTGAGATAGAGTGCTCCGTCCGGTTCGGTTTTGACCACGTTGGGACCGGTCAGTTCCAGCCCCCAGCCAAACATCGAAACCGGGGTGCGTTGCCGCCGGGGGACGGGAGCCGTTGCCCCTGGTTGTGCCGCTTTCACCATTGGTGCAGGTATTGTAGGAGCGTCATTGACTGTTATTTGGTCATGTGAAAAAGAAGCAGACGGCTGACCGATGGAAACATGGACCTGTTCCACCGTCACCTGCGGAACATCCTCGGTGGTATCTTCCACATGAACCACATACGGTTCGGGTTCGTCCCGTTCCAGCTTCTTGACAAAACCCCGAATTGCGCGCGGTACCGGATCTGACGAAAAAGAAGGGGCAGCTTCAAAAACCGGGGCTGGGGCAACCGGAGGAGCTTCCGGTTCCGAACTCCAGGTTGGGAAATTATTGCCGGAAGATGAAACCGGAACCGGTTTATCGGGTGTTGGAAGCGGTGCCGAGGGATTGATTGGAACCGGCACATCCAGTGGGGCATCCAGGGTTGGAGCCGGCCCGGCAATCCCGGACAAGGCTTTGGGGCCAGGGCCGGGAACGGCGACCCCGATTGCGGAAGTGGCAATCTTAACAATCCGATGTGCGCCGGAATCAGCCACAAACAATTCCCCACCCGGTCCCAGACCCAATCCACGGGGACCGTTCAGTTCGGCATCCGCCCCGCGACCATTCCGGGTTCCCTGGCGTGAACCACAAATCAGGCTGGCTTTCACTCCACCGTGTTCTTCCGCATCAAGCCGGAGAATCCGATGGTTGTTGGTGTCAGCGACATAGATGGTGCCTGCCAAGTCCACGGCAATCCCACTTGGGAAATTGAGTTCCTTCAGATGAGGCGCTCCATAAACGGTGGTCACCTCACCATCATAAGTCACCCGCCGAATGGCATGATTGGCGGCATCCGCCACATAACAGGTTCCCTCAATGTCAAGTGCCAAAGCATAAGGCCAGCCGAAAGCAGCGGCACTGCCCCGTCCGTCAGCAAACCCGCGCGAACCACCGGCAATAGTCGTTACCTTGCCATCCTCTTCAATACACCGAATGGTCGCGCCATCAGCCACCCAAATGCGCCCGGCAGGATCCACCGCAACCCCTTTCGGACCTTCAAACTGGGCATTGCGACCTGTGCCGTCGCGGAAACCGGGGGTTCCGGAGCCGGCCAGGGTACGCACCTCGCCTTTAATTGTCACAAGCCGGACGCACCCGTTGAGATGGTCTGACACATACAGGTTTCCTTCCGGGCCAACTGCAATTCCCAAAGGGCCTTTGAAACAGGCACGGGTGCCCACATCGTCCTTGAAACCGCTTTCCAGGCTGCCGGCCAATGTCAAAACCATGCCATCGTTGGTGACGCCCCGAATGCAATGATTAAAGTGGTCAGCCACATAAATCGTTCCGGCTGAATCCACACAGAGCCCCATGGGGCAATTGAAACGGACTGCCTCGCCGTTGCCATCCCGAAACCCAACGTCGCTTCCGGCCAGGGTCGTGGCCAGGAAATCCGGGGCATTCCGGCTGACAGGCACCCTGACTCGGGGTTGTTGGACCGATTGGGGTGGTACCTGTGGGGCAAAAGCGGGGGCTGAAGCGCTTGGCGCTGAACCAAAAGGAACGGTTCCCAGCAAAGCCTGGGTGACGTCCGGCACAGGCCGGGGTGAGGGCGGGGGTGCCAGCGGAGCCGGAGTTGCTTCAATCGCGGTTTCCGTTTTGGCCGCCTCAAACGGGCGCGGAATGCGAATGGCACGAATCAGGTGGGTGTCGCGGTCGGTCACATAGAGCATGTTTTTGACCAGGGTCAGCCCTGTGGGGGACCAGAATTCGGCACAGCCATCCCCATAGCCGCCTTTTCCATCCCGGTTGCCTTGCTCGCCGGTTCCGGCAATGGTCACCACGCTGCCATCCGGAAACATACATTTGATGGAAAAATCAGCCGCATCGGCAACATAGAGAAGTCCCTCCGGAGAAGCCACCACCGCCACCGGTTCTTCAATCCGGGCACCACTCCGATTGGCCATGGGGCCTTGCGGCAAGGTCACCACTTCGCCTGCCCGCGTGATTTTGCGAATGGCGCGGTTGCCGACATCCGCCACGTAAATGTTGCCGGCCCCGTCAAGCGAAATGCTTCCCAGCGTGTCAAACAACGCCTGCCCAATGAGGCCGTCCCGTACTCCCTGGGTGCTGCCCGCAATGGTCTGGACTTTTCCATCCCCGGAAATCCGGCGCACCCGCACCCCGTCCGCCACAAAAAGATTGCCCATGGCATCGGCGGTAACCGCCCGTGGAGCGTCAAATTGGGCCTGGTGGGGCATGCCGTCGTTCATGCCTCTGGTTCCATTGCCGGAAAAGGTTTTGACCGTTCCGTTGAGGGCAACCCGGCGAATCACGGCATTATTCAAATCAGCCACATATAAATAGCCATTGGCATAGACAATGCCACGGGGACCGTTGAACATCGCCAGCGAGCCCGGTTCATCCCGTAATCCGGCCATGCTTCCGGCAAGAGTGGTGGTGATGCCTTCGGGTGAAATCCGGCGGATTCGATGGTTGCCAAAATCCGCTACATAGAGGTTGCCTTGCGTGTCAGAGGTAATTCCGTTGGGGCGCTGGAATGAGGCCAGTGCCGAAGGACCATCCCGAAACCCGGCCCCACCGCCAGTAACGGTTGAAACGACAAAGTTGGACGGGTCAATGGAAGCCGCCTGTCCTGCTGTGGCCAATCCGGCCTGTTCGCCTGATTCGGAATATTTGTCCAAATCGGAAAGCATGGATTCAGCCAGAATGGCGGTCGGCATATACACCGGTGGCAGCGGACTTGGGGTGGAGGGCTTGACTTCTTCGGGAATCGGAAGCTCACGCGTCGGTGAAATGCGGGCGTCACTGGCAAAATCAAGCTCGCTGGTTACCGCCGCCGGGAGCTTTCTCATGGTGCTCCACTGGGATTGTTCCAGTTTCAGACTGTCCAGAATTTGTTGAATGACCGGTCCGGCAGCATCCAGTATCGCCCCCGGAGCCACGATGGCCAGTACGACCCGGGCCACTCCCTTTCCCTGCAAACAGCGCACGGCCAGGAGGTACAGTTCAAACGGGTCGCCCTCTTGAAGCATGGAGGCTTCAATTGTAATTCCGGTGATTTCGCCCAGTTGGGTTTTTTTTCCGACAATGCCGTCCAGCGCTTCCGGTTGAACCAATTCAACCAGTTTCATGGGAGCCATCCAGTCAGCCGGCTCCTGGGCCCGGTCGGGAAAGGCCACGACCTGAAAATAGACCCGCATCATGCCGGGACCGCACACAACAGTGTTAAATCCTGGAAGAGTTTCCGATTGCCATGCGCCGGGATGTTCAAAACTAAAACCACCGGCCTCAAATCGCACATATTCAAGCATGGAGTCCTCGACGAACGCGCAAGGGTTCAGGGTTCAGGGTTCAGGGGGCGGACAAAGAAATCTGAAATATCTTGTTCACGGAGCAGCTTGAGAACCGTTCAAGTCAAAAATCAAAAATTTCCGACCTCTGAGCCTTTATAAAAAAATACTTGAAAATTTTTCGAAAATATTCGAAAATATTCGAAACTGATGCGAGGCTTACAACGTAATGAATCGCAGCAAGCTCCCCAGGAATACTCTTTTTTGGAAGTTCCAGACGATGGAGAGCACGTCTGAGTTGTTGGAAAACTGGACTTTCAAAAACTAGCATTCCTGGGGTAAAAACTCAAAATCACATTATTCCAAAAACACAGTAGGAACGGCTATGGCAGACGAAAAAGTTGAACGAAATAAGGCGATTGATGCCGCCATTATGGGGCTTGAGAAACAATTCGGCAAAGGCGTGATTATGCGCCTGGGTGACAAAAAAATAGTTGAAACCCCGGTCATTTCCACGACCTGTTTAAGTCTTGACTCGGCGCTTGGCATCGGTGGCCTGCCACGAGGGCGGATTATCGAAATCTATGGACCTGAATCAGGCGGGAAAACCACGCTGTCCCTCCATGTCGTAGCCGAAGTTCAACGGCAGGGTGGGACCGTGGCATTCATTGATGCTGAACATGCGCTGGACCCCAATTATGCCCAGAAACTGGGCGTCGACACGGCCAACCTGTTTGTTTCACAGCCTGATTCCGGAGAACAGGCTCTGGAAATTGCCGAAGCTTTGGTCCGTTCGGGGGCAATTGATTTGATTGTGGTGGACTCGGTGGCCGCCCTGGTGCCGAAAGCCGAGCTTGACGGCGATATGGGCGATTCCCTGCCGGGGTTACAGGCACGGCTGATGTCGCAGGCCCTGCGGAAACTGACCGCCGTGGCCTCGCGGACCAACACCTGTTTGATTTTCATCAACCAGATTCGGGAAAAAATCGGGGTCATGTTTGGTTCGCCGGAAACCACCACGGGTGGACGGGCACTGAAATTCTATGCCTCAGTTCGGATGGACATTCGCACGATTTCAAAGCTCAAAGACGGGGATGAAATGACCGGCACCCGCACGAAAATCAAAATCGTCAAAAATAAATTGGCTGCCCCGTTCCGGGAAGTTGAAGTGGATATTTTGTACGGCCATGGCATTTCCCGCGAAGGCGACCTGATTGACCTTGGCATTGAATACAAACTGATTGAAAAGAGCGGTTCGTGGTTTTCCTACAAAGGCGAACGGTTGGGACAGGGCCGGGAAAATCTGCGCAACCAGCTCATCAACAACCGCGAACTGGTGAACCGGATTGAAACTGACCTGCGTCCCCTGCTCTTCCCTTCCCAGAACAAGGATGCTGGGAAAGATGCCGGAGCCGAAGCCCCGGCCCCGCCGCGTTCGTTGGAAGAACGGGTCATCAGCCGGGCTTCCGCTGAGAAAAAGTAATCTCTCCTTCTGTGCCTTTTGCAGCCTCCTGACCAGATTTGGTCAGGAGGCTTTTTTTGTTTCCCCTAAAATGAAAACAGAGCGCCTTTGGAAGTCCCAAAGACGCTCTGCAGGTGTTGCCTGAATGATAACCGAATTGATTCCAACTCAGTCCACAGCCCTGATTGCTTACAGGGTTTTGGCTTTGGCCACGGCTTCTTCAATCGTGCCGACCAGATAGAAAGCCTGTTCGGGCAGGTTGTCGTGTTTGCCTTCGACGATTTCCTTGAAGCTGCGGATGGTGTCAGCCAGTTTCACATAAGCACCCTTGATGCCGGTGAACTGTTCGGCCACGTGGAACGGCTGCGAGAGGAATTTTTGCAGTTTCCGGGCACGGGCCACGGTCAGCTTGTCTTCTTCGGAAAGTTCGTCAATCCCCAGAATGGCGATAATGTCTTGCAGTTCTTTATAGCGCTGCAACACACGTTTGATGGCTTCCGCCGTTTGGTAATGTTCCTGACCCACAACCTGCGGGTCGAGAATCCGGGACGATGAATCGAGCGGGTCCACCGCCGGGAAGATGCCGAGTTCGGCAATTTGGCGGGAAAGCACGGTTTTGGCGTCCAAGTGGGCAAAGGTGGTTGCCGGAGCCGGGTCGGTCAAGTCGTCGGCAGGCACATACACGGCCTGTACCGAGGTAATCGAACCGGTCTTGGTCGAGGTGATGCGTTCCTGCAATTCACCCATTTCGGTGGCCAGCGTCGGCTGGTATCCCACGGCTGAAGGCATCCGGCCCAACAGTGCCGACACTTCCGAACCGGCCTGGGTGAAGCGGAAAATGTTGTCCACAAAGAGCAACACGTCCTGGTTCATTTCATCGCGGAAATATTCGGCCACCGCCAGACCCGAAAGCGCCACGCGGGCACGGGCTCCGGGCGGTTCGGTCATCTGGCCGTAAATCAGGGCCACTTTGGAATCTTCAATCTTGTCCATGTTGATGACCTTGGATTCCTGCATTTCCATCCAGAGGTCGTTGCCCTCACGGGTCCGCTCACCCACACCGGCAAACACGGAATAGCCGCCGTGTCCTTTGGCGATGTTGTTGATGAGTTCCATGATAAGCACGGTTTTGCCCACACCTGCGCCGCCGAAGAGTCCGATTTTGCCCCCCTTCACAAACGGCTGGATGAGGTCAATCACTTTGATGCCGGTTTCGAGCATCACCGATTCGGTGGCTTGCTGTTCAAAAGTCGGGGCCGGACGGTGAATCGGATAGCGTTTCGTGTGCGGCACCGGTCCCATTTTGTCCACCGGTTCGCCAATCACGTTGAGCACGCGGCCCAGCGTACCTTTCCCCACCGGTACCGAAATCTGGTCGCCGGTATCAATCACTTTCATGCCACGCACAATGCCTTCGGTCGGGAGCATTGAAACGCAGCGGACACGACCTTCACCAAGGTGTTGTTGAACTTCGAGCACGACATCAATCGGTTCGGGAACCTCGAATCCATCGCTCGTGACGCGCAACCCCTGATAGACGGGCGGCAGATAGTTATTGCCAAATTCCACGTCAATCACAGGTCCGATGACCTGGGTGACGCTTCCCACAATTTGATTCGTTGCACTCATAGGCGCGGCTTCACTCCTCAAGAAAATTATGGCTAAAAATGATATGACGTTTTGAAGCCGCCTAGCCTAGCAGAGACCGGGGAAAGGTGACAAGGGGGCAAATATTCTCCGGGAGAATTTACGGCCTGAAGCCTTGCAGAGAGGGGGGCTCTGACTCATAAGGCCAAGCCTCCAAGAGGCTTGGCCGATTCCGGGTGATTTAGGTCAGTTCGCTTTCATCCGGTGGGGGGAACATCTGCCGAAAGGTGAATGCCTTGGCTGTCGGCCCCAACTGACGCAGGTCTCCCAACCGGTCCAGTGCCTCGTTGATAGTGGGCCGATGACCTTTGGGAACCCACCACAACACCAGAAATGCCTCGGTCATGGCTTCAAACCATTCCCGTCGCCGTCGCATGATGTCGGCATGGTCGGATTTGTAGACATATTGGCTGAGTGAGGCCATATCTTCCCAAACTGACATATTGACCAGAATCTGGTCGCCCATCGGACGCAGGGCGGTGGCATCGCCTTCATCAGTCTGGAGCCGCCAGACAAAACCAGGCGCGGTTTCGGCCAGGGCGTTGATTCGGTCCAGATTGGCCACAAAATCAGCCATGACGGGCGAATCCAGTGGTTCCTTCATGACGGCGATATTGAGCTGGGCAAGGTGATACGCAGACACAAGCCTTTTCCTTACTTCTGTTTGGCCTTACGGAATCGCAAACACCACTTCCACTCCGCGCCGCACTTGGAGCAGGTTGGCTGCCGGAACCTTGGCCGCCGCGATTTCCAGCAAACCGGTACTGGAGAAAAGCGCCATCAGTTCATTCGGCTGGGCTTCGGCATAGTGAGTGCCAAACTTCGTAATTTCGCGGTTGTTGACAATCAGGCGGCCACCGGCCCGAATACCTTCCAAGGTCACTTCATTTTTGGTGAAATTGGTAAAGCAATTGCCAAAACGGTCCACATGCAAGATTGCCCCGCGAATCATTTTCGGGTCGCTGGCATTCGGCTTGGGTGTGTCGAATCGGACGTAATCGCTGATTTCATCGCCGACTTTGCGTGGGTCCACGCCCTTGCAGATATAACCGGCAATCGGAGCAAAAATGTCGCGGGCATGAAACGTCGGGCAGACCGGATGGCGAAAATAATGCTGGGCTGTGACATGCAGCACCCGGTTGACGGTTTCGTCCTGATAGATATAGCTGAACAGGCCGTTATCCGGCCCCAAAAAGTTGAAGTTGTCCGTCATGACCAGAATCGGACGCCGGGCTGAGCCGACCGTCGGGTCCACCACTGCCACATGCAGGGTAAAGCGGGGAAACAGGCTGATGGCATTGCGCAACGTAAAGGCACCGGCGAAAACGTCATGCGCCGGAATTTCATGGGTCAGGTCAACGATGTCCACTTCCTGGTGAATGTTGAGAATGGAGGCTTTGGTCGCAGCGACAAAATGGTCGGAGGTACCGAAATCGGTCATCAGGGTGACAATTGGACGTTTGGCCATGCAGATTTCTCCCGGAACAGAATCTGGCCGGACGCCATCACAGCGCGTCCGCAGGGTTGAAAGCTTGTGTGTGTTGTAAAATGCGGAAAAGAAAGCCGGAAGTGCGGCGCACACTGTAGCACAGGTGCGGCTTCGGCGTACAATATGGCGGTTGACAAATCTTTTTTCAGGTACAAAACCAAAAATCCATGTTGCAACGAATTCAGGTTGATGCCGAAACCATCCTCCAGGTTTCTGTCTCCGGTTCCGGTGAACCGGTGGTTTTCATTCATGGGCTGGGCGGGAATCTTTCCTTTTGGGCTGGACAGGCCCGCGCGCTTTCCCAGCATTTCACCGTCGTCCGTTATGATTTGCGCGGCCACGGAGGCTCGTCACCTTCGACCAATCAGGCACTCTTCACCCATGTCAAGGATTTGCGGGCATTGCTCAAGACGTTGGCCATCCCCAAAGCCCATCTCGTCGGGCTTTCCCTGGGAGGCATCATTGCCCAGGCGTTTGCCGGTCAGTTTCAGGTTCTGGTACGCAGGCTGGTCCTGGCCAGCACCACCTCCAGCTTTCCCCGCAAAGGCAAAGCGGCCCTGCACGCCTTGGCCACAGTGGCGCGGGAGCAAGGCATGCAAGCCGTAGCCGAATCCTTTGCCATCCGGCTCTTTGGGCACGAGGTCACATTGGAGGACACATCCTATCAGGCACTGGCTGCTGCTTTTCTCACCCAGGACCGTGCCAGTTTCGCGGCCACTGCCGAAATGCTGGCCGAAGCCGATGTCACGCCGCTGCTGCACCGGATTTCCGCCAAAACCCTGCTGTGTTATGCCGCCAACGACCGTCAGACACCTCCGACCTTTGGCGAACATTTGGAATCCCACATCATGGGTTCGGAACTCCATGTGTTTGAAAATGCAGGCCATGTGTTTCCGCTTGAAATCCCGCAGGAGTTCAATCAGAGGCTGCTTGATTTTTTGGGAAGTTCTTAAAAATCACGAACTTGAAAGTGGTGGTGCGATTTACCCGCACGGCATGACCTGTTTGCACCAATCGGCCTGAAAAGCCCCCCGCAGCGTCACACCATCTTCAAAGGTGAGGTCATAGTCACCTTTGACCGGACTGCCTTCGGTTACGGTTTGAAACCGGACCCAGCCACTTTTGATTTGAACAAAACTCCGAGGCTGTTTCATCAGGGAAACCCCACCCACATGGTCATCTGGAAACTTGAATGTTTGACCGGAAGCTTCACTCGCACTTTTCCAGATTCGAAACGTGAGATTGGGGTATGGCATCGCCTCGCATTTTTGCGGTTTCCCGGAAAGAACAACCGTGACCGCCGCCCCGTCCCAGGGCGCACAGTCGTGCCGGATGGTGGCGGAGGAATATTCCTTTCCACTTACCGCCTGAGGTGCCTGAGCTGAGATTGAAACCAACGAACTGTAACCAGCCAATCCTGCCCAGAGTCCGATACACAACGTCCACCGCAGCATCACTCGTGACATAAGTTCCTCCTCAAAACGAATGCTTCACGTCCTGCTTTGAGCAGACGGTTCAGCTTTCGTCAAATCAATCTTGATTTGGGTGTTGTGCTGCTGTTGTCGTGCAAAACCGGGGAAAGGTTCCACGAAAAGACTACCGGGGCAAGCGGACTGCCGTCATCAATCGCAAAATATGCCGTTTCCGGCGCTGGACGCGCTTCATGTTTTTTTGCGGATTAAAAACGGTGCGGGGATTGGGAATCATCGCCGCCAGAAACGCCGCCTCATCAGGCGAGAGATTCGCAGCCGATTTGTGCAAATGAAACTGGGAGGCGGCTTCAGCTCCATAAATGCCGTCACCCCATTCGATGACATTCAGATAGATTTCCAGAATCCGTTCCTTGGTCAGCGCCTTTTCCATCTGCCACGTGAGGGCAGCTTCCTTGAGTTTGCGCAATGGGTTTTTTGATTCGGACAGGTACAGGTTTTTAATCAGTTGTTGGGAAATGGTGCTGGCACCGCGCACAAACTGTTTTTTGGCCCAGTTTTCCTGCATGGCTTTTTCAAGCGCTTCCCGGTCAAAGCCATCATGTCCAAAAAATTTGGCGTCTTCTCCGGCCAGGACGGCCCGTTTGAGGTTGGGTGAAATCCGATTGTAGGGCACCCAGGTCTGTTCCCGCCGGGGTGGTTGGCCGGCACTGGCAGCCTGGGCCAACCGGGCTTCAATCATGGCGGTGGTCGAAGGGTTTTCCGTCGCCAAGCGGCTGACACTCGGCCAGGTGACCGCCTGCCAGACAATTCCTGCCACAAGCAGGAGTCCCAAAATTTTGAGCGATTTGCGCAACCATCCGCCGGTTTTCGGCCTGGCCGGACTTTGTGCTATTGTGCCCGCCTGCGCGGCTTGTGACCGGGCTGTTTTTTTCATTGAAGGAAGCCGGTTCATAATGTGAGTTGTCGTTTCATAGTCGAAATTATGAAACCGGGCACAATAACAGAAAATTGATGATGACGCGACTTTGGAAAAGACTGGGCACTCAAGCCGGATTGGGACTCTTGGTAACGACAGGAGTGTTTGTCCTGAGCTACCTCTGGCATCCTTCGGCCACCCCAACCTTTATCCTCTGTCCTTTCAAACACATGACCGGTTACGACTGCCCCGGTTGCGGGTTGACCCGCGCCTTTTGCGCGCTTGCCAAAGGCGAATGGTTCCAGGCAATTACATTTCATCCGCTCAGCCCGTTGATGTTTGGTTTGTTTTGGGTCTGGTGGAGTTGGTCGCTTCTGAAAGTGTCCGGGCGCAACGAATGGGCCGACAAACTGGCTTGGCCGGTTACCCGGCGTCCTTTTGTGGTGGCGGTGCTTACCGTATTTTTGGTGCGTTGGGGGTTGCACCTGGGGCTGGGCTGGTAGGATTTTGTAAGGACTGAGGACTGAGGACTGAGGACTGAGTTGAATCCAAACCGAACATCGAATCCTGCAAGACATTTGGTTTCAATGGACAGCAAGGGAAACCTCGGAACCTGAGAAAGGCTCAGTCCTCAGTCCTCAGTCCTCAGTCCTGTTTTACAGCTTTTTGAGCGTCCGGATTTGTGGCCAGATTGCAGCCACAGCAGCCACAACAACCAGCGTGCCGATTCCACCGCTGACAACTGAGAAAACAGGTCCAAGGAGGGCCGCCACGGTACCGGACTCAAACCCGCCCAGTTCGTTGGAAGTCCCGATAAAGAGGCTGTTGACGGCGGAAACCCGTCCGCGCATGTCGTCCGGCGTGAGCGTTTGCACCAGGGTCATCCGAATTACCACGCTCACATTGTCAAACACGCCCGTCAAAAAAAGCATGGCCAGTGAAAGCCAATAGGAACTGGATAAGCCAAACACAATCGTGGCCGCACCAAATCCGGCCACTGTCAGCAGCAGGCTTCGGCCAGCGTTCTGCTTGGGTGGCAGGTGAGCCTGGATAAAAGCCATGGTAAAGGCCCCGATGGAAGGAGCCGCCAGCATCCACCCCAAACCAGCCGGGCCAACCCGCAAAATGTCCTTGGCGAAAATGGGCAATAATGCCGTTGCTCCGCCAAACAAGACCGCAAACATGTCGAGCGTAATCGAAGCCAGTATCGGCTTCGTGTTCCACACATAACGGAACCCGGCCACCAGCGTCGAAACGTCCACTCCTTTCCTGGAAACCACCACCCGCTCCACCAAAATGGCGGCGGTCAAGGCTGCAAACAGCGTGGCAGCGCAGGCATTGAGGGCATAAATCACCGCCGGGTTGGCAATCAGGGCAATCAACACCCCGCCCACAGCCGGTCCCCCAATCGAAGCCAGTTCAAACCCGGTGCTGTTCCAGGTAACAGCGTTGGAAAAATGTTCCTTTGACAGAATGGTCGGCAGCAACGACGATTTGGCTGGAAAGACAAACGCCCGTGCGGTTCCAATCAGAAAGAGACAGCCATACATCAGGCGGATGTCGCCCTGGCGGGAGGAAAGCAGGGCCAACCCCACCGAAGCCGCTGCCACCAGCAATTGACCGGCAACAATCACCCGCCGCCGGTCATAGCGGTCGGCAACATGTCCGGCAATCAAGGTAAAGGCCAGAATCGGCAGGATTTGCACCAATCCAACCAACCCCAGCGCCATGGCCTTGCCGGTGCGTTCATAGAGTTCCCAGCCAATGGCAACACTTTGCATCTGGGTTCCCATCGAGGCAATGATATTTCCAATCAGATAGAACCGGAAATTGCGGGACCGCAACGCCCCATAGGGGTCGTGCGGAAAAGTTGGGGGCATGTCAGGTACGGACTCTGGCTCAACTTCGTTTTTGTTTTGACTTTTTGACATATTTCAAGCACATAGAAAAATCTCCCAAACCTCGCTTAATCCGGTTTGAGACCGTCAAACATTTCGAAAAAGCTATGCGAAAAAACTGGTTTCCCATCTTTCTGACCTTCTGCCTGTTGTCCGGGCAGATGGCCCTGACAACCTATTCGACTGTTTTTGCCCAAAAAACGCAACGCGGTTTGGCAGGTGCCTCGGTGCGCACCCAGCACAACCTCAAGGTTTTTGATACGGTCTGGCGTTTGGTGAATGAAAAATATTACGACCCGAAATTCAACCGGGTGCAATGGCCGGAACACCGGGCGCAGTTCCGCCCCCAGGCTGCCGCTGCAGTTGATGAGACTGAGCTCTATCGCATCATCAATCGCATGCTGGGTGACCTGGATGACCGGCATACCTTCGCGCAGTCACCCGAACTGGTCCGTGACGAAAAGCGCCGGGCGCGGGTTGGCATCGGTTTTTCCTTTCGCCCGATTGAAAATCAATTGGTGGTGACCAGAGTCATAGGCGGGTCGGCGGCCATGGATGCCGGTATCAAACCGGGCTGGATTCTGACTGAACGGGATGACGAGCCGGTGGACCTGAACAAGCCTTTTCTGGCCCAGGATGGACAATCCGTGCGACTTAAATTTCTGGACGTGCAGGACCAAGTGAAAAAAATTCAGGTCATTTGCCGCCCCTATGCCCTCACCCCGGAGCAGAAAACACTTTCTCTGGAGGGCGGGATTGCCTATATCCGATTTGGTGAATTTGGCCCGGAAACCGGCAAATGGTTTACCGAACGGGTGGACCAGCATCGCCAGGCTCCTGCCATCATTATTGACCTACGGGGCAACAGCGGCGGTTTATTGGATGTGCTGGTGGAATGCCTGTCGTGTTTTTATCAGAAAGACACGGTCTTTGGGGAATTCGCCCAACGGAGCGGAAAACAGGTCCGGTTACGGGTGCCAGGACGTGGCAGCCGGGCATACCAGGGAAATGTGGCGGTTTTAATTGATGGCGAAAGCGCCAGTGCCGCTGAAATGCTGGCTTCGGCGATACAGGAATCAGGCCGGGGCAAAATTGTCGGACGCCGTTCCGCCGGTGCGGTCCTGGCCAGTATCGAAGAAGAACTGCCCGACGGTGGCAGACTCCAGTTAAGTATCCGGGACTATGCGACAGCCGGAAAAAACCGGCTCGAAGGCCACGGTGTCCAGCCTGACGAGCCAGTGGCCCTTTCCCTGGCGGATGTCCGCCGCAATCTGGACCGTGACCTCGAAATGGCAAAAAATCTCTTGAAGTAGTCCGATGGCAGGGGTTCAGAGTTCCGCCTTCAGGCGGCTGCTTGCGGAATGAATTCGATGTCTGCCGGATTTGGAAATCCAAAAGCTGCCGCGTAAACGCGGAACTCCAAACTGCCGCCTGAAGGCGGAACTCCAAACTGCCGCGTAAACGCGGAACTCTGAACTGCCGCCTGAAGGCGGAACTCTAAACGAGGTTTTTCGCACAAGAGGCGTTGTGCCATTTCTCTCCCCCGGCTTGCGCTCCTTCCTGAAACGGGCTGCTCCGGCAATCATTGCCGGGATATTGGTGGTGTGTCTGGGGCTGGGATTGTCGGTTCAGGCCCAGGTTTATCGGTTCAAAAGCTATACAACCAGCACCGGACTGCCCAACAATTCCGTCTATGTCATTTTTCAGGACCGGGAAGGCTATCTCTGGTTTGGAACGGACCAGGGAATTTGTCGGTACGACGGGGTTAATTTTCAGAACTATAGCTTGGCTGAGGGCTTGGCGGGAGGTCCGGTGCGGGCCATCACGGCTGACCGTAATGGAAATCTGTGGATTGTGACACGGGGCGGAGTCAGTTGCTTTGACGGGGCGCATTTTACCAATTACGGCCCGGCCCAGGGGTTGCCTCACCTGGAAGGGCGTTCAGGGCTCTGTGCCCGCGATGGCAGCCTGTGGTTTGGCATGAATAGCGGCCTCAGCCGTTTTGACGGGAAACACTTTGTCAATTACGGCGAAGCCCAGGGCCTCCCCCCCTGGCCGGTTTGGACGCTGTTGGAAGATGCTCAAGGAACGTTGTGGGCCGGATTGCGCGGCGGCGGCCTGGCCCGATTTGACGGTTCGCGGTTTACGGTCTATGGCCGGGCTGCCGGGCTGCCGAGCGAAGAAATTTTTCATCTGGCGATTAACCCGGCGGGCGGCTTGTGGATTGCCACCGGAAGTGGTGTGAGCCGGTTTGACGGGCAGACGTTTCATAACTACGGCGTGGCTGAAGGAATGAGTTATGAAAGCGTGAGCAGCGTGCTGGTGGACCGGCATGGCCGGGTCTGGTGCGGTACCTTTGGCGGCGGCCTCAACCGGCTCAAAGACGAAATCTTTACCACCTTCAATCGGGCCAACGGGTTGCCGGACAATTTTGTCACAGCTTTGTTTGAGGACCGCGAGGGGAACATCTGGTGTGGTTCCCGGTGGGGCGGAGCCTGTCGGTTGCGCGGTGAAATGTTTGCCAACTACCCAGCCAGCACCGGTATTGGTGATGGTGTCATCACTGGCATCAGTCGTGACCCGGAAGGGGGGATTTGGTTTTCCTCAGTCAACAACGGACTTTCCCGGCTGGCTCCCAACGGCACGGTCAAACACTGGGGCGTAGCGGACGGCTTGCTGGAGGATTCGCTCTGGACCGTTTTTGTGGACCAACGAGGACGGGTCTGGACCGGCGGCCAAAGAGGTGTTTCCTGTTATGATGCAGGCCGCTTTGAGCAGTTCCCACTGACCCGGTTGGGAACCCGTTCCCGGATTGTAGCCATCATTGAGGACAGGCAGGGCAATCTCTGGTTTGGCGGTGACGCGGCCTCAAGTACCGGAATTATCCGGTTTGACGGAAAGACCTGCACCACATTTTCGACGGCCCAGGGGCTGGCGCACAATCAGGTTAATGGGTTTGTGCTTGACCATGCCGGACGGCTCTGGATTTGCACCGACCAGGGGCTGACCCGCTACGACGGCGAACGTTTCACCGATTGCAGCACTCACCTGCCCAACCAAAGCGCGCTGTGTGGATTTGAAGACGAACAGGGACGGATGTGGATTGGAACCTATAACGGTCTTTGTTGTTTTGAGGGCGAAGGGGTACGGACCTATTCCACCGCCGACGGGCTGATTTTCAATTTAGTTCGGACCATCAAAGGGTTTCAGGGAAAACTCTGGATTGGCACCCCGCAGGGGATTTCACTCTTCGACGGGAAGCAGTTTCACAATTACACGGTACAGGATGGACTGCTCAGTCAGGATATTTCCCGTGGTGGTGTCAGTAGCACCGATGGAACCATCTGGCTGGGCACCACCGAAGGGGCAGTCCGATGTCGGTTGCCGGAAGAGCTTTCCCAGGGGGTCCCGCCCCCGGTTCATGTGACTGCAATTCGGGTCGAGGGAGCAACCACGGCTCTGCCTGGTCAATCCAATCTCAAAGTCCCTTTGCCTTCCCTGGCCTCTCATGAAAACAACCTCACCTTTGAATATGTAGGGCTTTCCTTCACCAATGAGGAAGGAGTCAAATACCGTTCCTTCCTGCAAAATTTTGACCGTGACTGGTCGCCGGTGACGGGGCTGCGCTCGGTGCGCTACACCAATCTGGCACCTGGACACTATGTCTTTTCGGTCAAAGCCTGCTCGGCGGATGGGACCTGGAGCCGGCCCGAAGTGGTTGAACTCATCATTCGGCCTCCCTTTTGGCAGACCTGGTGGTTTCGGTTGATGGCAACCGGCGGAGTCATCACGCTGGGGGCCGGGCTCTATCTATGGCGGATTCGCACCATCGAAGCCCTGCACCGCCGCCGGATGACTGTTTTACGGCAGTTGCTGGGCAGCGTCCAGGTCATCAATTCCCAGCTTGATTTGGCAACCGTGTTGCAAAACATCGCGGCGGAAAGTGCCTTGCTCGTGAAAGGTGAGCCCGGCGGCATCGGACTGGTTGAAGACGGCAAAGTTGTTTTCCGGCGCATTTGGAACAGCGGAGCCTGGGAAAATGTGTGTTTGGAGTTTCCTTTGGGAACCGGCGTGGCAGGGAAAGTTGCCGCCCAGGCCGCTTCAATGATTGTCAATGACACCCGGAATTCACCGGACATTGCCTTTCATCATTTGTTGGAAACCTACAAAATTCACGGCGTAATGGATGTTCCGATTGTCACCCGGACCGGTAAAGTGGTCGGGGTGCTTGACGTGCGGCGGCGAGCCGGACGCAAGCCTTTTACGGAATTTGACTGTCAGTTAATTGAATCGCTGGCCAACCAGGCGGCAGTAGCCATTGAAAATGCCCATCTGTATGGTGAAGTCGGGCGCAAAAACGATGAGTTGGAAGAAAAAAACCTGATGATTACCGAATCGCTCCGGGAACTGGAACGGCTTTACCAGCAGGAACAGGAAGTCAGCAGCACTCTTCAGCGACTCAATCAGATGAAAACCAATTTTCTGCTCGTGACCTCGCACGAGATGCGCACGCCCTTGACTGTCATCAAAGGGTATACCGAGGCTCTGACTGCCGGTTTTTTGGGCGACCTCAACCCGGTCCAGCAGCAGTCACTGGGTTCGGTCCGGCGGATGGTTGAACGCATGGTCACCACCTTCAACGATATTCTGGAAATGCTCAAAATCAACGAAGGGAAAATGCAGTTGCGTCCGACGGCCACCGATTTCCCTCAGGTGATTCAGGAGGTGCTGGAGGAAATGTCCACCTTTAGCCGACAGCGCGGGCAAACCATCACCGTGACCGGACCGGAGACGCTGCTCGTCACGGTGGACCGGGAAAAAATTCATCTGGTTTTGCTCAACCTGATTCAAAACGCCATCAAATTCACTTATGACGGGGGAACCATTGCCATTGCCGTCATCCCGGAGGAGGAAACCGTTCACATCACGGTGCAGGATTCCGGAATCGGCATTGAAGCCACCGAACTGAACCAGATTTTCGAACTGTTTTACACCACCCCCGATGCTTCCACTCATACCTCCGGACGGTTTGAGTTTTCCGCCCGTGGAACCGGATTGGGGCTCGCCCTGGTCAAACATTATGTGGAAACTCATGGCGGGCGGATTTGGGCCGAGTCTGAAGGGCTGGGAAAAGGAAGCTGTTTTCATATCGTGCTGCCTAAAACAACTGCCGTGGTCGGAATGGAAAGCAGCGCGCTCAGTTCCCAGTCTGTCAAACATTGAGCATGCGGCAGGAAAACGGTTCGGGGTTCAGGGTTCAGGGTTCAGGGTCTGAAAATCCTGGGAATTTGAACATGGTTTGAAATATTTCACCTCAACATTCACATCTTTGAAGACCCTGAACCCTGAACCCTGAACCCTGAACCCCAAACCCGATTAATCTTCAACTGGAGCCCGCCGAATCAGGCGCATGGCTTCGCGGGCACGAGCAGCAACCTCCGGATGGGTATCGGAAAGTCCGGTCAGTTGGCTGAGTAAATCCGCCGTGCGCAATATCAGGCGGACAATATCGCCTTCACTCGCATCGGTTCGGTCCAGCAGGCCCGGCCATTCAAGTTTTCCGTCAGCCCAGGCCCACAGCAACCGTCCGGCATCCGGGTCAATAAACATTGGACAAAAGACATAATGCTGTTCCTGAATGGCAGCAATATGGCGGGCAATTTTCATCGCCTGCTTTAAGGGCTTGACGAAATCCTCGTTTTTGCCGGGAACAGTCGGAAATTCCCGTTCTTCAGCAGCCAGGGCTCCGCAAATGGCGGCCAGCGTGCGACCGGTCGGCACATCAAACAAACCTTCGCGCAGCAGTTCCGCAATAAACAGCGTATTTTCAACCCGGAGCCGTGCCGCCCAGGTACCTTGCAGGGTTGGTTGCCAGCTTTCGGTCAGATAGTCGAAATGCTGCAAAATCGCCACGCAGTCTTCAAACCGCGACCAGAGCCCGTTTTCCAATTCATGCATGCGGCCTTCGAGGCTGCGCAATTCGCCCTGAAGCTTGCTGTTTTCAGTCGCCGCTGCCCCGCACTGTTTCACCTGGGAACAGGTTTCGCACGGCAAGGTAGCAAGCTTGGTTTGCACGGCTGTCAGTTCGGTTTGGGTCGTGGCGATGCCTTCGGCCATGACGGTTTCCCATTCCGGGTCAGGCACCAATGAATCTTTGGCCTTCCGTTTTTGGAGCGACCTCAGGCTCTTTTGAATGCGCACTGCACTGCGCGAAAGCTCCGTGTATTTAGGGAAAGTCAGCGCCCGGTTGCCGGCGGGGCAGCTTTGGGCGTCGTCTGCAACCAGTTTTTTGACTCGTTCGAGGCGGGCACGTGACCGGTCGGCGGATTTCAGGTTTTGAAAATGGCGAAAGCTTCGTTCGACCAATTCGCGGGCTGCCTCCGGTGTCTGGACCTGGAGCAAGTTGAGGACCATCGTATAGTTGGCCTGAAAGCTGCTTTCAATCGGTTCGGGCGGCAGCAGGAGTTTTTCCCGAATCACATCCATGTCCTGGAAAGGTCCTGGAATAAAGACGGCAAAACCGACTTTGTCCTTGCCGCGCCGACCTGCCCGCCCGGTCATTTGCGAGAGTTCAAATGATTTGATGTCCCGGTGGCCTTCGTCCGAGCGCAGGCTTGAGGCCGTAATCACCACTGACCGGGCCGGCATATCAATTCCGGCAGCCAGGGTCGAGGTGGCAAATACGGCATTGAGCAGTCCTGCCGCCATGGTTTTCTCCACCACATGCTTCCAGGCCGGCAGATGGCCCGCGTGATGGGCTCCGACGCCTTTGCGGACCAACATGGGATAGTGGCGATGCTGCCGGATAAACGGGGCTTCATCGTCAAACCGGTCAATGATGGCCTCGATTTGTTGTTGCCGCTCCCGCCCAATGTCGGCGGTGTGGGCCCCCCGAAAGGATTCCACTGCTTCATCGCAGGCCCGCCGGCTGGTCAAAAAAACAATTGCCGGGGCCAGTGTATGGCGCTGCAAGGTGGAAATCAGGTCAGTGAAGCGGGGCGGGTCAGTTGGAATACGCATAATTGAAGTTCGAATTGAGAATTGAGAATTCTTTCAAGTCTGTTTGTTGCCAGCCGATGCAAGTATCATTAAAAATCGAATGAGAACAAGACCGGAGCTTGAAAGCCTTCGTTTTCTCAGGTTCAATTCCCTGAACCCTGAACCCTGAACCCTGAACCCTGAACCCCGAACCTTGAACCCTAAATATGTCCTTTCACGAATTCAAAAACTCACTGCATTTTAATTGCACCGTCAAACGGACGGATGAAAAAGGCAAAGAACAGGTCTGCAACGGCCAAATCAAGGAATGGTTGACCGCTCCGGTGGAAACCATGGCCCAGCTTGGCCCAGGAGAAGCCCTGTACCGGTGTCGTCGCTGTCTGGCTGTCTACAAAGGGAAAGTGGAACGCCATTTGAAGGCCGGTCCCGGTGCCCAAGTGGTTCCGCCACAGTTTCCGGTCATCAAATAAAGAGCCTGAAACCCCCGTCTTTTTATGTTTGGGCAAAGGGTTGAAAAGCCCTTTGAATTTACTTTTCAGATTGTTTTTCATGGCTTGACCAGCTTGCTCCGGTAGCATCAAAAAAGCCTGATTTCATGCGACTTTTGCCTAACATTTGACCTGCCAAAAGCCTCATTCACAAGGTGATTTTCTTTTCCTTGTTTGAGAATATACCTGCCTCCAAAAATTTGAATTTCCAATTGCCTTTTCATTGATTCGTCAGTATAGTGGCCACCGTTTAGACTTCCCGCGCCATCAATCCAGCGGCAAAAACCACAGGTATTTGCCCAAATTTCTTTTTCCAAGCGTTTTTTTTTGATTCTCCGGCTGGTGTCTATATTTCATTTCTGCAAATTCTTTGAGGAATGAATTTCCGGGAATCAGTATTTCAAGCAAATGCCAGCGGCAATACCGTTGGCTGAAATCAATTCATTGCTTCAAAATCAATCAATTTTTTCCTTGAGGAGGAAGTCACATGCCACCACGTGGTCGTAAAGCTGCCAGCGCTGCCGCTCCCGAAGTCACCCCGGCCCCGGCTCCGGAACCGGTCGAAGAAAAAGCCGTCAAAGTCAGCCGTCGGGGTCGCCCGTCTCAGGTTTTGACCGTGCCTGTCAATCGGCAAACCCTGTCCATTCTGGAAACCTGCGTCACGTTGGGGCAGGCTACTTCAACCTCAGCCGTGGCAGCCAAGTTGCTTGCCCGCGCTGCCGAAGACCTGAAAAACTCGATTGCCCAGCAGGTCTCCAATAACTTTCTGGGTAAAGACAAATAACGCACCCGAATCCGGAACCAAAACTGACCGCCCTGCTTTTCCAGGCTGCCCCTTGGGTTCAGCATCACGGAAACAGCCAGTGCGGTCTGTTTTCTTTTTTCGGTATTATTTTCCAAAATTCGTGACGGTCACCCGGACATCAGCAACGCAAGAACACAGCCTGCGTGGTATAAATGGGCAACAGCGGTTGTGAAAGGCGGCTTGAGCAGTATGATTCAACCAATGATGCGCGCTTTCCTTCTGGTTGGAGTAAGCTTCCTGTGGGGTTGGGGAAGTGCTCCGGTATCGGCACAAACCGAAGAACCACCCAGGCGGCCCCGCCCGTTGGCAGGGCTGCGGACTATTTTCCGCCCGCAGGCACCGGCCAAATCTGAGCCCAAGGCGGAAAAAAACAAATCCGAAACACCGGAACCGGAACTGCATGTCAAAAGCATCCAGCTTGAAAAAATCCATTTGACGACGGCTGATTTGGCTGTGACCGTGGAATTGAAAAACCCGTTTTCCGATTTGACGGTTTCGAACCTGACCTACCGAATCAAGCTGAACGATGTGCCGAGCGGTAACGGCAAATACAAACCACAAATCAAGCTGCCGGCAAACGGAGCAGCCCTGCTGGTGTTTCCGGTGACGGTTGATTTAACGGTTTTACCCGAAGTTGGCGTCCAGGGAGTTTTGGACGGCATTGAATTGAAATATCAGGTTGACACCGAATTTGATGTTTCGGTTTTTATTTTTAAGCGTCATATCAAGAAAAAACTGACGGGCGACGTGCCCCTGACGGCAGTGATGCCCAAAATCACCTTGCCCCGCATCACTTTGCCCAAAATCGAATTTCCTTGATGGTGCAAAGTTGTGGGTCGTGAGTTGTGGGCTGTGAGTTGTAATGAACGTGCTTCACTTCAGGAAATTTGACAACCCACAATCCATAACCCACGACCGACCAAACAAAAGTTTATATGGGAAAGAAAAAGGTCCGTTGGTTGCCCTCCTCCCGCTTTGAGCCGCAGACGGAACGCGCACTGTATGAACATATGGTGACGCGCGACAATTACCACACGCTGGACCGGCGCGAGGTGCTGGATTTGATTCGCGGCGGGGAGGACAGCGAAGTTGAATTCAAAATCCGGTTGAGCAACCCTGACAAAATCGCCATGGAAATTTGCGCCATGGCCAATTCCGGCGGCGGTGCCATCTTTTTTGGCGTGAGCGATACCTGCCGGGTGGAAGGGCTTGATAATGCCGACCGAGTGGAAGAGGAACTGCGTGAAATCTGCGCCCACGAAATCCTGCCACCGGTTCATCCGTTCATGAACAAAGTGGCGTTTGACAACGGACGCCGGATTCTGGTGCTGGAATGTGATGACCGGCGCGCACCGCACCGGATGCGGGACCAGCGATTTTACATCCGGGTCGGTTCCATCAAGCGCGAAGCCGAACCGGATGAAGTGGCCGAACTCTTTCACCGTTATAAACCTGCCGGATTTGAGCAGATTCCCTGGTTTGATGCTGCTTTTGACGATATTGATGAAGGATTGGTGTGGGGGTACGTGCGGGCACTCTATGACGGCATGGTCAAGCTGCCCGATGGGTTCCCTACGGCCCGTGTCATGCAGGATATGCAGTTGGCCGTGTATCAGGGGAAAGATTACACACCGACCATGAGCGGGTTGCTGCTGTTTGGAAAGAGCAAAGCACTCGAACAGACGCTGCCGCGCAGCCGGGTGGTGGCTTCAAGGTTTTCAGGTGACAGCGTGACGGCTCCGTTGGTGGAACAGACCATTTTTGTCGGCAATCTGGGAAACCTCTATGAGCGGACGGAAAGCTTTGTCAACCGGTATGTGGATTTGTGTGAAACACTTCCGCAACGGATTGTCGCCAATCGGGGCGTGGCTGAACGGCGGGCGCTCTATCCGCGCAAAGCCATCTGGGAAGCCCTGACCAATGCTCTGGTTCACCGCGACTACGGTGCCCGCGAAGACTGGGTGCGGGTGCTGGTTTTTGACCGGCGGATTGAAATCGCCAACCCGGCCATTACCAAAGGCTGGCAGCGCCCGACCGTGGAAAGCTACGGGGTGAGCATTCCCAACAATCCGCGCCTGAAAAGTTTCTTCCTCAACGACGCCTATGGACTGAAAACCGTGCGGGGCGCTCTGCCGCTGATTCGCCGGGAAATCCTCCGCTTTACCGGGCGGGAGCCAAAACTGACGATTTCACCCACCGAATTCCGGATTGAACTGCCGGGAGCATGAAAGCAGGACTGAGGACTGAGGTCTGAGGACTGAGGACTGGTTCAAGGACTGGAGCGCAAGCGTCCCGCTCGTGCTCCAGTCTTTTTATTTTTTTCGCGTCGTTCGCGTGTTTCGCGGTTTTAATCAAACCGTCGTCGAGGTTCAATTTCCGGCAAACGCCGTGCGATGGAATTCCTGGAGGCATTGCACATCCGCTGCTTCGTTCTGTAGCGCCTGAATGGCACTGGTCACAGCCACGGCTCCGGTGATGGTGGTGATACAAGGGATGTCATATTGCATCGCGGCGCTGCGGATGGCCTTTTCGTCAAAGTGCGAGGTTTTCCCCAGCGGCGTATTGACGATTAAATCCACCTTGCGGCTGCGAATCAAATCCACGATGTTCGGACGGCCTTCGTTGACTTTATAGACCATTTCCACCGGCAGGCCGCGTTCGGCCAGCAGGCGCTGGGTGCCGCCGGTTGCCACCAGCTTGAAGCCCAAGGTATGCAGCCGTTGCGCCACCTTCAGCGCATTCGGTTTGTCGCGGTCGTTGATGCTGAGGAACACGGTTCCGCTCTTGGGGAGTTTCGTCCCCGCGCCAAACTGGGCTTTCAGATAAGCCAGGCCAAACCCGTCGGCCACCCCCATGACTTCGCCGATGGAACGCATTTCCGGCCCCAGCACCGGGTCCACGCCGGGAAAGCGCAGGAAGGGGAACACAGGCGCTTTGATATAGAACCGGTTGACGGACAACACGGGCGGCAGGTTGAACTCGTCGAGCTTGCGCCCAACCATGAGCAGGGCCGCAATTTTGGCCAGCGGCACGCCCGTCGCCTTGCTCACAAACGGCACCGTGCGGGAGGCACGCGGGTTGACCTCCAGCACATACACCGTATCGTCCTTGACGGCGAACTGGATGTTCATCAGGCCGACCACGTTCAAGGCTTTGGCCAATTGTTTCGTGTAGCGCCGCATGAGGTCCAGGTGCCAGGGTTCAATCATATACGTCGGCAGCACGCTTGAACTGTCGCCTGAATGAATCCCGGCTTCTTCAATATGCTCCTGAATCCCGGCAATGCAAACCTTTTCGCCGTCACAGAGGGCATCCACGTCAACCTCAACCGCAGATTCCAGAAACCGGTCAATCAAAACCGGACGACCGGGGGAAACCTGGACGGCTTCGGCGACATACTGTTCCAGCCCGGTCTGGTCGTAGGCAATCATCATGGCCCGCCCGCCCAGCACGTAGCTCGGACGCACCAGCACCGGATAGCCAATCCGGCTGGCAATCTGACAGGCTTCCTCAATCGAAAGCGCGGTGGCGTTGTGCGGTTGAGGAATATTCAAATCAGCCAGCAGTTTCCCAAAGCGGTCGCGGTCTTCAGCCAAGTCAATCGAATCGGGAGACGTGCCGATGATGGGCACGCCTGCTTCATGGAGCCGCCGGGCCAGATTGAGCGGGGTTTGCCCGCCAAACTGAACAATGACGCCGGTTGGTTTTTCGAGTTCGACGATGTGCATCACATCTTCAAAAGTCACCGGTTCAAAATACAGCCGGTCGGAGGTATCGTAATCGGTCGAAACCGTCTCCGGGTTGCAGTTGACCATGATGGTTTCATAGTTTGCCCCTTTGAGAGCAAAGCTGGCATGGCAGCAGCAATAGTCAAATTCGATGCCCTGCCCGATGCGGTTTGGCCCGCTGCCAAGCACCATGATTTTCGGTCGGTCGGTTGGGACGGCTTCGCATTCCTCGTCATAGGTCGAATAGAGATACGGCGTGAACGATTCAAACTCGGCGGCGCAGGTGTCCACCCGTTTGTACACCGGACGGATGCCGGCTTTGTGCCGCCGGGTTCGTACATCGGCTTCCGTGCAGTTGAGCAGGCTGCCCAGGCCCGCATCCGAAAAGCCGGACTGTTTGGCGTGGCGGAGGGTTTCGTCCGTCATGGTGGCCAGGGTTTGTTTGGCCAGGGCCTTGCGTTCGTCGGAAATTTCCTTGAGTTGTTGCAGGAACCAGGGGTCAATCGCCGTCAGTTGATAAAGCGCCTCGCACGACCAGCCCAAATCGAGGGCATGCTGCAAATAGGTGACCCGGTACGGATTGGGCGTCATCAGGTGCTTGCGCAGGGAGGCTTCGTCCGTGTCCTCGGCTGACTTGCCGGGGCCGGTTTCCAGCGAGCGGATTGCTTTCAGAAAGGCTTCCTTAAAAGTGCGGCCAATCGCCATCGCTTCGCCAACCGACTTCATTTGCGTGCCCAGCACGGCCTCGGCAGCCTGGAATTTTTCAAAAGCCCATTTCGGAATTTTAACCACCACATAATCCAGCGTCGGTTCAAAACAGGCCGGGGTCTTTTTTGTGATGTCGTTGGGGATTTCGTCCAGCGTGTATCCAACCGCGAGCTTGGCGGCAATTTTGGCAATCGGGAAGCCGGTCGCTTTCGAGGCCAGCGCCGAAGAGCGCGACACCCGTGGATTCATTTCAATCACCCGCAGCCCGCCGTCGCGCGGGTTGACGGCAAACTGTATGTTGGAGCCGCCGGTTTCAACTCCGATTTTGCGGATGATTTTGAGTGAGGCATTGCGCAACGTCTGGTATTCCAAATCGGTCAGGGTCTGGGCCGGGGCAACCGTAATCGAGTCGCCCGTGTGAATCCCCATCGGGTCAAAGTTTTCAATCGAACAGATGATGACGATGTTGTCCGCCCGGTCGCGCATGACTTCGAGTTCATATTCTTTCCAGCCGAGAATGGATTCCTCCACCTGGACTTCGTGAATCGGACTGAGCGCCAGGCCACGGGCAACAATCTGCTGATATTCCTCACCGTTGTAGGCCACGCCGCCACCCGCGCCGCCCAGCGTAAAACTGGGCCGGACAATCGCCGGATAGCCGATTTCCTGCGCCGCCGCCACGGCTTCATCCAATGAACGGACAAACGCGGCTTTGGGCATTTCCAGACCGATTTCCTCCATGGCCCGTTTGAACAGCCGCCGGTTTTCCGCCAAATGAATGGATTCAATATTGGCACCGATGAGGGTGACGGAAAATTTTTCCAGGACTCCTTTTTCGGCCAGGGCAACCGCCAAGTTGAGAGCGGTCTGCCCGCCCACGGTCGGGAGCAAGGCGTCGGGGCGCTCGCGTTCGATGACGGATTCCAGGGCTTCAACCGTGAGTGGTTCGATATAGGTCCGGTCGGCCAGTTCGGGGTCCGTCATAATCGTGGCCGGATTCGAATTGACCAGCACCACGTCAAAGCCTTCCGCCCGGAGTGCCTTGCACGCCTGCGTGCCGGAATAGTCAAATTCACACGCCTGACCGATGACAATCGGCCCGGAACCAATAATCAGAATTTTGTGGATGTCGGTACGTTTGGGCATGATGTTGTGAGTTCCGCGAAGAGAATTGAGAATTGAGAATTGAGAATTGAGAATTGAGAATAAACAGAAAACAAGAGTGGATTGGCTCTCTTCTGAGGTGGTTTTTCATCTAATGGATTACAAATTCTCAATTCTCAATTCTCAATTCTCAATTCTCAATTCTTTGGCGGTTCTTTATCACTGTTTCCCGGTCTCATGCCACCCAACTTGGCTGGCGAAGGGAATTTCAGTTGACGGACACGCCGGAAATTGCCCAAAGTGTTGAACCATCCGAACCTCCTGCCCTTTCTGTTCTGCACAGGTGAAGCTTATGGTCAAAGTGTTACTGACAGCCGTCATCAGCCTGGTATGGCTTTGCTCTGGAAGCGTACCCGCAATTCTGGCCCAGGAAAAACCGGCAACTTCGGCGGCAAAGCCTGCCGGACAGGCATCGGCCACCAAAGTCATTGCCCGTGTCTGGCATGGTTCCACGCTCAAAACGAAAGCCGACGAGTACGAAAAATATTTATATGAAGCGGGCATCAAAAAAATCCTGGCCATTCCGGGCAATCTTGGCGTGCAGTCGTTTCGCCGGGATGAAGGGCAAACCACTGAATTCACAGTGATTTCCTTTTGGGGATCCATTGATGCCATCAAGCGGTTTGCCGGCGAAGACTACGAGAAAACGCATCACTTGCCGAAAGACCCCGAATATCTGCTCAAACTGGAACCGTTTGTGGTGCATCACGAAGTCTGGTTCCAGCAACCTGCCCCGGCGGTGGGGACCACCCGGCAGTGACGCTTTTTTCACCGCGCAGCCAAAAAAGACCACTCATGGCGAGTCAATCTTTTGTGAAATGATTTAGAATAGGGCATCTGATTTCCTTTCTTTCATTTTCACACAAGCAGAGGCCGGCTCATGCACTGGGTTACAAGAACCATCCTGGGGATAATGGCCCTCCTCTGGATGACAAGACCGATTGAGGCTCAAAGTGCCACCACCACTGCACCGGACCCTATTTTGGACCGGCTGGTGACCCGGCTTTCCTTTGACCGGTTTACCAACGAACAGGGCCTTTCCAACAACTCCATCACCACGATTTTTCAGGACCATTTCGGGTTCCTCTGGATTGGAACCGAAGACGGCATCAACTGCTACGACGGGTTTACCTTTAAGAAATTTGTTTATAAGCAGAGCAGCCCGCATACCCTGCTGAACCAAAGGATTCTGGCACTGTGCGAGGACCGGGACGGCAATATCTGGTTTGGCACCTACAAAGGACTCGGCTGTCTGGACCGGGTGACGGAACACATCACGGTCTATCAAAATGTTCCAGGGCGTTCCGACAGTCTGGTTTCGAATGAAGTTTCCGGGTTGCTGGTTGACCAACGCGGTGTGTTGTGGGTGGGAACCAGTCTGGGGCTCTGCCGGTTTGATGCGACCACCCGAACTTTCAGCACGGTGTTCCAACCCACTGGTAACCTGGAACGGCTGAAGCACACCAATGCCACGCTCTGCGAAGACCGTCGGGGAGGATTATGGTTTGGGCTGTTTGACTGCCTCTACAGCCTCGACCCGCAGCGCCAGCACCCAACCCGTTACCCAATTCCCATCGAATCCGGCCCAACCACAATGGTCCACCAGATTCAACCGGACCCTGCCGGAAACCTGTGGGTGGCAACCTCCGTCGGCCTTTTCACTTTTGCCCCGTCAACCACAAGCTGGACACCCATCCGGTTTGATGGACAGGTATCGTGGCCCAAACTGGCTATTGCCAAAATGGCAATTGACCCGGAGGGGGTTCTGTGGTGTCAGATGAAACCGCCCAACGGGCTGATTTTTTATCATCCCCAAACCGGGGCATTCCGATGGGTCTTTGGCGGCCTTCAGGTTGAACGGTCGGCTTACTGGCTGGTCCAAACCCTGTTCCAGGACCGCACGGGGGTTTTGTGGATTGGCACGTCGACCGAGGGTCTTTTCAAATATGCCCCCAAGAAACGGAAGTTTGCCCACATTCGCAGTGAACCGGGAAAAACCAATCAACTCAACCACAATCTGGTCCGGGGCATGTGCGAAAGCATAACCGGCGACCTCTGGGTGGCCACGCAATTCGGCGGTCTGAACCGCTGGAACCGGCGCACCAATCAATGGCAAGCCTATGGCCACCGTCAGAATGACCCACATCATTTGAACGATACGCACATGCTTTCAGTGCTCGAAGACCGAAAAGGCCGGCTGTGGGTGGGCGGAGCCGAAGGATTATGGCGGTTTGACGCGCAACATGAGCGTTTTATCGAACAACATCCATTCTCATCCGACACGCAGGAATTGAAAAACCGGTTTTTCTGGGTCTGGCGTTTGTTGGAGGACCGGGCGGGAAACATATGGAGTGGTTGGGGAAATCAGCTTTGGCGGCTGGACCCGGAAACCGGAAAAACCACCTTTTTCCCGCTGCCGGCTGAAGTCAGAGAGGGGGCCCAAAACCTTGACCTGACCATCCAGACACTGATGGAGGATTCTGCCGGGTTGCTCTGGATTGGACTGGCTGAAAGCGGCGTACTGGTCTTTGACCCGCAACAGGGAGAATTTCTCACCTGGCATCATGTGACAGCCGACAATCCGAACGGGTTGCGGGACAATTTTGTGACCTGTATTTACGAAGACCGGAAAGGCCAATTCTGGGTGACGACCAAAGGCGGCGGAATTCATGTGCTGCGCAACCGGAAGTCCACTGTCTTTGAGCAAATCCGGGAAAACAATGAACTGGTGCCCCATCACAATGTGTACTGTGTGCTGGAGGCTGCCGACGGAGCACTCTGGTTCAGCAGCGACAACGGGCTCATGCGCTATACGGAAAACCCGCGCACCATCAAACTCTATTCGACCAGAGACGGGTTGCAGAGCCAGGAATTCAACCGGGGGTCCGGCTATCAGAGCCGTTCCGGTGAGATGTTCTTTGGCGGAGTCAACGGTTTTAATATCTTTTTTCCGGAACAGATGAAGAGTGACATTTCCCTGCCGCCAGTGGTGCTGACGGACCTGCGGGTGCATGACCGTCCGGTACGACTGAAAACCCCGCTCCCAGGCGTGACGGCGTTGCACCTCCCCTATTTTGACAACACCGTCACCTTTGAATTTGCCGCCCTTGATTTTACGGCCCCGGAAAGAACCCTGTACCAATACCGGATGGAAGGTCTCAATACCGCCTGGATTGGAGCGGCTGCCCATCAGGTGACCTTTAATCAGTTGCCTCCGGGGGAATATGTCTTGCAGGTTCGCACCGGGCTGGCTGATGGAGCCTGGGACGTGGCCAGGTTGAATTTCCATCTGACGATTGTTCCGCCCTGGTGGCGCACCGGTTGGGCTTACGCAGGGTTGATTCTGGTCGGACTGGGCAGTCTGGTGGGAAGCATGCAGTGGCGATTGTACCGTTGGAAGATGCAAACCCGAAAGCTGGAAGCCAAAGTCGCCAAACGCACCAAGGAACTGGTCCAGGCCGTGGACCGACTCCAGGAAGCACAACGCGAAACCGAGGCCCGTAAAAGCGAGGTCGAGCGCAAAAACAAGGAACTGGACCAAAAAATCAGCCAGCTTGAAGCCTCGCAAAAACAAGCGGACCGGATTTTTTCAGCCCTCGCCGAAGCCTTGCCCGGCACCGTGCTGGACGGCAAGTACCGGTTGGAGGAAAAAATCGGGTCGGGCGGGTTCGGAGTGGTTTTCCGGGGTACCCAACTTGTTTTGGAGCGCCCGATTGCCGTCAAAGTCTTTCGTCCGGCACAAGGAAATGATTCCGCCGATGCCGTCGAACGATTCCGCCGCGAAGGAATTTCCGCCGCCCGGCTGCGGCACCCGAATGCCATTGCGATTCTTGATTCGGGTATTTCACAGGAGGGCATTGCCTATCTGGTCATGGAGTTGCTGGAAGGGTATACGCTGGCGGATGAAATGCGCCTGGGCAGAGGGTTTTCACTGCAACGGATGATTGAGATTTTGTTGCCGGTCTGTGACGCCCTGGCTGCGGCCCATGCCTTGAGTATCATTCACCGCGACATTAAACCGGATAATATTTTTCTCCACCAATCGGATGAAGGCGAAATTGTCAAAGTGGTTGATTTCGGACTGGCCAAGCTGGTCAGCGGCGATTCGGGCAACTTTGATGAGAACCTGACCCGCACCGGAACGATTGTCGGAACGCCTTCCTACATTGCCCCGGAACGGTTGAGCGGGAAAGATTACGGGGACCGCTCGGATGTCTACAGCCTGGGAATCATGTTTTATGAAATGGTCTGTGGCCGGTTACCCTTTCATTCTCCGCAAAACAATGTGGTTGAGGTGATTTTGATGCACCTCAATCAGGCACCGCCGCCCATTCGTGCGTTTCAGGCTGAAGCCCCCGCATTGGTTGAAGAGCTGATTCTGTCCATGCTTGGGAAAAAACCGCTAACCCGTCCTTCGGCCAAGGAGGTCGCTGAATTCTTACGTCGGATTCAAACTGAACTGCCTCCGGAAATATTGCAGAAGGAATCAGTTCGGTTAAATTCGGACGATACCCCGACGGCTGAAATTCATTCCCAAACCCTGATAACCAGGCTTTCCAAGCTCTATGTCGGAGATACCTGCGAGCAAAATGCGGAAACGCAGACCATCATTTCAACAACTCCGGAAGAAACAGTTGAATTGTTCCATGCAAATCTTTCGGTCAATCCTCAACGTGCTGAACCCGAATAACCTGCCATGTCCACACCACCCTTTCAGAATCCTCCCCAGCCGTTTCCGCCAGGAAGAGTGTCCACCCGCCGGGAACGCTTTGAAAACTGGGTCTATGCCCTTTCGCGGGTGAGCATCCTTGTCTGTTTTGGCGGAGGCGGTCTGGCGGGCGGCACGGTGGCAGGCACCGTGCTCGGCTACGTCATTCATTTTGCTTACTTTGTGGCAACCAACCGAAGCGACCCCGGCCTGGCTGTTTTCGTAGCCTTTTTTGTGGCTTTTTGCGGCGCGCTGGTCGGTTTGGTGACCGGCTTGATTCTGGGAGGGGTTCTGGGAATTTTGCTGGCGGTTTTTGTGGTGGTGCGGATTTCCAAAGAAAACCCTTCTTAAAACAGGACTGAGGACTGAGGACTGAGGACTGAGGACTGAGTGTTGTACTCAAGCCCAAGGCTGGGCCAATGTCTCTTTTCTGTTGTTCATCTTCAACGCAACACTCAGTCCTCAGTCCTCAGTCCTCAGTCCTCAGTCCTGTTTTGAATAAGTCAATCAGTTCGGCCATATCATCCACAATCAGGTCCGCGCCGATTTCAACCAGTTCCTGCCGTGAACGCAATCCGTAAGTCACCCCACAGGTCAGAGTTCCGGCAGCCTTCCCAGCCCGAACGTCGTGGGAACTGTCCCCCACCATGACGGCCTCAGATGCTGCAACCTCGCAGTGTGAAAGGGCCGCCAGCACCGGTGCCGGATGGGGTTTTCGTTCCGGAGCCGAATCGCCGCCAATAATGGCGGAAAAAAACCGGGTCAGATTCAGCCCATCCAGAATGGTTTTGGAAAAACCGTAGGGTTTGTTGGTGACAACTCCCAGTTGCAGATGGGAGAAATGTTCCAGTGTCCGCACTACATTTGGGTAGGGCACCGTTGTATCCAGCAGGTGTCGTCCGTAATGCTTTTTGAAAATTTCCAGCCCTTGGTCAATTTCGGATTCGGTGGGAGGCTCGGCCAATCGCGCCCGCAGGCCCCGTTCGACCAGTTTGCGGGCTCCATCACCAATAAAGCGGGTTACATCCGCGATGGGAAACGGCTCCAGGTCAAGTTCGACCAGCATGGAGTTGAGACCGGTCATAATATCGTGGCGGGAATCAATCAGGGTTCCGTCCAGGTCAAAAAGAAAAAGGCGAATGGAAGACATGAGGGTTCAGGGTTGAGGGTCTAGGGTCTAGGGTCTAGGGTCTAGGGTTCAGGGTTCAGGGTTCAGGGTTCGGGGTTTTCGAATACCAGAAAATTTGATATTCCGGATGGGTTTTAATTGTCAATTCTCAATTCTCAATTCTCAATTAAAAAGACCCTGAACCCTGAACCCGATTTTTCAGCGGTAGCGGTATTCATCCGGGTCCCAGACTTCGGGCAGGACCCGGCGTTCCGGGCGGGCCAGCAATTTGACCATCAACAGTCCAGCCGCAAATCCGCCGATATGCGCCCACCAAGCGACCCCGCCGGTTTGGGCCGACTCCGAAAGGCTGCCAACCCCGTAAATGAACTGTTGCACAATCCAGAATCCCAGGAAAAAGAAGGCCGGAACCTCGATAATCTGCCAAAAAATGAAGAGTGGCAGCACAACCAGGACGCGTGCCTTGGGGTACAAAATCAAGTAGGCTCCCAGCACGCCGGCAATCGCACCGCTTGCCCCAAGGGACGGTACCCGCGACTCCTGATTGGTCAGAATATGGGCTCCGGAGGCAGCCATTCCACACAAAAGATAGAAAAAGAGGTATTTGACGTGGCCCATGCGGTCTTCGACATTATCGCCGAAAATCCACAGATAGAGCATGTTCCCAATCACATGCGCCCAGCCGCCATGCAAAAACATCGAGGTAAAAAGTGGCAAAATTAAATCCGCCAACCCGATGTGACGCAATCCACCTGAGGCAGTAATGTAGTAATCACTGAAAAAATGCCTGGGCACCACCGCGAACTCCCGCAGGAAGCCGTTCAGCTTGGGACCCAGCATGAGCTCGAAAATAAATGCCAACACGTTGATGACAATCAATGTGACGGTAACAAAAGGAAACGTTCGTGACGGGATATTGTCTCGGAGCGGAATCATAACAGCCTCCGGCAGAAAGGATTTGGAACCATTCCAAGCCCTGCACCCCGGAACCTATACCAAACTTGGAGCCTTTATGCAAAACCAACCACCATCCCCCTCCCCCCAGCTTTTTTTTGAAACCATCAACGCCTATCAGCGGACTGCCGCACTGAAGGCGGCAGTGGAACTGGAAGTTTTTACCGCCATCGCCGAAGGTAAAACCACATCGGCACTGATAACCGAGCGGTGCGCTGCCTCTGAACGGGGGATTCGAATTTTATGCGATTACCTGACCATTCTTGGGTTTTTGACCAAAACCGACGGAGTCTATGGATTGACGCAGGACTCCGCCATTTTTCTCAACCGTCACTCACCGGCTTATGTGGGCGGTGCAATTGAATTTATGCTGGCTCCGATGCTGACCGCCGGTTTCAACGATTTGGCCGAAAACGTACGTCGGGGTGGAACCACCTTACCGGATGAAGGCGCAATTGCACCGGAAAATCCGGTTTGGGTCCGGTTCGCCCGTGGCATGATGCCAATGATGGAAATGCCTTCCAAGGTCCTGCCCACGTTGCTTGACCCGGCCACGGTTCCGAACCACATGAAGGTTCTGGACATTGCCGCCGGACATGGCTTGTATGGAATCGCTTTTGCCCAAGCCTTTCCGCAGGCCGCAGTGGTTGCCCTCGATTGGTCCAATGTGCTGGAAGTCGCCCGTGAAAATGCCACCCAGCGCGGTGTGACCGACCGCTGGCAGGCCTTGCCGGGCAGCGCCTTCGAGACTGATTTTGGTGCGGATTATGATGTGATTCTGCTCACCAATTTCCTGCACCATTTTGATATTCCGACTTGCGAAGCCCTGCTGCGGAAGGTTCATACTGCACTCAAGCCGGGAGGCTGCGCCATCACCCTTGAATTCGTCCCCAACGACGACCGCATTTCGCCTCCGGGACCGGCGGCTTTCAGTTTGACCATGCTCGGTTCGACTCCGGCGGGTGATGCTTACACGTTTGCCGAGCTTCGCCACATGGCCGAAGCCGCCGGGTTTTCCCGTAACGAACTGAAGCCGGTGCCTCCGATGCAGAGTGCTGTTGTTTCCTACAAAGGTCAAAATTAAAGTCTTGGGAGTCTTGGGAGTCTTGGGAGTCTTGGGAGTCAAAACCAAGTGACCGGTGTGACAGGTGACAAGAAAAAATTGTGTCACTGTTTACTTCTTCAGACTCCCAAGACTCCCAAGACTCCCAAGACTTCCCAAGACTCCCAAGACTCCCAAGACTCCCAGACTGTGATTTAGGACGCCAACTCGTTTTCTTCCAGGTAAATATCCGCCCCAACCTGGCAGGAGACAGGAAACACGTTGGTCGGAGCGGTGAGCGGAGCGCAGGTGGCCGGCAGGGTTTGTCGGTAGCGCAACCGGTCCGAAGCTGTATCCTTCAATTTGGGGAAGGTTGCCAGCAAGCCGGATGCAAGCTGTTGGGAAGTCAGGTCTTCCCCTTGCAGCATGACGGGAACCAAGTGGTCAAAATCCGGCGGGCGGGTAATGTAGTGCGCCGCAAAACACTCTTTCTCGTTGCCGAAGAGAATGTATTGCAACGATTCCGGGCGCGTTGCGTTGGAGGCGAAAGGGTGGAAGTGAATGACTTTCGTCACGTTGACGGTGACTTCGTCGGCAATCGGAGTTCCCTGTCGTTCGAAATGGCCGCGATAGAGCTTCCCGCGAAACGTCCGCACCGGGGGGCCGCTTTGACCACCGAACTGCACGGACGGAAGCACAAACTTTTCAGGCTCAAAAGTATAGAGAGTGGCGCGGGTTTTGGAGCGGTCCTTGACGTAGTTTTTGAGGATGTTTTCGCCTTTTTGACTCAATTCAACTTCCAGCAGCACCTGATAATTGTGCGGCGAAGCATGGTCCGGCGAGGAAAAAAGCGGCAGGTGTGAAAGATAAATTTTGTGGGTTCCCAGCACCACCATGCCATGCACCGCCGGATGGTCGGCTTCCCGCCCTGCAAATGGTTGAGCCATAACCGCAGGGCCAACCCCAATGCCCTCATTGACGGCAAGCGCGGTGAGAAATTGCAAAAAAGTACGTCGTTCCATTCATCTCTTTCCTTTTGAATCTCAACAGAAACGGTCAAGCAAGGAAAATAACAGATTTTGACTCTGTGCGAAGTGTTCGGCGGCGTTCAGGATTTCAGTTTCGGATTGGACGTAAGGTCCGGGGGTCATGTCGTCCCGCTCGTGGTCAATCATGCGGGCCACGGCAACGGGTGTGGATTCAAGATGAAATTGCAGCCCCACCACGTTGTTTCCATAGGTAAAAGCCTGATGCCGACAGGCTGGGCTTTGTCCGATATGGGTGGCACCGGAAGGCAGGTCAAAAGTGTCGCCATGCCAATGAAACGGCGTGAAGACCGGCGGAAAATCAGCAAAGAGCGGAGCGGTTTGCGCGGCTTGAGTCAGTTCGACCGGAAACCAGCCGATTTCCTTGTGTTCGTTGCGGAAGACCCGTGCCCCCAGCACATCCGCCAGCAATTGGGAACCAAGGCAGATGCCCAGGATTTTCTTTTCAGCTTGAATGGCTTCTTCGATAAAGCGTTTTTCCTCCCGGAGCCACGGGAATTCGGCTTCGTCGGAAACGTTCATCGGCCCGCCCAGGACGACCAGCAGATCAAAGTCGGTCACCTGGGGAAGCGGTTCGTGGTGAAACAGGTGGGTCACGGAAACGGAGTGGTGCTGCCGGGCGGTCCAAGCGGAAATGGCGGCTAAATCTTCAAAGGGAACGTGTTGCAGGGAATGGAGGCGCATAAGTTCTGAGTTCCGCCTTCAGGCGGCTGTTTTGAGTTCCGCCTTCAGGCGGCTGTCTTTTATCAATCCAAACACATCCAAATCTTGGAAAAACCAAGCCGGCAACCTCAAGGCTGGACTCAAAACAGCCGCCTGAAGGCGGAACTCAGAACGTTCAATTGATTGTCCGCAATTGCTCCAGCACGATGCTGGGCGTAATCACTTCGGGCAGAATTTTCGGCGGTTGTCCGGCCTGTTTGCCATAAAGCACATAGAGCGGCACGCTCGTCCGGCCAAATTCAGCCAGTTTTTTGGCAATGACTTCATCACGATTGGTCCAGTCGGCTTTGAGTGTCACGATGCCGCGCTTTTTGAATTCGTCCTGCACTTCTTTTGAGGTGAACGCCACTTTTTCATTGGCTTTACAACTCAAACACCAGGCGGCGGTGAAATCAATAAAAACCGGTTTCCCTTGCGACTGAAGCTCCGCCAGCCGTTCGGGTGAGAAGGGTTCCCAGGCAATGCCTTCGCCGGCCTTGCTGGTGCCGGAAGCACTGGGCGGTGTCAGGTCTTTGGTCATGGCCACTGCAAAGGTGGCCCCGCCCAACACAAAAATGGCCGCCACGATGTTGGCAATCAACCGGGTCCGGGCCGGCATCATGAAATTACCCCAACGTCCATAGGCCCAGCCGCCAATTCCCAGAAAAATAAACGACATCAGCAACGCGGCAATTCCATCAGCGCCGCCTTTCTGCTGCCCAAACACCCACACCAACCAGATGACGGTTCCCATCATGAGAAACCCCATGGACTGTTTGAAGGCTTCCATCCAGGTGCCGGGTTTGGGAACGTATTTCAGGAGGCCCGGCGAAGCCGACAGAATCAGGTACGGCGCAGCCATGCCCAGCGCCAGCATGGTAAAGACCGTCAGGGAAATCAGAGCCGGTTGGGCAATCGCAAAACCAAGCGCCGAACCCATAAACGGGGCCGAACAAGGCGTGGCGACCAGGGTGGCAATCGTTCCATCAAAAAACGAACCCGTCAGGCCGCCTTTTTGTGAGCCACCAACGCTCACCGTCAGTTCAAACACGCCAAACAGGTTGAGTCCCAGCATAAAGAGCAAGGAAGAAAGAAAAATCAGCACATAGGGTGATTGCAACTGGAAGCCCCAGCCCAGTTGTTGCCCGCCTGCCCGCAGGATGAGCAAAGCCCCGGCCAGTGCCCAAAATGAGGCCAGCACTCCAAAGGTAAAGGCTAAACCGTGTTTCCAGGCTTTGTCGTGGCCTTCCTCAGCCTGTTTCACAAAACCGAAAATCTTGAGTGAAATTACGGGCAGCACACAGGGCATGAGGTTCAGAATCAGGCCACCGATAAAGGCAAAGACAAAGGCCAACCACAGACTTTGGACTTCGCCCGCAGGGGCCGTGGGGGCTGCCGTATCGGCTCCGGTGGTGGAAGCCAGATTGCCGAGTTTGGCCAGTGGTTCAATCTGTATATCCACTTGCAGCGCCCGTTCCGTGCCCTGCCCGCGCCAGCCTTCATCCGAAACCAGCACACCTTGCAGACTGGTTGGCAGGTCCGGCGAAATTGTCGAGCGTTTCATTTCAAGCACATAGCCGCCACTGATTTTCTTTAGAGTTTGCGGCGGGGCTGATTCGATGACCATGCCTTTGTCGGCAAAAAAGTAGACGTTTTTCAAATCATCCTTGAACCACTCCGGTTTGTTTGCCCGCAGAAACATTTTATCGCCTTGAATGGCGGCTTGCAGTTTCCAGTCGGCATTGGCAATCGGAAGTTTGGCCCGCGTATCGGAAAAAGCCTGCGCCCATTGGCTTGAAAGTTTTGGCGCGCCATCGGCCACGGTCAGTTTGAGTTTCACGTCAGCCTGTCCGGGAAGGCAGATTTCCTTACAAATCAGCCATTTGGCGGTGGCAGCCAAATCAACCGAGGCTCCCGGCTTGAGCGAAGCCGGCGGCGTGATTTGCACCATCAGGAACGTCTCGCCTTCGTAACCGTAGCTCACCAGGTCAGCCAGCGTGATGGTTTTGGGAAACGGCCACTGAATCGGCCCGGCAGTGAATCCGGCGGGCAATTGCCATTCAATCTTGGTGGCCAGCCCGGAATCGCCGGCGTTGCGCCAGTAGGTGTGCCAGTGCTCCTCGTGTTTGAGCCGCAGGGCAACCGTAAACGGCTTGCCCGGTTGGATGGTTTCGACTTCGGAAACCAGTTCGGCGTCAACATGTTCGGCTTTGACGGCTTCAGCCTGGACGGAAGTGCTGAGAACGGCGCTCCAGCAGAGGAGCATCAGAAGGAGACGGAAAAGAACGTGTTTCATAAAGATTGGGAAGCCTCAGTCAAATCGGTTTCAATGATTGGATGGTTATAACGCACAACGTCCAGTCAAAGTGGTCAAAAGTTGTAAAAAACGGGGTTGATCTGCCTATTTTGTGACGTTGCGGAAAGGCAAAGTCAAGTTGTTGCAGTCTTACGGTGGAAACCCGAAAGACGGATTGCCAGCGCGTCCGGTTTCGCCTAAGCTTGCCTTTCCACGAATTTCTTTCCCTGAATAAACCACCTCGTCACAGACCATTTTTGAAACAGTCCTGCCGGAACCCGCAAACCGGCTTTATGTTCATCAGTTTAAGGAGGATGGCCCTTGTTGAAACTGCTCAATTTTGTACTGCTGTTCCTGTTTGTCACGTCGCCTTATGTCGGGTTGCTTCAGGCTCACCCGCAAGAGACGCCGGAAAACAAAGAAAAAACCGACGAGAAGGAAAAAAAACCGGCTGACCCTATGTCTTCCGGAACGTTTGCCGGACTCAAGCTCCGTTCCATTGGCCCGGCCCTGACATCGGGACGGGTGGTTGATTTTGCCGTACATCCCAATGACCGCTCGCAGTATTACGTCGCCGCTGCTGCCGGAGGCGTCTGGAAAACCACCAATTCCGGCAACACCTGGATGCCCGTTTTTGAAAATGAAGGCTCCCATTCAATTGGTACTGTTGTACTGGACCCGAAAAATCCGGCCACCGTGTGGGTCGGAACCGGTGAAGACAACAACCAGCGGAGCGTTGGGTATGGCGATGGCATTTACCGGTCTGATGACGGAGGGAAGTCCTGGAAAAACATGGGACTCAAGAAGTCTGAACATATCGGGAAAATTGTGATTGACCCGCGCAACTCCAACACGGTTTATGTGGCGGCGGAAGGCCCGCTGTGGGGGCCGGGCGGGGACCGGGGTTTGTATAAAACGACCGACGGCGGCAAAACCTGGAAAGCCACGCTGACCATCAGCGAAAACACCGGGGTTTGTGATGTGGTGCAGGACTGGCAAAATCCGGATGTGTTGTATGCAGCGGCACACCAGCGGCGACGGCATGTCTATACGATTATTCATGGCGGCCCGGAAAGCGCGCTTTACAAATCAACCGATGGCGGCGAAACCTGGAACAAACTCAAATCGGGACTGCCCACCACGCCGATGGGCCGGATTGGGCTGGCAATGTCACAACAGGATTCGAAAATGGTTTACGCCATCATTGAATCCATTGACAAAAAAGGCGGGATTTTCCGCACGACCGATTCCGGAGCCACTTGGGAGCGCCGCAACGAGTTTGACCAGCAGGCTCAGTATTATTCACATCTGTTTGTAGACCCCAAAAACCATGACCGGATTTATGTCATGAACGTGCTCATTCGGGTGTCGGACGACGGCGGCAAGACGCTGCGGGTGTTGGGCGAAAAATGGAAGCACGTGGACAACCACGTGATATGGGTGGACCCCAACAATACCAACTATTATCTGGTGGGTTGCGACGGCGGCATTTATGAGAGTTTTGACCGGGGTGTCAATTGGTCATACAAAAGCAACCTGCCGATTACCCAGTTTTACGATGTCGCGGTGGATAATTCGCAGCCGTTTTACTATGTCTATGGCGGCACTCAGGATAACGAAAGCCTCGGTGGTCCGTCCCGAACGACCACGGCTAACGGAATCCGCAATGCCGACTGGTTTGTGACCCAGGGCGGCGATGGGTTCCACCAGCAGGTGGACCCCGAAGACCCCAACATCGTTTACTCGGAATACCAGTATGGCGGTTTGACCCGCTACGACCGGCGCACCGGAGAACGGACCGGCATCAAACCGATGGAAGGCAAGGGCGAACCCTCGCTCAAATGGAACTGGGATTCACCGCTGATTATCAGCCCGCATTCCCATACCCGGCTCTATTTTGCGGCCAACAAGCTGTTTCGCAGCGATGACCGGGGGGATTCCTGGAAACCCGTCAGCCCGGACCTGACCCGGCAGCTTGACCGCAATACCTTGCCGGTGATGGGGAAAGTCTGGGGCGTGGATGCCGTGTTCAAACATGGCTCGACCTCGCTTTTTGGCAATATCACAGCCCTGGCGGAATCACCGAAAAAAGAAGGGCTGCTGTTTGTCGGGACCGACGACGGCCTGCTTCAAATCAGTGAAAACGGCGGCGAAAGCTGGCGCAAAATCGAGAAATTCGCCGGTGTGCCGGACATGACCTATGTCAGCCGGTTGCTGCCGTCGCAACATGACGCCAATACGATTTACGCCACCTTTGACAATCACAAAAACAGTGATTTTACGCCCTATGTACTCAAGAGCACGGACCTGGGCAAAAGCTGGACTTCACTCAAGGCCGACCTGCCGGCCAACGGCCCCGCCCTGGCGATTGCCGAGGACCACGTCAACCCGAACCTGCTTTTTGTGGGAACCGAATTTGGCCTCTATTTTACCCTGAACGGCGGCCAGAAATGGATTCAACTGAAGGGCAATTTCCCCACCATCGCGGTGCGGGATTTGGCGATTCAAAAACGGGAGAACGATTTGGTGGTGGCGACGTTTGGGCGTGGATTTTACATCCTGGACGACTACACGCCCTTGCGCACCGTGAAACCCGAAACCCTGCAACAGGAAAGCGCTCTGTTTGCCGTCAAGGATGCCTTGCTCTACATCCAGGGCCGTCCGCTCGGCGGCGGCGGTAAGGCTTCACAGGGCGAAGCGCTCTATCTGGCTGAAAATGCGCCGTTTGGAGCAACCTTCACCTACTATTTGAAAGAAGAGTTGAAAACCAAAAAGAAACTGCGCCAGGAAGCTGAAAAAGAAGCCGAAAAGAAAAAAACCCAGGCCCCCTATCCGACGTTTGACCAACTGCGCGAGGAAACCGACGAACCGGCTCCGGCGATTATGCTGACCATTCAGGATGAATCGGGCCGGGTGGTGCGCCGGTTGAACGGTGCCAACAGTGCCGGAATGAACCGGGTGACCTGGAATTTACGCAGCCCCGGAACAGTTTTAAGCCCGGCGGCCCCGGAAGAAGGTGACGATGACGACGGCGGACCGGACGGACCGCTGGTGCTGCCGGGAACCTACAAAGTCTCCCTGGCCAAACGGGTGAGCGGTGTCTGGTCACAGTTGGCCGGCCCCCAGACCTTCACGGTCAAGGCACTTGGCGTGGAATCCATGGCGGCGGCGGACCGGGCGGCATTGGTTGAGTTCCAGCAAAAAGTGGCCCGGCTGTACGGAGCGTTTACCGGAACGCTCGAAACCGCCAATCAAACCAAACGCCGGTTGGATGCCATCAAGAAAGCCATTCACGATGCACCAGCGGTGGATTACAAACTGCTTGACCAGGCATTGGCCTTGGAAAAACGCCTGACCGCCATTCAGCGTGCGCTGCGAGGAGACGAAGTGATTGCCGGACGGAATGAAAATGCCCCCAAATCAATCGCTGACCGGGTTGGTCAAATCCTGGAGGAAGAACGGCTCTCCACGGCTCGGCCAACTCAAACCCATCGCCAGCAATTTGCCATTGCCTCGGAGGAATTGACGACCCAACTTTCCGCCTTACGGCAATTGGTTGAAGTTGACGTGAAAAACCTCGAAAAAGCTCTGGATGCCGCCGGTGCCCCCTGGACGCCGGGCCGGATTCCGGAATGGAACGAAAAGTAGGACTGAGGACTGAGGACTGAGAGCCGAGAAAACCATTGGTTGGTGTAAGGGTAGCAACCTTACCCAAGCAGGAAAAACTCGGTCCTCAGCTCTCAGCCCTTCTCTCTTTCAAAACTCAAAACTCAAAACTCAAAACCTATGAGTGACCGGGAACAGCTTGAACAGGAACTCATCGCACTACGGGCAGAAAACCTGCGCTTACAGGAAGAATGCTCGATGCTGCGGCAAACAGTTGCTTCCCGGTCAACCGCCGCCGGGGCTGAGGATTGGGGTTCCCCCTTGCGGAAGGCAATCGAGCAGAGTTTTGAAGCATATTTCTGGTTGCAGTGCGTGCGGGACGAACAAGGTCACATCATTGATTTTATCATTGCCGACCTCAATCAACGGGCACTCAACCGGCTCAAAACCACACGGGAACAGGTTGTTGGAACCCGCCTTTGTGAAACCTATCCGTTGAATCGCAATAGCGTCCATTTCGGGCAATATGTCCAGGTATTTGAAACCCGGACCCCTGTGGAAGCCGAGTGTCAAGGCAAAACCCAGACCGGCGTCACCCTGTGGTTTCGCTATCAGGTTTTGCCGTGGGCAAATGGGGTGTTGGTCATCTCCCGCAATATTACCAAACGACATCAAACCGAAAGCCTCTTGCGGGAGCGCGACGAACAGTTTTTCCGGGTTGCCGACAATGTGCCGGGCGGCGTGTATCGGGTCATTTATCATGCTGATGGGCATGTCACGGTTCCTTATTTGAGCGAAGGGTGTCAGGACTTGTACGGAGTTGCTTCACTGGAAGAACTGCGCACGATAGAAAACATTCGGGCCATGGTTCACCCTGAAGACCGGGAAGCCTTTCTGGAAGCCAAAATCAAAGCCAGGGAACTATGCACCGCTTCGGCCATTGAATACCGGATTGTACAGCCTTCCGGAGGTATCCGTTGGATCCGTGATATCGGTCGTTACTGGCTGAATGAGCAGGGTGAATGTGTCATTGATGGCATAGATATTGACATTACGGAGCAGAAGCAAATTGAGGCTGCCTTGCAGGAAAGTCGGGAGCGGCTTCGTCTGGCATTGGCCGGGGCTCAGATGGGAACCTGGGAAGTGGATTTGGCTACGGGCATCTGCACGTTTGATGAACTGAATGCCCGCCTGTTCGGATTGGGGACGGAACCTGTGACCGTGCCGCCGGACCGGTTTTTGAATTGTATCCAGCCGGATGACCGTTCCCTCATGCAACGACAAATTGAAACTGAATTATACGGTGGGGAAGGCGTCTATCGGATTGAATTCCGGGTGGTCCACCCGGATGGAGAAGTGCGGTGGGTAAGCGGATGTGCGGGAGTGGTTTTTGATGCCCAGGGGCTTCCAGGAAAAGCCATTGGGATCAATTACGACATCACCGAGCGCAAGCAGATGGAAGCCGCATTACGCGAAAGTGAGGCCAAATACCGCAGTATCATCGAAGGCTCCCAACAAGGTATCGTCATCACTCAGGAGTGGGTTGTCCGGTTTGCGACTGACGCCGTGGCGCACATGCTTGGGTATCAGGCAGTTGCGGATTTGCTTGGGCAGGATTGCCGGTCATGGCTGCTGCCAGCCAGCCGGGATAAAGTTGAACAATTTGCCGCTGCCCGGAAACGCAATGAATCAGCCCCTTCCCGCTATGAAGTCGAAGTCATGCGGCACAATGGGGCGCTTGCCTGGTTCCAATGCATGGTTTCGCAAATTCACTGGAACGGACAGGTTTCCCAGTTGGTGACCTTACTGGACGTAACCGAGCAAAAACAAAGCGAGGAGGCGCGGCAGCGGAGTGAAGAACGGTTCCGGGCTTTGATTGAACATGCTTCAGGGGGGATTTCCCTTCTTGACAGCCGTGGCACGGTGATTTACGGCAGCCCCAACAATATCCGGGTGCTGGGACGTTCCGTGCGGGAAACGGTAGGTCGGAGCGGGTTCGATTTTGTCCACCCGGATGACCTGCCCCGTGCCCAGGCTGATTACGAGCGGTTGCTGGCTTCGCCCAATCGTCCCATTGCCAGCCATTTCCGCATGCAGCACGTCGACGGCAGTTGGCGTTGGATTGAACTGATTGCCAATAACCTGCTGGATAATCCCAGTGTCCAGGCAGTGGTGCTTAATTCCCGTGATGTGACGGAACAACGCCTGCTCGAAGAGGAGCGGCTGAAATCAAGCAAGCTTGAATCACTGGCGCTGTTGGCCGGCGGGATTGCGCATGATTTCAATAATCTGCTGATGGCAATTTGGGGAAATGTTTCGCTGGCCCGGATGTATGCCGAAACCAACGCACGGGCCATTGCCAAACTCGAAACGGTGGAACGGGCCTGTGACCGGGCAAAAAGCCTGGCCGGGCAGTTATTGACCTTTGCCAAAGGCGGCGACCCGATTCGAGGGGTAACTTCCTTACAATCTTTCGTTCCGGAAGCCGTTGGTTTTGTCCTGGCCGGTTCCAATGTCAATTGCGACTGTCAATTGCCGCTCGACATCTGGCCGGTCAATATTGACACGGGCCAAATCGGGCAGGCGATCCAGAACCTGGTCCTCAATGCCAGGGATGCCATGCCAAGTGGCGGCACCATTACCATCCGCGCTGAAAATATTGATCTGCCAACTCCAGTCATTCCCGTCGCACCGGGGAAATACGTCAAAATCCTGGTGGCCGATACAGGCACGGGCATTGCCCCGGAAAATCTGGCCAAGATTTTTGATCCTTATTTCACCACCAAAACCACTGGAAATGGTCTGGGGCTGGCGGTTGTCTATTCAATCGTCAAAAAACATGGCGGTTATGTGACGGTTTCTTCCGAAGTCAATCGCGGAACCCAGTTTGATTTATATATTCCAGCGGTGGAAGCCCCGGCTACCCTGCCTCCTTCGTCGTCCTCCGGTCAGTACCAGCTTCCGGTGATGCACCACAAAGTGTTGATCATGGATGATGAGGAAATGATTCGCTCTCTGATGGCGGAACTGCTGAAACAATTGGGGTTCGAGGTTGAACCCGCCCGCGACGGCAATGAAGCGGTTTTGTGCTACAAAATGGCTCAGGAGTTTGGCCGTCCCTTTCATGTAGTGATCTTGGATTTGATGATACCGGGCGGAATGGGCGGGCTTGATACGCTGGCTGCCCTCAAACAACTTGACCCCAAGGTGAAAGCGATTGTCTGTAGCGGATATTCAACCGATGCGGTCCTGACTGATTACGCCGCATTCGGGTTTCAGGGGCAGCTCACCAAGCCCTTTATTTTTGATGAACTGCAATCCGTGCTGGCTGAGGTTTTGCAAACCGGGTCAAACCACTTAAAGCCTGGCTGACAATAAAGGTTGAGGCTGAACAGATTAAGGGCCGGAGCGGCAACCGTTCCGGCCCGTTAAGGTTCAAACTGTGAATGGTGAGAGGAACTAGAGGGAGCTCTCACCGATTCTTTTTTACAATCCGGCCTGAAGCGGCCCCACGTTCACCCCGGCCGTATAGTTGGGCAGGGCGCAATAAGGGATAAACCGGTAGCTGCGTGAATATTTGTACATCTGGGCCTGGTAGGCGGCATCATCGGCCTGGGCCTCGGTCATATTGTACAGGGTCCAGATTGGGAAACCGGTGTTGCGAATCTGAATCAGTTCGGCCAGCCGGTTTTTGGACCACTGGTCGGTTTCGACGAACTGGACCTGAAAGTTTTCCCAGCAAATCACATCCAGGTTGGAAAGCGTGTAGTTTTTAAGCTGGTGAATGCCCCAGTTTTGGACAATGATGTTGTTGGGCCAGTTGCCTCGGATTCCGCTGACAAACAATCCGGCTGATTCCAAAAATCCCTGTCCGACAGCAGGCGGGAACTGGGGGTCCTCGCCGATTGCCAGGGTGTCAAGAAAAACCCCATCGAATCCGTCAAACAACATCTGTTGGACCTGATTGAGCAGCAATTGCCGCCAATGGGTCTGGCGCAGGTCCATGACATAGGCGTTGGAACCCGGTACCCGCAACGGAACCCCATTGACCCGATAATAATCGGCCTCCTCGACCTGCTGTAAAATCGGGTCGTTGGGAAGCACTTCGGAACAGGTCAGATATCCAATCAATATCGGGCGCTGCCCGGCTTCGCCCCCCTTGATGCGAGCTTTGAGTTGGGCGCGTTCGGCAGCGCTATAGGCTCGTGGGTCCACCACCATGACATCAAACTGGCGCAGTTCATTGATATGGCCATGCCCATAAAACACCGCATAGTTGCGAACCCCGTTGCGGATTCGGCTGCGAATAAAACTTAGCGGTTCACTTTGTTGCGGAATGGTGGCAAGCGGTTGAGTGGGGTTCATGGGAAGCGGCAGGGCGGGAGTTTTGCTCCCATTGGTCGGACTGCAAAATGAGTGTTGCAAAATCAAAAAACACACAAAAATGGGACAGAAAAAAAAGGCTCGTTTCATTGGTTCCTTTTGCAAAAACAGGATGTGAAGGTTATTTGGAGTCAAATTGCTCCTGTGAAAGCTGGAAAATTATCAGGTCTGCGTCTTCAAAGTAAATACTGAGGTTGTGATGCTGTTCGCCGTAGGCACGCAACATCTGCAAGGTTTCAAACATGAGACTGCTCCGTCCTGCAATTGACCGATAGGCCCGAAAGGTTATGTCGGTCTGCTCGGCAAACCCGATGGTGGCAAGAGAATCGGGGGCAAACGTCTGCCACGGACGTTTTTCAACCAGGACAAAAGTGTGGGGCACATCGAGTTCAAACCGAAAAGTTGCCGGTCGGACCCGGTCAGGCGACAGGTCGTGCATCCAGGTGCTCAAATCGGTGTGCCAGCCTTCGCCATAGGATTCAACAAATTGTTCGCCGGGGGCGATGATGCGCCAGGTTCCCCGTTTGAACCGGCCCGTCAGTTGCCGGGTCAACCGGGCAGCCTGGTCATATTCCAAAAATTGCACACCTCCGTCAGCCGCCGCCCGGCCACACCAGACGGTGCCGATGTGGTTGGTGTTTCTGAACAGGGGAATTCCGCCCCGCACCCATAGCAACACGGGAATCCCGGTCAAAAAGAGCAGGGTCAAAACACAAGTCAGCGCCGGTCGGTGGGGCAGGCGCGGAAAGGCTCGTTCCAGCACTCCCCAGAACCCGGCCAAGCTGGCTCCCAACCAGAGGTAGAGTGCCAGTGGCCACAGAGCCCGCGCCTCCAAACTCCAGATGGGAGCTTGCAGCCGGGTATCAGCGGCAGTGGCAAAGGCGCAAAGCGTCCAGCCAACCAGCATCAGGTTGAGAGATGTGTATTCCGTGGCCTCCTTGGAGGACCGGCGGAGCAATTGAAACAAGGAGACCGCCGCCCCGCCCAACCCAAGCAGCGCCAGGGCCTGAAGCATTGGAGCAACCCGCAAGGCTTCCCGCAGACTGGCTTGGGACCAGGGAAGCGCAGCCAGGGTACCGGGTGGCAGAACCGGTGTGAAATCCAGCCAGGAAAAAATCTGCCGCGCCAAGCCCGGCACGGAACGCGCTCCCAGCCAGACCAGTCCATGAGCAAGCAGGAGCACCATCACACTTCCCGCCGCCAGCAGAACGGCAGATCGGGGTTGAGGCAGTCTGCGGCGCAGCAGGTTCAGCCACAGGCAAACGCTGCCGGCCAGGGTCAAAAACAGGCCGCTGGCAGGGTGAATAAGGGTTGTCAGAAATACTCCGGCCAGGGCATCGAGCCGCCGGTCCGAGCGGTCGCAGCCGGTCCAAAATGCCGGCAAGGTCGCCAGCGCGCAAAGCGCAGCAACCTCCAACGGCAACAGCGTCACCTGCCGCCCCAAAGTTTGATTCAAGGCATGCAACAGATTGGCCCCACAGGTCAAAACGGGGTCCGGCGGCCAGCTCAAATGCCGCCACTGTTCCGGCAGAGGGGCCGTCCAGACTCCCGCTGCCACACATCCGCCGGCCACCAGTCCGGCAACCGGCTGCCTTGTGGCGCGGCTTCCCGCCAGGGTAACCACGCCAATCAATGCCAGTCCTTGCAGAATTCCTCCGAAACGGACCACCTGAACCGCATCCGTGGCGGCCAGCGTGCTGACCAGCGCAACCAATACGGACAAGCCGCTATTGGTCCGGTCCGGGGCTGTCGTGTTGAACCTGATGTATTTGGCCTGCAAAGCCAAATCATAGGATTCGGGACGCAGCAAGCGCGTGTTTTCAAATACAATGCCGCTCCGGAGCAGGAAAAAAATCACCACCAGAAAGCAAACCGGCAGCAACGTTGCCCAGGGCAACCCGGTCAGCCACACCTGCGGATGCCGTACCTGCTGCGCCAGCCAGGTTTGTAACCGGTGCCCCAGCCGGTGCCAGACTCCTGGACGGCGGGCTACTTCCCAAAGGGCAAAAAACGATGCGATTTCACCAAAAAATGGTTGGGACTGGCGAAATCTGACCAAAAATGCAATCAAAAAGAGGCCGACAGCCAACACCACCAAACTGAAGAAATGGATTAAGGCGAGGCAGACTCCCAAAGCGGCGAGTAAAGCCCCTCCCCGCAGGGTCTGACCCACCAACCGGTCAATCAGTGATTCTTCGGCGGTTAAACGGTTGCGGGGAGTACAGGTAAAGGCAACGCCCCAAACCAATCCCGTTGTGACCACCGTCACCCAGATGAAAACGGTAATGTCGCGCATACCGGAATCATAACAGGTTTATGCAGGGGCCGGTCACCCCTTGAAACAGGAACCCATCATCTTCCGAGGTTTCGTTTTCAAACCCCAACCAAGCATACTGCCCATTGACGCCAGTCTGTTCCCGCCTCATAACTTGTTTCCGGCATTTCCGCTCGGCTCCGGCCTTGTGCTGACTGCCCGTACCTGATCGTGTTAATGCCAGAGTTACGTCTTCAGGCGTGAGTTTTTTCTTTATCTTTCAAGAATTTACCAGACCCCACGCCTGAAGGCGTAACGCTGACTCCACCCAAACCGAAAATTGCTGAAAGTCTGTCAACCTTCCCTGGAAAATCCTATGAAAAAAGAACTTGATCGGCTTGAATCAACCAAAAACGCTGTCTCAGGCGGTGTTCCGTATGAAGTCGCCCAACGCTATACGGTGCCCCATCATATGGTCACCACAACATTCGTCCTGGAAGGATTCCGTGTCGTGCGCACTTTGGGCGTGGTCCGAGGCATCACGGTTCGTTCCCGTTCCCTGTTTGGAACCATCGGGGCCGGATTACAAACCCTGGTGGGCGGCAATATCACGATTTTAACGAATCTGTGCGAACAGGCCCGCACCGAGGCGTTTGAAATCATGGTTCTGCATGCAGCCGAAATTGGTGCCAATGCCGTGATTGGGATGCGTTATGACGCGACGGAAATTATGCAGGGCGTGACAGAAGTGTTGGCTTATGGAACGGCAGTCGTGGTCGAACCCATCCGGGATGAACAGACCGGCGGGTCGCTTTTTGGCGGGAATGCACCATGAGTTTCGAGTTTTGAGTTCCGCTTCGACGTGGCTGTGGTTTCTCTTTATACAACGCGGCCTCAAGGCCGCCCGCAAACTGCCGCCTGAAGGCGGAACTCAGAACTGCCGCCTGAAGGCGGAACTCAAAACTTCCGATTGGGAGCCATTTCTTTCTTGAATGGTTTGGCCAATTGCCGGGGGCCGCCGTCCTGGCGCAAGTCAAGAAAACGGTGGACTTGTTCGGTGGTCAGAATCTGCCGGATTTGCGACTGGATTTTGGTTTGCAGCATCACCACCTGATTTTGCGCTTCGGCAAACTCCTTGGCCCGTTGGGTCACGGTCGCTTCGCTAAAATCGTCGCTAAAAAGGGCTTCGTCCAGTTCAATGCGTTTGAGTCGCATGTCCCGTGCGGCAATCACCATGGTTTGGCCATATTGCCGGTACACGTTCTGGATGCGTGCCATTTGGTCAGGTGACAATCCAAGTGCAGCCACCAGCAACCGGGCTTCGTAGGAATTTTGCGGGCGAAAGGCTTCAAACAATGGTTTTTGTTTGGGTTCAGCCGGAGGCGTCTCCGGTCGGTCGGGTTGTTCCTGAGCCGGACGGGTGTTTTGGAGTGCAGTCGGTTGTTGTGCCCATGCGGTAGGCCCGTTCCACACTCCAAAAAAGACCAGCCCCACGAAACAAACCACGAACCATCGTCGGTTTGCTCTTTTATTTGATGTTTTCATTGTGGGGAACTCCTCAATACCCTCGACCTGAATTTCAAAAGAAACCAGACCGAACTGGTGTGTTATCGCGGTTAGAGCCGGTTAAGTACGAAAAAGTCTGTCTAATTTTTATAATTCCAGTCGAAAAACGAATGTGTTTTTTCTGAATCGGATGCTCTGAAAGTCAATCGGGGTCCTCAAGGGCAGGACCCCGACCATTCTGTCGCGCAGGTTACGATGTTGCCGAAGCTGCCTTTTGGTCGGCTTCCATGACTTTGGCATACCCTGCGGGGTCTTCGGTCCATTTCAGGATTTCCGAAACCCGCCAGACCGGAAATGGATGGGTTCGTTCGGCAGCCAGCAGAGAGGTCCAGAAATTGTCAATAAAGCTGGCTGATACCATCCGGTCAAACTCGCGGGCCTGTTTGATAAACTCCTCGTGGTCAACCTTTGAATTCATCAGCCCGCCACCCAGTTTCAGCATGACTCTGGTAATGACATTGACATCCTGCACCACCAGTTGGGCGGCCCGGTCGCAACTCAGTTCGGCCTTCTGGTACCAGGTAAAGAGCGCGGCCCGAATGGGATAGGTAATCAACCCAGCAATGCCGGGCGGAATCGGCGAAAGCTCGACGGCCCGTTCGGTCAGGAGAAAGAGCAGTTGCGCCGCCACTTTGTACAACAGATGCTGCGAATGAATATGCCCCACTTCGTGGGCCAGCACCGCCAGCACCTCATCATCATCCAGCCGTTCAATCAGTGGTGAAAAGACCACGATGAAGGGACGCTCCACCCCGCTGGTGAAGGCGTTGAACCCCAGACCGCCGCCGCCAGCCAGCGGATTGGTGACGCTCAAGTACAATTCCGGCTTTTCAACTCCGAGCGTTGAGCAAACGACTTCGAGCTTGGCATTGAGGTCCGGGCATTGTTTTTCCGTCACCCGGACGCCGTTGGCCATAAACATGATGCGTAAAATGCTTTCGCCCGTCACTTCCAGCAGTTTTTTCAAAATCGGGTCAATCCCCGGAATCATTTGCAGGGTCTTGAGGGCCTGCGAATCAAGCGGGTGAATGTAACTGTGCGGATCCAGGCCGGTAAATTTTTTGTGAGGTTCTTCGCTCAGTGGCAGGCGGCAACGGCCACAGCGGATGTTTGAACCGGCGGTCACCACCCCGGCCCGAATCTGGTTGAGCTGATTGCAATACCGGCAGCGCAACCGGGTTCCATCGGGACTGCCGGACGATTCGGAAGATAAGGGCCGGCCAGCTTCGGGGCCTTGCGGCGCAGCGTCCGCATCATGATTGGCAGGGGTCGGTTCGTCTTTTCCCGCCGGGTCATTTGATTCGGGAGGGTTCCCGTCCGGTCCGGGTTGGTTGTTGTCAATTTCATCCGGCATACTGGTTTGATTCCTTTGCTGTGTGTCTGTGAGGGTCTGGCGCAACAATTCTGACAGTCACTTCCGTCAGGACCAGGCGCATGGAGTGATTATCCTTACCCAATACGCACTTACCAACTTGTTTTTCCAAATTTTTTGCGCAAGTGGAAAAATCCTGCCTGAAACTCTTGTGGTGACTGCCTTTGAACAAACCAACGACATGTTTTCGCGTATAGGGAAAAGCATTCCCAATCTCTGTTTTGGAGGCATTCAGCAATGGCACAAAATTCATTTTCACTCGAAGATTTCGGCTCCTCATTCAAAGGATTCATGGACCAGATGGCGGCCAGTGCGCCAACCGAAACACCGGTTTTCCTGGAACATTTGCGCCGCCATTTCGCAGCGGACCCGCAACAATTCCCGGTTGTCTCAGAAGACTTTCCACAGTCTGACCATGCCAATGTGCAGACTGCGGTTGATGCCTATGTGAAAGGAAAACATCGTTCCGCCACGCTCTTGGGCATCACGGGTGACGCCCATTCGTTGTACATGGGGGTGACGATGGCTCAACTGGTCGCATCGGCTGGAGGGGGCTTGTGGGGTGGCAAAGGACCGACTTCCGGTCCGGTTCAATATGTCAATATCAGTCTGGAGGGGGATTCGGTTTTGCCTTGTGTCCAAAATGGACTTTTCCTGATCGAGGACGGGACGCAAAAACTGGCGGTTTTGATGCGTGGCCCCAACGAAATGGGTATTCACCGAAAAGTCACGGTGGAAGTCATGGCCCCGGAACGCGAAGACGCTGAACGCTTTCTTCGACATCTGCGCACTGCCATGCGCAAGCGCAACGTCTATCGCGGACGGGTGATTTCACTCGAAGTCGAAAATCATGACATCAAAGTTAAATTTCACCGTTTGCCTCGAATTGAATCTGACGGAATTATTCTGCCCGCAGGATTGCTCCGCCGCATTGAACGGCAAACGATTGGATTTGCCCGCCACAGCAACCGCCTCCGGGCAGCCGGACGGCATCTGAAACGGGGATTGCTGCTCTATGGACCGCCCGGTACCGGAAAAACGCTGACGGCAATGTATCTGGCTGGTCAATTGAAAGACCGGACCATTATTTTGTTGACCGGACGCGGGCTTGGTCTGGTTGAAAAATCCTGCGCTCTGGCACGCGCACTCCAACCGGCGATTCTGATTCTGGAAGATGTGGATTTAATCGCCGAAGAACGAACCCATCAGAATGCGGCCTGCAACACCGTTCTCTTTGAATTGCTCAATCAGATGGATGGTCTGGCCGAAGATGTGGATGCGCTTTTTCTGTTGACCACCAATCGTCCTGACATCCTGGAACCCGCATTGGCGGCGCGTCCGGGACGAATTGACCAGGCAATCGAAATTCCCCTGCCCGATGCTGCCTGCCGCCGCCGATTGTTTGAGCTGTATGGCCAAGGACTGGCTTTGGAAGTTCGGGAAGTGGACCGTCTGATTGACCGGACCCAAGGTGCCAGTGCTGCTTTCATGAGGGAACTGATGCGCAAAGCAGCTTTGTTTGCCGCCGATGAAACAGACCCGATTCTGGTCACCGACCGCCATTTGGACGAAGCCATGCACGAACTGCTGGTGGACGGTGGACCGTTGACCAAAAGTCTTTTGGGTGTCACCCAATAAATTGGAATAATTTCAGGTGGTTGGGTTCTGGTGGCCAGAACCAATCATCGTTCCAAGCTCGTACTCAGTCGCAGAAATTTCCATCCCGACCGGTCTCCATTCAGTCCCGAAACCCCATGAATCAGCCTGTTCCTCCGATTTTCGTTCGTAATTTGACCAAATCCTTTGGCCCGCATGTGGCGGTCAACAACCTCTCGCTCGAAATCAACCAAGGTGAAATTTTCGGGTTTCTGGGGCCCAATGGAGCCGGAAAGACCACCACTATCCACATGTTGATGGGGTTTATCCGACCAACCGGCGGCACGTGCCGGATTTGCGGCCTCAATTGCCACGCCGACGATGAAAACGAAGTGCTGGGCATCCGGCGCAAAGTCGGATTTGTCCCCGATGTGGTGACATTTCCCGACTTCCTGACCGGCTATGAACTGCTGGAACAGGCCGGACACCTGCACGGCCTCTCCCGACACAACTTGCGGGAAAGGATTTTTGGTCTTTTGCAGGAACATGACTTGACTGCTGCTGCCGACCAGTATCCGGCCAACTATTCGCTGGGCATGCGTCGCAAGCTGGCCCTGGCCCATGCCCAGATTCACAACCCGGAAGTGTTTATTCTCGACGAACCAACCAACGGTCTGGACCCGAATGCCGCCCGTGACATCAAACAGTGGATGGTGCGGACTGCCGCTGCCGGAAAAACCATTTTTCTCAGCACCCATTTGTTGGACATGGCCGAACGCTATTGCGGGCGGGTGGGCGTGATTGCCAAAGGCACACTCCAAACGGTTTCGGCCCCCGCAGACTTAAAGCAGACGCTCCAAAAAGAATCCCTTGAAGAAGTCTTTTTCAAAATCACGGAAGGTGCGGAAGAATAAATCCAGGGTCCAGGGTTCAGGGTCTAGGGTTCAGGGTTTTCAAATGCCAGGAAATTTGAAGCTCTGAATGGGTTTTAATTATCATCAATTGTCCAGGGTCCAGTGTCCATTCAAAAGACCCTGGACCCTGGACCCTGGACCCTGGACCCTGGACCCTGAACCCTGACTGGCTATGCTTCATTCACTCGGTATTTTACTGGCCTTTAATGCCCGCCGCCGCTGGAATCAGGGGTTGCGGGTGCTGACCGGACGCAGCACTGAAACCCGGCGCATTCAAATCAATCCGCAGATGGTTTTAGGAGTGCTGGTGGCCGGCCTCATCATGCTGATTATTTATTCCTTCACCTATGCAACCTTTCGGGAAAGTTTCGAAGGGAAAGCAAGTCCGTTCAAGACCCCGCTGGCCGCCGCCGCCACAACGCTCATTCATGCAGCTTTAACTTTGATGTCCATCGGTTTTGAAGGCATCAACGGGTTTCGCTTCAAACAGAACCTGCTGCACGCACGCACGTTTCCAGTCCCGTTGCGGGCAATTGCCTGGCAATCCATTCTGGAAACAGCCGTGCTGTCACCGCTCATGCTGGTGTTTACGCCGGTCCTTTTTGCCATCGCCCGCATTACCGGATGGGGCTGGTACAGTTGGATTCCAGCCCTGGTTCTGCCAATTTTGCTCAATTACGTTTCGGCTCATGTGCAATTCTGGACTCAGTTTGTCATGCACCGGTGGATGCTGCCGTCGCTGCTTCCTTTTCTCAATACACTCTTTACGGCTGGCGGACTGGCCCTGATTTTGCTCCTGGTACCGCTCATGCAGGGAGAAAAGCCGACCGGCCTGCTCCGGTTCCTGTTGAATTCCGGAGCGGTTGCCTGGGGTCCGGGCGGAGCGGGTTTCAAACTGGTGGTTCAACTGACAGCCTTTCCCGCCCTGGTTTTGGGGGCCGGGTTAATGGTGGTGACAGTGGCGAGCGGGCTTTTGCTCCGGATTTCGCTGAAACCGGGCCATGTCGCGGCGTTTCTGGATTCCGGAACCGATATTGCCCATATTCGAAGTGCTTTGTATCTGCCCTCGATTTTGAAGCTGTTTCTGCGCAAACCCCAGATTCTGCTCCAGATTTTCTTTCCGACAGTGGGCATTTTCTCGTTTTTGCTGGTGGGTGACTTATTTACCCTGGCGCTCAAAAGCGCGGGAGCCTGGGGGTTTTTCACGTTTTTCCTGGGTTTGGTTGCCATTGTGACCAGCATTCCCCGGCTGGTTATCTATGAAGGCATGGCCTTTTGGCGCATGTACACCTATCCCCGGTCCGTGCAGGGCGTGCTGTTCCGGCAGGCAGGAGTCCTGGCAGGACTGATTATCCTGCTTTCACTGGGGCTTGAAGGATTTGGCCTCATCAAACGGCGGGCTTTTACCAGTGAAGACGGTTTGGCCCTGGCTCTCATTGGTTTTGGGCTGCCAATGGCAACCGTGATTTGTACCTGTGCCGCTATCCTTGGGACCTGGCCGGGAAGTTCGGAAAAGCCTCCCCAACTGAAGCCTGGTGTGATTGCCTTTGGAATCGTCTGCTGTCTCATGCTGCCCGGTGCCTATTTTTGCCCAGACTGGTTCAAGGCCGGATATTTGGCGACCTTCGGCTTTTTCACATTGGGCTGGTGGCTCGCGGCTGACCAGCACGTGCGCTACTTTTTGGACATGGCCAGCCATGTCCAATTTGATTTGGCCCGGCTGAATCCGCTCAAACGCTGGGGGTTGATGGTGATGGACCCGCGTGAAACCTTCGCCGATGTGGTTCGCGCCCCCAATGTGATTGCCACCCTGGTTTGTGCCATTTGTCTTTCCTTTGGCGGAAATCTCCTGGTGGAGAAACTGACGCCCTACACGTTTCCCGAAATTGCCCGCGAACGAGTTGAACAACGGTTGCTCAACAAAGGATTGAACAGCAGGAATTTCGCCCCTGCCGACAAAAAACAGGTTGAAATAGAGGTGTCTATCGAAATCGCGCTCCATCGGGAAATCCGCTATCTGAAACCGCTCTTTGTGCTACCGTTTCAGCTCTTTCTGATTGCCGGTTTTTTCTTTGTTCCCTGTCTGGTTTTTGAGGGGTTGAGCCGGTTTTCAGTGTATGTCAGTGTCGTCGGCCATACATTTCTGGCCGTTTCGGGGATTGAATATCTGGCGCAGATTCTGGTGCTGCTCCTGAAAAAACCGGAACTGCGTGAAATGGCGCTGAATACTTTTACCGCCACCAGTCTGGCTTTTTTTGCCCCGGTCCAAACCCCATATTGGATTTTGAGTATCCTCCAGGAATTCAATCTGTTCAGTTTCCTCTTTGTGGTGCTGGCCGGCTATGGACTGGCTGTCGTGAATAAAATCCGCATGGCAGCCTTGGTGCCGTTTGGCTTGTGGCTGGTTTATTTGAGCGGCACGGCATTACTGGAATGGGTGTTTGGTTGAACAACCAGGACTGAGGACCACTCTGAGGACTGAGGTAAAAGAAAAGAAAACCCGTCAGCCGGAAATCGAGTTACAATATAACTCAACCTTCTGTCTTGAAGGTGCCCCTCAACCCCTGGATTGGTCTCAGTCCTCAGTCCTCAGTCCTCAGTCCTCAGTCCTCAGAGTGGTCCTCAGTCCTTTGTATGAATCAATCACTTTCCAAACTCGAAGACATTCTCATTTCCCTGGTTTTGGGACCCGAAGCCCTGGCCCAGCACGAACAGGGCAAAATCGGGAAAAAACACCTGGAACCGGCGGCACAGGCGCTTGTCCGGATGTCGGAACAATTCACCAATGCCCGTGAAACCCTTCCGGCCAATTATTGGCAGGGAGCCGGACGGGCAGCCTATCTGCTGTATTATTTACCGGTCAATTTCGCCAAAGCCTGGGCCATTCTGAATGAAATCAAGGCTGGAGACGGTTTGCAGCCTTCCGATTCCGGGCTGCATGTGATGGATGTCGGTTGCGGTCCCGGAACGGCTTCGCTTGCCACCCTGTTTTTTTTGGCAGCGCACAATTTGCCAACACCGGTTTCGGTTTCCTTCACCCTGCTGGATGCCTCCGCCGCTGCCGTGCAGGATGCCCGAACGTTGCTCCGCCGGGCGGCGGAAGTCCTGAATCAGGAGCGCGAAGTCGTGCGTCTTTCGCTTGAAACCCGGAGCGGAAATGTGGCCACCGCCCAATTCACTGAAAAGACAGTCTCGACTTCGCTCATCTGGGTGGGAAATGTGCTCAATGAAACCGTGCAGCATGGGCAAGGCATTGCCTGGCTGGACGACCTGCTGACCGGGCAGTTGGCAGAACATGGAACTGCGGTTTTGTTTGAACCCGCCTTGCGCGAGACTTCGCGCAACCTGATGCAGGTCCGGGACGACCTGCTGGAACGCCATCCGGAACTGAATGTCTTTGCCCCCTGCACGGCTGACGGCCCCTGCCGGATGCTGCGCGACGGCAAAGAACGGGACTGGTGCCACAGCGATGTAACCTGGACGCGGCCTGCCCTTGTGACACAACTCGACGAATTGACCGGACTTTGGAAAAAATCTCTCAAATTTTCCTATCTTGCCCTGCGCCGGGACGGCCTCCGATTACAACACGAGGTCGCACCGCCCCGAATGCAGGCATGGCGCATCGTGGGTGACCTCCTCAAAGAAAAAGGAAAGGAAAAAATCGCCGCCTGCGGGCCGGAATCCGCCGCCACGCTGGTCCGCCTGAAACGTGACCGGAGCGCCGCCAATTACGCTCTCAACCATGCCGAACGGGGAGCATTGTTCTTTTCCAGTTCGCTGGCCGCCACCGGTCATCCGCCGCTTGCCAAGGTCCAATCAGAGACGGACTTGACCGACTTCGGTCCTTTTCTGAGGACTGAGGACTGAGGACTGAGGACTGAGTTTCCAATCAAGGTCCGAAGAAAAGGCGGGGTTTTCCGCCAGGACACTTGCCATGAAAGTAACTTTTGGTCACCTGGGACCCAGAATAGGTTTTTGCTCAGTCCTCAGTCCTCAGTCCTCAGCCCTGAATTGCACCGACATGAAAGCCCGTTTTTTCCATCCTGCAAGTGAATTCACATCCCATTTGGCATGCATGTACCGGACATCCGCCAGGGATGAAAAAGAACCCCTTGGGGAGCAGCGCACCTATGAAATCTCGTATTGGACTGGCAGTCGGTGCCGTCATGATGGCGGTTTTTCTGTTGGTTTCGCCAATTTCAGGACAATCGCGTGACTGGCAACCGGCGCGAACCTGGGTTTTTATTGTTGGATTACTTGAATGGAAGCATTCGGATGTGTTTGGCTCGTTTCCGCAAACCAACCGCCGGGATGCCCAGCTTGCCAAATTTTTCCGAGACCAGGGCGTTCCAGCCGACCATCTGGTTTATTTGAAAGACCAGGCAGCCACCATCAGAGCCGTCCGTAATCGGTTTGCCCAATTGCTGGCGCAAACCCGTCCGGGCGACACGTTGTTTCTTTATTTTGCCGGTCATGGATACAAGCTGGAGGGTGGGAAACCCTATTTTGCCACCTACGAAGCCGATGGCGATGAAATACCCGGCTGGGCGGTTGACTCGATTGTTGAAACCATTGAAGAAAAATTCCAAGGCGAGCGGGCCATGCTGACGGCTGACTGCTGCGTTTCAGGCACGTTGACCAGCGCCGCCCGGCGCGGGAAACACCGGGTTTCCTATGCCTGTCTGACTTCCTCGCTGGCCAATGAGGAATCAACCGGAAACTGGACCTTTACCGAAGGGCTGCTGGCCGGATTGCAAGGGAAAGCCTACGCCGATAGCAACCGTGACGGACGCATCACGCTTGACGAGTTGGGGGCCAACATCAAAGCCGATATGGCTTTTGCCGAAGGCCAGAAAGCCACCTTTGCCGTGACCGGGAGTTTTCCGGCTTCCTATGTGCTCGCCCAGGCCGAACCGGTCACCAATAACCGATTGGGCGAACGGCTGGAGGTTTTCACCGATGGCGACTGGTTCAAAGCGCAGATTATTGCCGCTGACCGGGGCCGACTGAAAGTGCATTACTACGGCTATGAAATGACGGACGATGCTTGGCTTGATTCCCAAAAATCCCGGCAAACCCAAACCATCGGCACCTTTCGCGTCGGCCAGAAAGTCGAGGTCAAATGGAAAGGCGATTGGTACGCCGCCAAAATCCTCAAAATCGAAGACAACGTGCATTACATCCACTACACGGATTATGACGAAAGCTGGGACGAATGGGTGCCCGCCAAACGTATCCGGGCCACTGCCGCTGCCTCCGAACGGGCCGGAAGTTGGCGGGTGCGCCGACAATAACCAATCCGGGACTGAGGACCAACCCAGGACTGAGGACTGAGGACTGAGACTGAGCAAAAACCAGCCCTGGATCCGAAGTAACCAAAAGTTACTTTACCGGCAAGTGACTTGGTGGAAAAACTTCATCCTTTCTTCGGATTTTGATTGAAAACTCAGTCCTCAGTCCTCAGTCCTCAGTCCTGGATTGGTCCTCAGTCCGCATCATCCATTCAGCATATTCCCTTCCCCGGTTTTTCCAGTCATGGGCGGCTGCGGCAGTCAGGGCCGCTGGTTCCCAAACAGCAAGCACTTCATGATGTTCCGTCACCTGTTGCAAAGCGATGCGCCACGCGAAAACCTTGTCCGGTGGGAGCAGCCTTCCATTTACGCCGTCGCGGATGAGTTCCGGCAGACCTCCGACCGCCGAAGCAATAACCGGTGTGCCTGTGGCAAAGGCTTCCAGGCAGACGACAGGTGTTCCTTCGGTCTGGCCATTGGGAAACCTTCGTGAAGGAAGCACCAACACATCCGCCGCCCGCAGCCACTTCCATTTTTCCTTTCCGTAAATGGCACCGATAAATTGGGCCGGAACCCGAAAGCTGACAGCCAGCCGCTCCCATTCCGCCCGACAGGGGCCATCGCCTGCAACCACCAATTGCAGTGCATCCATTCCGGCCAGAGCCTGCAAAACCGTCGGCAACCCTTTGATTTCCACATGACGGCCCAAAAAAAGGGCGACCGGTTTTTGAGGTGCCAGCCCCAATTCAGCCTTCACCTGTGATTTGGGAACAGTCCGCCAAGGTGCAGCCGCAGCCAGTAAGACGCCCATCGGCAAAACCTTTATTTTGGCTGCCAGTGTGGGGCTTTGGGCAATCATGAGCGCCTGTAACTCAGCGCTGACCACGGCACATCCGGCGCTGTCCCGGACCAGTTTGCGAAGCAACGCGGTTCCGCCCGGCAATCGCTCCAGCAGGCGCAACCCGCCCGAATGCTCCACCATGAAATGTGGAATCTTTTTGCGACGCGCAACCAGATGGCCAACCAAGCCAGCCGGAAAAAGCCAATGCGAACAGATGGCATCCGCCTGTGAAGCCAACTCCAAGGCTTTTTTCAGAAAAGCCAGGTGAAACGGAACGAGTTCAAGCCAGGCCGCCACATCAGTTTGGAGGGTGCGCCGCAAATCGGCTTCCGAAGTCAGTCTGGGGTGACCCAAAGCGGGAAAGGAAAAACGATGCAGCACCAGGGTCTGGGGTCTGGGGTCTGGGGTCTGGGGATGCACATGGGTGAAGTTCGTCGGTGGAGCCAAAACTGTCACGTCGGCATAAGCAGTCAGGCTTTCGGCCCATTCCGCCACAAAACGACCGGAAAGGTCGGTTTCACTGGCTGGATAGGAAGTGGTCAAAACCAGCAGTCTGGGTTTTGAATTTTGAGCGGTGAGTTTTGAGTTTTGCGAAAGCACAAAATAAGCAACGACCGGGCAATAACAGTTTCGTGATGTTTTGTGCGCTATGACAAAGAAAAAAACAACTCAAAACGCACCACTCAAAATTCAAAACTCGCCTCTCAAAACCTGCCTGTCTTGGTTTTTCCACAGTCGCTGCACTATACTGGCAGCTTCTCAACCATCGGACATCCAAAAAAACCCTGAACCCTGAACCCTGAACCCTGGAATCCTTTCGGAGCACCTATGTCCAAACCGTCTGAATTTGACCCCGCACAGACCAATGAACAAACCGTCAGCCTGAGTTCCGCCAATATTGGCAAGGCCGAATTCAGTGCCACCAGCGACAGTACTCTGATTGCGTCCTCCAGCCGCACCCAGGCGGAAATTGAAACTGCGGCGCTTGATGCCCGCAATGCCCCACAGCCAGTGGATGGAACCTTGATTACCGGTTCGGCCAGCGGGCCAATGCCGCACATGCCGGAAAGCACGCTCATCACAGGTTCGGGGGTGCTCGGAACCGGTTATGCTGAAACCATTGTGACCGGTTCGGGAGTTTTGCAGGGACAACAAGGCGGCATCAATGAAACCATCGCCGTGGCCGGTGCTTCGGGGCCGGCAACCGCTCCGGTGGGCCGGCAGACACAGGCGGTCAAAGGTTCCGATGGTGATTTGGCCATTGGCGAAACGTTCCAGGGCAAGTACCAGATTGTCAAACTGTTGGGTGTGGGGGGGATGGGACGCGTCTACAAGGCGCTGCACGTGGATTTGGACACGATGGTAGCCATCAAACTGCTCAACGCCAACATGAGCGCTGACCGCGATGCGATTGAGCGTTTCAAACGCGAAGCTCAGGCCAATGCCAAAATCAAACATCCAAATGCCGTGCAGGTGCTCGACTACGGTGTGGTGGACGGCCTCTGTTTTATCGTGATGGAGTTCCTTGAGGGGGAATCCCTGCGCGAACGGATTTTCCACCGCCGCCGGATTCCGCTCCAGGAAGTGGCCCATTTCGCCGAACAGGTCTGTTACGTGCTCGAATTCATGCACCGCAAAGCCATCACTCACCGCGACCTCAAACCGGACAACATTTTCTATCAGGTTCAGGAAGGCATGGAGATGATTAAGGTGCTTGACTTCGGCATTGCCAAAGTCAACAAGACCGAAACCCATGCCGGAAGCGACCTCACGCGCGAAGGCATGATGATTGGCACACCGCGCTACATGTCACCCGAACAGTGTCAGGGATTGCCGATTGTGGACGGGCGGTCTGACCTCTACAGCCTGGGCGTGGTGATGTATGAAATGCTGTCGGGAACCGTCCCGTTTGACGCCGACAACCCGTTTTCAATTGCGCTCAAGCACATCAATTCGCCGCTTCCGCCGCTCAACAACTACGCTCCGGACATCCCGCAGCCGGTCTGTGATGTGATTCACAAAGTCCTGGAGAAAGACCCCAAAGACCGTTACCAGTCGGCCAAGGATTTCTCCGCCGCCTTTTTGAAAGCTGCGGCTGCGCAATCCACCGTCCAGATGGACATGCTGGCGGGTTCCTCGGCAGTCAATTGGGAGGAATTTCAAAAAACGAACGCCAACCGCATCAACGCCGACACTGCCGGAGGCACGCTTCCGATTGGAAAAATGGGCGGCGATACGCTCCCGCTCGGCACGGAAAGCAGCACCAACAAGACCAAAATCCTGCAAATCGAGAGTTTTCCGATTTGGAAATCCGCTGCGCTGACGGTTGTCATCGTCGGAGCCCTGTTTGGGGTTGGGAAGTACGCCGGATTTTTCGGACCGAACGTCCAGCAGGGACCGGGCACCAACACCGATACCAAACCTATTCCGAAAGACCCATTGGCCGAAGGGCCGCTCAAGGATTTTGTGTTGATTCCGGGGGGGAAGTTTTTGATGGGGTCGGACCCAGTGAAAGACGCTTCAGCCGATAATAAAATTGCAGATGATGAAACCTCTGTTCACGAAGTTGAGGTTGGCAAATTTTATTTGTCTAAATATGAGGTAACCAACGCACAGTATAAAGAATTCGTCAAAGCAACAAATCGAACATCACCTAAAACCTGGGTTGCTGGTGATTTTCCTCCAGGGGAGGATAAAATTCCTGTAACAAACGTTTCTTGGGAAGACGCTACAGCGTATTGCAAATGGCTTTCTCAAAAAGAAAATTTAGAATTTCGTCTGCCAACAGAAAACGAATGGGAATTTGCAGCACGAGGTGAAAAGCGACGGCTTTTCCCTTGGGGTATGAGTTGGAATGAAGATCGAACAAATTCAAACAGAGAGGAGGGTAAAAGCAGTCCAATTGAGGTTGATTCTAATTCACCAAGAATAACTCAAGATTTGAGTCCATTTGGTATATTTGCTATGGCTGGTAATGTTTGTGAATGGACAAGTTCAACCTTTGAGACCTATCCAAAGAGTAAATACAAAGCTACACCAGATGATCTTAAATGCAAGGTTTTCCGAGGAGGAAGTTTTAAGGCTGTAAAATTTGAAACAAGAACTACAGCCCGAAAATGGAACCTGGCTAACTTCGTTAATGAAAGAGTTGGATTCAGACTTGCGGCAAATCCCCCAAAATCTTAAAAAAAATAACTGAGGTGTTGTAAGAATGGACAAATTTAGTAAACAAGCTTTTATACCAGCATTGAACTTTTTTTTGAGGTTTTCACTTATTTTGACATTTTGTACAACACTTCTTTATGCCCAAAAAGACGAAGAAATTGTTCGAGGAAAGTCCAAAAAAGATGTTACCTTCAGCCCACCGACCAAAGGCTCCCTCTCCCTGGTTTCGAATATTCCCGATGCGCAGATTTTCATCAATAACAACCTCAAAGGCACGACCAAGGATGGCAAGCTGACGATTCCTTCGATTGAAAAAGGCACCTACAAAATCGAAGCCCGCCATCCTGACTATTCGGACTTCTCACAATCGGTGGCGGTAACTCCTGGGAAATTGGCTTTGGTGAATGCGCTCATGCAGCCAAATTTCGGCTATCTGGTTTTGCCGAATGTCAAACAGGACGCCACGCTCAAGGTCGAGGTGGACGGAAAGCCTCTGACTGACCCAGCGAAGAACCTGCAATTCAAAGGCACGGAACTCTATGTAAAAATTTCACCTCCGGGTGACCATACGGTGCGGATTTTGAAGGGCGTGCGGGCCATTTACAACAAAAAGTTCACGGTCAAACCGGAGTCTCCGAAAGTTGACGTGCCGGAACCCGAAACGGCAACCCTGATTGTGCAGTCCGACCCGCCACTTGCAGGGGCTAAGGTTTTTGTTGACGGTGTTTACATTAACAATACGAATGAAAAAGGCGTGCTGAGACTGGCTGACCTGTCGCCGGATTCACACCGGATTCAAATCGAGGATGCCAAATACAAGCCTTATGATTATGTGGTACCGGTCACAACTGAAAAAGACACCACGTTGCAGGCAGTCCTGGAAAAAATCATCGAATACTTTGACCCATTCGAAAACCTGGAAAAATGGGACGCACCGCCTGCCTGGAAAACCGGCAGCCAGATGCTGCATGTGACCGGTGACAAGACGCTGGGGCTGGTGAAAACCATCGGGTACCGGACGGCGGATGTCTCGTTTGATTTCAAACTGGGAGCGGCGGGACGCGCTTCGTGGGTGATTCGTTCGGACGAAGACAAGAAAAACTACTATCTGTTTTCCCTCAATGCGCCGACACCGACCACAGCATCACTTCAGGCGTATGTCTGCAAAGACGGCGTACTGAAAATGGAAAAGGAATTGCGCATTTACAATCCGATTGAGAAAAACAAGTGGAACCACATGCGGGTAAAGGTCGAAGGCAATAAAATCAGCCACTTCCTGACGCCCAGCGATGCCACGGACTTCATTTCCATCGGCCTCTACGAAGATTCAAAAAACCTCTTCGAGTTTGGCACCATCGGCTTTGCCACGTTGGGCAATGAAGATTTCTTCGTCGCCGGCAGCTTTACCGTGTGCCCTGAAATTGACGGCTGCCGTCCGGAAATCAAGGCTCCGGAACCGAAAACAGTTGTCCCACCCAAAAAAGGTGAGTAAGCAGTCAGAAATTTTTTCGACCTGTGCGGCTGGAAGCACTCAAGGGGTGAGCTTGAATTGAATCTGGCCGGTTTTGAACCAGGATTGAACCTGTTGGTTTAATTTGAGCGTGGCGAGCGCCGCCAGTGCCTGGGACCCA
>JAIBAN010000148.1 GCA_019695185.1 Blastocatellia bacterium | reverse complement strand
CCAAGGTTCCAAGGTTCCAAGGTTCCAAGGTTCCAAGGTTCCAAGGTTCCAAGGTTCCAAGGTTCCAAGGTTCCAAGGTTCCAAGGTTCCAAGGTTCCAAGGTTCCAAGGTTCCAAGGTTCCAAGGTAAAAAAATAGCCTCCCGGTCCGGGAGGCCATGACAAAGGAACAAAGAAGAAGGAGCAGGGAAATTTATTCCTCGTTTCCAGTGGGCTGAGAGGCAATTGGTTTGACACTGGCAAACCGGTTTTTGGAAAACTGTTTGGCTTGGTCGTGGGAATCAAACACGTTTTCACGGGCCAATACCTCTTTATACTTCTCCAGGGCTGTTTCGCGCCGGTTGGCGGCATCGGCAATCTGGCCCAGTCGCAACAAGGAAAGGGAAATCAAATCGGGATGTGCTTTTTTCAGGCTGGCAACCTGAGCAAAATGGTCTTGGGCTTTTTCAAACTCCTGTTGGGAAAAAAGGCTTTCACCAAACTGGTATTCTATCAAATCACGGATTTCGCTGGTTTTGGGGTCCTCCACCAAAGAAGCGAACAGGGGCAGGCTGTCGGCGGCTTTTCCTGAACGGACCATGGTGTCGGCGCTCTCCAGTTTAATCAGATAATTGGCGGGGTATTTCCGGGAAAGCTCCTGCAAGTCTTTGAGCGCATCGGAATATTTTTTCTCCCGTTTGTTGAGGGCAATCAGCAGCACTCGCGCATCATCCTGCGCCAGTCGGCCTTCCTCCGTAACTTTGCGGAGCAATTCAAAACCGCGTTTTTTGGACCCGGTGAACCCTCCGACCGCAGCAATGATTTTAACCGGCAGGGGGAGCGAACCCACCACATAGTTGTATAAACCGATGGTCATGTTGGCATCGGTAAACTGAGGGTCCAGCTTGAGCACATTTTCGTGGCAATCCACGGATTTATTGCCGTGTTTCAGAGCCGAAAAAAACGAGCGGGTGACAGTGGTTTCATAACCGGCCAAGGCCCCATGAGCCGCTCCAAGATAATAAAGCGCCTCGACATCCTTGGAATTGGTTTTCAGTTTGAGTTCAGCTTTTTTGATGGCGGTGTCAATCAATTTCCGAAATTCGGTATCGAATTTGGTATCAAACTGCTCTTTGGATTCGGCATAAAACGAATCGGAACCATAGAGGTTGGTTTGCAGTCTGCGGCTTTGATTGAGCTTTTCCATCCACTGTGCGTTGGCCAAGTACAGGTAACCGGCGGGAAGCTCCGGAGCCATTTCGGTCATAGCTGAAAAGGCTTTCCGGGCACCGGCATAATCAAGGTTGTAAAGCGACTCAAACCCGGCTTGGCGAAGTTTGGTAAAGGTGGATTCACTTGCCGGAACTGCATCGGCGGCGGTCCTGGCAGTCGGGGTTTGCCCCCAAAGAGGTGTCGGGGCAAACAGCAAAAGCGCGGCAGCAGTGGGAACAAGCAACGTTGAAACAAGGCGTTTCATACAAAACATGGGCTCCTGTGTCGGTAACGGAAAGTGCGGTAGGCCAAGCAAAACAATGGGGCTGAGAAGTGCAACCCCGGTTCCGGGTTGCCTCATCAGAGGCCCGATTTCAAAACCCTGTCAAACTGGCTGATTTATGGAAAACATTGCTTTCAAAGACGCACAGCGGGAATTGAACGGCTTGACCGCCGGCTGGGAAAAACGCACCTTGATCTGGATTGCCAACCGGTTGCCCAAATGGGTCAATTCAGACCATTTAACCGTACTGGGACTGGTGGCCCTATTGTTTTGCGGCATCTTTTACAGCCTGAGTCCCACCAATCCCTGGCTGTATCTGAATCTGGTCAACCTCATGTTGGCGGTAAACTGGTTTGGTGACAGTCTGGATGGCACCGTGGCCAGGGTGCGCAATAAATCCCGTCCCCGCTATGGGTTTTATGTGGACCATATTGTGGACACCTTTGGCACGTTTTTCCTGTTTGGTGGCATGGCGCTGTCAGGTTTTATGAGCTATCAGGTGGCGTTTGGTTTGTTGATTGTCTACTACATGCTTTCCATCAATTCGTATCTGGCGGCCTATACGATTGGGAAATTCCAGATTTCCTATGCTGCGTTTGGCCCCACCGAACTGCGCATTGTGCTGGCGATTGGCAATATCGCGTTGTTGTACCACCCGCATTCAACCATCTGGGGCACAAAATACCTGCTTTTTGATGTCGGAGGCGTGGTTAGCATGTTGGGGATGACCGGGATTCTGCTCTTTTCGGTAACCAGAAACACAATGTACCTCTATGACAAGGAGCGCGTGTGAACCAGCCCCTGGTTGCCCAACCGGAAGAAAGTCTGTTTCTCCGCTGGCTCAAATTCAATTTTGTGGGCCTGGGCGGAATGATTGTGCAATCGCTGCTGCTGGCGATATTGGCGAATGGGCTGGGCTGGCGGGATTCACTGGCTTTGGTGATAGGGGTGGAATGCGCAGTTATCAACAATTTTTTCTGGCATGAAAAATGGACCTGGAAAGAACGGAAAGCCACCCGTTGGCGGGAGAGAATCCTGCGGTTTGGCCGCTTCAATATCACCAACGGACTGGTTTCAATTGGCGGGGCCTGGATGCTGATGGAGCTTTTGCACGAGCGCTGCCACCTGCCCAACCAACTCGTCAATCTGATTTCGATTGTGGCCTGTTCGATGGTGAATTTTGGTTTATCCCATGTGGTGGTGTTTCGGCGGTCACTGGCGGAGGAAACCATTTCTGCAAAAGCAGCCCCAGCCCAAATAACACCGTTGCCGCCACCAGCAAACAGGCCAGCCAATAGGTAAAGTAGTTCGGAAAAAAACGGGCCACACTGCTATGGACGACATGCGCGGTGTTGACGTTGAGACCGGGTGACGTAAACATCCGGGCAGCCTGTTGCACCAGCACAAACCAGAGCAGCGCATGCACCCACATCCGACGGGAAGTGCCAATCCGGGAAACGGCAAATACTCCTAATCCGGCTCCGCCAATATGTTCAAGAAAAGAGGAAAGCGGGCTGATTCCATACTGGGTCATGTCATAAACCCACAGCGGCAGACCTGGAATCAGCCACAAGGTTGCCACCCGGACCAGCCAGGGCCAGCCACAGAGCAGGCCCACCGCCAAGGCTCCGGTGGAGGCGTTGCACATCCAGAGCATGTATCCGGTGTGATGCATGACCGTATGCTGGTAAAACTGGTAACAAAAGAAAAAGAGGGGAATCAACCCCAGTTTTCGCAAGCTGTTGTCCATTTGCTTTGTGTCCGATGGAACCCAGGCATGGTTTGCAGGCAGTCGGCAGAGCTTCCCACATGGTCCGGGCTATTTTCCCCAACAATTGGCAAAATACAAACCCGCAGACCCGGATTTCAGCCGTCGGAATCCTGGTCGGGAAACGACCCGGTTGGAATGATTCGGGTATTTCGGGTAGGGAGCTGACTGGAGTCGTCCGGTGATTTGAGCACGACATTGAAGCGGGGCGATTGGTTTGGCGTGTTCAGGTCATAAAAAGGTTCGGCTGCCTGGGTCAACAGGGTGGCAAAGCCGTCGGCGGAGGGCCGGAGGGCCGGTTTCTTTTCCATCCCCTGGAGCAACACGGTTTCGACTGATTCGGGAAGCGTTGGATTGACGGTACGAATGGGCGGCGGTGGTTGGTTCAAATGGGCCAGCATCAAGCCCACCACACCGCCGGGACCAAGGGGGAAAGGTGGCTTTCCAGCCAGCATCTGAAAGGTCATGACGGCAACGCTATACACGTCGGTTTTGCCGTCGTAAGGCAGATTTCCCACTCGTTCGGGGGCCATGTAGGCCGGTGTTCCCACAATATTGTCGCGCGCGGTGATTTGGGCAAGGTCTTCCGAGACTTCCTCTCCCAACAGTTTGGCGATACCGAAATCCACCACTTTGACAACCTCACCCTGATTGGATTGGTGCAGGAAAATATTTTCCGGCTTGATATCGCGGTGAATGATGCCGGCTTGGTGGGCTTCAGCCAAGGCACTGCACACCTGTTGAATAATGAGTACTGTGCGCTTGAGTGGCAACCAGCGCAAATTGGTCAACTCGGCCTGGAGGGTTTTCCCATGCAGCAGCTCCATCACCAGATAGGCAATTCCACTGGATGAAATGCCGGAATCCAGAATGGCCACCGCATTTGGGTGATTGAGGCGGCAGGCTGAAATCCCTTCAAGACGGAAGCGTTCCAGTTCCTCCTGCGTATCATTTCCTTTTGAGGGACGAAATACCTTGACTGCCACCGGACGGCCCAGGGAAAGCTGGGTTCCCTGAAAAACCGCTCCAAAACCGCCCGCGCCAATTTTATGGTCCAACCGGTATTTGTCATCCAGCACGGTACCCGGCAACGCATCCGAAAGTGCGGAAAAAACCAGATTGGTGCGGCGCTGGGCTTGCAGCAATTCTTCGTTTTTCTTGACCAGTTCGGCTTTTTCCTGTTCCAGGGCTTGTTGCAGGCGCGAAATTTTCAGTTGGTGTTCGATTCTGGCAATGACTTCCTCGGCCTGAAAAGGCTTGGTCACGTAATCGGCACCGCCCACCTGAAACGCTCTGACCTTATCGGAACTGTCATCCAGGGCGCTGATAAAAATGATGGGAACGGCACTTGTTTGCGGGTCTTCCTTGAGGCGGCGACAGACCTCATAGCCATCAATTTCCGGCATGGTAATGTCAAGCATGACCAGTTCGGGAGGTGAGGCTTTGACGGCTGCCAGCGCCCGTTTGCCGCTGTTGGCCAAACGCACGTTAAAGCCCTTTTCCTGAAGAATGCCGGAAAGCAAATGCAGGTTGTTCGGATTGTCGTCAACAATGAAAATATCACCTTTGGTCATAACGACCCCTGCAAACATGGGATTGCAAAGCGAGGGCAGGCAATATGTCGTCGGTTTTCCACAGTTGTCGGTTTTCCTTTGGTTTTTTCTGAAAAGAACCGTTGGCTTCAGATACAGGAAGCAGGAAATCCTTATCTGATAAACAAAATTTCCAATCCGGGCAGGAGGGGGCAGGAAATCAAACTGAGTGGGGACGGGAACCTGAACCATCTTACACCAAGTCCCTTTCCGGACAAGTGAAAAAGTAATGTGTTGCGGAAGCCAGGGAAGGTTTCGTTGGCAGAGGAAGTCTGTCAGTTAGAGTGTCCAAGAGATGGTCTGTGAGGGAAAGCCATCAAAAAGTTTTTCAAAGATCAACCAGTCAACGCTACAATCGGCTGGTGCCTGCATCAACGATCAGTTTTTCACACATAAGGCGGACAGCTTCTTTGAGCAGATCGTTGAAGCGGTTTGGCGACCACGGCAATCGTCAAGTCGAACCCTTTTGCCTGAACCCTGAACCCATTTGAAGGAGTTTTCCTGTGCGCTCATTTTTTCTCTTCCTGTGCCTGCTTTTATTTACCGCTGACCTGACGGCAGCCCAAACCACCGCTAAAAAACCGGCTTCGCGGCGGCATCCGCGCAAACCGGCTGTTGGAAAAAAGACTGTTGAACCTCCCAAACCTGCCCTCGTTGTGTCGCCTGCCACTACAACTGCGAGCGGATTGACCTATGTCATCACCAAACGGTCCAATGGCCGCAAGCCAGTCAAAGGCGATTTGGTTTTGGTCCATTACACCGGGACTCTCACTGACGGAACCAAATTTGACAGTTCCCGTGACCGGGGCAAACCGATTGCCTTTCCGCTGGGAGAAGGCCGGGTCATCAAAGGCTGGGATGAAGGCATTGCCCAGTTGGGGATTGGCGACCAGGCGGTGCTGGTGATTCCATCGGACCTGGGCTATGGCGACCGAGGTGCCGGAGGCGTGATTCCACCCAAGGCAACCTTGGTTTTTGTGGTCGAATTGGTTGACATCCAAAATACCTCGGTTTCGCAGGTTCTTTCCAAAGTGCTTGAGGAAAAGGGCCTCGAAGCTGCCGTTTCAGCTTTTGACACCCTCAAGGCCAGCGGGTTCAATAATACCTACATGAGTGAAGACGAGCTGAATACCTTGGGCTACGGGTTGATGAGCAAAGGCAAATTCAAGGAAGCCATTGAAATTCTGAAACTGAATGTGACGGCGTATCCACAATCGGCCAATGTCTATGACAGTCTGGGCGAAGCCTACATGCGCAACGGTGAGAAAGAGCAGGCGATTGCCAGCTACAAAAAATCTTTGCAGCTTGACCCCAACAACAAAAACGCCGTTGAGATGTTGAAACAGCTTGGCGTGACCCCATAACCGGGTTTTTACAGTCAGAAATTGTTTTTCCAATATTCGGTTCCGCAACCATTCTCCCACCTGCGGGTAATAAGTCAGAGAGAAACTCCTTACACAAGCCCAGGGTTTTTGGCTTCGAGCAGGAAGCCGGAACCCTGGTTGTGTCACAAAACAACCTCTTCCCTTATTGTGCATTTGTTTCAGGAGAAACCACCATGGCGGAAAAACTCATCATCGTCATTCACGGACTGTCCAACAAACCGGCAGCCGCAGCTCACCAAGCCGACCTGCATGCCTCGATTGCCGAAGGATTGCGCCTCAACTGTGGCCTGCCAAATCAGGCCATTCCTTTGGAATTGGTGTATTGGGCCAATTATTTGTACAAACATCCCCTCCATCGGGACCCAGCTTTTTCATTTGACAGCCTCTATGACACCGAACCCTATCTGGAGGCGGCATCAGGGGCTTTGAAGAAGTACCAGGACGGTTGGACGGACCGCCTGCGGGCGGATGTCGGGTCGGCGGTTGGCAGTCTGCTGGACCGGGTCAAAGGTTCGCTGGGATTGGACGCTGCGGCTGATTTTGTGATTGCCCGAAAATTGAAAGACCTGGATTTCTATTATGATGCGCAACGCCAGCTTGCCGACCGCACCCAAGCCTTGCGGCAGGCCCGATTGGTCTTGCAGGACGAACTGCAAAACACGCTGGTGGCGCATAAAGACAAACACCTGATGTTGATTGCCCATTCCATGGGTTCGATCATAGCTTACGATGTGTTGCGCAATCTGGGGCATCCGGACCAGGGGGTCCGCATTCCCTATTTTGTAACCATCGGGTCACCCCTCGGACTCCCTCCCGTCAAACATCATGTGGTCACGGAACGGACCTACGCCCCGCAGTTGCGCACCCCCTCAATCGTTACCCAAAGCTGGAAGAACTTTGCCGACCGGCGCGACCCCGTGGCGTTTGACTCGCATTTACGGGACGATTACGGCCCGAACGCCAGTGGAATCCAGGTTGCAGACGACTTGATTCTGAACGATTACAGCAGCAACGGAAAACCCAACCCGCACAAAATTTTCGGTTACCTGCGGGCACCCGAGGTTTCCGAGCATATTGCCGCATTTCTGGCCTGAACCTGTTTCGTCAAAGCCAGATTGGAAGAAGGGTGAAGGAATTGAAAATGGGATGATTCCGGGTGAAAAATGCAACTGTGAGCAATCCCTGATACACTCCCCCAACTGCATCAACCGAAGGAACTGTTTGTTCCCGATTTCATGCTTCATCCTTCATCATTTCACATACTTATGGGCGGGAAACTTTTTAACCTGGGACGAATTTCCCGAAATCAATACCTGGAAATTGAGCAGGAGCTTCGGGGTTACCTTGATGGGAAATTCAAGGATGGATACCGGATTCCGCGCTATTATCGCCAAAAAGCCGATTTTGGCGATATGGACGTGCTTCTACAGCTCGAAACAGTTGACTCCAGCTCCATTATTGGCAACGTCCATCAGGATTTACTGAAAGACCTGGGAATTACCCGGTACCGGTCTGCTGGAAATGTTTTTTCCACCGTGTTTCGGGAGTTTCAGGTGGATTATTTTCCCTGCCAGCCCAAATATTTTGAAACGACCTATAATTTCCTGTGCTTTAACGATTTGGGAAACCTGCTTGGGAAGATTTTCCGGCGGATGGGCCTCAAATACGGGATGGAAGGGCTCTCGTATGTCTATCGCTGGCAGAATGGGCACACCAAAAGTGAAATCGAGGTCAGCCGGGATACCCGGCGGATGTTTGCTTTTCTGGAACTTGATTACGAAGCCTGGGAACAAGGTTTTGAAACGTTGGACGAGATGTTCGACTGGGTGGTGGCCTGTCCGTATTTTTCGGTTTATCCCTATGTTAAAACTTCGGCCACAACCGAAAAGCGAGTGCAGGAACGTTTTACCATGCGCAGTTTTCTGGATTACCTGAACGCCCGCCGGATTGAAAAAACCTACGTCTATCACGAAGACCGGGAGCTGTATGTGCCCCGGATTGCAGCTTTTTTTCCGGAGGCAAACCTGCCCGAGGTTCTCGCCCAGGTCAAAGCCGAGGAACAGCGGCGGGAATTGATTTCCACCAAATTCAATGGGCGGCTGGTGATGGAATGGATTCCAGGGCTGGCTGGGAAAGAGTTGGGGCAATTGATAAAGGAACTCAAGGAGCATTTTCCGGCTTTTGAGAATTTCGTATTGGAAGCGACACCTGAAACCATTCAAACAGAGGTGACGGCATTTTACGAAAACCTCCGAAACAACCCCCCTGCCAGTTCCTGACTTTGATGCTTTCAAAGAACCGAACCATTTTTTCTGTGTCCAATTTTGGCACTTTGGGAACATAACGGCATTTTCTGATGTTTGAGCCAGCCAGAGCGTGCTTGCACTGCATGGCTTTGGTGTTCAGAACTGCTCGTGAGGTTCCGGGCACCCAAGACTCTCAAAACTCTCAAGACTGTTGAACATGGCCGAACTCTACAAGTTTCCGCGCACTCCACATATTGAAGGTTCCCGGTTCCAGCCCGGCGACGAAGATTTGGACAATGTTCCTTTCTGGGAAATTGCCGACCGTGTGGTTGTGGTTGAGGAAAAATGCGACGGAGCCAATTCCGGTATCAGTTTCGATGAAAACGGAACCCTGATGCTGCAAAGCCGAGGCCATTTTTTACTCGGCGGAACCAGGGAACGGCATTTCAACCTGTTCAAACAATGGGCCGCCAGCAAACAACGGGAGTTGTGGGAAATTCTGGGGCGGCGCTATGTACTTTATGGCGAATGGGTTTATGCCAAACACACGGTTTTTTATGATGCGCTGCCCCATTACTTTCTTGAGTTTGACATGCTGGACCTGGAAACAAAGCAGTTTCTGAGCACCAAGCGGCGGCGGGAACTGCTGGCCGGTTCGCCGGTGGTTTCGGTCCCGGTCCTGTTTGAAGGCCGGTTGGAGTCTCACAAACGGCTGGCCGGGCTGCTGGGGCAATCAAACTACATTCGGGAAGGCCACCTGGAACGGCTGCAGGCAAGTTGTGCGGCCTTGGGTCTGCATCCCGAACGGGCCCTGCGCGAAACTGACCCCAGTGTGACGATGGAAGGGCTGTACTTAAAAACAGAAGATGACGAACAGGTCACGGCACGGTATAAATATGTCCGGGCCAGTTTTCTGCAAGCTGTCGAAGCAGCCGAAGGTCACTGGCTCAACCGCCCCATCATTCCCAACCAATTACGGGATGAGGTGGAATTGTTTTAGCTTGCTCAATACGGTTTTATGGGAATCGCTCTCTTTCTTGTTTGGCTGGGAACTGTTTTTGGCGTCCTCTTCCTGGCCAGTAAAATTCGTTCTTCAGATGTGCAGCCCCTTCCCCCAAAAGAAAAACCGGACCCCCAAGCCTGGATTCGAAAACGGCATCAGCCTTGGCTGCCACATTTGACCGGTTCGGCTGAACAGCCACGGGAGCTTTCCATCTGGACCAGATTTGACGAAGACCTCATCAATGACGACCAGTATTTGCTGAACATTTCGCAACAGCTTTCCCGCAACGGGGCTTTTCATCTGGCCAGAATCGTGCTTGACCGAATCACCAACCAGTTTCTGCAACATGAAGCCCGGTTGGTTCTGGCTTATGAATTGACCAAACGGCAGGATTTACTGGCCGGGGAATCCACCGCCACTGCCATTCCTGACGACGAACTTACTGAACCATTGCTGGTCCTGGTGGCCCGCACTTTTTTGTGTGCCGTTGACAGTTGCCTGCTCAACGGGGAAAACCTGTGGGCGAAAAGCTATCTGGAAAAAGCCATTGGATATGTGGAACGCTTGCCCGCCGACAACCTCGAAAAAGCTGATTGTTTCCAGTTCATTGGTGATTGCTGGTTTTTGCTCAAGGATGAAAATGCGGCTTTTGCTGCCTGGAAACAGGCAGCCCTCCTGGCCCAGGCTTTGTATCTGGCAGCAGATACCTCCGAACGCGAAAGAGCCTCCTGCCTGAGTATTGTGGTCCATGTGGCTGGTGAATTGATTCAACACAATGTGGTTGAACTACCAACCAAAAAAATCCTGTTTGAGTTGACCCGCCCCAAAAAACGCGAAGAATTGATGAAATATCCATTTGCCGAACTCGTGTTGAGCCCGGTTGCAATTGAATCGCCTGTACCTCCAGTGTGATTGTATGCCCATTTCCTGGACCACCGATCAAATCATTGCCCTTTCGCCGGATGCCGCTTCGACCAAAGCCGGTAAAGGGTTGGCGGCAAAAAAGCACTGGGTCACGCTCGGCAGCAACGAACAGGCTGTCTGGGGCGAATGCCAGGGAAGCGCCAAAGACCCTTACCGGACTCAGATTGATTTGAGTGAACCAGCCTTCAAGTGCAATTGCCCCAGCCGCAAATTCCCCTGTAAGCATGGGTTGGGATTGTTTCTCCTGCGGGTGGAACAGGAGAATGTCTTTACTGCCCACGAACCGCCTGCCTGGGTTGTCAACTGGCTTGTGGAACGGGTCCACAAAGCCGAACAGAAATCGAAACGCGAAGAACGCAAAGCCTCCGGAGAGCAGCCTCAACCAGACCCTGAAGCCCAGGCCAAACGGGCTGCCCAACGCGAAGCCAAAGTCGCGGCTGGACTGGCCGAGTTGGAACTGTGGTTGAAGGACCGGGTGCGGCAGGGGATTGCTTCGCTGCAACACGAATCCTTTCAGTTCTGGGATTCAATCGCCGCCCGTATGGTGGATGCCCAGGCTCCCGGCCTGGCCCGGATGCTCCGCGACCTGGCCGGTCTGCCCAATACGGGTGAAGGCTGGCAGGAACATCTGTTGGAACGGATGGGAAAAATCCATCTGATTTTGGAAGGTTACAAACGCATCCAGACATTACCATCCGGAACGCAGGCTGATATTCGGTCGCTTATCGGCTGGACTACCAACCAGGAAGAGTTACTGGGGCAGGCAGGTGTGCGGGATGTGTGGGAAGTGCTGGGCCAGCGGATAGAAGAAGAAGACCGGTTGCGCACGCAGCGAACGTGGCTGCGAGGGGAAACCACCGGTCGATTTGCGCTGGTGCTTTCGTTTGCGGCTTTTTCCAGTCAACCACTGGATAAAAGTCTGGTTCCCAATACCAGCCTGGAGGCGGAACTGGTCTTTTTTCCTAGTGGATTTCCCTTGCGGGCTTTGGTCAAAACCCGTTTTGGAGTTCCACCGCCACTGATTCAGCCACACGGATTTGAAACAATTGGAATGGGAGTGGCAACCTACGCCAAGGCTTTGACCCAAAATCCCTGGATTGAAACCTTTCCGTTGCTGCTCAAAAATGTTGTTCCCCACAGTTCGATGGGAAAACATCATTTTTTGCAGGACCGGGAACGGCATGTGCTGCCCTTGGCCACCGGATTTGAAGGGGTTTGGCAATTACTGGCCATCAGCGGAGGGCACCCCATCACCGTTTTTGGAGAATGGAACGGGAAAACGTTGCTTCCGCTCAGTGCCTGGGCTGAACAGCAGTTTGTGCATTTTTTCCCGGAAGCGGGATGAGTCCAGCAGGTGGAATTAGGGTTCAGGGTTCAGGGTTCAGGGTTCAGGGTTCAGGGTTCAGGGTTCAGGGTTCAGGGTTCAGGGTTCAGGGTTCAGGGTTCAGGGTTCAGGGTTCAGGGTTCAGG
>JAIBAN010000058.1 GCA_019695185.1 Blastocatellia bacterium | reverse complement strand
TGTGGTGGGAGGCTCATTTTTCAATGTCGTTGGAATCAAAGGAGATGGAAAAAGTCCCCATTTCCCTTTTAAAGCGTTTAGCCGACACGCTCTGCTTTGCTGCCTAATGGCCAAAGTCGAGCTGAGGACGGGGCTGGAAAAATTGGCTCCGGCAGTTCCACCCCAGGTTTGACAGCAGCCAGCCTGAAAATAATTGTACCTGTAAATTTTTTGGTGCTGTTTTATTTTTCACCGCAGAGACGCAGAGAGCTCGCAGAGAATGCGCAGAGAAAAACAAAGAAAACCTCTGCGAAACCTCTGCGAATCCTCCGCGCCTCTGCGGTGAAAAGAAAATTGTTCAGCAAAACACCGAAATAATTACAGGACCAAATAATTCAGAAGTTGGATTGGTACTGATTGGAGCGTGCCTGCAACCGGTGAATGGACGGACAACTGGGGAAAAGTGGGGAAATTTCCCCACTTTCCGTACCCAACTACCTCTTTTTCTTCCCCGAATCCCTGCATTTTCTGCAAAAACACCCCAAGGCACAGTTTTTGCCTATGGAAAAAGCAGCTTCAATCGTTTTTCCCGGAATGGAAAGGGGGACAACCGTTATGCTCACCGATGTTATGGCGGAACCGGTCGCACATTTGCAGTGGGAGCGAAAACTCGGATCCTTTCGCGGTTCAAGGCGCGGGCCGATGGTGATTTGCATTGGTGGGATTCACGGCAATGAGCCCGCAGGCACAATTGCCCTGAAACGGGTTTTTGAAAAACTGGAAGACCGGCCTAAGGATTTCCGAGGGGAACTGGTGGGGTTTGCCGGGAATGTAGCCGCCCTTTCCCAGGGAAGTCGTTTTATTGAACGGGACTTGAACCGCATGTGGGCACCGGACCGCATGAAAACCCTCCACCTGGAAAATCGGCAGCCGCTCAACTGTTGGGAGGAATGCGAACAGAAAGAACTCCTGACCGTCATCGAAGACGCCCTCCGGCGCAAAACCGGACCCGCCATTTTTCTGGACCTGCATACGACTTCGGCTCCCGGTGTTCCGTTTGCACTGGTCAGCGATACGCTGGCGAACCGCCACCTCGCGCGACGGCTGGAAGTCCCCTTGATTTTGGGACTGGAGGAAAACATTGAAGGCACTATTCTCAACTATATCAATCAGCTTGGGTATGTCGCTTATGGATTTGAAGCCGGCCAGCATGAGGCACCGGAATCGGTTGATTACCACGAAGCGGCCCTCTGGATCACACTCGAAGCCGTCGGTTGCCTTTCACGGTCGCATATTCCGGATTTTGAACATTACCAAACCTTACTCCGCAACGCCGCCCCCGGTTTGCCGCAGGTGATGGAACTGCGGTATCGCCATGCCATCAACCCCACGGATGAATTCGCCATGAAACCTGGTTTCACTAACTTCACTCCGGTGCGGCAGGGCCAAACCGTAGCTATTGACCGTTTTGGCGAGGTGAAAGCACCTGAAGCTGGCCGGATTTTTATGCCTCTGTATCAAAAACAAGGGGAAGACGGTTTCTTTCTGGTTTCGGAAGTCAAACCGGTTTGGCTCAAAGTATCTGCCCTGGCGCGCCGGCTGCACCTCGACAAATTGTTGCCCCTCCTGCCCGGTGTGAGCCGTCATCCCGATTTTGAAAACACCCTGCACGTGGATACCCGAATTGCCAAATGGTACGTGGTGGAAATCTGCCATCTGTTGGGCTTTCGCAAGCAGTCAACCGAGTTCGGCGTGTTGACCATCAGCCGCCGCAAACAACATGTGAAAGAGTAAATCCACGGTCTGGGGCCTGAGGTCTTTTTAATTGAGAATTGAGAATTGAAATCCAATTCATACCTTGATTTTCCTGGTATTCAAAAACCCTGAACCCTGAACCCTGAACCCTGAACCCTGAACCCTGAAGGAGCATCGTCATGAACCGAGAACTGGTTACTTTAGACGCCAATGAAGCAGCGGCTTACGTGGCCCACAAAACCAATGAAGTGATTGCGATTTATCCCATCACCCCGTCATCCAACATGGGTGAGTTTGCCGATGCCTGGTCGGTGTTGGGGCAGACGAATGTTTTTGGAACGGTTCCGCTGGTTCAGGAAATGCAGTCTGAAGGAGGAGCGGCAGGAGCAGTCCACGGAGCTTTACAGACCGGTTCGCTCACCACCACCTTTACGGCCAGTCAGGGGTTGCTGCTGATGATTCCCAACATGTTCAAAATTTCCGGGGAATTGACCAGCACCGTGTTTCACATTGCCGCCCGTTCATTGGCGGGGCAGGCTCTTTCGATTTTTGGTGACCATAGCGACGTGATGTCCACCCGTTCGACCGGCTGGGCCATGCTCTTTGGCAACTCCGCACAGGAAGTGATGGATTTGGCCCTGGTGGCACAGGCTGCCACATTGGAATCAAGGGTTCCGTTTCTAAATGTGTTTGACGGTTTTCGCACTTCCCACGAAGTTATGAAAATCGAACGCCTGAGCGACGAAGACATTCTGGCGATGATGAATTCCGACCATATCGCAGCCCATCGCGGGCGGGCTTTGAACCCTGACAGGCCGGTGATTCGGGGAACGGCACAAAACCCGGATGTCTTTTTCCAGGCCCGCGAAACGGTGAATCCATATTATCTGGCCACTCCGGAAATCGTCCAAAAAACCATGGACAAGCTGGCTGGGCTCGTGGGCCGGCAGTATCGCCTGTTTGATTATGTGGGGGCTCCGGATGCCGAGCGGGTTATCATTCTCATGGGGTCGGGTTGTGAAACCGCCGAGGAAACAGTCAATTACCTGATTGAAAAGGGGGAAAAGGTTGGGTTGCTCAAAGTTCGCCTGTTCCGGCCTTTTTCGGTTGAACATTTCCTCCAGGCTCTGCCCGCCACGGTCAGGAAGATGGCCGTGCTGGACCGGACCAAAGAGCCGGGAGCCGCCGGCGAACCGCTTTATCAGGATGTGATGACAGCGGTGAGCGAGGATTACAGCAACGGTCAGGTGTATTCACCGTTCAAGACCTTCCCCAAAATCATCGGCGGACGGTATGGCCTGTCCTCCAAGGAATTCACCCCGGCCATGGTCAAAGGTGTTTTTGACGAACTGAACCAGGATAAACCAAAAAACCATTTTACGGTTGGCATCAACGACGACGTGACCCACACCAGTCTCAGCTACGACCCTGATTTTGATATTGAACCGGACTACGTGGTGCGGGCCATGTTCTGGGGCCTGGGGGCGGACGGCACGGTGGGAGCCAACAAAAATTCCATTAAAATCATTGGCGAGGAAACCCCCAACTACGCGCAGGGCTATTTTGTCTATGACTCAAAGAAATCAGGCGCACGGACGGTTTCCCACCTCCGATTCGGCCCCAAACCGATTCACAGCACCTATCTGATTCGCAAAGCCAGTTTTATAGCGGTGCATCAGTTTGGGTTTATGGAACGGTTTGACGTGCTCGAAAATGCCACGCCGGGGGCCACGTTCCTGCTCAACAGTCCATTCGGACCGGAGGAGGTCTGGGACCAACTGCCGCGTGAGGTGCAACAGAAAATTATTGCTTTCAAGATGAAGTTTTATGTGATTGACGGGTATGGTGTGGCCAAATCCGCCGGGATGGGCAACCGTATCAACACCGTCATGCAAACCTGCTTTTTTGCCATCAGCGGTGTGTTGCCGCGTGAGGAAGCGATTGAAAAAATCAAGGAAACCATCAAGAAAACCTATGGCCGGCGGGGCGAAGCCGTGGTCAAAAAGAACTATGCGGCAGTGGATGAAACCCTGGCGAACCTCCATCAGGTGACGGTCCCCGAAGCTGTTTCGAGCCATATCGAATTACCGCCGGTGGTGCCTGCCGCTGCTCCGGATTTTGTGCAAAAGGTGACCGCTGAAATTATCGCAGGCCGGGGTGATGCCCTGCCAGTGAGCGCCATGCCGGTGGACGGAACCTTCCCGGTTGGTACCACACAATGGGAAAAACGCAATATTGCGCTTGAAATACCCGTCTGGGATACCGACCTGTGCATTCAATGCGGCAAGTGCGTGATGGTGTGCCCTCATGCCGTGATTCGCAGCAAGGTCTATGACGACAGTTACCTGGCTGCTGCCCCCGAAACCTTCAAATCGGCGGATGCCCGCTTTAAGGAAATAACGGAAACGAAATACAGCTTGCAGGTTTCAGGTGATGACTGCACCGGCTGCCGGCTTTGTGTCGAGGTTTGCCCCGTCAAAGACAAAACCCAGGCCGGACGCAAGGCGCTCAACATGGCTGATTATCCTGACCTGCGCGAAGCGGAAAAGAAAAATTGGGATTTCTTCCTGACTTTGCCCGAATTTGCGCGCACCGACACCTTGAAATTCGACAGCGTGAAGAATGTCCAGCTTTTGGAACCCCTCTTTGAATTTTCCGGGGCCTGCGCCGGTTGCGGTGAAACACCATATCTCAAATTGCTGTCACAGCTTTACGGAGACCGGGCCTTGATTGCCAATGCCACCGGATGCTCCAGTATTTACGGCGGCAACCTGCCCACCACGCCGTGGGCGGCGAACAAAGAGGGACGCGGGCCGGCCTGGAGCAATTCACTTTTTGAAGACAATGCCGAGTTTGGTTTGGGGATGCGGCTGACGCTCGACAAACAGCGCGAATATGCCCTCCATCTGGTGGAACGGCTGCGGGATGTGATTGGAAGCGAGCTGGCCGCCGACATCATCAAATCCGAACAGACCGACGAAGCTGAAATTTTCCGGCAACGTGACCGCATTGAACTGCTCAAAAAACGGCTGGCCGGGCGGGATGATTTTGCTTCCAAGGATTTAATCAGCGTCAGCGGGGCCTTGACCCGCAAGAGTGTCTGGATTGTCGGTGGGGACGGCTGGGCCTATGACATTGGGTACGGCGGTTTGGATCACGTTTTGGCCAGCGGACGCAATGTGAATTTGCTGGTGCTTGACACGGAGGTTTATTCCAACACGGGCGGACAGTCTTCCAAAGCCACTCCACGCGGGGCGGTGGCGAAATTTGCCGCTGGCGGCAAGGCGACCATGAAAAAAGACCTGGGTTTGATGGCCATCAGTTACGGCAACGTCTATGTGGCCCAGATTGCCATGGGTGGCAACGACGTACATACCATCAAGGCGTTCCTCGAAGCCGAAGCCTATGACGGACCGTCGCTCATCATTGCCTACAGTCATTGCATTGCCCACGGAATTGACATTTCCAAAGGATTGCAACAGCAGAAACTGGCGGTTGAGACAGCTCACTGGCCCCTCTACCGTTACAATCCGCTGCTCAAAGCCCAGGGCAAGAACCCCTTCCAACTGGATTCGCGGCCACCCAAGATTGCCCTCAAGGATTATGCCTATAACGAAACCCGTTACAGCATGCTCCTTCAGAGCGACCCGGATGGAGCAGCCCACCTGATGAGCCAGGCACAGCAGGAAATTACCGAGCGCTGGAAGAAATATGAACAGTTGGCCAAAAGCCAGGACTGAGGGCTGAGGGCTGAGGGTTGAACCCTGAACCCTGAACCCTGAACCCTGAACCCTGGACCCTGGACCCTGAACCCTGAACCCTGAACCCCTGAAACAAGGAGACTTTCCTATGGATTTGACAACCACCTACATGGGACTGAACCTGAAGCACCCCGTGGTTCCATCGGCTTCCCCGGTTACCAAAAATCTGGATAACATTCGCCGCCTGGAAGATGCGGGAGCGCCAGCCATTGTGATGTATTCACTTTTTGAGGAGCAAATTACCAAGGAAAGCCACCGGCTGGACCATTTTCTCAGTTATGGCACCGATAGCTACAGCGAGGCCATGAGCTATTTTCCGGACCTCAACACCTACAACGTCGGACCGGATGAATATCTCAACCTGATTCAAAAAGCCCGTGCCGCCGTAAATATCCCCATTATTGGCAGCCTGAACGGGATTTCGAGCGGAGGTTGGGTTGAATACGCCCAGAAAATCCAGGAAGCCGGAGCCCATGCCCTGGAACTGAACGTCTATTACATTCCCACCGACCCGCACCTGTCGGGAGGCTATGTCGAACAGATGTACCTGGACGTGCTGGCTGATGTCAAAGAAGCCTGCACCATTCCGGTTTCAATGAAACTGGGACCGTTTTTTAGCTCTCCGGCCAATATGGCTCACCGTTTGGCCGCTCAGGGCGTCAACGCCCTGGTGCTCTTCAACCGGTTTTACCAGCCGGATTTTGATCTGGAAAATCTGGAAGTTGTTCCCCATCTGGTTCTCAGTGATTCAAACGCCTTGCGGTTACCGTTGCGATGGGTGGCCATTTTGTATGGACGCGTGCCGGTTGATTTCGCCATCACAAGCGGAGTGCATACCCACGAAGATGTTTTGAAAGGGTTGATGGCGGGAGCTGCCGTCACCATGATGACCTCCGAACTGTTGCAACATGGTCTGAAACGTATCAATGAAGTTGTGGCTGACATGACGCGCTGGATGGAGGAGCGGGAATATGTTTCGGTCAAACAGATGCAAGGCAGCATGAGCCAGAAGAATGTCGCCGAACCGGCGGCTTTTGAACGGGCCAACTATATGAAGGTTCTGCAGTCCTGGCGGTTTGACCCAACCGGTTCCTTGTTTTGAGGGTCCTTTGGGCATTCCATACAACTGTGAAATATTTCGCGTCAAAGAGGGGGTTTTCCCCCTCTTTTCCTTTTAACCCCTTGATTTCAAGCCGATTTAGTCAGAATTTGAAATGGTATGAGGTTTGCCATGATATTTCATGGCGGGAGCAGCTTTTCAGCAGCGGCCCGGCCAAACTGCCCGCCGGATTTCAGGAGGTGGTTATGCTTCAAACCGAACGTGATGTAGAGCTCGAAAAAGAGGTGATGGCCGAATTACAACATCATTTCCCCAGGGATTGCAGGAACATCAAGGTGACAGCCCATTATGGAGTGGTCATCCTCACCGGCACAGCCAAAAACAACGTTTTAAAGTGGGATATGTGCGGAGTTGTCTGCGCTGTGGCCGGGGTGTTGGATGTATTCAATTACTTAAAAATTCGACGCCCCAACCGCAACACCGAACTCCACCGGGAAACCCAGCCAGGTTGTGAACCGGTTAACCGGATGATCCGGCCTGAAATTTAAAACCTGCGGGTTGGGAAACCAACCCCTGGCAGGCAACACCTGGCAAACAGCCTTATGAGAAGGGGGCAAGGTGTATGGAGAAGAAGTTTCGAAATCGTGCTGAAGCAGGGCGAAAACTGGCAAAAAGACTGCTGGGATTCGCCAATCGAAAGGATGTGGTGGTGCTGGCCTTACCCCGAGGCGGAGTCCCCGTGGCTTTTGAAATTGCAACCGCCCTCAGTGCCCCCCTGGATGTTTTGGTGGTGCGCAAACTGGGGTTTCCCGGTTTTGAGGAACTGGCCCTGGGAGCCATTGCCATGGGGGGAGTCCAAGTGCTCAACGAAGAGTTGTTAAGGTATTTGTTCCTTCCCAAGTCAACGCTGACGGCAGTCGTTGCGGCGGAAACCAAGGAACTGGGACGGCGTGAGGCGGCTTATCGCAAGGATTTGGGTTCTTTGACGGTTAAAGGGAAAATCGTGATTGTGGTGGATGATGGGATTGCCACCGGTTCAACCATGCAGGCTGCGTTGGCGGCCCTGAAAAGCCAGGAACCTGCCAAAGTTGTGGTGGCCGTTCCCGTTGCAGCCCCGGAGGCTGATTTGTCCATCCGGCAGTTGACTGACCAGTTTGTCTGTCTGGCGACCCCGACGGATTTTGAAGCTGTCGGCAAGTGGTACCACAATTTTCCCCAAACTTCGGATGAAGAAGTGACCCGTTTGCTGGCTGCCACCCGTTCAGTGGCTGCTGCCTAGCGTACTGGTCGCATAACTCTCAACTGTGAAAGGAGGGCCTGCCCGGAGCAGGTAAGAAAAGTATGGTGACTGCGAAACGAATCCCATTCGCCCGGATTTTCTGCCCGATAGACCTTTCGGAGGCATCCAATGTTTCACTCCGCTACGCCATTGCCCTGGCTCGGGTCTATGGCTCCGAACTGATGGTTTGTCATTGTTTGGAAAACTCTCAGGAAAGCGAACCCACCAGGGAAGGCATTATTCAGCGGATTGACGAGCTGACTACTGACAATATCCTCTTTGGTACCAGCCCTTTGCCCAACTGGAAGCGGGTTTTGTGTGAAGGTGACCCACATAAAATCCTGCCTGCCGAGGCGGAAAAATTTGGTGCCGATTTGATTGTTCTTTGTTCTCGTACCCATCCCAAAGTCCGATTCTGGTTGGGTTCCACGGCGGAAGCCATTTGCCGGCGGGCCCCCTGTCCGGTGCTGGTCACCCGTCAACCGGAGCGTGAATGGGTGGGGCTGACCACCAATCAAAGTGACATTCAAAAAATTCTGGTTGGTTTTGATTTTTCCGCTGATGCGGAGCTTGCCTTGCAGTACGGAGTTTCTCTGGCCCAGGAATATCAGGCCGAACTGCATATTCTGAGTGTTATGCCCCCGGCTGAAGGAGCCCAAACACGAGACATGGTTGAGGTCCCTCCCGGACCGAAACTGGATTTGGAAGAGTTTCGCCAACGAATTTACCAACGGTTGCCAATAGAAGTGCAAAACTGGTGCCAGCCCAAACCGGTCATTCTGGTGGGACAGCCCCACCGGGAAATTCTGGACTATGCGGAAAAAAACCGGATTGACCTTGTGTGTATGGGCGTGCGGGAGGTGCCCTTTGGCTTGAAAACCCTGTTTGGCTCAAATGTGGACCAGATATTGCGCCATGCTCCATGTCCGGTGATGGCCGTCCGGCGGATGAAACCAGCCCAACGGACAGTCGGAAGTGCCTGATTCGGGTTCAGGGTTCAGGGTTCAGGGGCTAGGGTTCAGGGTTCAGGGTTTTCGAATACCAGAAAAATTGAGGCATTGAGGGGGTATGAAATGTCAATTGTCCATTCCAAAGCCCCTAGCCCCTGAACCCTGAACCCTAGCCCCTGAACCCTAGCCCCTGAACCCTGAACCCTGAACCCAGCCTCACGCCGTTTCAATCGAATCAGCCGCCTCCAGCCCAAGTTCCCGGATACTGATTTCCCGCATTTTGTACTTTTGAATTTTCCCCGTGACCGTCATGGGAAAATCATCCACCAGTTTGATGTATTTGGGAATTTTCTGATGGGCAATCCGGCCCCTGCAATAAGCCTGGAGCTCGGCCTCGGTTGTGGTTTGGCCAATTTTGAGTCTGACCCAGGCCATGACCTCCTCTCCGTAACGCTGGTCAGGTACCCCAATCACATGCACATCCATTACCAGCGGATGGGTGTGGAAAAACTCTTCAACCTCGCGCGGGGATATTTTTTCACCGCCCCGGATAATCATGTCCTTGAGGCGTCCGACAATATTGACGAACCCTTCGGAATCCATGACAGCCAGGTCCCCGGTGTGCATCCAGCGGGCCTCGTCAATGGCCAGGCGGGTTGCACCGGGGTCGTCCCAATAACCCAGCATGACACCGTAGCCACGGGTACACAGTTCTCCCGGAGTTCCCACTGGAACAACCTGGCCGGTTTGCGGGTCAACGATTTTGGCTTCGAGGTGTGGCCCGATGGTTCCGACCGTTCCAACCCGTTTTTCGGTGGGGGTATCGGTACGGCTTTGAAAACTGACCGGACTGGTTTCCGTCATACCATAGGCAATCTCCACTTCGGCCATGTGCAGTTGCGTCATCACTTTTTTCATCAGGGCCACCGGGCAGGGAGCCCCGGCCATGATGCCGGTCCGCAAACTGCTCACGTCAAAGCGCGAAAATCCGGGATGTTCCAGCAAGTTGATGAACATGGTCGGAACTCCGTGCAAAGCCGTGGCTTTTTCTTCCTGAACGGCCTCAAGCACAGCTTGGGGTTCAAAACCGGCAGCCGGGTAAATCGCCGTCGCACCGTGGGTCAAACAGGCGAGGTTCCCCATGACCATACCGAAACAATGGTAGAGCGGTACTGGAATCACCAATCGGTCAGCCTCCGTCAGCTTCATCAACTCACCCACGAAAAAAGCGTTATTGAGGATGTTGTGATGGCTGAGGGTCGCCCCTTTGGGAAAACCAGTCGTCCCACTGGTATATTGGATGTTAATCGGGTCATCAAATTCCAGGGTTCCGGCCCGCAATTGCAAATCCTCCAAACTGATGGAGTTTCCCAGTTCCAGCAGATTTTCCCAGGAAAACATGCCCGGTGCCGGTTCATTTCCAATCCGGATGACAGTCTGCAACTGAGGCAGGCGCTTTGAACAGAGGGTTCCCGGTTGGGTCTGATGCAGTTCCGGCAGCAGCTCCAAAATCATGGCCGTATAGTTTGATGACTTGAACTCAGGAGCAATCACCAGGGCCCGGCAGCCTGAAAGCCGCAGGGCATAATCCAGTTCATGCAGGCGGTAACTGGGATTGATATTGACCAGAATGGCCCCAATCGAGGCTGTGGCGTATTGGAGGATAGCCCATTCGGCACAATTGTGCGCCCACACACCAACCCGGTCCTGTTTCCGAATTCCCAGTCCCATGAGGGCCTTGGCACATTCCTCCACTGCCAAATGGAGTTCGGCATAGGTGTAGCGCAGATTCTGGTGGCGCACCACCAAGGCTGTCTGGTTGGGGAAACAGGTCGCCGTTTGTTCAAACAGTTGGCCAATCGTAAGCCCTAAGAGGGGTTTTTCTCCGATTCCGGAACAGTAGCTCATGGCAACAGGCTGCATGGTGTCGTCCTTTTGGAAAATGGTGAAAAGCAGGTTGTAATGAGTGAAAGAGCCGGTGCTCGGGCCATTGCGGATGGAATCACAGACTGTTTTAGCACTGCGGCAGGAATGCCCCACCAACACCGGGCCATCATTTTCCATTCCCCGTGAAGCATGCGCAACGAACAACCGGCTGTTGCTTCTGGTATTTTGGGTTGAGCCACCTGTTTTTTTCGGTTCAGTGTGTTTTGGTCAAACGGTGATTATGGTAAAAGGCAATCATTGACTCGGACCACGGCTCCTGCTTGGGCGCTTTGGGATTGATTGGACCATGACAAAGGGATCCAACCATCCCAGCCGGAAAGACCACATGCGTATACACAAATTAAACCTCTTACAGTCTGAACCTTTTGCCTCGGCTTGTTATCTCCTGGTTGGGGGTTCTTGGCAACGCTCTCTCATCAGGGCGGTTATTCGATTGAGTCGGTTACGGGGCTTGATTGCCAATCCGCATGTCAGAGTGGGAATACTGTTTCTGTGCGGCTGGGTTGGTTTTGGGGGCTGCCTCCAGGGAGCCCAGACGGGGGGGGCCATCCACCTTTCGGAATCAAAAACCAGGGACGAGCGGAAACTGCCCTTTGACGAGGCTCAGGAGTATGTGCTGACGGTGCCAGCCGGGCATTTTCTGCACCTCACCGTGGACCAGTTGGACGGTGACCTGCAATGCCAGTTTTTACCCGACGGATTAACCGAACCCTGGGTCGTGGACCATGCCACGTGCGGTCAGGAACACCTGTATTTTTTGGCGGAAAAGGAAACCAAGGTCATTTTTCAGGTGGAAAACGGAAGGGGTCCGGAGGCGCAACGCTATGTGTTGACGGTGGCTGCCTGGCGCGAACCAACGCCCGCAGACCGGTTTGCCGCGCTGGCATGTGCTTTGATGAATGAAGCCAATCTGAATGCCCATCGAAATTCCAAAGAAGCTGACCAATTGGCCTTGCGCCAGTATGAACAGGCCCTTGAATTATGGAAGCAATCCGGCGAGGCATGGGGGGAAGCCACCACGCTGGGGGAAATGGGGGGACTCACCAAAAAAATGGGTCGCCGACAGGCTGCTTTGGGTCATTACCAGGCTGAGTTACAGGTCTGGCGGAAGCTGGAAGCCAAGCCCCAAACGGGATACGCACTGGGAAACATTGGCAGCCTCCAGGAAGATTTTGGCGAATGGCAGGAAGCGTTGGCTTCATTTGAGGCCGCGCTCCCACTGGTAACCGGGGCTGGCAATCTCAATGAATTGGCGGTTTTCTATAATAATCTGGCAGTGACCCATTCCAATTTGGGCGAGGAGCGGAGGGCTATCGAGGCCCTTCAGGAAGTGGTGCGGTTGCTCCGGACCACGCGCAACAAAAAACGGGAGGCGGGAGCCCTGCTCAATCTGGCCGGAATTTACGCGGACCTCTGCGAATACCAAAAGGCGCTGGACAGTCTGAATCAGGTGACTCCTTTGTTTGAAACAATTGAGAACCTGGAGGTCCGGGTCAACTGGCTCAATATCCGGGGGAAAATTCAGACCTTGTTGGGGGATATGGACCAGGCATTGGAAGATTATTCCGAAGGCTTCAACCTGGCTAAAAAAGTGGGGAATCCCCTGCTCCAGGCCATGGTTCTGAATAATCTGGGCAAACTGTATCTGGAACGGGCCGATTTGCCGAAAGCCCTGGCCAGCTTGCAACAAAGTTACAGTTTGGTCCAGGGAACCAAAAACCCTACGGGCGAGTCGGCGGTTCTCCATAATCTGGGTCTGGTTTCCTATGCCACAGGTTCCTATCAGGAAGCAGCCGATTTTTTTTCCAAAGCCCTGGCTTTACGGGAAAAAATCAGCGACCCCAAAGGTCAATCACAGACGAATATTTACCTGGGGCTGACGCTGGTTCGCTTGGGGCGAACCAATGAGGCGCGGCTGGCTTTGGAGAAAGGTTTGCAAAACGCCAAAACCTATGGATTTCGGACGAATCTGGTGGAAGCCCTCTACGGATTGGCCATCCTGGAACGGGAAAAAGGCCGCCTGAAAGACGCTGCCGGGTTCATTGCCCAAGCCGTTGGTGCCGCCGAAGCCATTCGGAGCGGAATCGCCCTCAATGAGTTGCGCACCTCGTATTTTGCCTGCATCCACAAACTGTACGAATTCCAGGTTGATACACAGGTCCGGCTCTTCCGTGAAACCAAAGACCCGGCGCAGGTCGAGGCCGCCTTTCGGACCAGCGAACGGGCCCATGCCCAGGGTTTGCTGGAATTGCTCACCCTGGCCCGCACCGACATCCGCACCGATATGAATCCGGCTTTGCTGGAGCGGGAACAATTAGCCCGGACCCGGCTCAACCAAAGAGCTGATTACCAATCCAAATTATTGAGCCGCAACCACACTTCAGAGGAGGCCGCTGCGGTTGCCGCCGAATTAAAACGACTGACCGCCGAGTATCAGGAATGCCAGACCCTGATTCAACAGCAAAGCCCGGCGGTGGCGGCTTTGACCCAGCCGTCCGCTCTTGCGCTGGGGGAAGTCCAACACAACCTGCTGGAGCCAGGAACCGCTTTGATTGAGTTTTCCCTTGGTGAGGAAAAAAGTTACGGCTGGATTGTCACCCAAACAACCATCGAGGTCTTTGACCTGCCCCGCCAAAAGGATTTGGAACCATTGGCCCGGCAGGTTTATCAGGCCATTTCCGGTCGCAAGCAGGACGGAGCCGTTTCCGCCGCCGGTCAGGCTGAGGCATTGAAGCAACTGTCCACCCAGTTGCTGGAACCGGTCACCAAAATCAACGGCATTCAGAAACTGGTGGTGGTGGGTGATGGTTCCTTGTTGTATGTCCCCTTGGGGGCGTTGCCGCTGCCCGGCACCAACGGAACCAAACGGGTCATTGACCACTATGAGATAACGAACTTGCCATCCGCTACGATGCTCGGATTGATTCGGCGAAACACCACTGGCCGTTCCGGGGCGACCAAACAACTGGCTATCTTTGCCGACCCGGTTTTTTCTCCGGATGACCCCCGGTTGGCTGGAAGGCCGGCTGGCAAAACCGGTACCAGGTCGGAAAATCGCTCCCTGGTGTTGGGAAAACATGAAAAATCAACCCAGACCCTGAGGGAACCGGAACTGGCCGCCCAGATTCCCCGCCTGCCGGGAACCAGACAGGAAGCCGATGCGATTGCCTCATTTGTACCGGCCACCGAGGTTTTCAAGGCCATTGGGTTTGACGCCACCCGCGAAACAGCAATCAGTCCACAATTGGCAAACTACCGCATTGTTCATTTTGCGACCCATAGTTTTATCAATCCCATCCATCCCGAATTGACCGGAATTGCACTCTCAATGATTGACCGCAAAGGGACCTCGATTGCAGGCTGGGTTCGGTTGAATGATGTCTTTAATTTGCGCCTTCCGGCGGATTTGGTGGTGTTGAGCGCCTGCAATTCCGGCATTGGCAAAGAGTATCGGGGTGAAGGTCTCATTGGGTTGCCGCGCGGGTTCCTCCATGCCGGGGCAGCCAGGGTTTTGGTCACCCAATGGGAAGTTTCAGACCAGGCCACAGCGGTTTTGATGGAAAAGTTTTACAGGCACCTGCTTGGTCCGGAAAAGCAAAATCCCGCCGCCGCCCTGCGGGCAGCCCAGCGGGAAATGATGACCTCAGCCAAATGGAGTGCCCCGGTGTATTGGGCGGCTTTCCAACTGGTTGGTGAGTATCGTTAAAAACCGGGAAAGTGGGAGGAACCCCTTCCGGTTTTCGGGTTCAGGGTTCAGGGTTCAGGGTTCAGGGTTCAGGGTTCAGGGTTCAGGGTTCAGGGTTCAGGGTTTTCGAATACAAGAAAAACCGAGGTTGTGAACTGGCTTTCAATTCTCAATTCTCAATTCTCAATTCTCAATTCTCAATTCTCAATTCAAAAGACCCTGGACCCTGACCCCGATTTTGTTACCCTTCAGGTGGGTGAGCTATCCGATAACCTCCTCCCACCAGGATGTGTGCCAGGCGGTTTCCGGCAGGATTGCCAGTGGGAGAAAGCCAGTGATGTCCTGCCACCAGTCAAAGGGTTGGGTGACGTTATTGAAACCAAAAATATTTCCCTCCTGCACCAACAGCGTATAGTCCTGACTTCCCAGACAGCCGTCCACGTTGGCCATTACCGTGAACCGGAAAATTCCGGAAAGTCTCGGTGTGCCAAAGAACAAACCATCTTTGGACATTTGAATTCCTGAAGGCAACACGCCTTTGGTGATGGTGAATTCACCATGTGATTTGGTACCGGTATAAACCGCAATCCGGACCTGATAGGGCACGCCCAGACTGGCACTGGGGAGGGTGCTGGGGCGAAAGACAATCGCCGGGCAGCCGTTGCTGGCAATCATCAGGGAATACACCTGACTGTTGTTACAACCCCGTGCATCAGTCGCCCGCACCGTAAAGGTAAAACTGCCGTCCTGGCTTGGGACCCCGGAAAGGAGGCCGGTGGTGGCATCCAGCAAGAGACCCGCAGGCAGAATACCGCTCGACACCTGATAGGTATACGGGCCATTCCCCTGAGAGGCCGAAATCAATTGGCTGTACGGAATGCTTACGGCTCCGTTATCAATCGTCGGTGGATTGATGGCCAGCGTCGGGCAGGGCTCATTTGAGACGACCAGCAGGGAGTAGGACTGACTGCCCGAACAACCTGCCTGATTCGTGGCTCGAATGGTAAAGCTGAAGGTTCCAGCATTGTTCAAGGTTCCGGAAACAACGCCCGTGGCAGCATTCAAACTGAGTCCGTTGGGCAGGCTCCCAGCCGCCACGGTAAAGGTAAACGGCCCTGCTGCCCCGGTGGCAGTAAAGGTTTGCGTGAAAGAGGCTCCCAGGGTCCCGGTGGCCAGGCTTCCCGGCCCGATGGCAATGGCCGGACAGCCGCCTCCGCCCCCGCCTCCGATTGAGACCGTATAGGTGCGGGTGCCTTTACAGCCGTTGCTGTCGGTGGCCTCAATGGTAAAGGTAAAGCTGTTGGCCGCCGCAGGGGTTCCCGAAATCAGACCATTGTTCGGGTTGAGCGACAGACCTGGCGGCAGAGTTCCGCCCGTGACTGCATAGCGATAGGGGCCGGTGCCGTTCCAGGCATCAATCAACTGGCTGTATCCCGTTCCGGGAGCGCCGTTGGGCAACGTCGTGGGAAAGAGGGTAATAGTGGGGCAGAACGCGGTTTGGTTGATGGTGAGGGAAAACTGCCGCACACCGGTACAACCATTGGCATCCTGTGCCTGAACCACAAAAATGGTGGTAGTGACGACGGTTGGGGTACCCGAAATCACACCCGTTGAGGAGTTAAGGGATAACCCAGCCGGCAGGGTTCCATTGATAATGGTGAAGGTATAGGGAGCCGTCCCGCCACCGGCATAGACTGTCTGGCTGTAGGCAGTGTTCAAAATCCCGTTCAACAGATTTACCGGGTCCACGGTAATCAGAGTGTTTTGACAACCGCCACCGCCGTTTGAGGAAATTGTCACAGTATAGGACCGGCTCCCCTTGCACCCGTTGCTGTCAGTGGCTTCAATCGTGAAAGGCCAGACGTTGGCGGCATTGGGGGTCCCGGAAATGACCCCGGTTGAGGCATTCAGAGTCAGTCCGCCGGGCAGGACTCCGGCAGTAACGGCGAAGGTGTAAGAACCGGCTCCGCCCACGGCAGAAACCGCCTGATTATATGCGATACCCACGGTTCCGTTGGATAGGGTCTGCGGATTGACCAGAATGGTAGTGTTTTGACAGCCCCCGCCCCCGCCCCCGTTGGCAATGGTGACGGAATATGACCGGTTGCCTTTACAGCCATTGGCATCAGTGGCCTCGATGGTAAAGCTGAAGGTGTTGGCCGTGTTCGGGGTTCCCGAAACCACACCGGTTCCGGCATTCAGGGACAAACCTCCGGGCAAGGCCCCTGCCGTCACGGCGTAATTGTACGGGCCGGTTCCGCCCGTGGCTGTAACCGTCTGGTTGAAAGCCACCCCCACGGTTCCATTGTTTAGTGTTTGCGGATTGAGCGTGATGGTGGTGTTTTGACATCCGCCCCCGCCGCCATTGGCCACGGTTACGGCATATTGCCGGGTTCCTTTGCAGCCATTGGCATCGGTGGCCTCAATGGTAAACGTGAAAGTATTGGCCGCATTCGGAGTTCCCGAAACCACACCGGTTCCGGCATTGAGGGACAATCCTCCGGGCAAGGCTCCGGTTTTCACCGCAAAGTTGTAAGGACCGGTTCCACCCGTGGCCGAAACCGTCTGGTTATAGCCAACTCCGACCGTCGGGCTGGGCAGGGTTTGCGGATTGACCGTGATATTCGGGCAGCAGCCGGAAATGATGTCGGTCAAATCAACCTTGGAAAGAAATGCGTCCTTATTTCCTGCACCACCCCCGCCAAAGGTAGGCTGAACGGCGTTTTGCGTAACGGGAAAATCGGTTGAAACCGTCAGGCCGGTCATAAAAACACGGGCTGCCCCAGGTGTCAGGGCCAGTCCACGCGGTTGCTCGCCGGAAGTTCCTCTGAGGAAGGTGGAATACACCAGAGCGTTGGCGTTTTGTCCGTTTTGCACGGTTGTATCAAACACAGCCACAAACACATCACCATTTCCACCATTGTTTTTCTGAAAGGCATTATTGGTGATGGGCAGTGTGGTGGAATCAGTCTGTCCGGTCAGATAGGCCCGCCCGCAGGTGTCAACCGCCAGGCCCAAACCGCGTTCCGAACCCGCATTGTTGCCGGTGCCGCCATTGACACGGGCATCACCAAACAGGGTGGAGTAAGCCAGTCCGGAGAAATTCGGCTGGTATTTGGTCAAAAAAGCATCCTGTGAACCGAACGTATCATTGTAAATTCCCTGAAAAGCATTTGAGGTCACCGGAAAGGGAGGATTGCTGTCAGATTTGTTGGAGTCGGTTTCTCCCGTAACGTACACATATCCGGCCTGGTCCACGGCAATTGCATTGCCCCGGTCAATCCCCCGTCCGCCCAGGTAACTGGCAAAAGTCAGGTTGTAGCTGCCCGGTTGCTGCTGGTTGGTCAGCGTCAGCTTCATGACAAAGGCTTCTTCCAATCCGCTGAAGGTCTGTAACTCATTGACCAGGGGAACGTCATTTGAAAAAGAGGTTCCCACCATATAGATGTTTTTGTTGGTATCCAGGGCGATTCCATGCCCGATTTCAGCCCCGGTCCCCCCGTAGAGAGTTGAATATAACAGGGCTCCATTCCCAGAAACCGTGGGGTTGATTTTGCTGATGGTAAATTGGCGGAATTTTGGTGCTTGATTCGGAATTCCGTTCACGGTTGGATAGGAATCGGAGGTGGTGGAACCGGTCACATAGATGATTCCGTCACTATCCACGGCTATTGAATTACCTTCGTTGTCATCCGTGGTTCCACCCAAAAAGGTGGAGTAGAGCAGACTCGAACCGGTGCTTGAAATTTTGGCGACAAATCCCTTGGTACGGGCATTGCCAAAACTGTTCGGCGTCAACGGTGAAGGATTGGAGGAACGGGGAAAATCCGACGAGTTGGTGTTTCCGGTTACATAGGCGTTCCCTTGAGCGTCAACCGCAATGGCGCGGCCCTCGTCCGAGCCCTGGCCGCCAAGATAGGCCGTGTAAGCCAGCGTGGGCGTTCCGTTATTGTTGGTAAACTTGGCAATAAAAGCGTCGGTGCCGTTGCAAATCGGTTGGAAGGCCGGGTTGTTGGTGGGTTTGGGCAAAGGTTCGGGCACGAAATTTCCAACGGTGGTGCCGACAATATAGACATCACCCGAAGCATTCGTGGCCACACCGGCATAATCAGGGTCATTTTCATCACCAGTTCCGCCAAAGAACGTGGAATAGGTCAGCGTCGGGTCAATCACCAAGGGCAAAAGCGGGTCATACTGGCCCACCTGAAAGCCTACGCGGTTGTGATTTAAGGCGAATGAACAGGAAACCGGAATCCGCACTCCATTTTTTTCCTGGTAGGCCACCGGATGCTGATGCTTCAACTTCCCCCCAGCGGTTCCAATCACCAAATCCCCATCCTGGTTGACCAGAAGGTACTTGGCACCGGCAAAAGCCATTTGGATTGTGTGCGGGTTGGAGTGTGGAGCTACGATAAAATCATATTCAAGCTGGTTTTGATTGCCGTAGTACATGACATCAATTCCAGGATAAACGGCTTTGTACGCAACTTTGGCATAATTGGAAATATTGGTTTTCCAGTTGTTCTGATTGGTTCCCCCAAAATAATGGGTTTGCGCGGAAAGCGGTTCCCGTCCACTGATAACCGGCTGGCGGGAGGCACCCTCCAGCCGCATGGTCAGGGTGGTGGCCGCATGGTTTGGGTTCCCTTTTTTGGCTGTGGGGCGCAGGGTGAGGGTGGCACCCTCCGGAGTCAAACCGAGAAGGTATTTGGAACCACGGGCCAGAAAACGGAAATCGGCAGGTGCCTGACCCTGGTTTTCCTCAAACAACAGGGGTAACCGGGCCGCTTCCAGCCGAACCGGATGGTTGGGCCGAGCACCAGCAGGGGCGTTGGGGGACGTGGCGGGTAGGCTTTCCAACCTGGTCCAGCTCGAACCAGCGGCGGAGGTTTTGGCCATCGGGCACAGGAAAGCCGTCAATAACACTGTTGCAATAAAGAGCCGGAACAGATTTTTCATACAAAAAAGTTCCTTTCAAAAGGCAAAAAAATACCCAGCCCGCCCGGAAAATCTGCCGGTTCTCATCCCATGCGGATTTTCCGGAGGGCGGGGTTGTAACCGAGGTGTCACTTTCTGGAGGTGATTACCAAAAATGGGAAAAAAGATACGGGGAGGGACTCAATTTTTTGAGAATTTATATTTCAAGGCAGCAACCCGCAGGGAAGCTCAGGAAGAGTATGGGGATGTGTTTGGGCTTGCTATTCGGAGCAATTTCCGGTCTGGGCTGAAAGTACCAGGTCGCACCATCCGCTGCCAGCCGGGGGCTGAACCGGAAACGAAGGAGCAACCAGACGCTGTGGGTCGGTCCTGCCGTTTGGGTCACAGGCAAAAGCGGCCCTGGTGTGGTACCAGGGCCGCTGAATCTTGAAAATGGAGCCAGCCGAATTTTGCACATCACAGGGTAAAGGCGGTGCTCCCTTCTTTGCCGTTCGGTTCGGAAGTGATTTTCAGGGTATAAATTCCTTTGAGGTCGGATTCCTTGAGGTTGCCCAGTTCCTTTGAAGGTTTCCATTGCAAAACCAGCTCTGTTTCCGATTCACTGGAGACGGAAATTCCTTGTTCGATGGTTTTTCCTTTGGAGTCCGAAAATTGCAGTTTTCCTCCCAACAGGCTATTCCCCTTGATTTTGAATTCCACGGTTTTACCGGTTTTGGCCGCATCCAACAACAAGGCCACAGTCAGTGTCGTTCCATTGACTTTGGCTTCAATAGAACTCGGATTTGGTTTCCGAATGACCGTGATCGAGGTTTTGACCGGTCCAGCCGAAGTTTGGACTTCAATTGGGTAGCTTCCTGGTGCCACTGTTTCAGCCACACTGATTTTGGCATTCATTGAAGAGCGGTCACTGGAAACCTCCCCGGCCTTAATTGTGATTCCGGCTGGGGCTTTGGGGTCGGCTTTGATCAATCCGACGCCTTCCAGTTTCAGGTCTTTCGTCGGGTCGGAAGCCGCATTGGGGGGAACTCCCTCACCCTGGTCAAATCTGTCCGGGGTGGTTTTGATCTGGGGAGCTGTTTTGGTTTCACTTTCCAGACCTGGGTTTTCACTGACAACCCGAATCCGATTCAAATACTTGATCTCCTGCCCGACTAAAACGAGGGAACCAAGGGCTTCCATGACCTTCAACGGAGGATATTCATCCGGCTTCTTTCCCTGTAATAGAGGGTAATCAAAGTCGGAACTGTCAGTTCCCGTATTTTTTTGTTTTCGTTCCCTGGCCTCATTGATTTTTAGCTCAAAGTAGGTGCGCAATATTTCCTTGGGAAAAAAAACCACTTTTCGATCCTGCGTGTTGTTGGGAACAATGTAATTATTTCGCAGTGCCAAGTCATCCAGGCGGGTAAATTGAGTGATGGTCCGGTCGGGAAAAGCCTGTTTCAATCCGTTGATGAAAGGGTTGGCAAAAATGCTGACGATGGTGGCGAAGTTAGACCGGGGGCGGACGTTGCGAAAGAAGGGAATTGAACCCCCGGCAACCCCACCAAGTGTATCCAGGAGAAAAAAAGTCCGATTGCGGGCTCCTACCTCCTGGGTTTTTTCAATGGCAGCCCGAACGATCCGGTATCCGCTGGAAGGAAGTTTCCATTCGATTCTACCATCGCCAGTCCGTTCACTTTGTATCTTGAGTGTTTTCAAGACGGTGTGCGGGAGCGCAAACCCGACTGAGGCAATTTGCAGGTCATACCCTGAATTATTACCAATGACCACTTCAATACCGTAGTACCGACTCCTGACCCGTTTTCCAAAAGTGTCTTCCACTGATTTGGGGTCCATCACCTCCCACATGACATCAACCTGAGGCTGTTCAAGCCCTGGGGGAATCGGTCCCGGAATTTTTGCCACCACTTCACCTTCGGCCCAACCCAGCACATGGGTTTTACTGGAATTGAAAACCTGGAGGAGGAATTTACCAAAGGGTGCATCTTTTGAAATTTTAATTTTTGCCGAAATGGCACAAGGCTCTGTCACCAGACTATTCGGGACGACACTCATCCCTGCCGAGATGACCAGAACCGCACCTGAAAAGTCCAACTTGTCTGCCGGGCAGCTCCGGTTTTGGATCAGAATGGGATATTCTTTATCCCGTTCAAAATTGGTTTGTGACAGCTCAAACTCAGGTAGGGGGCCAATCGCCTGTCTGGGATGTGCCAGTGCAAAGTCTGATCCCAGCAGCAAACCTGCTACAACAAAACCCAACAATCCCGCCATCAGTTTCCTGTTCATAATAATCCTGCTTTCCACAGAGGTTGAAAATACCCGCAGTAAACCCAACATGGTTGGGGAATTCATTGCTGATTCGGTTAGGGGAACCAATCATTTCTGACTGCCTGATTTCAGGGTTTCTTCAAGGCAGTAACCAGTGAAAAATCAAGGTTGGCCTTTGGGAGCAACCAACAGAACGATTCACCTCAATTAGCGGAAGAGGGGTTAGAAAAGGGCCACTTTTTTTCAGCTCCTCAAAAAAATCCATCCTGGATTTTTGGAAAACAGTTTTTAGTCTGATAATGACATGATTATTGTTGGCGGTTATGACGTTATAGTTGACATTGCATTCGTTATATTGTACATGCTGTTTTTACTTTTGAGTGCCAATGAAGCATTTTCGCTTTTGTTATGGAATCAGCAAATCCCTGCCTCATGCTTATGTCTCATATTCCTCGCTCGTCACCCGGTTATGTCCGCCTGACGTTGCTCCCCAAGAGCCACCTCCTCTGTAGCTAGGTCGGCTTTCAAGCGAGGGCTGACCGAAATCCTGTTTTTTTCTTTTTCCTAAACCCTCAAGGCTGAGTTTCAGTCTGTGGGAAATCATTGTCCGGTTGTGTGAAAGGAAATCAAAAAATGCCTTTTGTACGTCTTGTTGTTGTTTTGTTTATTGTGGTTTCGATGCAGGTCCAGGCTTTCAGTCAGGTGGATGTATCCACTGCCACCTTGCGGGGAACCGTGACTGATGGCCAGGGGGCAACCCTGGCTGGGGCCAACCTCACCGTGCGGAATCCGGCACGGGGTTTTTCCCGCCTTGTGACCGCCAATGCGGACGGGACGTTCATCATCCCGCTGCTCCCGCCGGGAACGTATGAAATAGTGGTCGAAGTCAACGGTTTCGCCCCGGCCCTGGTCAAGGGAATTGAATTGTCGGTGGGGCAGATTCAGGTCATAGACCCGCACCTCGCCATCAGCGCCGTGACGAGCGAAGTCATTGAAGTGGCGGCGGATGTGCCGATTGTGGAGGTTGCCCGTACCCAGCAGTCCAATACGATTAACTCCCGACAGATTCAAAACCTGCCCAACCTCAGCCGCGATTTTACCTCCTATGTGTTCACGCTTCCGGGCGTAACGGATTCAAATGCGCCACGGGCACAGTTTGTCGGATTTGATGTCAGTTTCACGTCCTCCGGCTTTTCCGTCGGAGGCGGCAATGGGCGCAACAATCTGGTAACGGTGGATGGCGGGGAAAATGAGTTTGGGACCGGGCAGTTGCGGGTTCGCAACCTCAGCCCGGAAGCGGTTCAGGAGTTTCAGGTCAACCGCAACAGCTTTGGGGCTGAATTCGGATTTACCTCCGGCTCTGCGGTCAATGTGGTGACGAAAAGCGGAACCAACCAGTGGCAGGGCAGTTTGTATGCGTTCTTCCGTTCGCAAAAAATCGCCGCCCGTAACTATTTTGACCGGGACCCACAAAAAGCCTTTGACCAGAAATTATATCCCGGTTTTACCGTGGGCGGCCCTTTGGTCAAAAATAAACTCTTTCTGTTTTCATCCTTTGAAGCACTCAAAGCTGACGCCGCCCGGTTTCGCAATTACACGGCCAATGCCTCTGCTTTGGGCGTTTCAGCAGGGCAGGCCGCCTACCTGAACCGGTTGGCGGCTTCCGGTGATACCACCTTGCGCCAGATAGCCGGCCAGTTGCAATCCGCCCTCGTGACCGCCAATTACCCGGCCACGCTCAGGTTATTGCAAGCCAACCAAGGGGTGTTTCAGTCACCGTCGCGGAGTTGGAACTGGACTACCCGCCTTGATTGGAACCTGAATGCCAAGGACGTGATTTCAGGGCGATTTTCCCTGGCCCACGACGACCAGGACCAACTGACTTCCAACAATGACCAGTCGCCCAGCGCCAACACCACCGTCAAATTGCGCGATGTGACGGCACTGGTCACCTGGACGCATATTTTTTCACCAACTGTGGTCAATCAGGTCCGGGGCCAGGTGGTGCCCAATTTTTCCGCCCGGACGCTGCCCAAAGCTCCGGATTCAACCGGTATCAGCATTGTGGGAATCGGTACCTTTGGGCAACCGAATCTGGTCGAAACGTTTGCCGACCGGTACCAGATTGAAGACATCCTGACGCTCAATCAAGCCTCTCATACTTTCAAATTCGGTGCTTCCTATCGCCCGGTTTCCTACCGGGTCGTCAACGGCCAGTATTTTGCCGCCCTGTGGACATTCTCCGCCAACGTGTTTCCCATCGGGCAGGCCCTGCCGGAATCAGCGCGGGTTAAACTGACGGCCTACAATATTGCTCAGGGGTTACCGGCTAACGGCCCGGCGGATACGGGTTTGACGGCCCTTCAGTCATTCAATCTGGGATTGCCGGGGCAATATTTGCAGGGTTTCAACAATCCCAAATGGTCGGGTGTGACGCATGGGTTGGGAGCGTTTGCCCAGGATTCCTGGAAAATCAATCCACGGCTGACGATGGATGCCGGAATTCGGTTCGATTTCGACCAGCAGCCGGGAAAGATTGGCGGCCATTCCTATCTTTCACCGAGGTTGGGATTTGCCTGGGATGTCTGGGGAACGCATAAAACCGTGGTGCGAGGCGGTGGCGGGATATTTGTCGCCCCCATCAATTTTCAGGTTCCGCTTCGAACCACCATCCAAAACGACAGCGGGGCTTATCTCAATCAGGTGATTCGGACGGCGGCGGATGGTGCTCAGTCCGCAGCGGCCTTGTGGCAGTATGGGGTGAAATTGGGGGCTTTACCGGGCCATCTGCTGACCGAAACCCAGGTCAATGCGTTTGGCATCTATACCGGACCGCGCTCGGCTGGCCGCCGCATCAACGAGCCGAGCCCGGCCTACCGCAATCCTTATGCAATCCAGGCCAGTTTGGGAATTTCTCACCAGTTGGCACAGAATCTGGCTCTGGATGTTGCCTACCAGATGAACCGGGGCGTTCATTTGCAGGTTTCGCAAAACGTCAATTACCGTGAAACCAATGTGATTGACCCGATTTACGGTCCCCGATTGGCCCGGCTGGACCCGACCATTGCCCAATTGAATCTCTACAGTTCGATAGGGAATTCAATCTATCACGGGTTGACAGCCACCCTGACCAAACGGTTCAGCCGGAACACGCAATTTGAGGCAAATTATACCTTCAGCAAGGTGATTGACGACGTGATTGATTTCAATGCCACGTTTTCGGCCTTTTTACCCACCCGGCTGTATTTGGAACGGAGTGTTTCAGCTTTTGACATTCCCCATACGGTTACCGTCAACGGCGTCTTTCAAAGCCCGTTCCGGTCAGGCGCACAGGGGAATTGGCTGGGGCACGTCCTGGGTGACCTGACCGTCAGCCCGATTGTGACCCTCCATAGCGGAGTTCCTTTTACCGTGCGGGCCGGCAGGGATGTCAACGGGGATACCAGTGGAAACTATGACCGGCCCTTTTATGCCGGGCGCAATACCGGGCGGGGAGCCGCGTTTGTCAGCGTCAATCTCCGGCTGGCAAAGCGACTTCGCCTGCCCGGAGAGAAAATCAGCGCCGAGTTGATTGTGGAAGCCACCAACCTGCTCAATCACACCAATTTTCTTTCCGTGAATGATGTGATTGGCGGAAACCCCAAATTATTGGCCGGTCCGTTTAATTTGAGAGGAAGGAAAGACCTGTCACCCACCATCCCGTTGGGATTTACCAGTGCCGGTGACCCGCGACAACTTCAGTTTGGGCTGAAGCTGTGGTTTTAAGAGCGGGTTTGGAAAATGTGGCGCGCTTTGTTTAATCGCGCCACATTTTTTGAATATCCAAAAGTGACTTGACCCGGAACGATTTCGGAGGCGGAGGGGGAACCAGTCCCCCTCCACGTGCCAAATCGGTCATCAGAACTGAGCCTGTCCGAAAGAGACGGCCCGCAGGAAGGAAAAGTCGGTGGTGGTCAGTTGGCCGTTGCCCCGGCTGCCATTGGCATTGGCCGGAATGACATCCACGGCCAGCGTTTGGCGCGCCGTGGGGGTGGCCTGGAATTGCAGGAAGGCACGGGCCAGTGCCACGTCGTTGGTGCCAAACAGCCCGTCACGGGTCACGTCACCCCACAATATGAATTCCGGGAAGGTGGCCGCCGGATTGCTGGGGTCGGCAGCATTGGCCGGTAAGGACAGGGTGGTGACATCAACCCCGTTTACCCGAATGGTGAGGTAGCCATTCACATTTCCGGCACCGGTTGAGGAAGCAGGAACTGTGACGGTGATGGTGGTTGCCGTGACGGTTCCAACCGTGGCTGGAATCAACCGGTCTTCACCGAAAAAGACCTGGGTTTGGCCCGCGACAAAGCCGGTTCCGGTAATGGTCAGGGTTTTCCCGCTGGTTGAAGCCACGGGGTAAAACTGGGTTACCGTATGAGTGGCTGCCGCCACGGTCAGGGAAATGGTGGCGTCGGTCGTGGTGCCGCAATTGTCGGTGGCCCGGATGGTAATGGTATGGGTTCCGTTGGGTCCGGCATTGGCAACCGTCACCACACCGGTGGCACTATTGACCGATACCGTTCCAGTAAAGGTTCCCTGGCTCTGGACGGCAATTCCCGCCACCGAGCCATTGTCTGAAGGGCCGGTTGCCGGGCTGACAATGCGACTGCCGCCGGTGGCAACCGTAGCTGCCGCATAGGTCAGGGTCGGAGCCGTGTTGACGGTCACATTAACAGTCAGATTGGCAGTGGCCGTGGCGTTGTTTGTGTCGGTGGCTGTCAGAACGACCGTGTTGTTCCCCACGGTGGCATTGCACAGGGCCGCAACCGTGGCGGTAATGGTGCCATTCGTGTTGGTGATGCCCGTTACGGTGATACCTGTCGGCACCGTGGTTGCCGTAACGGTAACGGTTCCATTCCCGGCGTCATCGGTGACCGTGGCAATGGTGGCCCCGGCTCCAGCCGAACCCTGCTGGCTTGTGACCGGCCCGCCGGCCTGGATGGTGGGCGGAGTGTTTCCTGCCGGATTCACTGTCAACTGGAAGGTCGCATCGGTATTGGCACCGCAATTATCGGTGGCCCGAATGATGATGGTATGGGTTCCTACCGGACCGGCGTTTGAGATGGAAACCACGCCGCTTGAATTATTGACCGAAATCGTCCCGGTATAGGTTCCCTGGCTCTGAACTGTAATGGAGGAGATAGTCCCGTTGTCGGTTGGTCCGGTGGCGGGGTTGACGGTGGTTGAACCATTGGCATTCACCGAGGTGTTGCCATAGGTCAGGGTTGGTCCGGCATTGGGGGTCACATTGACCTGCAAATCACCCGTTCCGGTCAGGGCTCCCGCATCGGTTACCTGGAACCGAACCGTTCCGGAGGTGGCCGTACAACCAGCCGTCACCACTGCGCTCACCGTTCCGTTGGTGTTCGTGATACCGGTCACGGTAATGCCGGTGGCGGTCCCGCCCGCAATTTGGGTCACGGTCAGACTGCCCGCCGGAGTTTCCACGTCACTTGCCGTTCCAACCGTCACGGCTGCTCCCGCCGTACTTCCCTGTTGGCGGGAAAGCGCGGCTGCCGGAGTAAAGGTCGGCGCTGTATTGCTGACACTCACGCCCTGACAGTTGGTGGAAATGGAAAGCAGGTAATCGCCTGCCGTCCCGGTTGAAAGCGAAACTCTGGCGTAATAGGTCCCGGTTGCCAACGCCGTAAACAGTATGCCTTCGGCTGGTGAATTGGGAGTCGAAGCCGTCAGGGTACCCGTGCAGCTAAAACAGAGCGACGACGTTCCGTTGCTGTCATTGACCCGTGACAAAACGTTTCCATTGGCATCCAGCAGGTCCAACCGTCCGTTAAACGGTGTGTTGTCCTTCAACGGGTCGGTGTCCAGGCTCAGGAACATCACATCTCCTGCATTGGCAGTAAACCGATACAAATCCGAATCGGTTGAACTCGACATGGTGCCTGAAAAGTAATTCCCGGTTTGAACTCCGGCATCGGTAATCAGGTTGTTGGCTGCCGCGGTTTCCGTTGTGGCCGACCCGATAGGCGGCTGAATGACCGAATAGATTTGATAGGGAGCACCCACCGCCGGCGTGATGGAACCGTTCGATATACTCAGGAAAGCCGACCCGGCAGGCAGGATGGTTCCCGCCACGTTGGGGGAAGACCCGCCAAAAGGATTGTCGTTATCGGAGGAATCTGATTCCAGCGTGTCAGCCGTGGTCGTCACCCGCAGGTCAAACTCACCGCTGGTGCTGCTGGCGGCTCCGCTCACCATGGCAAAAAGCCGGGAATTGGCGGCATGGGCAGGCAGGGCGTAAAAATCCACGTCCGAGGTGGTTCCAATAAATCCTTCGATTCCGCAGGAAAGGGTGGAGGCGGTTCCGGGTGTTTCGTTGATGGCCTGAACCGTCGTTTCGTTTTCACTGGTGTTTTGGGTAACCTGCACATAAAAGGCATAATCACCTGCGGTTCCGGAGGAAACCCCGTCGCAAACCAGATACACCGTTTGACCGGCGGTCATGGGAAAGTTGGAAATCCGTTCGCTGACGGTGGAGCGGTTCGCACCGGCCAGCATGGAAACCGTTCCGGGAGCAGGGCAGGCAGGGCCATTCACCAGATAAATCGCCGGGTTGGGAGCACTTAAAATGATGGATTGGGCATTGAAAACCGTGAATGTGTAATTCCCGGCATTCGGGGCTGTGAAGGAATAGAGCACATCGTTGCCGGGGGTGGTCGTGGGCAGGTTTCCAATCACGACATTTCCGTTGACGGTGGTCCAGGCCGGGTCGTTTGACGCAACACTGAAATCGTTGGTCCCGCCGGTGGTTTCACCCACGGCGATTTGGTTCAGGGTCAAAGCCTGGGCGTTGGCGCAGGTGTCATTGACCGGAACCGTGGTGGTCACAAACAACTGCATTCCGTTGAAGGGAAAAACCACCGGGGTCGCACTGCGCAAATACGCCAAGACAAAATATTGCGTGCCGGCGGTCAGATTCGATGTGATTTCGGATTGGGCTCCCGGACCGGCATCATCATCGCAGGCCACTTGGGTAAAGGGACCGGCACAGCCTCCCGGTGAGGAATAAATCGTCATGACGGTATCAATCGGAAAACTGGCGTCATTTTGCGCCGAAGCCGAAGTAAACGTCGGGGCCGGAGCAAAATTTACCAGTTGAGTACCCGTCAGTGCAGGAGTTCCGCCGCCGCCCAATGAGAAACGATAGCTTCCTGTTGCGTTGGGGGTGAACGTGTACCAGGTGCTGAACGATTGGGTTGTCCCGCCGCAGGAAGGAGCAGCGGGGTCACCGGTTGAAGTCGCTTCAGCCATGTTGGTTAAAGCCGTCAGGTACGGAAAGGGTCCGGCTGCCGGAACCACTTCCGCTCCGCTGCAAATGTCGTTTGAGGGAGGAACTTTAGGGTCCAGTTTCAATTTTGAACCGGTACCGGCAGCCGGTTGAGCCAGAACTCCGGCATCCCGCAGCAACCGCAAGCGGGCTTCATATTCGTTGTCGGTTTCGTTTGGCTCGCGGGTCAGTTTTACTTCCTGGGGCTGGGGTTCCTGCTGGCGGACGGCTTTGGTGTCAGCCTGGGAAGATGTGGGAAGCCCCCAGAGGGTAACTGCCCAACACAGAGAGAATAAGAAGAGTGCAATCCCGAAAATTCGTTTTGGGGGCTGGCTGAATGATGGCATAAAGGTCCTCCTTGGGTGTTGGTCCATCAATTGGAATTGTTGTTCGAAGCGGATTGGAACCGGGGTTCACGGTGTTGAGGCGTGAATGATATTAAGATGTATTAACATTATTACAATAAGTTCAATCCAAGGTAAACCTGGGAAATGTCATTTCCAGGTTTTTTCGTGTTTTTTTGTAAGAGGGAAAAGGCGTTGGGTCGATGGGTTTGAAAATGAGGAATATGCGCTACATAGTCAATCTTATCGGACTCAAAGCCGCCATGCCAGCCATGACTTTGAGAAACCGCCGGGTCGTTCCCTGGCCAGCCGGTTCTTGAGAAAGCAGGTCAACCAGTCCTTCGTGCAAAAACAGAGTCCTGGATTCGATGAGAACCGGCAGGCACGCCAATCCCTGGCTGATTTCTGTTTCATTCAACCCGGTGAGGGCCAGTTCCGGCAGGCTGGGATTCACTCCTCTGGGAAGGATGGGGCGAAAACCAGCCGCAGTTGGTTCCAGATACCCTTGCTGAAATTTCCGTCCGGGAGCCGGAAGTTGTTCCAGGCACCTTTGAAAGACGGTCTCGCCCATTGAATGCAACTCGTTCCATTGTGCAAGTCCCATCCCCACCCGTTTGAAATTGCGCCGAAAATGGGCGTGCCACAGGCGTTCGAAGGCAGTTTCCACCGTTCCGGGAAAGGATTTCAGGTCTGCCACCAACAACATTCCATCAGGTGTGACAAACGAACGGCCCAGGAGGTTTCCGGAAGGGGAAATTTCCAAAAATCCAAAATCAGTCAGTTCACCCAACTCTGCTTGGACGGTTTTCCCGTTTCCATCAGTAAATTGCACCAGGCGGTCCGCCACTGTAAAAGGATTGAGGACTGAGGACTGAGGACTGAGGACTGAGTTTGTTTTCATGGTTCGGAGGAAGCCATCAGTGAAAAAGCCTGAACTGAATTTGGTTGGCGTAATTTTCCTCATGAAGTTTGACAAACGAAACCGATAATAAGATCGCCATGCGGTGAAGAAAAAACTGAAAGGTCCAGGTCATTACCGATTTTGATTGTCAAAGATCATGAGAGTTGAAAATAAACTCAGTCCTCAGTCCTCAGTCCTCAGTCCTGTTTTACGAGACTCCCCGGTCTCCCGCTTGCTCTTCCAGCCGGATGGTGGAAAGACCGGTTTTTTCGTGGAGGACCTCCACCACTTTCAAACGGGTGCCCGGTGCCAACAGATACTCTTCCTCACCGGTAAAAGCCGAAAACAATTTGATCGAGACTGCCGAGGTCGGAATGACCTCAAACAGTGTCCGTTTGCCCTTGGAGCCGAGGAAGGCATGGGCCACCGAGAGCTTGGAGGTGCAGGAGGAAACACCCCACCAGGTTACCATCCGGTCTTTGGGATACTGCCCTCGCATATCCAATGCGACCCCCCGCCAAAGGCTGCCCGAATAGTGTTTCAGTTTGGCAAGTGCCGACAGCAACAGGTGCAGATAATTGTGGTACGGCTGGACAGCTTCCCGATTCGGGTTCCGCAACGCGGCATTCATGTGGCGGTAAAAGAGTGATTCACAAGTGTACAAATACAGGGCGGCGATTTCGTGCTCGGTCAGGTTTTCAGTTTTTCCCTGTGCTTTGCCCACTTTCCGCTGGGCAAACTCAACCGAGCGTTTGGCAAAATGTTCGATGCCTTTCACCAAACCGGTGATGGGGTTCATGGCCACGTCAAAGGGTACCGGAGGCAGGTTCAAAATGCCCAAAATGCCGGGCAAATCAACCTGCGCCTCCTCTTTGACCTCCTGGAGCCGTTCCAGATAGAACTTGTGCAACTCCATGGTTTTGGAAATGAAATCGCCCATCCGGTCGGCCTCCTCCTCCCGGCTGGTTGAAACCGTCTTCCCGCTGGTTGCAGCCTTGTTCCACCCGCTGCTGGGCAGCCAGTCCACTTCATCCATTTGGAGGGAACGCAGCGCCTCGTTGACCGTCCCAAAATGATTTCCGTCACAGAAAATGTCGCCCTGGGCTGCCGGGTTGGGATGGTCAATATGCTTGACCGGAACCGCCGGATATTTCTTTTGGAGCCGTTCCACCGTGCGGCGCAAGGCTTTGGCATGACTGCCCCACCAGACAAAAACCACTCCTTTGTGGTGGTCGTCCGCTGCCTGTTTGGAGCGCAGGATTTCCTCCACGATTTTTTCCACCACCGGTTTCCAGAAATCGGTATGGCGGGCGATTTCCCCGGCATTGTTGCGGGTGGCGTCACTACTGGCAGTCAACGACGCATTCAGCAGCAATACGCCCTGCGTCAGAATGGCCTGGAACCATTCCGGCGGCTGAACGGTGCTGTGCCTGGCCAACAGGGCGCGAATATCCGCAATCGGGGTGGCCTTGGGGATGCCATGTTTCCACATCGCGGCGGCTTTGATGATGCAGCGGATGCTGGTCACCTTGCCAAACTGGCTGTCTTTCCAATCGCCAAAGGTATTGTCAAACATGGCGATGCCGGTGGCGGATTCGACCCGTGGGTAAGGATTTTGGCCAAAGACCACGACTTTCCATTTTTCCGGCGGATTCGGTTTAAGGGCCTGAAAGGTCAGCTCCCGCACCGGAACAATATTTTGGTCCCGGTTGGTTCCAATAAACGAAGCCGCCTCCGGCAGGGCTTCAATCGCCGGCTTGAGCAAGGGCAGCCAGGGTTCCCCTCCTCCCTGAAACAATTCGGTCAATCCCAGCGGGTCGCCCAGGCTTCCCCCGCCGGCAATGGTTCCGGCCACCGTTCCGGCAAAGCGGCGAATGGTGCCAACCGGCAGGTAAAAGGTTCCGGTTTCGCTTTCGCTTAAACCTTCCACCACATACTGCGCCCCTTCTTCGCGGATACTGCGGGGAAAGAGCACATTCAACCCCTGGTCAAATCCCTCGGAAACGGCTTTGAGACGCAGTTTCCCGCCTTCGCGGACACAGACCACGACGACGCCGTTCCCGGCATCCTCGGTCGTTTCAAGCCCTTTGGCGGAACCGCCGCCGGAACCACGGGCGGTCAGGTCGGAGCGGTTCCGATTGCGCCCCTGATAGGCTTGGTCCCGCATCATCTTGCGGACGGCAACGGGAAACCGTCCCTGCTCAAACTGCTCGGCAAAATATTCAAGCTGGGCGATTTCCTCAGCAATTTCAAATTCCTGTTCCATTCCCCGCGCCCGCAGGATTGCAATTTCCTGTCGCAACAAAGCTGCTGCTCCGGAAAAATCCTTGGTGTCGCCTTTTTCAACCGCCAGTTCCTTGGCGCGGGCCACTCGAATCCGGCTGATGGCCCGCAGGGCGTCCATATCCACGGGAGCAGCGGCAACGTCCGCATCGCTTCCCAACGAAGCCACCACCAGCAGCCGGTCTTCGTGTTTGACCTCGTCTCCGCCTGCCGTGGCCGGATGAAACGAAAAGCGTGCCTCCACCAGCGGAAAGGCGTTTTCCGGCAATGCCTGTTTTTCTCCGGTTGCAAGCCCCAGTTTTTTCCAAAGCTGGGCAAAGGCGCTGGGTTTGCGGTTTTGCGGTGGAACCGCCAGAGTCAGAGCCAGCAATTTGTCTTCCCCACCAAACAAATCGCCAAGATACAAACTGATTGAACCATCCGGGTTGGTTTGGGCCGGAAAACGGTTCAACACCTCCTGAATGGAAACCTGACATTCCTGGTTGGGTCTGAGCGTCAGTGTCACGTGCTGGGCGGCAATCGAGGTTAAACTTTCCCCTTCAATCAAAAAGACCTGGGTGGCATCTTCCGGGGTTTCAATGTAATAGAAATTCCCCCCGGCGGCCTCGGCCATCCCAATCAGCAGGTCTTCGTTGAAGTCCTGTCCGAATCCCAGGGTGGTGGTGATGATTCCCGCCTGAGCCTGTTCTTTGGCCAGTGAAATCAGTTGGGCGGGATGGGTAATGCCGATATTGGCCTGACCGTCGGTCAGCAGCAAAACCCGCCGCAGAAAGGGGCGTCCGGTTGCTTCTGCGACCAGCTTGCATCCCTCGTTCCAGCCCCCGTGGAGATTGGTGGCACCACCGGAGCGGATTTTCCGAATCAGCTTCCCGATGGCCGCCGGGTCCGTCACGGGACCGGGCGGCACCACGGTTTCAATCATATTGTCATAAGCCACCACCGACAGCACGTCGTCGGGTCCCAACTGTTTGACCAGCAGTTCCGCTGCGCGGGTCGCGTTGTCCAGGGGTTTTCCATGCATGGACCCCGATTTATCAATGACCAGACACAGATTCAGCGGGCGGCGTCCGCCAGCGGTTGTCTTGGTTGGGGTTTCGGCTTGAAAGGTCAGCAGCAGGTCGAGCGTGGTGGTTTGGGTGCGTGAAAGAACGGACTGGGAAAGGCTATAGGTAATTTCCACGAATTAAATTCTCCTTCAAAAGGCTGGGGAGCAAAATGAGAGAGACACATGTTGAAAATTTCTGAGTTGCTGTTTCCACACAATGCCACAAGGCAGAGGCGGCGCAAAGCGAAGTCATCCAACTCTTTGATCAAAATAAGCCAGTTCAATCCGGGCAATGCCGCTGGTGGTTCCGACCCAAAGATAGCGCTGGTCAGCGGCCAGACTGAGCACAATTGCCCCAGGGAGTTCCCGCGTCAAACGGGTCCATTGGCGGGTTTCCAAATCCATCACCCACAAACCGTTGAGGGTCCCGACAAACAGGTGTTTGCGGTGAGCCATCATGCAATTGGGATTGACGGTGGCCTTGCCAATTTCAGTGGTAAAAGCATGCCATTCACCGGAGGGCAGCAATTCCAGAACGCCTCCGCCATAGGTTCCCACAAACAACCGGTCACCCATTCCCGCCAGACCTGAAATCCAATTGTTGGTTAATTTGGAATTGGCCGTGGTAAAGGTACGGACCACCCTGCCAGCCGCGATTTCAGCCAGTCCGCCCATTGTGCCGACCATCCAGGTGCCTTTGTACGGGAGCATGGCGGTTACCGAATTGCCCGGCAAGCCCTGGATATTGGTCATTCCGTTCATCGCTCCGGGTGAACCAAAGGAAAGGCCCCGGCTGGTGGCCGCCATGATGCCCCCGCTTCCCTGTTTCGGAGAACCGGGAAATTCACCGTCCAAAGGCAAAACCTGGGCGGTGGCATTGTGGAGCAGACCTTCGGAAACCGTTATCACCCTGGAATGGAACTGTTTGTCAAACACCACCACACCGGCGGAGGTGGCCACCAGCACCTCACCGGTTTTGGCATTCAAGGTAATGGTGTTGATTTCCCGGACCATTTCGGATTCGAGGTGGGTCAATGGGCGGCCATCCGGGGCCACCACATCCAGCCCGGTGCGAAAGGTACCGACCCAGAGGTTTTGCGCGGAATCCAACCCCACTGCGGAAATCACGTTCCGAGTGGGAAAAGCCTGCCGGGGTGGAACATAAAACGGCGTGAGGGTCAGGCGGGAACCGGCTTCCGGACCTTTTTGGGTTTGCCAAATCCCGCCTTCGCCAAAGACAAACAGGGCGTTGTCTGAAGGGGCCAGCCCGGCTCCGGAAAAACCAGGGCCGGGGTTCCAACCCAAATCGGAGAGTGGTTCGGCGGTCCAGCCGGTTTTGGGTTCGGCCAACCGGAACAACTCTCCATTGTCGCGGACCAAAAAACAGGTTCCTGCCCAAACCGCCAGGGCTGAAAGCGGCGGCAGCGTGGCTATCGTGCGAAACACCATTCCGGTGGAATCGAGCGGGATTTCAGCCAACTCCCTGAATTCCGTTACGCCGACCCCAAAATCGGTTACAACCAGCAGGTGCCCGTTTTGGACCAGAACCCCGATGACCCGGTTGGAAGGCAGCCCCTGGGCCACGGTGACCTGCTGCCAATGGTCGTTCTGATACATCCATAACCCTTCGGCAAAGGTTCCCACAAAGAGGCAGGCACCAAATTTGCCCAGGGAGGAAATGCCGGTCAGACGCACTTTTGCGGGGCCTCCCTTGATTTCCTGAAACGTGTTTCCGGCAAATTGAATCAGGCCGCCGGCACGGGTTCCAATCAGCAATGTCCCGGCATCCTCACAGAAGGCGGTCACGGTTTGGGCCTGCCGGTCCAACCATCTCCAGTGCTCAAAACGTTTGCCGTCAAAGGTGACCAGTCCCTGGCTTTGGGTTCCCATCCACAACCGGGATTGAAAGACAAACAAACAGGTCAAATCACTTTCGGGCAAACCATCCAGCACTGTGAAGTGCCGGAGCAGTTGCCCCGTTGGTGCGAGTTTGAGCAGTCCGGCATCCGTTGCGGCATATAGGTCACCGGCAAAAGGAGCCACGGCGCGGATGGTCCCGGTTGACTGAAAATATGTGATGGCTGTGGTCTGAAGGGGGTCCAGCAGGTTTCGTTCAAAGGGAACGCGGTTTTCCCTGGCCAGTTGGCTTCGGGTTTGGTCCAACCGCTGGAGAGCCTGCTTGCGGATATTCCAGCCTGCCAGAGCCAGACAACCCGTCACAATGAAAGCGAGCAGCAGAACGATTTTGAAATGTTGATTGAGAAGTCTCCGGCAGGTCAGGCCGATATTTTGGGCGTTTTCAACAAAAGTGTGCATCTTCATGTTTGAAATTTGGTCAGGGTTTCGCCTTCAGGTTTGGTGCGGGTCCGGCCCTTGGGGGTGAACGGTGTGGTTGAATTTTGTGGTCCAGTTTCACCCAGGTTTCCCAAATTTTGGAATGAGGATGCGGGAAAGACGGACTGAGGAAAACCACCCTTCAGGTGCATCCCCAACCACTTCTTGAAGAATAATTAGAGGATCCGGTCCAGAAAATCGCCTAACACTGCGCTGACATGTTTAATTGCCAGCCGGGCCGCCATTGTATAGGGGTAATGTCCGGCTTTGATTTCCTGTAATTCCTGCAAAAAAGTCCGGCAAGCCTGGCTGTTGGGGTCATCAAGCAAAAGCGGAATGATTCTAAAAAACTTGGTTTTTGTTTCTTCAAAAACCTTTTTCCGTTCATCGGGGAGATGGCGCAAATTCAGACCCAATAAATCAATGCACGTTTGTCCCCGTTGGGTTTTGGCTGACAGAACCCCTGTTCGACCGTCCAATTCCAAATGTTGGTCTGGTTCTTCAAAAAGCGGGTTGAGCAAAAGCGGTTGTTCGTTCACTTCTTCACCTGGAACGATGGCATAATAATCGTTGCCCACAGGGAAGAAATCGTGTTTTCCAATGTTGACGCCGCCTGCCCGTTCTTTGGTTGGGCGGTTACATAGCTCACACGAGGTCATCAGGTTGCGCCAATCATAGACCAGCCAGTAATAACCAGGATGTTCCATTCGGATTTGGTTCAACGTAACCGTAACGCTGGTTTTATCCAACTTTTTGACCGCCTTTTTGGGCCGATAATGCTCAATGTCTCCAGGGGAAAGGGGATAAACAAATGATTCGCAATATGCGCATTTTCCGTGGAATGGGCCATTTAAGGCCATGTAAAAAGACTCTTTGAGCCTTTGGTACACATCATTTTTGACATCCGGTTTTTCTTTTTCTTTGGCTTTCTGATCGTGTGGCATTGGAAGTTGCGCCCATTTCCGGAACCAATCCTCAACCGCTGCATTATGGACCTTTTGTTCCCGCGCGCATTCGTCCTGCCAGTCGTTCCACTCAGGTGTATTGGGAGGCGTCAAGTTGATGCGGATCATACTTTTCCGAATAATTGTTGAATTTGTCGTTTGACTTCCAGGTCAATTGCTTCAGGCGGTAGGGAATCTGCTGTTCTCACCACAGTCAGGGCATGTTGCTGGATGTTATTGGTGAGCAGGTCCGTCACGTGCCGTTCCAGTTCTGTTTCACCGCTTCCCATCTGCTGTTCCAGCTTTTCCTGGAGGGATTGGATTTCCTGTTCCTCTTCCTGTGTGAAGGTCAGCGGTTGCTGATGGCGTTTCCCCAACAGCTTTGAAAGCCGTTCGATTTGGCTCTGGGTTTGGTTGTCACTGGTTGTTTCAAGCCCAAACAGATAAGAAGTCAGCACTTGATCCGCCCTCACACCGCGCGGCGGGCGTTTTCCGCTCACCGCTTCCACCGCAGTTCCATTTCGTCGTAAATGTGTGATCGAAACCTCCGAATCTTGTAAGTCAGTAGTTCCAATCACACACAAAGGCGAGTGCGTGGTGGTGATAAACTGAACTCCGGGAAACTGGCGTGTCAAAACCTGAAAAATTCTTCGCTGCCACGATGGATGGAGGTGCTGTTCAATCTCGTCCACTAACACAATACCCTGAATCCCATCCCGTAACATCAACGGATTGAAATACATCACCCAACCAATAAAATCCATAATCCAGGCCAGCGTGGCTTTATATCCGTCGCCGAGACTCCCCACCGGAGTAAAATCCCCCCACGGACCGCTGATTTCCAACCCTGTATCCCCCAAACGAGTTGACCCCTGAGGCAACAACAAAACCTCATCAATCCATTTCAAAACTTCATGGCCGTCAATCTCAGTTTTGGTCGAATCCATCAAACGGCGCAAAATAAGTTCCGGGTTTTGCAGCCTTGCTTCGTAGTTAAAAAGACTTGAGACCGCATCCTTAAATGAGTAGGAAGAAAAACTTTTGTCCCCGAATGCAAACCGGCCAGCACCAAAGCCACAAACCAAAAACCGCTCAAGTTGCAATAAGACCGAAAAGTTTGAATGATCTGCAATTGTTTCGGGGCTTGGTAAATCCTGTTTGTACAACTGAAAATCAGATGTATCCCCATCATCAAATTCAAGTACAATTCTACCTTTCAACTCACCTTTTCGAACCAACGGTGTATTGATCAGCGCAAACAGCCCGCTTCCGATTCTGGTTGATGAAAGCCCTAACGCAATAGCTTTCATTAAGGTACTTTTTCCAACCCCATTATCACCCAAAATGACTCCGAGTTGTGCCGGTTTCCCATCCGGAGCAAGGTCAATAACCACATCCTCAAAACAACGGATGTTTTTCAGGGTGATTTTCCGGATGCGAAGCTGCGGTGCTGGCTGGGTCATAGGTTTTGTTTATTACTTGAGGTGGGTTTGGAAACCAATGTTTGTGTTTTGTCAGGCCAACTTTAATTGGTTTGGTCTGGCTTGTGAAGCCGTCCATTATTTCGTCAAATTCGTTTGAGTGCCTGACTGTCGCGCAAGGCGTTATCATCCAGCTTTGTTCCTCCTGACTATTTTACCTGTGTTTGGCGGCTTCAGGGTTCAGGTTGGAATCCCAAACGTCCGCTGGATAAAGTCAATCGTTCGGGGCTGGCGGAAATAATTGACATGATGGACTTCCGCGTTGGTGCCAAAATCCAACTCGCCTTTAAGCGAAAAGGCCGGTGTCGTGCTGAAGAAATCCGTCATTGAGGCGGTATCCACCACCAGGTCGTTGGTATCGGGAAAAATGGCGTCGGCTCCGATGTTCGCAGCCCGTTCGCCAATGTTTTTGAAGGCTTTCCAAAATTTCCAGCCTACTTTTTCCGGGTCAAAATTGCTTTTCACCGCATAGTAATTGAGGTCCTCCCGAACCCGGCTGCGCAATCGCCGGAGTTCCTCGTTGTTGCCCACCCTGGCCTGGGCGTTGAGGCCCGGCACCAACGCAATGGCCGCATCCGCCAGTGGCGTATTGGCCGCCGCACCGGTGGCCAGCGTCAACAACCGCAGCAGTCCGCAGGCTCCGTTGAGCAACGGGATGGCCATGGTGAAGCCGGTCAGGACGTGCCCCAGGTTGGTCAAAAGCTCCAAGGTGCTGCGAAGGCGCGGGGCCGAGGCCAGACTGGTTCCGGCCAGCGGCGAGCCGACAAAAATCACCCGCCGGGGGCCGACGGCGGCACCATTGAAACTTTCCAGCCACCATCGCACCACCAATCCGCCCCGGCTGTGGCAGACCACATCCACCTGGGCTTTGCAGTCGTCAAAAAACCTTGCCAAATCAAGCGCATTCAAAACCGGACTGACCGAAACGGTCGGATGGTCAAAGGTCAACACCTCGTCGTAATGACGCGGAATGGCTGCGAGGAAGGCTTTTCCTGCGGGTGTGGTGTTCAACTCGCTGATGTAATTGTCTCCGGTGCTGAAGGTTCCATGCACCAGCAGCAGAATCCGCTGGCTTCCGGTTGGACGGTCCACCGGCTGGAGTGATTGTCCATCCCAGCGGCGCAGGTTGCGGGCCGGCGTCAGCTTATTGTCCAGGCTGGAAAGATACACCCCGATTTGGTTGGGTTCCAGTTCCTCGACTTTCAGTTGGGTCACAGTTTTCCCTGGCCGGGAAAAGAGTCCCCGCCGGGCCCGCCGCCCTGCCCCGGCAAAACTTTCGGAACCGTCCTCCCAGCGCAACACGCCGTCCACTTCGCGCAGGGAAATGACCCGCATGTTGTCGTGGACCAAGCCCGGACGGCGGCGGCGCAGCTCGGAAACACGGGTTTCCCCTGCGACCACATCTCCCAGGTGATGCAGGCCGTCCATACTGGAAACCGCCTGATTGATACATTCCGTCAACTTGAGGAATTCGTTGGGTTCGCTCATTGGTGGTTCCTCCTTTGCGTCGGCAGGGGCGTCACGCCGTTGTCGCGGGCAATGCGAATGTCCATCATGGCCTGGAAATCGCTCCGGTTGCGCAGATTTTTAATTCCTTCGTCAATGGCCCGGTGAAACCCTCCGCGCTGGGTCAGGAGCGTGGCTTCCAACGGCACCAACCGCTCGTCGTAAATGTAGCGGATGATTTCGTCAAAATGTTCTTCCCCAAAATACCAGGCCCGATGGGGTGCGGTCGGCTTCCCGGCGGGCTGGGCCGGACCTGCCGCCGGAAGGTTGCCGCTTTCCATTTCGTCCATCGCATCCTGACAGGTGACAAAGCGCCGATGGTCATCCGGGTTGCGCCAATATCCCGCGAAAGCATGGCCATAGAGCAGAAAAATCACCGGATACACATCAATGTATTCAAAACAGGCGGCCAGCAAGAGCGTCAAATCAATGCAGGTTCCCTGCTCGGTCTCCAACATCTCTCCGGGCGTCCGCAACCGTTGCGACTGCTGCGCCGAAGTCGGCGGAGGATTGATATACCGCAAATTCAGGCTGTATACCAAAGCCGACCAGATGGCCCGGATTTGCAAATCCAGGTCGGTTTCCGTGGTTTCGCCCGCCCCCGACACCGATTGGTACCCGTCAAAACCGGCGGATTCGTCCTCCAGAAACGCCATCAGATATTGATTGGCCAGATGCAGAATCCGATTGACCGCCGGGTCACGCGGAGCGACAAAGGAAGGCAGCCAGAACCGGTCGTCATCGTCGTCGCGCCATTCATCCGGAGCCAGCAGGGTAATCCGCGAGGTATCCTGAAAGAGCACATGGTCTTGCCAGGTGACAGTGACATGCAGGTTTGAACGAATGCTGTCACTCAGATTCAGACCGGTGGCAAACAGCAACGGAACGCTGATGTCGTTTTTCAAATCCACGCTTGACTGGTCAAGCAGGTGCAGCGTTTTCCGGTAGGGAAACGTTTCACCGCTGCCCGCATACAATTTGACCTCAACATTGACATGCCGAAGCGGACCCGGTTTCAGTTTCCGTATCAGAAACTTCCGAAACAACCCTCTTCGATTGTGAAGCAGAGCGTAATTCAGTTCTTCAAACGGTTCGATTTCCACCTGCACCCAGTCGTCCACCGTATCAGTGGAAACGGCAGGCAGTTTGGTCTGCTGAATCACCCGCTTGATGGAATCAAAGGAATGGGGGGCTTTTTGACGGGCTTGGGCCAGGGGCTGGGTCAGTAACGACAGACTGCTCCAGAGCACCACACCGGTTCCTCTGAGTCCCTTGGGGTGCTGCCGCAGGAGAGTGCAACCAAATCGAAAAGCCTCCAGGATATTGCCCGCCGAAACCGCCAGCGCCTGGTAAAAGGCGCTAAAAAAGATTTCCGCCAGTTCCCCTTCGAATTCATCCTGAAAACCGAGCGCCGTCCCACAACCGGCCCGCACCAGGGCCGGGCAAATCCGGGCGGCTGAATGGGAAAGATTGCAGGCCACCAAAGCCGGTTTGGGGGTGCCCCCCGAAAACACTGCGGCCAGTTTATCAGCTTCCAGCAATTCAATTTCGGAGGTGGTTGATTTGACCAGCAGGCCGTCCCGTTTGGATTCACCGTTCCAGACCTGGAGGCGCTGGCCGTGTTGCGGGCTGAACCCGGTCACATGAATGATGTCGGGATGGAACGCTTTGATTCTGGCGGCCAGTTGTTCGGCGGTTTCATCTTCGCTGGTTTCCCCGGCCACCTCGGAACGGAACTCGTCCTGAATCAAATCCATGATGCTGTTTTCAATCATGCTCCGTTCAATATCAAAGCCATCCGGAGTCAGGCACTGGTGTAATGGGCCGGGAGCATTTTTGATGGTCATAAACCGGCGCATTTGATGGGAAAAACGGGCCGGATGGTCGGGGCAATCAAGGTGCCGGATAATGAACTGCGAGCGGCCCCGTCGCTCCACCGCAGTGGCGGAAGTGAGAATGTATTCCCAGGGGAAAAGGCGCGATTCCCAGCCCACCATTTCCTGATGAAACGGAATTCCCAGTTCGAGAATTTCCGATTGAGCCAGTTCCCGAATATCAGCTTCAGTCAGCCCCATGCGAAATAATAAGTCGCGGCTGGCGGCGATATGCTCTTCCCGAACTGTGGCATCGTTGACCCAGCGGCGGCGCTGGGAAAGCAGATAGTTCCAGCGGTATGCCTCTTTTTGAAAAAGGGCCAGTTCGTACGGAATGGCAGTCGCCGGACTGTTTCCAGCGGGTACTTTGTTACCATAGGTCAAGGTGAAAATCCGCCCGTTTTCCGTCCGCAGGGTCAGGTGGGTTGGAATTGGTTGCGCAGGTTCTGGCGGAGCCGGAGCAGCACCGGCCTTCGGCTTTTTCTTTGGCATGGGTCCTCCAAAAACTGTTGGGTTTGCTTTCTTTTATTTCCCGCAGGCACAACAAAAGTTGCGCTCTCGCAAAAAAATGTTGTGGTCAAAGAAGGGGCTGTAGTGATCTTGCCGGGGCCTTGACTGAGAGGTTCGGAAGTTACAGGCGATTCTGTTGTGGCCTCGATTTGAACAATGCTTGTGAGCAGGTGCTTGGAAATTATGGCGCGATGTATTTGATCGCATTTTTAACTCAATTTCTCTTTCAATTTGAGTCGAGCAGGAACGCTTTTCAAGGGTGATTAAACCCATTGCGCCACTTTTTTACCAAATCGAGAATTGCCGCAATCTTGTTCAAACGAATTAAACTCCACAGATTCAATGGTTTTCAGAAAAATCAGATTTTTTTTCAAAAAAAGTGCGAAATGTTTTTTTGATTTTCCCACCCCTCTATGAAAGACAACATGCAAAGGAATTCCCCATCCCGACTTGGCTGCCACATTGTAGGTTTGAGGTCGAAAGAATTCCCCGAAAACACCACGACGGAGCTGGCGGAGGTAACCTGACCGGCTCTTTAAGGAAAGGAAAATTCAAATGAAACGCTTGTTTATGCTGTCAGCTTTGGTCGTTCTGAGTTTTGGATGTTTGGCAAACGGAGTTGGGTATTCCGCCCAGCCTGCCAGCGGGTCCGTCACCGTGGCCCCCGTTGTGGTACAGAACGAAAGCCTCGACTTCAAATTGACCAACAACACTGGCTATCCCATCAAAGCCCTCTACATCGGCCCTACCGGAACTGGGGATTGGGACAAAGAGGATGAAGTTTTGGGAGGACGCAAATTCAATCAGGGTGATACGCTTGATATTGTGTTTCACCCCAAAGCCACTGCTGAAAAATGGGACATCATGGTTGCCTGGGCCGATGGGTCCGGCAACGTTGAATGGCTGGGATTGAATTTGACCAAAATTGATAAAGTCACCCTGGTTTATGACAAAAACTCAGGCAAGACCACGGCTGTGATTGATTGACCCTTTTTGAAGATTGATTGTCAGGGGTATTTGGCCAGAGTGAGATTGGCAGGCAAGAGGGCATAACCTTCATCCTGCCAGTATTCCTCTGGCATTTTTTTTGTTTCCTGGTTGTTTGGAAATCCGCCAAAACCTGCTACAAACTGGTGCTCGCTCAAAAATCATGCGCCAGGGTTGCCCCCCACCCAATTTGACAATCCACTTTCCGAAAGGGACTTCCTATGTTTCGTCTTGCCGGGACAGCCCGTGTTCTCTCATTGCTGCTGACCTGCGGTTTCCTTTTTCAGCATTTCACGTTGGCCCAGTTGCCTCCAGTCAGGGAGGCGGCGGTCAACTCAATTGAATCCCGCCGCCAGGAGTTGATTCAACTCAGTAACCAAATCTGGAAACTGGCTGAAACTTCCCTGCTGGAAGTCGAATCCTCCCGGTTGCTGGCAGCCTATGCGGAAAAACAGGGATTCAAGGTCGAACGTGGACTGGCCGACCTGCCGACTTCGTTTGTGGCAAGTTATGGCCAGGGAAGCCCCGTCATTGCTGTGATTGGTGAGTTTGACGCGCTGCCCGGACTTTCGCAAAAAATATCCACTCAGAAAGAACCCTTGGAAGCCGGGAAAGCCGGTCACGGTTGCGGCCATAATCTGTTTGGAACCGCCAGCCTGGGTGCCGCCATTGCGGTCAAGGACCTGATTGCTGCCGGAAAACTGAAGGGCACCATCCGGTTTTACGGCACACCGGCGGAAGAGGCGTATGAAGGAAAAGTCTACATGTTGCGGGCCGGGCTGTTTCGGGATGTGGATTTGTGTCTGGGCTGGCACCCCCGTGACCAGACCAAAGCCGATACGCAAAGCAGCAAAGCCCTGGTCTCCCTCCGGGTTGAGTTTCGCGGCCTGAGTGCGCATGCCTCCCGTGACCCGTGGGACGGGAAAAGCGCCCTCGACGGACTTGAACTCTTTACCCACGGGGTCAATATGCTGCGCGAGCATGTCAAACCCTCGGTGCGGATGCACTATGTCATTCGCAAAGGCGGTGAAGCCCCCAACGTGGTTCCGGATGAGGCCATGGTTGAATTGTGGATTCGGGATTCAACCATGGAAGGCGTGCAACTGGTGCTGGAAAAAGTCAAAAAAATCGCAACCGGTGCCGGCCTGATGGCGGATGTCGAGGCTAAACTGACGGTTTTCAGCGGGGTCTATAACATGCTTCCCAGTCAAACGGGCGCGGCCATGCTCTTTGACACAATGAAATCGCTGGGTCCGATTACTTACACTGAGGAAGAACAAACCTTTGCCCGTGGCATTCAAAAGTCTGCCGGGGTTCCGGAAATTGGAATCAATGGCCGCCTGCAACCGCTTGAAACACCGATTCCCGACCCGCCGGGGGCTTCATCCGATTTGGGTGATGTCAGTTGGAACGTGCCAACCCTGCATATTTCCGTAACCACCGCCCCGGAGGGCGTTCCCTGGCATTCCTGGCCTGTTGTGGCGTGCGGAGGAATGTCAATCGGTCACAAAGGCATGCTCTTTGCCTCCAAAACCCTGGCTTTGGGCATGGTGCAACTGTTTGAAGACGCCAAACTGCGCGAAAAAGTCAGGGCCGAATTTGCCGAAACGATGAAAGGCCGGACCTACAAACCTTATATTCTGGATGGACCCCCTCCGAACGTCACGCTGCCGCACTAGGCAGGGGCCAGGGTTCAGGGTTCAAGGTTCAGGGTTTTCGAATACATGAAAATTTGAAGCCTCTGAATAGTTTCAATTGTCAATTGTCCATTGTCGATTCAAAAGACCCTGAACCCTGAACCCTGAACCCTGAACCCTGAACCCTGAACCCTGAACCCTGAACCCTGAACCCTGAACCCTGAACCCTGAACCCTGAACCCTGAACCCTGAACCCTAGACCCTAGACCCTGAACCCTAGCCCCCAGACCCCGAACGTTTTTTTATCCCGGTTTTACGGTGGGTGACTTTGTTTGGGGAGTCTTCAGACTCGGCATAATTTGGCAAGAGGTGATTGGCCCGACATTCAAAAATGAGTGAAGTTTCAGTCTGGCTAACCTCTTCGCGGGTGGTAAAAGAGTCAAGCAACAGGTTGCGTAAATGTTTGTCATCCCGAACCGCCACATGAATTAGGAAATCGGTTACGCCCGCCAGATGATACACCCGCACCACTTCCCGCAGTTGTTCAATATGGCTGAGGAACCGTTCAACCATCTCCCGTGAATGCCGTTGCAACTGGACGGCAATCAATGCCTGCAACCCAATTCCATAAACTTCCGGATTGATTTGAGCCGTGACACTTTGAATGGCTCCTTCAGACTTCAGGCGTTTCACCCGTTCGACACAGGTTGAGGGCGCTAAGTCCACTATTGCCGCCAATTCCTTGTTGGAAAGCCGTGCATTTTTCTGCAATTCCGCCAAAATTCTGTAATCAATTCGATCAGGCATAAAAAATTCCCCGGTTTTCCGAATTTAATTCGGTTTTCTCTTTTGAATTCAGAATTTATACTACAAGTATCATTGAATTGTCGTGATTTCCTGCCTTCATTCCTTTTCCAGGAGGTCTTTTTATGTCGTTCCAACATCCCCTTGAATCACTTGCTGACTTACGGCACGAATTTGGTGAACATGGAGGGGTGAACCTTTCAATTGAGGCGAGTTCAACCTTTACGGTCATGCATGCCTCAACCCTGCCAGCCATTTTCCAAGGGAAACGCGGACCTGAAAAAGGCGGCTGTTACCTTTATGGACGGCATTACAACCCGACCGTTTATGTGCTGGGCAAACAACTGGCTGCCCTCGAAGGGGCCGAAGCAGCCTATTGCACCTCCAGCGGCATGAGCGCCATTGCTTCAACCGTGCTTCAACTGGCGAATTCCGGCGACCATGTGGTGGCAAGTGACACCGTTTATGGCGGGACCTTTGCCTTGCTCAAAGATTTTCTGCCGGCCAAAACCGGGATTCACACCACGTTTGTGGATGTGACCCGACTGGATGAAATCGAAGCGGCGTTCACCGAACGAACCAAAGTGCTGTTTGTCGAAACCATGTCCAATCCGACCTTGAAAATCGCGGATTTGCCGAAACTGGCGGACATTGCCCACCGCCATGAGGCCCGCCTGGTGGTGGATAACACCTTTTGCCCGCTCGTGGTGTCGCCCATGGCCCACGGCGCAGATGTGGTCATTCACAGTCTGACCAAATTCATCAACGGAACGTCGGACATCATTGCCGGTGCCATCTGCGGTTCACACGAATTTGTTGAAAGTCTGATGGACCTGCACCTGGGGTCGTTGATGCTGTTGGGACCCACCATGGACCCCAAAGTGGCCAGCGAAATCAGCCTCAGATTGCCGCACCTGGGCTTGCGGATGCAGGAACACAGCCGGAGGGCGCTGGTTTTCTCCACCAGATTGCAGGAAATGGGAGTTCCCGTCATTTATCCCGGTTTGCCGGAACATCCCCATCATCACCTGCTTGATGCCCTGCGTAATCCTGAGTTTGGCTATGGCGGCATTTTCTGTCTTGATATGGGTTCTTCCCGGAGGGCCAATTCCCTGCTTGAAAAGCTGCAAAACCACCATCATTTCGGGTTTATGGCCGTCAGTCTGGGGTATTTCGATACCCTCATGACCTGTCCTGCCAAAACCACTTCGAGTGAACTGACCGACGAGGAACTGCGTCGTTCCGGCATTGCTCCGGGTTTGATTCGGATGTCCATCGGATATACCGGAACCATTGAACAACGCTGGAACCAACTGGAGGAGTCAATTCGGGAGGTTGGGTTCCATCCGGAACCAATCCACGAAGAACACACCCCGGATGTGACGCACTCCAGAGCCCACATCAGAGTGGCCGGGAAGCGAGCTTCCTGATGGTTCAGGGTTCAGGGTCCAGGGTTCAGGGGTCAGGGTTCAGGGTTCAAGGTCCAGGGTCCAGGGTCCAGGGTCCAGGGTCCAGGGTTCAGGGTTTTGAATAACTGAAAATTGAGGGAGTGAATGGGGAAATAATTGTCCATTTTCAATTATCCATTCAAAAGCACCTGGACCCTGAACCCTGGACCCTAAACCCTGAACCCTGAACCCCATATCCCTCACAGCAAACCGGCCAACTCGGCCCGGTGGATGGCCTCCAATCGGTTGTGGGCATTGAATTTTTGCAGAATATGCTGGATGTGATTGTTGACCGTGGTCCGGCTGATATGAAACAGAAGGGCAATTTGCCCGGTGGTATTTCCTTTGGCCAAGGCCCGCAGGATTTCCAATTCCCGGCGGGTCAGCTCCACGACCCGGTCAGGGGAACGGGTTACCGATACAATGGTTTGGACTTCTTCGGGAGGAAGGGCAATTTCCCTGACAATGAAATCACGAACCACCATTTCCAGTTTCTTCCGGGTGTCAATCATCCGCACGATGTGAACGGAATACGGAATGGAGGAATGGGCCAGTTCGGCAGTTAAAACCGAGATATTGCACCATTTCCTGCCATTTGAGGTTTGCAGTTGCAGGTCAAAATTTCCGACTTTCTGGCGACTGTGAACCGCTTTCTGGACCGTGCAATCAGCCGAGCAAAATGAGCCGCATTCATCCCCGCCCTGAAGAATTTCTTCACAGGGTTGCCCCAAAGCCACCTGGGCCGACATCCCAAACAGATTTTCGGCGGCCAGATTCCAAACCACCACGCTCCCGGCTCCGTCCACGGCAAAAGCCGCGTCCCCGGTACTTTCAACCAGTTCCTTCAATTCACGAAAGTGCATGATGCTTCACCTCGGATGTAAATCCGGTCTTGAGAGCCACCGCTGCCGCTTCCTGGAATTGCCTCATAACGGCTTTTGTTTTTGTCGGAAAACCAATGTTGGGAACGGCAAAAAGCGGGAAACCAGCCCAAGGAAGGAAGAGCGGGTTGGATCCTCGCTTTTTGCTGAAAAAATGTGCAGAAAATCAATTTCGCCCAAGCAGGTGGGAAGCCGAATTGATTTTCCAAAGGTTAAGCCTTGGCAAAATAGGCTTCTTCCAGTGCTTTCGCTCTCGGATGAACCAGATTGTTTTCCAAATGAATATGTTGGTGCAGGTCGGTTTCAAATGCCTCCAGGGCTGAATACAAAGTGTTATAGCTGAAACAGGCATCAGCCGGAGGGGTATAGTTATTGGTGACCGAGCGCAGTTCCCGCAAAACGGTGCCGGCCTGGTCATGTTCATATTCCATCATGCGGATGGGATTGGCAACTGTTCCAAAACAGGAAAGGGGCAACACACCCTGGTGTTCAACCGCGCGTTCCAAACGGGTCAGATACGGAAACAGGACTTGTTCCTCTTTCATCAAATGCCCGGTCAGCTCCTGAGCCAAATTGGTGAACAAATCAGCAACCTGCCTCAGTTCGGGATGGTTTTCCCCGTGAACGGCATAAACTTTATCAATCAGTTTTCCCAGCCGGGTGATTTCCAGCCGGGTAAAGGTATGATGTTTGTCAACAATGTATTCAATCAATTCAGTCAGAGGTTTTTGATTCCAGTTGACATGCGTTTCAGGGGTGGTTACAGCCGTTTGGCTATTCTGCAATGCCAAGGCGACTTCCTCGACGCTGATGGCGGCTTTTTGACAGGCGGCTGAAAAGGGTTGGGCCCCGCCACAACAATAATCAATCCCAAATTTCTCGAAAACCCTGGTCGCATGGGGAATTTCCACGGCCAGTTCGCGGACGGTTTTGTTCAAGTCGAATGAAGGTGCCTGGGTTGCCATAATCAATACCTCGTGAGTGTTTGTTGGTTTTCGTGCATTGGGGTTACGTTTCCGGTTGCAACGAAGGTATTTTTACCGAATTCCATTTTTTCCTACGATGACTTAGGTCACAACCTGGCTGAGAGTCGGCGATTCCCGGTTTGGAAAGTGGTGCGATTCAACAAATCGCGCCACTTTCTTTGCTAAATTGAAAGTTGCTCTTGGAAGCCCGCAAAGAACGAAGTCGGCCACCGGAAATGCTGCCGGCAGCCGACTTGGGTTCCTCTTTCCGCTGAATTTGGTTGCTCCTGAAAAATTAACAGGTTGACTTTTGCCTGTTCCTGAGTCGGACTAATGTTTGCCGTACTCCATCGCCACCCCTTTGCGTTGCGCCATGATGTAGGCTTCCAACGCCCGCATTTTGGGGTCGTCGGCATCCAGTTTTTTCCCTCGGGAGGGGTTTTCGATGCACCAGTTAATCATATCCCGCAGCAAGGCCACCCGCCGGAGCTGAATCTGAAACTTGGGATAGGTTTCGGGGTGGGTATTGGCTGCATTTGGATGACACATGGCACAAGACACCCCGTTGGTGCTGCCAAGCAGTTTGTCATCGTGGAAAATCTGGTTCCCATAGGTGACTTCCCGCTCAACTTCGCGTTTCCAGGTTGAAAAATCCCGGTCGGAGAAATCATTCGGCTGTTCGGTTTGGGTTGCGCCTGCTTTGGCAGCCGCCGGTTTTTGCGGTGCGGCGGCGGCTTTGCGGGCGGTTTTCTCCTCCCGCACCCAGGCCGCAGCGGTTTCCGGGTCGGTTTTGGCCAACCATTGCGCCATCAACTCGTCGGAAACCTGTTGGGCCTGTGCGGGTGAAAGCCGGTCACCGGGTTTCATTCCCGCGACGGTGAGGCTGGTTTCTCCGTCACAAAGCTGTACCACCAGACTTTTGCCGTCCCCTGGGGCTGGCGGATGGGTCGGCAGTTGCACTTTGGCTGTCGGAGCGGCCACCACCGGAGCCTGGGGCTGTTGTTGCGCCCGGACGGTCTGCAAGAGCACAAATGCCCCGGCCAGCAGGATGGCGCAGACGCCGATTTTTCTTTTGGTTCGGTGATTCATTGCTTGCGCCTCCTTGGTTAATACCCTGGCAGGGTGGTTTTGGCCGGACGGTCCAGGTTGCCGTTGGAATCCAGGTATTTTTCAGAAACCTTTAACGGGTTCCGGTTCCACATCAAATACTCTTTATCCACATGACCGGAAGGATTGACGGTAATGGTCCCGTCGCCCATGCCTTCGGTCTGGTTAAAGGGGTCGGGCCGGTTCATCTGCACGGTCAGTTTGGGCAATCCCTGGGGTGCATAGGGCCAGGGCCAGGCGGTTGACAGCATTCCATGAAAATGAATATTGCCAATCCGGTTGGTCAAAACCTGATGGGTATGGCCATGAATCACCGTGACGGTCTTGAACGGTCGGAGCAGGGCCTGGATTTCCTCTGCATCATCGGTCCAGAAATTCCAGTTGCGATAGAGTTTGTAAAGCGGCGAATGTGAAAAAACCACCAATGGCGTGGTTTTCGGAACCTTGGCCAAATCGCGGGCCAGCCATTCGCGTTCCTCCTCGCCGACTTCAAACGCGCTTTGGCGGCCATCATCCAAGCCTGACACAATCTGCATCCGCTGCATGGGTGTCAGTCCTTTTGAAGTCCAGAAATCCTTTTCGTTGACGCTCATGAGCGTCACAAAATGGATGCCCTTATGGTCAAACGAATAGTAGGGCGGGCCAAATTTGGCTTTCCACAGGTCACCCATATCAAGGAACCAGTCATGTTCGCCCACCATCATTTTGACGGGAGCTTTGATTTCCTTCAGGATTTCCGCGCCTAAATTGAGTTCACCCGGCTGGCCCAATTGAGCCAGGTCTCCGCCGTAGAGAACAAAGTCCGGCTGCGGGTCCAGGGCGTTGATGTCGTTCACGGCCCGGATGAGTTGTCGCACAAACCGCTCGTTGAGGGTTTTTTCATAAAGGTGCGAGTCGGAAATATAGGCAAAGGTAAAGGGGCGTTCAGCGGCGGCGGCGGGTTCAGCCGCCTGCACCACTTCGACCAACTGGAAGGAATGCGGCACGAATTCCTTGACGGCGGCGGCTCCGGCAGCCAGTGCAGCCATTTGCAGGAATTTCCGGCGACCTTGCCAGGTTTGCCCGGAATCCATCAGTTCCTTGAGCCATTGTTCCCGCTCGGTGAGATACGTTTCACGGCGTTTTCCCCATTTTAACGGAATCATTTCGGTTGCCTCCTTGTACGGCTACGGAGCCGGCTGGCGGGTTTGCGCCTTGGTCGTTTCAACCCGGCGGCGGGTGGCGTCACTGGTCAGGGTTTTCAAAAACTCGACCAAATCATTCATTTGCGGGTCGGTCAGTTTCAGCGGACGCATGCCGCCGTCCAGGTTCGGATTGACTTCGCCGCCCTTGTCATAAAACTTGATGACATCGAGCAGGGTCTTTTCCGAACCGTTGTGCATATAGGGAGCGGTCAATTCAATATCGCGCAACATCGAGGTTTTGAACGTGCCGATGTCGCGGGGCTGGCCGGTGACAAGATAGCGGCCCAGTTCGGAAAACCCTTCGGCAAGCGCCAGTTCGTCCGTGACCTGGGTTTTGTCTTTGCCCTGCACCATCAATTGCTGGGCCCGCCGGGCCAGTTTCGAGAAATTCTGGTCTTTGGCGGCTACGCCAATGTTGTGGAATTTGAAATCGCTGAAGAATGGTTGCGACGGGTTCCAGGCATGGCAGGAGATGCAGCGGGCCTGCCCGTTGAAAAGGTCCCAGCCTCGTTTGGCGGCCTCGGAAATGGCGTTTGTATCCCCGGCAATGAAACGGTCAAACGGCGCATCGCCCGATAATTGAGTCCGTTCAAAGGCGGCTATTGCCTTGGCGATGGTGTCAATCGTAACCGCTTCGCTGCCAAACGCAGCTTTGAACATCGCTTTGTATTCGGCTGCCTCCTGGACCCGTGCCACCACGGCCCCGTGGTCTTTCATTCCCATTTCAATCGGATTGATGAGCGGGAGTTTCGCCTGTTCCTCCAGCGAAGGAGCGCGCCCATCCCAAAACTGAAGCTCATTGAACATTGAATTGAGCACCGTCGGTGAATTGCGCGCCCCTTTTTTGTTGGAAATGCCCACCCCGACGGCATTCGAATCGGCCAAAGCCGTGGCCGGGTCATGGCAGGTGGCGCAACTGACGGTGCGGTCAACCGACAACCGTTTGTCAAAATAGAGTTTCTCCCCCAAAGCCACTTTTGCCGCTGACATGGGGTTGTCCTTTGGTATCAGTTCTGCCCATACGTCCGCCGGCAGACCTTTGGGAATTTGGATTTGATACCCTTCCGCCGCTTGCACGGAATGCCGGGGCGGCGTGCCGGAGATGGTCAGCCAACCGGCCAACCCGGCAACCAGTGCCAGCAAGAAAAGCTGACTTCGGCGCTTTCCTTGGTTCGGCAGGGTTATTTTCACACTGCTGTGTTTCATTGGAACCTCCTCCTGGTGGAACCTCATTTTTAGACACACTTCCGTCCGCAGGAAGACAACCCGCTCCACACAGCGGATTGTCTTTCCCGTCAAACAGACACATGTTTTGTTGTGTGTATCAGGAAGAACACGCGACCCGGCGGTTTATTCCACCGGGTCGAAATTTTTCCCAAAGGTTTGGTTTACAGGAGCAAACCAGAAGAGCTGTCCTCCCCTGGCCCCTGTGCCTTATCAAAGGGTCCTCAATAAATATATGAAGACTGTGCAAATAAAAGTTCTTTGACATCATACGGATACGATGCTGGGTGAGCGCGTCACGCGGGGATGCGCCAGCGGGCGGCATCAATGAACTCCTTGATCCGGGCGACTGGCTTTTTGGCCCGGTAATTGGACCACCAGCAGAGTTGGTAGAGCCAGACGGGGGCCAAGACGAAGGCTCCATTGCGACCCAAGCCCTGCACCGGACAGTCCTTCAGACCGCACGCCTGGATCATGCGCTGGAAAAGTAACTCAATGGTTTGCTTCCGATAGGCAAAGAGATCGTCTTTCCAGGAGCGCCGTTTTTTGGGCAACTGCTTAGGTGTCAGGACCCAGCCGCCGGCCGCCGCCGAGGCGGCGGTGAACGAGGCGCTGCCGAAAGTCTCGTCGCCGAGGATGACGTCTGTGATTGTGAAGCCACCCGTCTTGAGCGCAGCGGCGAC
>JAIBAN010000147.1 GCA_019695185.1 Blastocatellia bacterium | reverse complement strand
TAAAAAAGGCCAGAAACGCATCCAGTTCGGCATCATCCGGATGGCCCTGGCGGAATTTTTTGGATTGGATGCAATACGAACAATCGTAGTTACAGACACCGTTCGTTTGCCATTCGATGGTTGGTTGGCGTTTGGGCACAAGGATTGTTTCTGGTTTGGAAGCGTTGGCTTTGCAAGAAATTTAGAACATGACCGGGAATCCTTCGACCTGATCGTATTCCAACGGTAAAACAATTTTGCCCGTTTTATCAATCAAACCGTATTTTCCTCCTTTTCCGACCGGAGCCAGCCCTTTGCGAAAATGATCTGCTTCGTCAAATTGGGGTTGGATGACCACCTCACCGGACCGATTGAGGAAACCGTATTTTTCACCAACTTTGACAACCGCCAGCCCTTCCGAAAATTCAAAGGCTTGTTCAAATTGGGGCTTGATGACGAAATGCCCGGTCCGGTCAATATAACCCGTTTTTCCGTTGAGACTGACCGCCGCCAGACCTTCCGAGAAATAACCTGAATCGAAATTAAACCGTGGTTCAATCACAATTTTCCCGGTTTTATCCTGAAACCCGATTTTTCCGTTGACTTCAATCGGTGACAAGCCTTCTTGAAAGCCGCTCGTTAAATTGGTTTGACCGCGTTTGAAAATGACTTTTCCGGTTTTGTCAATAAAACACCAGCCGTCCTCAAAATCTGCCAATGCCAGACCCTCGCGGAAGCGGTAAGGAGTAAACCCTTCTTCGCCCGGTTCCGAATATGTGGGGGGAATGACGAACTTTCCGGAATGGTCGATGTAACCTATTTTCCCTTTCACAATGACCGCCGCCAGACCCTCCGAAAATGAGTCAGCGTCGTCAAATTGAGGCGTAATCACCATTTTTCCGGTTTTGTCGATAAAACCTGTTTTTTGTTTGATAGTGACAGGGGCCAACCCTTCGGAAAAATCGTCTGCGGAATCATATGTTTGCTGAAATGCAAGGTTGCCATGCTCATCAATAAAACCCCACTTTTCAGTTGGCCACAATGAAACAACAGCAAAACCTTCGTGAAAGTCTCTGGTCGTTTCAAATTTGGGCTCAATGACAATTTTCCCGGTTCCATCAACGAAACCAGTTCGCTGGCTTTTTCGAAACTGAAACAGAGCATTGCCAGTTTGGGTGCTTTTTTCCTTTAGAACCGCTGGTGTGAAGTCTGTGCAAGCTGTTTGAAGGCTCAAAAGCAGGGCCAGAAGCAAAGTTAATTTTGGTTGGTTCATATTCTGTTTCCTTTTCATAGGCTTATGTACATGGACCGGTGAAACGGATAATCGAAACCCGGTCACCATGCTTGAATCCTTCAAATGAAAGGTAGGCATTATTTTTGTCGGTTGGAGGGTTTTTGATTTCGACTTTTTGAGGCAGTTTGACTTGCTTTTCGGTTTTATAGGCAACCGTATGCTCGGAAACTTCCAGCAGTAACCCATCGGTTTGGGTGTAGAGATAGAGCTTGGTCTGGTCTTCAGAGATACCAGCCGGAACACTTTGCGTGGGGATTTCCCAACGGCGAATGGTTCTCTTAAAGGTTTCGTCAACCAAACTCATCTCTTCCAATACAAAATTTTTCGGGCGTTTGATCCGTACAGGCGAGCCGTTAGAAACAATCGTGATTTCCTCTTTTGAAACCGACAGGCAGGGAATCTGGAGAAAACACTCACTGCACAGCCCTGAATTATCAGAGTTGGCAAAAAGCTCTGCCTGTATTTGTTTTCCACTCATATCTGTAATTTGATACAGATAAACATTATAAACACCTTGGCCAATTTCTGATTGTCTAAGTAGTTTGTTTTTTTTGGAAAACTCACAATCACTAATTTCATAATCAAATCCAAATTGAGTTATAGATTTGTTGAATTTTTTAGCATTTTCGGTCAAATTCATTTTTTGCATATCACTTTGAGTTTTATTGTAGTTTTCTTTAAGTGAAGCTGGGCGAATTTGAAAAGAACGGCTTTGGATAATTCCTACATAGCTCTCATTTTCTAGTGAGTTATTGCTATATTGAAGAAGAAAAACGGGATCAGAAAATACTATTGCCAATAAGACAAAAACTAATAGAGAATAGTAATATTTTTTCATAGCTTTCTTTTAGATTTTATTGTGAAAAGTTATTTTCAAATGAGAAAAATCAAATTTAAATGGTTGTTTTATTTACTTTTTAACACGACTAAAAAATTTAAATCAGTTTGATTTTTCTCATCACTTTATTTACCCAGACTTGGTGGATTTTTAATTGCCATTATATGTCTTTCAGGCGGGAAAGGGGCATGGTAAGGCTCACCTAATGAAAAGTGAAGCCATTGCCTTCCTGGAGGTCCTTCTAAAATAAATTGCCCGAAAGTAAATATTCCATGTTGGTTTCCTTTGGTTTTTTCATTTTGTTTTATGAACCAACAGAGGTCGTCATAGGTCCGGCCAGGTAAAATAAAATCCACAGCTTGGAATTTCATATGTTGGGAACTCGGAGACCCTTTCACAGCTTTATTCAGTGCGGGGCAACGAAACCCGGAAGTCACTTTGATATTTGGAAATTTTTGGAATATTGGTTCCAAAAGAGTAGTACAAAGAACTTTCCCTGTATCAACAAAACCCATGGCTTCCTTTCGATTTTGAGCCAAAAACTCTGTATGGGTTGTTGCCGTCATTTGAAAGAAGGTGAAGTTTGGAGATAGAAAAAAATCGTCTTTGGCCAAATTTTTTCCATGAGCTGGTTGCTCTGATTGGTTTATCTTCTGCTGCACAATCATCGAAGTATTCATATCCACCGCTTTTTGCGGCACTTTGACGTTCCAAGGCTCCCTCGCGCCCCAACATAATCCGTTGTAGGTCGCATCATCCGGCGCTACGTACCCGGTGGCCTGACTGAGCGGCAGGAACATCACCGAACGCTGGAACCGTCCGATTTGGGCTCTGGTTTTGGGACCGCAGAAACCGTCCTCAGTTAAGGTCTCAACCGGAAACATCCGGTTTTTATTCAAGTTTAGGAGTCTTTGAACCTGCTTCACATCATCGTGCCGGTTGGTTTTTCCCAACCCGACTGGAAATTTAATTAACGCCATATCCTTCCCTATCCCTTACAGTTAATTTAATTTGATAGGGAAAAAACAAACAGCGTGCCAAAGCCAAAGATTAAATTTTTAACCGACTTTGAGGGCTGATGATTGATGATGTTGAAGGAAACGAAATGAAAATTGAATTTGGGATTTAACGGCCAGTCCGGGTGAGGTAGGTTTCCAGGCCGAATCTGTCTTTGATTTTCTGGCCGATTTTGACGTTCTGATTAAGTTTGCCGCATTGATTGCAGCCGGGAAAATACTGGCCTGCCATCAGTTGGGCACGGGTCTGGTTCCACGCTGCCCCAAACCACTGTTCGGAAAACAGGCCGCTGGCCAGATGACCTACTTCGACCTCGGTCGAGCAGCAGAAGAGAATTTTCCCCTCCACCGTTACCCGCGCATAGTACCAGCCCATAAAGCAGCCAATCTCGGAAATGGGCGCGGTGGCCAGCCCGCCGGTGCGGACCTGGGCTTCAAAGACATCCAAGTTGGTTGTGACACCCAATTCACTTGCCAGCGAACGGGCGGCGGGAATCAGTTCCTCCGACAGGCGCTGGCGCTGTGTTTCGCTGATGGCGCAGGCTTCGGTGCCATGACCCAGGCTGGCCAGTTTGTAGGTGATGCTCTGCGCCCGGTAGCGGTCGGCAAAACGCACCATTTCCACCAGTTCGCCCGCTGTATCGCGGTTGATGACCTGCACGTGCTTAAAGCGCTTCCCCGCTTGGGCAAAGCGTTCCAGCAGGCTGCCCAGTTTGGCAAAATCGCGGGGTGTCAGATTGGGATGAAACGCCATGTAGCTCGCCGGACTCACCCCATTCACCGAAATCAGCATCATGTCCACATCAAGCGCCAGAATCTGTTCCGGGTTGGCCAGCAGCGCATTGGTGAGTGTGGTCACGTGCCAGCCGAAATCCTTGCAGGTTGCAATCATCCGGTAAATGTCCGGATTCACAAACGGGTCGCCCATGCCGGATAGAATCACAGCTTCAACGGAATTCATTGTTGCCAGGTCGTTGGCCAAATCCAGAAAGTCAGCGAAATCAAACTGCTTGCGCTTCCAGGAGGCAGGCCGTGCTTCCCGAAGCAAAGGGGAATGGTCCCAGCAGGTGGTGCAATTGGTGTTGCAGCCGTTGGCTAAATCTATGTGGACTGTTTGCGGCCCGGTCAAAACCTGGCCGGCGGCAATGCCAGCCAAACGGAGTTTGCGGGATTGGCGGAAACGTTCGGTGTTTTGCAGGGACATACTTTTTTCATTCACCGCAGAGGCGCAGAGGAGGCGCAGGGATTTCGCAGAGTTCAGTTTTTTTCAAATCGTGAAATCATGATTTCTTCTCTGCGCCTCTGCGGTGAATCTAATCACTTAAAATCTCGGCTTTGGCAGCTTCCAGGGTTGGCAGCAGTCCCTTCTCTTCCCCGCGAGGTCCTTGATGACGGCCAAAAACGGCCATTCCACGCCAAAGGGATTCTCCAGTGGTTGCCAGAGCATTGAGAAATTCAACCAACCGGGCTGTCACTTTGGCCGGAGTTGCTGTTCGTTCTGCCGGAAGCAGCTTCAAAAAGGAGAGTGCGCCGCGTTCGTCCTGAAACTGACGTAGGGCGTGAATGATTTCCAGTACGGCGTCCAAAAGTTCTTCAACTTCGAGCGCGGTTTTTGGTTTTTGGAGCAATCGGACAAACGGTGGAACCAGAGCCGCAGCCGACTCTACATTTATTTGGCTTTCGGTCAGGAACCGTTCCACCAGTTCGCGCTGTTCCTCGCCATCGCAAAGAGAGCGGGCTCCCAGTTCGGAAAGCAGCATCAGCACGGTTTCCAGTTCGCATTGGGATTGTTGCAGGTTGACGAAAAATCCGGTGGTGCCAAGTTCGAAAGCTTCCTCCAGGTTGGACTTGGACAGCTTGCCTGCCAGCACTTCCAGCGCAGCCCGGCGGGCCCAGTTTTCCGGAACAAATTGGCAGGCTGCCTCACTCAGGCGGTTACGAACCGCAGGTTGTTTCAACTCAGCCAGAATCTGCGCAACCGCCTCCGGCTGGGGAACTCCTTTCGAGTCAATGGCAAGTGAAAGCGCACAGCCTGCCTCTGTCGCGGCGGCAACGCGGCGGGCCTGTTCGTCGGCGATTTTCTCCTGGGCGTAGAAGGCGGTAGGGACGCCGCAATGGAGCAGTTCGTAAAACGAGTTGAACCCGGCGGCGGAAATGGCAAAGTCCAGTCCTGCATAATCTTCGACCGCTCTGGAGCTTTGCACCCAGGTAATGTTCGGGCCGCGCCTGGGTTCTCCCTGGAAGAGAGGTCCGGCTCCAATCACCAGATGAAGGTCAGGGTCATTACTCAGGCTGTCCGCCAAGTGACCCAAGGAGGTTTCAGCCGTGGTATCACCACCGCCACCGGCAGTCAGCCAAACAGCCAGCTTTCCGGCAGGAATGCCGAGCCGGCGGCGGGCGTGGTCGCGGGCATGCAGTTCCTGCCGTTCCCGCAGCATGATGGGACCCACAAACCGGGTTTTCGCTTCAATTTTGGGCTCATACAAAGGCCGGATTGAACCAGGTTCCTCCGGCACCAGAATCACATCATAGAGCGGGAGCAACGCCTGGACGGTCGGTTGCTCGGCAAATTCAGCTTTCATCGCCCGCTTGATGAAAACTTTGGCGGCAGGGGTGTCAAGCGCATGAAAGAGCTCGCCAAAACTCCCGGCGGGAAACGTATCCACCAGCAGAATATCGGGGTTGAGCAGACCCAGCGAGTGCCACACCCATTGGCGTGCCAGCCGCAGAAATTCCTCTTTGGGAATCTGAGCCTTGCGGACTGCTGTTTTGCTGGGGATTTTGAACGCGGCGAAGCCTTCCTCAAGCGCCAGTCCACATGCTTCGGAGGAGGTGAGGATAAAAATGTCGGATTGCACCCCAGCCAGCCGGGAAAGGCGGCGGACCCAGCGCAAAATGGAGACAACCCGCGTCAGATGACCCAGGCCCGAACCGTTGACGGCATAGGCCACAATCGTCAGATGGCGCATCCCTACGACACCTCGACAAAGCTGGTGGTATCGGTTTCGGTTACCACTGAAGAAGTGCTCACTCCGGCATCATGATAGTGGTGGTGGTGCCAGGTATAATCCGGATAAGTGCGATGGTATTCATAGACTTCCGGAATGAAATTGCCATCCACCCGGCCATCGGTCATCAAATCCCACCAGAGCATGTTCCGGTGATAATCGTAGGTGTCATATTCCTCAAACACAATCACCCGGTCGTAATCACGCCAAAACTTCTGCCGCCGGACCAGGATTTTCTCCCGTGGGTCGGCCAGCCATGCTTGTGCTTCCACATCGGAAATGTAATGGGTGCGGTATTTGGGCCGTTTGAATTTGTCAATTTTGCGATTTAATTTCTGAATGTGGGCATTCAGTTGTTCTTCTTCAAGCTTATTCTGACGGCTGTACATCTGTTCCAGATAGGTTTGTTTCTTTTCAATGCCATCCAGTTTCTTGACCATTGCCTCCTGAGCTTTGTCCCCGGCTGCCCAGGTGAAAAGCTGGCCCCGGTCCACATACATCAGATGTTCGCGCAAGGCCCGCTGGCAATCCTGTAAAATCAAACCGGCCAGATTTTTCAAGCGGGCGGATGATTCCTCGTGCAATTGAGCCAGTTTATGCACTTGGTCAATTTCAGCCTGAGCCGTACTCAGTTCACGCCAATATTCGTCCCGCGCCTGACAAAGTGGTTGGTAGTCGGAACGGACCTGACTGAAATTTTCCTTCTGAAACTTCGCGCAAATGGCATCACCGGCTTTCCAATCCCGATAGTATTCCCAGTTCCAAAACTTAAAGGGGTAGGTTTCAGTTTCATATCCGTTTTTCATCAGCTCGTTGAAGGCGGGCTCACTTTCGTAACGACCTGCCGCCTGGCGCATCATTTCATAGTTTTGCCGGATAGCATCAGCCTTGATGACCAACTGGCCGGTGGAAGGGTTCACCAACTCATCCCGATTTTGGTACCGCTCATCGGCTTCAATCGTGGCAATGACCTGAGTCAGTTGCTGGCGTTCCTGTTGGATTCGGTGCAGAGGGTTGTTGACCTCAAATTGACCATACCCGCTACGCTCTTTTACCTGTGCAATTTGTTCCGGCATCAGTCCAGGCAGGAGCAGCGTGACAAACTCGGTCAGCGCATGGTTGCGGGCTCGATTCAATTCGGACATTTTATCCTGGTGGGTGGCAAAGGTCCGCTGCAATCCGTCTTGCAATGCTTTCAGTTCATTAACCCGTTGGACGGCCAGTTGAACAAAATGTTGAGCATGGATAGGCATAAGCTGCAAAGCAGGACTGAAGACTGAGGGCTGAGAAATATCAATCCAAATGTCAGAATCATGCAAATGTCAGGAAATAACTCAGTCCTCAGTCCTCAGTTCTCAGTCCTCAGTCCTTTTTAATGGGAAGCCACCCCGCCCGCTTTGGACGAAGCAGTCAGCAATTGTTTGAGGGCCGGCAAGTTGGGATTGCCGGGATTGACGGCGGAAAGCTGGCTCCAGACTTTGGCCGCTTCAGGCTGGTTGTTGCGGGCGGCGAAAGCCTTAATCAGGGCCTCAAGAGCACGTTCCTGACTCGGAGCCGTTTGTATGACCCGTTTGCCCTCAGTTATGGCTTGGTCAAATTTTTTGAGGTTGACCAATGTCACGGCATATTCGGCGCGGGTGTCCGTATCATTCGGATTGATTTTGAGGGCTTTGGTGAGCCAGGTTTCGGCTTCCGCGCTTTTTCCCAATTCAGAATGAGTAATACCCAATGCACTGACAGCATCAAAACTGTCAGGCCGCAAAACCTGGGCACGTTTCAGAAAGGTCACGGCTTCTTCAAGTCTTCCGTTTTGATAACAAAGGGCAGCCGCTTTCATTTGCAGAATGAAATCGCCGGGATTGGTGTTGGCACCGCCGATGGCTGCATTTAGCTCCGGACCACTGGGTTTGGTTGGCGTGCCATCTCCGGGCACAGGTTCGGTTCCGTCAACGACCGGATGTCCGGCGGGCAAGCGAGGATTGGCAATCGGATCCAACGGGGGGGCCGGTTTGGTCTTTCCCGTTGGTGTTGCTGTCGTTGGCGGTTGAACCTGGGGTGCTGGTTGAGGATGGGGAGAAACGTACCCGAAAGCGAAACCAACAACGGTTCCGATGAGAAATGTCACGATGGTTGTTCGATTCACGGTGATTTGGAGGCAGGGACAAGTTCAGCAGGAAGCAGGCAATGGTAAATTGTGAAAGTCTGAATCCGGCCAGTTTGAAAGCTGACGTCCCTCGAGCGAGGTCCTGTCGTTTCCAGGCTGGCGATTTTCTTTCTGCCTGCCGCCCGCTGTGATTAGGGTTTAACCACCTGAGTGGCATTGTTTACATGTGGTTACGGCTTTGGCTTTGGGGAATTTCTCGGCACGGGCCTTGTGGCAGTCAATACAGCCAGCCAGTCGGTCGCCTCCGGCTTCACTTTTTCCGTGGAAGGCAGTTTGCGAATCGAGAGCGGTCTTTCCCTTGAATTTGCGGTCTTCGTTGGTGCCTTCCAGTTCGCAGGTTGATTCTTCGGCTTTATGGCACGCGCCGCATTTCAAAACATCTTCCTCAACGGCTTTGGTCAGTTTTTTGGTATTGGTGTGATGGCAGGTGACACAGGTGTCAAGCGCCACGTGTTGATCATGATCAAACGGGGTTTTCCCTTTGTCTCCGGCATTTTCCGTGACTTTGTTGTCGGGGTCGTCCAAAACCATCTTGCCGGGCATTTTCCGGCTTCCCTTGACATCTTCAAGGGTAATGGTCGCGGGCTGTCCAACGGTATTGGATGCGTGGAGCGCCGCTCCTTCCGTGTGATTGAAAGAGGCGGAGGTGATATACGTTCCACCCATCACCAAGGTCACAATTGCCAAAAACACCATGGTGACAGCGAGTTTCATAGTGTGGTCCTTTCCTTTTGTTTGTTGTTTCAGTGTGTGTATTTGCGGAGTATGTCCCTTGTGACGGAAAAGGTTCTGTTTACGTTGTACCAAGCCATAGAGGAAAGTGCAAGCAGTTCGTTTTCAAAGGGGAACTCATTTTTCCGGGGCCAATTTCCGGGATCGGTTGAGTTGCTCCTGAACTTTTTCAGCTTCCGGTCGGGGCGGGTTGGTTTTCAAAAAATTCTCATAGGCAGTCTGTGCTTGATCTTGTTTTCCCTGGGCGACATAGGTGTCACCCAGGCCACGCCACATCACAGGCAATGGGTGGTCACCTGCAAGAGCGGCCAGATAATGAGTTTCGGCCCTGGCCCAGTCACCTTTTCGTTTGAGCAGGGAGGCCAGACTCAATTGCATTAGCGAATCCTGGGGTGCTGCCTGCAACGCGATGCCAAACTCACGCATGGCTTCTTCGGTGTGTCCGGTCTGGGTCAGGGCCACTGCCAGCCGTTTGCGAAACGGCCACCATTCGGGAGCCATTTTGACTGCATTTTGGGAAGCCTGCACTGATTTGTCCCATTGGTTGAGACTGGCATAGGTGGTTGCCAAAGTGTCATAAATTTCCGGATTTGGAAGAATTGCCAGTGATTTTTCATAAGCGGCTGTGGCCTCGGAAGCACGATTGTTGTGAGCCAGTTCATTTCCCAGGGAAGACCAGGCCCAGGCATTGCGTGGGCTTCCCTGTTCAAGCAGATGACGGATGGTTGTGAGGCTGTCTCGAAAGGTGAGTGTGTGGTGATGGCACTGCCAGACTGAAAAAGTGACGGTCAGGAGTCCGATGGCTGCCAATGGGAGACTGAACCGGGGAAATTTTTGTCCTATAGCCCATCCCGCACTGGCAACTGCTATACAAAACCCAATCGAAGGCAGATACATCAGCCGTTCAGCGAAAATAGTTCCAAAGGTAAAAAAAAGATTTGAGAAAAAAAATATGCCACCCAACCAAAAAAAAAGTCCGGCTGAGACCAAAGGAGCTTGCTCCCGTAGAAACCAAATGGCAGTTGCCATTCCGATGAGTGTAATGATCGTCCCAGCCAACCTGAGGTCTAAGACGGTTCCCGCCAACGGGATTGAATCAAATGAATAATCCGCCAGTAGTGGATTGGGCCAAAGGTGCAGCCCGATATACTTTCCGCCTAAAACCAGGGCGGTTTTCCACCGTCCGGCAAAAGGCAGGGAATAGAGTGGATTGAGGATTGGGTGAACGGCAAATCGTTGCGATAAGCTGCTTCCCACATAACTCCCCAGCGGATTGCCCAAGACCATTCCCCGCAGGGTAAGGTACATTCCCAAAGGAAGGGTGAACCCAAGCAGTGGCAGGCCATTCTGAGTGAGTACCCGCTTGAGGCGTTCACCGGAAAAAAATGTGCCAGGTTCCATTTTCACCAGCCACCACCAGCTTGTGAGCGCCAAGGGAAGAAATATAGATGTTCAGAAAAAGGTTTCTTGTAAAACGTACATTCGAGCTGAAAGCACGCAAGTTCTTTGACAAAACCGAGGCCGCACGAGTATTCGCCTTAAAACAAACGCAATTCATTTGAAGGAGAATCCTCATGCTGACCTGTCGTCTGACCATCATACCAACTCAACGGGCCGAGTTGGAAAAGAAACTCAAGCAGGCCGAACAATTGGGGAACGGACGATTGGTGCGGCGGGTCTTGGCCATCCTGGCGCTGGCCGAACTGCAACGGGTGCAGCAGCAGGATTTGGCCACCTCCGCCGTTTCTGTGGGCCGCATGCTCAAAGTGACCACCGCGACGGTGTTGGCGTGGGCGCGCCAATTTGTGCTTTATGGAGTCCGCGGTTTGCATCCCAAAGCTTCGCCTGGTCGGCCCGCAAAATTAACCCCAACGCAAAAAGCAGCGTTGGCCCAACTCATTGAAGTCGGTCCGCAGGCTGCTGGGTTGACCAGCGGTTGTTGGCGGACTCCCCAGTTGCAACATCTCATCCAGGAGCGGTTCGGTGTTTTCTACCATGTCCGGTATCTGAGCGAGTTGCTCAACAACCTGGGGTTTTCGTTTCAAAAGGCCCGCTTTGTCTCCGACCACCTCAATGAAGTGGCCCGCTGGAAGTGGCAGCGCCAAACCTGGCCGGCACCTGGTGCGGGAGGCCCAGCGGACCGGCGCGTGGCTGCTCTTTGGCGATGAAGCCTCTTTTCCCCAGTGGGGAACTCTTTCCTATACCTGGGCGCGGCGCGGCCAGCAGCCGACCGTTCCCACCTCCGGCCAGCGCAAAGGGTACAAAGTCTTTGGCCTGATCGACTATTTTACCGGGCGCTTGTTTTACCAGGGCACTCAGGAGCGGCTTACTTCCGCCACCTCCCAGGCGTTTTTGGAACAGGTCCTCCACCAGACCGACCGTCCCATCATCCTCGTCCAGGATGGTGCCAAATATCATACCAGCAAGGCCATGCAACAATTTTTTGCGACTCAGGCCGACCGCCTCACGGTCCATCAGTTGCCGTCCTATTCTCCCGACTTCAACCCGATTGAAAAACTGTGGAAGAAAATCAAACAACACGACACCCACTTGCATTACTTTCCCACTTTTGAAGCGTTGGTCGCCAAGGTCGAACAGGCTCTCGTCAAGTTTGAAAACACCCAATCTGAAATCCTGGCTTTGTTTGATTTGGCAATCCCAGCGTAGGGTCATTTACAAGAAACCTTTTTCTGAACATCTATAAAATGGCGCTCTCCTTCGCCAGCAACCCTATCAACCAAACCAAGCCGGCCCCAATAAAAAACCAATAATTGTTCTTTTCAACACCTAAAGTACCGCGGAATCTAAATTTTCTAGTATTATTGCTCCAAATGAAACATAATTCGGAGCATGAACAAACAACATGTGACCTTAACCGAATCTGATCGCCAAACCTTACAAGAACTGGTGGCTGGAGGCCAGTT
>JAIBAN010000003.1:97500-166359 GCA_019695185.1 Blastocatellia bacterium | reverse complement strand
GAAACACGAATTCATAGGTGCCCGCTTCATATTTGAGCGTCTCGACATAGCTGATTTGTATCGAAACCGCCTCGTTCGGCAGGATGTTGGCCACCGCCTGGGTGAAGATGTTGGGCCGCTCCTGGTCGAGCTGCGCCGCCGCCTGCCCCGCGTTTTTGGCCGCTTCATAGATGGCCTGGGCTTCCTCCCGCCGTTTGATTTTGCCCTGCACCACCCGTTCTCCGATGCGCATCGTCATCCGGTCCACCGCCGCGTTGTGCGGCAGCGGAAAGGTATAGACCGCTTCTATTTTTTCGGCAAAGGGATTGACGAATTCCTGGGTCAGGGTCACCCGTGACAGAAAGCCGCTGATTTCGGCTTTGACATCCGTATGCTTGAGCGGGCAGGGCCGCACCGCTCCCTTGCCGTCGGTACTGAGCAACGCTCCCGAAGCAACCTGGGGGCCTGCTGCCTGAACGAGAACAATTCCTCCAGGTTGAAACTGGTTCACCCCGCCAAACAGGAGTACCCAAACCACAAAAGAAAGGGAAAGAAATGAGAAAACTCCGCGACGCATAGGTTTTCCTCGCTGAAAAAGAGTGATTTCTGGTGAGCCGGTGTGTGGCCCTATAGTCGTCACCGCGCGCGGATGGTTCCCATAAAAAAGGGCTGAGTGCTGAGGACTGAGGACTGAGAAATCTGGTGGCTGGTATTTTGGTTTGAAAAAAAGGCTGCCCCGGTTGGAATTCCAAGGCAGCCTTTCTGGTCAGATTTTTTGATTCTCTATTTGATTCCCGTGGCAAATCCGCTCACGGTGGGGGCATAAATCAGCCCGTTCAAAAAGAGCCGCGTCGAACCATGCCAAATGTAGCGGAAGTTCGGCTCGGTCGTGTAGAGAATGACATGTCCGCCGCCGACCTGTTCCTCGATGATATGTCCGGTTTGGCGAAGCAGTTTTTCCGTGTTCCCTTCCCAGACAAATCCCGACAGCCGTAAATCCTTGGCTTCGAAGGTCAACACATTGGTGCCGGTTTTGGACGGCTTGAAGAAATTGGATGAATTGACCAACACGGCCAGTTCGTCCTGCTCAAAACCGAAAGTCAGGAAATGTTCGCGGTTGACTTTGGCCCGCATAATCGCACCGGGAACAAAAAGCGGTGTTTTGTCAGCTTTCTTTGGTTTTTTATCCTCAGCGTCGTCTTTGCTTTCCTCTTTTTTGGGTTCGGGCTTGGATTTTTCGTCTTTGCCTGGTTTTTTCTTGGATTCCTTGCCGGGTTTGCCCATCGCAGCGGCAGCCGCCGGCGGGGTTCCGGCTGAATCGTCTGAGGTTTCCCATTCGTCGGAGTCAGCTTCATCACCGCTTTCTTCGTCATCCGGACCAACCAGCCGGGCGCTGGTCAGGTCCACGTCTTTGTCAGCCGCAAAAGCCGAAGCATTCCCGATGCACATCAAGGTGCCGCCGTCATCGCACCAGCGTTTGAGTTTTTCGATGCCATCCTTCCCGAATCCGGCTTTATAAGCTCCGGCACTTCCATCGCACAAAATGAGGATATTGAAATCCGCCATCCGGATGTTTTTGAAGGTGTTCATTGAAATCGGCACGAACTCAACCCCGAAATCGCGGGACAGTGTAAACCAGGTGGCTCCGTAGGAAGTCTGGCTTACGCCTTCATCTGTAATGATGGCAATTTTCGGCGCTTTCAAGGTGACAATTGCTTCGGAGCCGACGCCGGTGATGCCCTGGTCGGTGTAGGCCGTGTTCACCGCATCCACCCGGACGCCATATTCCCTGGCCAGTTGGGCAATGCGATTGTGCAATGTTTCCGGATTCCGTTCCGTGCGCAGCAAAAAGGCACCGCGTGCGTAATCTTTGCCTCCGGCCCGCAACGGACGTACTGCCGTGGCTACCCGGTAGCCTTCCTTGAGGAGTTGCAACGCCAAATGGTCACCGGCTTCGGTTTCCGGAGTAAAAACATAAGCCGTGGTGGCTTTGGCCGTGACCCCGGCATCAGCCACGATGGGAGTGGTGCGGGTGGTTCCACCTTTGGGTTGAGTGGAAAGTGTCAGCGCGGTCTGGTCAGTCCCCACCACGAAATCGCCTTTCACCGTGGCGGTTTCTTCGGTCCAGTACCCTTCGACTCCGTGCGCCAGCGGCATGGTCCAGGCCGTCACGTCGTAAAAATCCGAATCGTCTTTGGGGGCATTGGTGCCGCGCCGCTCGTTGCGGGCCCGTTTATCGTTTTGGCGCTTGATAAATTCATCGTCCTGCTTGGTTTCTTTTTCAAGCAGGGATTTGGCCAGCCGGGCCTGCGGTTGACTGAGGCTGATGACATAGGTTCCGGCAGGAAATTCACGGGTGGCGTTTGATTCGCCAAAATAGCCGCGCACGCTTTTGGCGGAAAATGCCTCGCTGGCCTGCTGGACTTCAATTCCATGTCGCACCAGGGTTCCCACCAGTTTGGCCGTCCGACCGGGGTCTTTGCCCGGCACCAACAGAAATTGGCGGATTTTTCCTTTCTGGCCTTCTTCCAAGGCGTCGCGGAAGAATTTCAGATAATCACGCAAGCGGGCTTCCCGGTTGGTGGCAGTGGTTTCGATGGTAGCCAGACTGGCTGTCACATGCCGGGCAATGCCGTCACGGAAAGTCACACTGGTGTCATCGTCCCGTTTCCAGTTGAGTCCTTTCCAACCGCCGCCATCGGTTTCATAGGTCATGCCGGTGGCTCCGTTGAGCGAAGGCCAGCTATCCCAGTAACCGGGATAGAACAGGTCAAACACATCGCGGACATAGTAATTCCAGCCGTAGCGGTCAAACGCCGCCGCATTGCCGCGCCCGAAAATATCGAGCCATTTTTCGGTTGTTTCCTTTGAGACGTTGGGATTGATAGGCAGCGCCGCTGGTGGGAAAAAGAAATTCGCGGTTTGGCCATGATGGTCTGCGCTCACCTGGGGGTGCCAGTCCCGAAATGCCTTGGTGGCGGATTGAGACTCAATTTGTGAGAGGGCCACCAAATCACGATTGAGGTCAAACAGAAAGTGATTGTTGCGCCCGTAGACGCTCCAGGGTTCGCGGTGCTCGTAGGCGAAATTTTCACCGCGCCCAATCCCGACCGCGTTATACCAAGTGGCGAACCGTTCGTGACCATCCGGGTTCTGGCAGGGGTTCATCACCACCACCACGTTTTTCAGCCATTCCTGGATTTTCGGATTGTTGCTGGCAATCAGTTCATAGAGCACCTGCATGGAGGCTTCAACCCCGGCAGACTCATTGCCGTGAATGGTGTAACTGAGCCAAATCACCGACGGTGTATTTTTGACGATGGTTTCGGCTTCCTCTGCATTGGCCAGCGTGCGGGGGTCGGCCAGTTTTCCCAGGTTGGTTTTGATTTGGTCAAGTTTGGCCAGGTTTTCCGGCGCACTTACCACCAGCAGATACATCGTCCGGTATTCAACGGTTCGTTCCCGTTCGATGACCTTCAGCCGGTCGGACTTGCCCGTATATTCACGGATGACGCGCTCCACATTGGCGTAGGTGGTTTGAAATTCACCCGGTTCGTATCCCAGCAGTTTGCCGGGCCGGGGAATATCATCGCGGTATGGCCCGTGCGTATAAAAATCAAACGGAGCCGGGTTGGGAGTCAGTTGCGGGGTTGGCGTTTGGGCCAGCGCACGTGCCGGAACAAATTGAAGCGGTGCCAGCACACAAATCAAAAAGAGCAAAACAAAAGAACGAAACAGTAAAACAGCGGAACGGCAGGTGGGCATGTGTCGTGTGTCCTCGATGATTTTTTTGAGACTGGTTTGGGGATATTTGGAGTGCGGGGACTTGTCACCGCTTTGGTATTCGGCGACTTGTCGCCGAATTCGGTGCGTTATGCTTGTTTCCAAGTACGGCAACAAGTCTCCGCACTCCAATTTTCCAGACAGACTCCAAGACTGGTTTTAGGGAACCGCCATCATGTCCTGACATGGCTAAACTGACAACCAAAATTCCGCCAACTGGCGCTTTCCGGTTGCAGACCGGAAATATCGGTTTGGCTTGTGTCACGGAAGGGACACAAGCCTGCTTTGACCACCAACCTGAGAGTTACGGTTTATCAAAAACCGACAGGTTGGCCAGCGGTTTAAGCCTGTCATCTTTGGTTAAAAGGACTCCTTCGCCCGAAGATATTTTGAACCAGGACAAATCTTCCTTTGCATAGTTTTGCCGGGCTTGCCGTTGGGCCAGCCGTCCTTCTCTCTGCGGGGCGGCTGGTGGAACCGGCAATCCGATTTTTTCGAGTTGTTCAGCAGCTTTGTCCCGAAATTCACCGTCAGGGAATTCCCGGACCAGCCGGTTCAGATATTTTCCTGCTTCGGTGATGTCTTCTTTTTCCAGATAGGCCATTCCGAGCAAAAAGAGGGTTTCGTCAAGGCGGGAAAAATCAGGATATTTTTTCACAATTGGAAGCCCGCGTTGGATGACGCCGTTCCAGGCTTTCCGGTTCTTGAAGTAAAACCGCATGATGTTGAGTTCATGAGAGGCCAATCCTTCCTGGACTTGAATGAACTTTTTCTGGAGTTGCGGGTTTTTTGGGAGTTCCGGGTATTTTTTGAAAAGGGCTTTGACTTCCCCGTAAACCTTCAGGAGGTAAGCTCCGCCCATATCTGAAAAAGGCCTCCCTTGTTTGATGCGAAGGTCTGCAATTTGGAACATCACTCTTTCGGCCAGGGGATGCTGCGGAAAGAGGTGCAGCCATTCATTGTAGGTGGCCTCGGCCTGGGTGCAATTGGAGTCCCCGCCTTTATGGAGAAACGAATCGGCAACCAGTAGCTTGGCAAACGGGGTGAATTGCCCGTCAGGGGATTTTTTCAGCAGGTGCTGCAAGGTGTGGCGGGCTTTCTCATATTGATGATGGGAAAGCTGTGCCACCGCTTTTTCAAACAGTTTTTGGTCCTGCCTGAAGTGTAAGGCTTGAACCCCAGCCGGCTTGCCCTCACCAGCAACGGAAAACATTGGCAGCCATCCCAAACAGAGCGTCATCTCCAACAGACCGAGCCATTGCATAATCAGTTCCCTTTCTTCTCACTGTTTTTGACGGTTGAAAACCAAAAGGCGTGAAACCATGTGCAAGATGATTTCACGCCCGAAAAGGGATTTGATTGGGGCTTTTCGGTTATCCGCGCCCAAAAACTTTTGCTTTTTTCTTTTTGTCTTTGTCGGAAGTTTTCACTGTGGGGGTGTTTTCTGTTTTTTGAGCAGGTTTGTCAGTGGCTGTCGCATCGGCCACTTTCGGGGCTTCTTTCTGGCTCAACGATTTGACACCCTGCTGGTTGGTGAGGGTGGCTTCGGGTGTCACCAGATTGAAATCCTGAATGTTGAACTGGGCGGCAACTTCGGGGTTGATTTCATCGCCTTTGTTCAAAATGATGCCTTCGCTGGATACCCGTTTGACGGGACCAAAAACCTCCGTCATCAAGGCTTTGATGGCACCCTGGCGGGCCACCAGTCGTTCCTTGGCGTTGGCGTCCGGTTCCGGCACCGCCACGCCAAAGCGTTCCAGGATTTCCGCCGCTTTGTCTCGATATTCACTGTTGGGGAATTCACGCACCAGACGGGCCAGATATTTGCCGGCTTCGGGGGTGTCTTCTTTTTCCATGTAAGCCAGCCCAAGCAGGTAAAGCGTTTCATCCAGGTGTGAGAAATCCGGATATTTTTTCACAATCGAAAGCCCGCGTTGAATGACACCGTTCCAGGCTTTCCGGTTTTTGAAGTAAAACCGCATGATGTTAAGTTCGTGAGACCCCAGTTGTTCGCGCACAAAGGTAATTCGTTGTTGTACTTCCGGGTTATCGCGGGTGCCTGGAAACCGCTTCACCAAGTCGGTCAGTTCACGGTCGGCGGAGCGGGCCTGCGTCCAATCCTGGTTTGAGGGGCCAATCTGTTTGATATGAATGTCGGCAATTTTAATGAGCACGTCATCTGCCAGTGGATGGTTGGGAAAAAATTGCAGCCATTCACGATATTCGACTTCGGCCTGATTCAGGTTGGAGGTGCCGCCTTCGCGGAAAAACGAATCGGCAATCAGAAGTTTGGCAATGGGGAGCAGTCTGCTGCCGTCGTAAGCACTAATCAGTGTGTTCAGCAGCAGCCGGCCTTCTTCATACCGGTGCCGTTGCAGGGAACGCAGGGCGTCGGCGTACAGTTCGCGGTCGCGCCCGTCACGGGGCGCTTCGGAGGCGACTTTTTTGGCGGCTTTGTCGCCGCAGCCAATTGCCTGCAGCGCCAGAATTCCGAGACAGAGTGCGACAAAAATGCGTTTGAACTTCATAAAAACTTCCTTTTTGAGCAGAGAGCAGTCCCGCAAGAGCTGGGGACGGGCGCACTGCCTACTGATTTTTTCCCTCCGCCAGCGCCTGCAATTCCTGCACTGCCGCGCCGGGGTCAGAGGGGCCGAACACTGCTGAACCTGCCACAATCCATTCTGCGCCGTGCTCAACCAGGGTGCGAATATTACTGCGGCCAATGCCGCCGTCCACTTCAATCCTGACATCCAGCCCACGTTCCTCAATCATGCGCCGCAGGCGGGCAATTTTATCGAGCATGGTGGGAATAAATTTTTGTCCGCCGAAACCGGGATTGACCGTCATCACCAGGATAAAATCCGCATAGGGCAAAACTTCTTCAAGCAGCATCAATGAAGTTCCCGGATTGATGGCAATTCCTGGCCGTGCCCCAAGTTTGCGGATGGCTTCCAGTGTCCGATGCAGATGCGTCACTGCCTCGACATGGACCGAAATCATGTCTGCGCCAGCCTTGGCAAAGGCTTCGATATACCGGTCAGCGTCCGAAATCATGAGGTGTGTGTCAATCGGAATGGACGTGACCACCCGTTTGAGGGCCTCGATGATGAGCGGCCCAATGGTGATATTGGGCACGTAATGGCCGTCCATCACGTCACAGTGAAGAATTCCGGCTCCGGCGGCTTCGACCGCCCGAACCTGTTCTCCCAGTCGCGCAAAATCGGCTGAGAGGATGGACGGTGCAATTTTAATGTGTGAGCTCATAAATTTTAGGGTTCAGGGTTCAGGGATTACTGTTTTTATATTGAAACAGGGTTTTTAACTCCCAGGCCTTCCAAGACTCCCAAGACTCCCAAGACTCTCAAGACTGTTTACGTGGTCCATCCCTGGTCAAGCATGTAAGCCATGGCAATCATATGATGGTTGGGACCGGCAATCGGAATGCCACACAAATCGTCACTCCATGGAGTTGGATCAAAAGGCGGGTCAGGAAGCGCTATCTTGGGTTTCTCATCACGGCGATAAGAGGTGGCGCGGGCACGGCTGACATTGATTTTGAGGGTGGTGAAGCCGCCTTTGCGGACAATCGCCCCGGCTTTTGGATACTGCCGAATGACTTTGCCGGGAGCTTCCGGGGCATCATAAATATCAATGATTTCAACCTGTAAGCCAACCTGGGCGGCGCTTTGCCGGGCCTGGGCTTCGGTTTGGCCGACGACATTGGGAACGGCAACCTCTGTTCCCCGTGAAAAATAATAGGCGATGGCAGCGCTGAGGATAAAAACCGCAATAAATGCGGCCAACATCAGCAATCGGCGTGTAATGACCCACAATGTCTTACCAAATCCCATTGGTCGAATGGCTCACTTGCAGATAAGGTCAGTTTGAAATGGCGTGCGAGTGTATCACCGTCGAGTGGTCCTTTCAACCGCAAGCCTGTGCGTTTCTTGACGTTGATCAAAACGGGTGCGTATACTGCCCGATTCCTTGAGCACATCAGCCATCAACCATTGGCTATCAGCTTTTAATTAATTGAGCAGAGCAGGTTGCAAAGGACAGGCCGGTTTCACTGCACTGGGTGGCTCCCCATCCCCTGCCCTGCCTGGAAGTTGTGGAGCTGATTGTCGAGAGCTGCTTTCTTGTTATGTCCGAATTGCGCCGCCTGCTTGACTATGCCCGACCGTTTGCCGGTTTGTTACTCCTGGCCGTTGTGCTGGCTGCCGGAGTCGGATTGTTTGAGGCTGCCCGGACGGCACTCATTAAGCCGATTCTTGACGGATTGGGCGGTGCTGCTGCGACCCCGGACTCGCCGGTTGCGCCGGTTGGTTCAATTGGAATCAATGGCTGGGCATCAGTGCGGGACTGGTTTCCCAAAGGAAATGCCTATTGGTTTACCATTCTGGGGCTGATGGTTGCCTTTACAGCCCTACGCGGAGTCGCCCAGTTCTTTGCCAATTATTTGCTGACCTATATCGGACAAAAAATCATCGTGCGGCTGCGCCATCAGTTGTTTGCGCATTTTTTGGAACAGTCACCCGAATTTTTCACCCGCCACCGGATAGCGGACCTGGCTGCGCATATCATCAGCGATGTCGAAAAAATGCAACTGGCGGTTTCGATTTACCTGGCGGACGCGCTCCGGGAGGGATTTACCCTGGTGAGTCTGTTGCTCCTGGCCTTTCTGTTAAGTTGGAAACTGACGCTGGTTTCACTGGCGGTGGTGCCGTTTGTGGCGTTACTCACCAATCGGTTTGGGAAACGCCTGCGCCGTACCAGCCACGAAACACAGGAAGGGGTGCAAAACGTCCTGGCGCTGGCCCAGGAAACGCTGGCCGGATATCGCATTGTCAAAGCATTTGGGGCGGAAAAGTTTGAGGAACAACGATTTCTGACAGCTTCGGAAAAGCTGCGCCGGGCGAATTTGCGGACTGCCCGCGCACTCTTTCTGCCTTCACCCATCATGGATTTGATGGGGATTGCGATTGGCGCGCTGGTCATTTTCTATACCCAGCATCTGGTGGCCAGCGGACAGATTACGGTGGGAGGCATCACCGCCACGCTGGCTGCTTTGTTTCAGTTGTATGACCCGGTGCGCAAGTTGAGCCAGACCCATAATGCCTACAGTCAGGTGGCTGCCGCCGCCGCCCGCGTGTTTGGTTTGCTGGACGAACATACGGAAATCGCCGACCCACCCCAGGCCGTTCCGTTTCAATCCTTTGCCAGCCGGATTGAATTCCAGAATGTGACGTTTACCTATCCGGGAGCCGCTAACCCTGCCTTGACCAACATCAATCTGACCATTGAAAAAGGTCAAACCGTCGCCCTGGTTGGTCCGAACGGAGCCGGCAAGAGCACGTTGTTCGGCTTGCTGCTGCGGTTTTACACGCAGGATGCGGGAACCATCACGATTGACGGAGTGGACCATCGTTCCCTCCGGTTGGCTGACCTGCGGCAACAACTGGCACTGGTTTCCCAGGATACGGTCCTCTTCAAGGAGAGTTTTCGCTACAACATTGCCTATGGCCGGCCCGATATCCCGCTGGCGGAAATCGAAACTGCGTCCCGTGCGGCTCATATTCATGATTTTATACAGGAGCGCGGCGGTTATGAGGTGGAGGTAGGGGAATCCGGCAACGAAATTTCGGGTGGTCAGCGGCAGCGCACCGCCATTGCCCGTGCGTTTTTGAAGAATGCACCAATTTTGTTGCTGGATGAGGCGACCTCGCAGCTTGACGCCGAAACCGAGCGTCACGTGCAGGCGGCCTTGTCCAATCTCATGCAGGACCGGACTTCACTGGTGATTGCCCATCGGCTGTCGACCATCCAGGGAGCTGACCAGATTGTGGTTTTGGAGGATGGCCGGTTGGTTGAGCAGGGCACGCATGAAACCCTGCTGGCAGCAGGCGGGGTCTATGGCAAACTGTATGCGTACCAGTTCGACGAGGTTGAAGTGCAGCAGGACTGATTTGAGTTTTGTGTGGTTCGGTTTGGATGGCACAACATTTGGAGAAAGGCAAAGGGCAATATTTTCATGAAAAGTATGACCGGATTTGGCAAAGGCGGTTTTGAAGGGGAGGATTTCAGCCTTCAGGTTGAAATCCGGACGGTGAACAATCGGTTTTTGGATATTCATGCCCGCTTGCCGCAGGAACTGAACGGCCTGGAAGCCAAAACCAAAAAACAAATTCAGTCTGCGCTCAAACGGGGACGGGTGGATGTCACGGTAACCCTCACACAAACGCTGGAAGTGCGCTATGATGTCAATTTGCCTTTGATTCGCGGATATGTGAGCGCGCTCCGGCAGGCACAGGAAGCCACCAGCGTCGAAGGCACACTCGATTTAAGTTTGATTGCCCGCCTGCCGGGTGCCATTCAACCGGCTACGGGCAACCCGGAACGGGATGAACGTTTGGCCGCCGGACTGACGGTCGCTTTGGCAAAGGCGTTGGAAAATCTGGAAGCGATGCGCGAAACTGAAGGCCGGGAACTGGCTGGGGAACTGGAACGACGGTTGGACGGAATTGTCACCCACACCGTGGCAGTGGCCGCCGGGGCGGCACAAGTGACTGATGCCTATCGCCAGAAGCTCGCACGGCGCATGACGGAACTGCTCCGTGACCTGGGTGAGGTGGATCCGCTGCGGTTGGCGCAGGAGGCTGCTTATTATGCTGACCGGAGCGACATCACGGAGGAAATTGCCCGGATGAACAGTCACATCGGCCAGTTTCGCCAGATCTTGACCCAGGCCGGAGAAGCCGGCAAACAAATGGATTTTTTGACCCAGGAAATGAACCGCGAAGCCAACACCATGCTTTCCAAGTCAGGTGACCTGGCCATCAGCCAGGCAGCGCTTGCGATCAAACTGGAAATCGAGAAAATCAAGGAGCAAGTTCAAAATGTCGAGTAATCCTGACAGCCCGGCCTCAATCAGGCGGCGCGGCGGCTTGATTGTGATTTCGGCACCCTCGGGAGCCGGCAAGTCAACCTTGCTTGGGCGGCTGATGAACCAGGTTGACACCCTTGAATACTCCATTTCTTACACCACCCGTGCCCCTCGTGAGGGAGAACAGCATGGCCGCGAATATTTTTTCGTTTCAGTGGAAGAATTTCACCGGCGGCGCGAACGAGGGGAGTTTTTGGAATCAGCTCATGTGCATGGGAATTTCTATGGCACCAGCAAGCATTACATTGAAGATCAACTTGCCCAGGGCAAGGACATTGTGCTTGACATTGACGTGCAAGGGGCAACCATGGTCAGTCAGATCATGCCCCAGTCAGCTTTGATTTTTATTATGCCGCCGAATTTTGCCGTGCTGGAAAAACGGCTCCGCTCGCGCGGGCTGGACCAGGCGGAGGCGATTGCCCGCCGGCTGCACAACGCACGGGAAGAAGTCCGGCGCTTTCGCCAGTTTCATTTTGTGATTGTCAACGATAACCTGGACGATGCAACCCAGGCGCTGATTTCCATCGTCCACGCCGAACGGAGCCGCTGGCGGCGCTCCGAGCATATTTTACGCAACATTGTTTCAACGTTTGAAGGAGGCCATCAGTAACCGTATGACTGAAAAAGTGAAAAAAGAACTGCTTTCCACCCCGGACAGCAAATATCGTTTGATTCTGATTGCTGCCCGGCGCAGCAAGCAGCTTCAAAAGGGAGCTTCACCGCGAGTGAATTCCCAGGCTCACAAACCAACCAGGGTGGCCTTGGAGGAAATTCAGAAAGGCACTGTCCGGTTTGAAATTCTGCCGCCACGGCGGGAACGGGAAGAGTAGTCTTGGGAGTCTTGGGAGTCTTGGGAGTCTTGGGAGCCTAGGGAGTCTGAAGAAGCAAACAGTGACAGGATTTTTTCTTGTCACTTGTCACTTGTCACTTGGCTTTGACTCCCCAGACCCCCAGACCCCCAGACTCCCCAGACTTTTCCAGGAAGTCCCAAAGTTTGCTTTTTCCTGCCCAAATTGTGCTAAGATGGATCCGTTCGGGTCCTGACAAGTCTTCCCACACACAATAAATAACAAAAATTTCGGCGTGAAGTTGCGCTGTTCGGTGAGGTTTCGCTATGGCGGCAAGCATTGAAAGCCTACTCAAAGACCCACGCATGGCTGGGGCCGATCATCTTGTTTTACAGGCCGGTAAAAATCCGACAGTGGTCAATTCATCAGGGGCAACGGAATTGACCCGGACTCAACTCAGTCCGTTTGATATTTTCAAACTGCTCTCACCCATCATTCCCGAAGACAAAAAAGCGGCTTTAATGAGCCAGCCAACCACCCAGTTTCAAGTGAATGTGGCCGGAGCAGGTCAATTTGACGTGGTGGTCTCAAAAGAAGGCGGAGCCATGAAGGTATTGTTCAAGCCCATGGGCGGAGCGCCAGCCAGTGCTCCGCCCACAGCTCCGCCACCTTCGGCCCCCCGGCCCCCGATGCCGCCATCCTCGCCGTCAATGGGGATTTCCGCATTGCCGTCAATTCCTTCATCGCCGCCGAGCATGCCGCAACGGCCAGCACCGCCGCAATACACGCCGCCAACCCCACCGACTGTTCCATCTTATACCCCACCGCCCCAGCCATATGCACCACCGCCACCCCCTGCCAAACCCAATGGCCCGCCCAGCAGTGGTGTTCAACTGAAAAAACGCGGTCCCCTGGAAATTGACAAACTCTTCCAGCGCCAGCTTGATTTAAAAGCTTCGGACATGCACCTCTCGGCAGGTGTTCCGCCGATGTTGCGGTTGGACGGCGATATGGTGGTCATGGAAGGGTATCCGAATATTCTGACGCCCGAAGACACCGAGCGGATTTTGTGGGAATTGATGCCGGACAAGAGTCGTGATGACTTCAACAAAAAGCATGACGCCGACTTTGCCTACGAATTTGGCGACCAAGCCCGGTTCCGCTGCAATATTTTTATGGACCGCAAGGGGATGGGCGGGGTTTTTCGGGTCATTCCCAGCAAAATCCTGACGGCGGAATCATTAGGGTTGTCACCGGAAATCATGAAGCTATGCTTTTTGACCAAAGGGCTGGTGCTGGTGACTGGCCCCACCGGAAGCGGCAAATCAACGACCCTCTGCGCCATGGTGGATTATATCAACCGGATGCGCACCGACCATATCATTACCATTGAAGACCCCATCGAGTTTGTTCACGAAAACAAAAAGTGTCTGATTAACCAGCGTGAGGTTCATAACCATACCGAATCGTTTAAGAATGCATTGCGGGCAGCCTTGCGCGAAGACCCGGACATCGTGCTGGTCGGTGAAATGCGCGATTTGGAAACCATCGCCATTGCCATCGAAACAGCAGAAACCGGCCACTTGGTGTTTGGCACTTTGCACACATCAACGGCCCCTTCGACGGTGGACCGCATCATTGACCAGTTTCCGGCTGACCGGCAGGCCCAGATTCGGGTGATGTTATCCGAATCACTCAAAGGGGTGATTGCTCAGACACTGCTCAAAAAGAAAGGTGGAGGGCGGGTGGCTGCCCTGGAAGTTTTGATTTGTGATTCCGGGATTGCCAATCTGATTCGGGAAGGAAAGACTTTTCAGATTCCATCCGCCATGCAGACAGGGAAACTTAAAGGCAATGTCATGCTGAATGATGCTCTGATGGAGCTTGTCCGCCGTCGCATTGTTGAGCCCCAGGAAGCCTATTTGAAGGCTGTGGACAAAACGAGTTTTGAATCCATCCTGAAGCGGAATAACGTGGATACTTCATTTCTGAATCCGCCTCCGTTGATTCCCACCGCCAACCAAAGCAATCAGGGCTGATTCATGTGCCTTGTGGGGGGTGCCTGAGATAAGTGTGGAGACACTTCAAGCTGGCAAATCCCACGTGGCACATGACAAATGATTATGTCTGAATGGATAAAAATAGCAGCGGTTGGGGACCTTGAACCCGGCAAGAAAAAAATGGTTCAGGCCGGCGCGCTCTGCCTGACATTGGTGAATGTCGAAGGGGCGTATTACGCAATTGAGGATACTTGCCCTCACATGGGTGCCCCGCTTGCCCAAGGACTCCTGAAAGGAAATCTGCTTACCTGCGGCTGGCACGGCTGGCGCTTTGATGTGTGTACCGGAAAAGCCGTCCGGGGTGATGACGGATTAAAAACCTGGCAGGTCAAAGTCGAAGGTGAGGAAATCTTTGTCAGGACTGAGGACTGAGGACTGAGGACTGAAAAAACCTGAGTGTGTGATGTCAGCTTCCAATACGTGATTTGAAAGCTCAGTCCTCAGTCCTCAGTCCTCTATAAAGTCAGCCACTTTTCCATAAACAACCCATCTTCCTCAGGTTCGCTGTAGTAATTACGGCGGCGGCCAGCAACCTGGTACCCCAGATTCAAATAAAGTTGTTGGGCCGGGAGGTTTGAGGCTCTGACTTCCAGAGTCGAGCGCAATGCTCCGTACGAGGTGGCATAGGTGTTGGCTTCTTGAATCAATTTCCGTCCAATGCCGAAGCGGCGAAAGTCAGGATGGGTACCGACATTATTGATATGGAGTTCATCTCCTGAGTGAAGTGCTGAAGGAACCACCCGGCCAACCAGAAAACCCAGCACCCGGCGGGTCATGGCGGCTGGCTCATCCCCACGAGCCACAATCATGATGGCCATTGGGTTATAGACCAAATCCGACAGATAACCGTCGTAGCCCCACCGGCTCAGGTTGGAAATTTCCTCGATTTCCACCACTTCGGGAATATCAAGTTCCAGCATGTGCGCAATATAGAATCTCATGTCCGGCTGCCTTACTCACCCTTGCAAGGTTCCTAATTTGACTTCGGCGTCTGATTGACGAATGTAACATGCTTCAACTTCAGCGGATGCCAAATGTAATCCGGCCCGCCATTTTTCAAAAAGGAAGGGGCCGGCTACTGGGGCCAAAAAGGTCGGAGGGGATACCAGAAACCAGCCTTCCTTTCCCGCCGAAAAACCGGTTTGGATGAAACATCCGTATCGCGTGGCCAGTTCCTGCAGGAGTTCTTTCACCCCTTCAAGCGCATCTCCAGAAAAAAACAGCACCGAGGCAGCGGGGCGCAAGTGCATAAACAACGCCACAGCTTCGGCAACAACCACTGTTTTCAAGCCTGTCCGGGGTGAAGCCAAGGGTTGCGGAAACGCTCCTGCCTGACACTCAAAAAGCTGAACAAATACCTCTTCACGATGCGCTGCCTGGATGGCGCAGACATAGGAAACCGGAAAAAAATGGGGAATGGCAGCCGCTATGACCTCAAGCGTTGTGGCTGTAACAACCCGGCAGTTCAACGCATGGGCCATTCCTTTCATGGTTGCCAGACCAATCCGGACCCCGGTAAAACTGCCTGGACCGGTAATCACACCAACAGCAGTCAGTTCAGCCGGTTTGGTTCCCATCCGGTTCAACAGCAGGTCAATATCCTGAATGATGATGGCTGCGCCTTGTGCGGTCGTCACCCCCCAAACCGCTCGCACGTGCGAACCTTGGGTAAGGGCAATGCTCAACCGGATGGAGGCTGTATCAAGAGTTAAAATCAGAGGATTGGGTGAAGTTGTGGCATCCATGAAAATGAAAAGAATCAGGGAAAATTTCTGTCCAGGTGTCAAAATTGACAGTGTTCAGGTGCAACTATATAGTGATTTAGGAATCGTGCCAAATCCTGCCTTATATCGTGATTGTAAATATCTCAGAAGGCGGTAAGTGGTGAACCGGAAAATGGAAAATAGGAACAACCTAAATGATTTCAGCATTTACCATTCGGCACTCACTATTCACCGGATAGTCCCTTCCTCTTCAAAGGTGCAGCCATTTGAACTCGCCATCAGAAATCCGAACCATTGGTGTTTTGACCGGAGGCGGTGATGCTCCAGGATTGAATGCTGTTTTACGGGCGGTTGTGCGCCGGGCCATGCACGACCGAATCCGGGTCCTGGGAATCCATCACGGCTGGCGCGGGTTAATCGAAGGAAAAATCGAGCCGCTGACCCGTTATTCGATTTCGGGAATTTTGCCGCGCGGCGGCACGATTATTGGCACTTCCCGCATCAATCCATTGGAAAAAGACCCCAAATTTGAACGCATCCGGCATAACTGGGAAAAATTCGGCCTCGACGCCATCATTGTCGTGGGGGGCGAAGGAACGCTTTCAGCCTCGCTGGATGTCTGGCGCAATGGGTTTCCTCTGGTTGGGGTCCCCAAAACCATTGACAACGATTTGCGTGGAACGGACTACACGTTTGGCTTTGATACAGCGGTTTCGATTGCGGCAGAGGCCCTGGACCGGCTCCATAGCACTGCCGAATCGCATGACCGGGTCATGGTGGTCGAAGTCATGGGCCGGCATGCCGGTTGGATTGCCGCTGCTGCCGGGATTGCCGGAGGGGCTGATATTGTCCTCGTTCCGGAGCATCCGTTCCGGCTCTCCAAAATCTGCGAAATCATCAATCAACGCAAGAAAATGGGCCGCTTCTTTTCGATTATTGTGGTGGCTGAGGATGCCCATCCTCATTCAGATGAATGGTTTCTCACCGAAGAGGAAGAAAAAACCGTCTACCAACATACCCGCATGGGTGGTATCGGCGAGATTTTGGGCCGCAAAATCGAAGAAAAAACCGGGATTGCAACACGGGTTTCCATTCTGGGCTACATTCAGCGCGGCGGCACTCCCACCGCCTTTGACCGGATTCTGGCCACGCGGTTGGGAATTAAAGCCGTGGATATGATTCTGGACGGCGAGTTTGGCAAAATGGCTGCCATCCGTGGCACCAAAATGGTTTCAGTTCCCTTGGCCGAAGCCATTTCAGGCGTCAAACCCCTTGACGAAGAACTGTATCGGGCCGCTCAGGTCTTTTTTGGGTAGCGTTCATGAGCCTTTCAAGTCTTGGGAGTCTTGAGAGTCTTGAGAGTCTTGAGAGTTAAAAGAATTCTCAATTCAAAAAAAACTGCCCCCTGCCCCCTGATTACTTGGCATCCAGCCAGTTGGTGCCGGAATGGACTTCGGCAATTAACGGGATGGAAAGCTCGGCGACCGATTCCATGATTTCCTTCACGAAGGCGCAAACCTGGCCGCATTCCTCCTGCGGGGCTTCGAACAGAATTTCATCGTGAACCTGAAGCAGCATTCGGGTTTTGAGCCCTTCTTGAGCCAGCCGTTCAAAAATGCGAATCATGGCCAGTTTCATTAAATCAGAGGCGGCCCCCTGAATCGGGGCGTTGATGGCTTCGCGTTCGGCGCGCGAGCGGACGGTAAAATTCCGGTTGTTCAAATCCGGGAAGCGTCGCAAGCGGCCAAAGATGGTTCGCACATAGCCGGTTTCCCGGCCCTTTTGGGGCGTTTCCTCCATGTAGCGTTTGATGCCCGGATAGGTCGCAAAATAATTTTCAATCGCCTGTTTGGCTTCCTTGCGGCTGATGCCGACGTTGCGCGCCAGTCCAAACGCGCCGACCCCGTAGGCAATGCCAAAATTGGTTGCTTTGGCCAATCGCCGGGCTTCTTTGAGTTGTTCGGGCGTTTCTGCGCCAAACACCCGTTTGGCGGTTTGGGTGTGGATGTCTTCGTTGTGCCGAAAGGCTTCGGTCATGACCGCATCGCCCGTGATGTGCGCCAACAGACGCAGTTCGATTTGCGAATAGTCAGCCGCAATCAGCACATTGCCCGGCTCGACCGTGAAGGCCCGGCGGGTCCGGCGTCCGAATTCGGTCCGGACCGGAATATTCTGCAAATTCGGTTTAATCGAGGAAACCCGTCCCGTGGCAGTACCGGTCTGGTTGAAAGTGGTATGCAAGCGGTGGGTTGCCGGATTGACCATGCGCGGCAACACCGTCACGTAGGTGTTCAGCAGTTTTTCATATTCGCGGAATTCCAGTATCAGGCGCGGCAGTTCATAGGTTTCCGCCAGCTCCTCAAGCACTTCGGCACTGGTCGAAATCTTGCCGGTCGCGGTTTTGCGGGAAACATTGTAATTCAGCTTTTCAAAGATTTCGGCCACCTGCTGCGGGGAATTGATGTTGAATTCCTGTCCGGCTTCGGTATGGATGATGCCGGTCAGCCGTTCCAGTTCGCGGCGGATTTCGGTTTCGAGTTCGGTCAGTGGTTGCGGGTCAATTTTGACCCCAGCGCATTCCATTGCATAAAGCACCGGAACCAGCGGCAATTCCATGGTTTCATAAACTTCGGTCAGTTCATCGGCTTCCAGCCGGGGACGGAGCGTCCGCACCAACCGGGCTGTCAAATCAGCCGGGTCACTTTCCGCAATCGCCGTTTCACCCAGCCCCAGATAGGTTTTTCCGAGTCCGGCCAGGGTATATTCCTCCGGTTTGCTGTTCGAATCGAGCAAATATCCGGCCAGCATCATGTCATCCACCAGCCCTTCGAACGAAAGTGTTTCGCCCAAAGGCAGTTCCACCGGAACTTCGCCAAACAAATCGGTTGCACCGGTCCGCGCATGAAGCGGCTGGTTCAAGGCATACAGTTGCTGTTTGGCATCATGGACGTGTTTTGAAACCAATCCGTTTTCCAAAACTTCGCGCACGGTGTCACGCAGTTCCGGATGATGGTCAAAAAGGGATTTTTCAAATTTGACGGCCTGTCCCGGCCCCAGCGAAAACGAACAGCCGGTAAAACCGCCGTCGCGCACCTCGGCGTGAAAGGAAAAGCTGTCGTGGCTGTAGAGGTTTTCCAAAAACCGGCGGGCATCCTCAACCATCGTCACCCGGCGGTAATGACGTTCCACCTGGGCGGTCGGGGTCACAACCTTGGTTTGGGAAGCGGCTGCACCGGCGGAAAACTCACGCATCAAGCCTTTGAATTCGAGTTCGGCAAACAGCGCATAAGCCGCCGGAACGTCGGGCGGCTTGACGGAAAAGGCGTCGAGGTCCAATTCGACCGGAGCGTCCTGATGAATGGTCACCAGCGTTTTAGCCCGTAAAATCTGTTCTTTATGGTCCCGCAGCGATTCCCGGTAGGCTTTGCGGGTGACTTCTGCATGGCGTTCGAGCGCGGCTGCAAGCGACCCAAACTGTTTGATGATTTGCGGCGCACCTTTCTCGCCGATGCCCGGAGCGCCGGGAACATTGTCTGAGCTGTCTCCCACCAGCGAAAGCACATCCGTCACCTGATGGGGCTCGACGCCCATCCATTCGACCACACCGGCGGCATTGCAAGACACCAGATTGCCGGTTTTGTTGTCCACCCGCAAAATCGAAACCCGGTCCGTGACGAGTTGGGTCATGTCCTTGTCATTGCTCACAATCACGGTTTCGATGTCATGTTCAGAGGCTTTGCGGGCAAGTGTGCCAATCAAGTCGTCCGCCTCGAAGCCGGGCACCCGCACGGTGGCAATCCGGAGCGCCTCGCAAACCTTAAAAATATAGGGAATCTGGGTTTGCAGGTCTTCGGGCATCACTTCGCGGTTGGCTTTGTATTCCGAATAAATTTCCACCCGGAAAGAAGGTTCTTTCGAATCCATTGCCACCACAATGTAATCGGGTTTGTAGTCCGCCAGCACTTTGCGCATGATGGTCGTAAACCCGAAAACCGCGTTGGTCGGAATGCCGGCGCTGTTGGATAGTCCGCGCACTGCAAAAAAGGCACGGTAGATATGTGCCATGCCGTCAATGATGATTAATTTTTTGGCCATAAACTTTTGAAAAGTTCTGAGTTCCGCCTTCAGGCGGCAGTTTGGAGTTCCGCCTTCAGGCGGCTGTAGGAAAAGTAACCTTCAGGTTGCTTTTTTTCATTTGAATTATTTTCGGAAGTATTCCTGAAAGTTCACCAACAAGCCGCCTGAAGGCGGAACTCCAAACAGCCGCCTGAAGGCGGAACTCCAAACGGAACTCAAAGCGAATTCTTCCGCCGGTATTCCCAATGCCAGGGTTCGTAAAAATACGGATAGAAGCCAAATTCCGCCGCATGTTGCACCAGCCACCGATAGACCGGAGTCTGAATTTGCAGCAGGCGATTCTCGTCTTTGGTGGTGACCGGTTCGCCGCCAACGTAGATGTCGAGCGCCTGTCCTGTCAAATGCGGGCTGACTTTGGCCAGACCGGCCCGTCCGACATCGGGTGACTGGCGGCGCAATTGGTCCTGATAGGCTTGCGAACGGAAGGCGGAAATGATTTTAAGGAAGGGTTCATCGGCAGCCAGCCCACCGGTGGAATTTTTTTTGAGGCCCAAGGACGGGTCTTTGAGCGCCGCCGCAACCATGTCCTGATAGGCCATGTAGGTTTCCCGTTCGACAAAACACAATTGTGCCTCGCGGGTAATGTCATAGAGCGCCGCCCGGTCAATTGAGACAAGTGCATCTGGCATGGCCTCAGTCGGATTTTTCACCGGACGTTCACCCTGCCAGGTTTTGACCATTTCCATGAGCGTGGTTTCATCCAGAATTCCGGTGGGCGGAATCCCCTGCTGGTTTTGCCAGCGGCTCACTGCCTGGACAAACTCCACAGTTTCAGGGTCCGCCTGGGTTTTGAGCATCCGCTGCATGAGCGGAACGTACACTTTCCAGCCGGTTTGTTCTTTGCTGCCAAAGGTCCATTTGAGCGAAGCAACCAGGGTTTTATTGGATTCTGCCGCTTTGGAAGGAGGGATTTTGGCGATGGTTCCCATGGGCCGGATGCCGGAAACAGTTGGCATTGTGGCCAGCAGCGCCAAGCCAAGCGCAAGCAACAGGGTCCGGGGGCCTGGGTTAGTTCGAAGTGGTTTTGAGACTGTCGGGCTCGGCCGTGTTTGGTTTGGAAGAATGGTCATACACCAGCACCTTCGTTCCGAGAGGTATCATTTGACTGAATTCTTTGGCGGCAAAAAGCGGAATTCGGATGCAGCCGTGGCTGGCAGGTTTGGGTGGCACCGACGGGCTTCCGTGGATGGCAATGCCGCCCAGAAAAAAATTCGGGTAATACATCATTCCCAGCGGGCTTTTGGTCCAGCCGGGAAACTTTTGTGAAATGGTAAAGGACCCGGTTGGCGTGACCGCGTAGCGCGCTTCGTTTCCCAAAGAATATTCCGCCTGGTTGCCGCTTGAAACAGGCAGAATTTTTTCAACCGTTCCCTGTTCGTTGACATAAAACAACACTTGGCGGCCCAAGTCCACTTCAATATGCGCCGGACCTTTTTCCAATGCCACAGGCGGTTGGGCGGTCCCGATTGCCACCGCTTCATCCCAGGTCAGGCGTCCGGTGATGGGACGGCCTGCGACTCGCTGAAACGTCATCAGGGCGTGCCGGAAGGACTCGTCCATTCCGCCTTGTGCGGTCAGCCAATACCCCTGTCCGGCCAGGTTTTTCCGGGCCTCCGCCACCTCTTTGCCGGAAAGCCCCATCCGCTTGGTTCCCGGACGGGCATACCTTGGCCGGGTTGTATCTTGGGCAAAAAGCTGGGAGGGCTGGGTTCCTGCCCACCAAATGAAGACGGCCAGGAGCCAAACAGCTCTGGTGCCGGTGCAATGGAAATGATGTGCCAACACTGTTTTGATTCTTGATGAGTTGCTTCAGTCGAGATTTTTCACGAACCGTTTTGAACTCTGACTATACCCCAAACGCTCGTAAAAAGCGTGCGCCCGGTCCCGTTTGAGGTTGCTGGTAACCTCCATTCGATGGCAGCCCCAGGCGCGGGCAATCTGTTCGGCGGCCACCACCAGCCGCGCCCCAACACCGAGGCTGCGGGCGACCTCGGTGACGACCAGGGCGGAAACCCTCCCCGTCGGCGGACAATGCAGGAACCGGGTTTGATGAATCGTGACATATCCCGCCACAAATTCTGCACATTCCGCCAGCACAACCCGGTCTCCGGCAGCAACCATTTCCGCCAGTCGTTTTCGTACATCGTCCGGGTTGGTTTCGTAGCCAAGTTCCGCCGTCAATGCCACCAGCGCCGCCACATCGGATTCATTCGCCTCACGAATGAGAAGAGCTTGAGTTCCGTGCAACATTCGATTTCCGCCCATGCTCAATTCCCTGTCAGCCTTCCCGCCACATGTTTTCAAACCGGGTAAAGGCTTTGATAAAGGCGAGGGGAACCACGCCGGTCGGGCCGTTACGCTGTTTGGCGATAATCAGCTCTGCGACACCATTGTTTTCGTCGGTTTGACCGTACATTTCTTCCCGGTAGATAAAGCCCACGACGTCGGCGTCTTGCTCAATTGAACCGGATTCTCTCAAATCTGACAACATGGGACGGTGGTCACTGCGGGATTCCGAGGCGCGGCTCAACTGCGAAAGGGCAATTACGGGAACGTGCAGTTCTTTGGCCAATGCCTTCAAATCGCGTGAAATTTGCGACACTTCGGTTTGCCGGTTTTCCGCCCGCCCTTTGCCGCTGATGAGCTGTAAATAGTCCACAATCAGCAAATCCAGTCCGTATTGGGCTTTCAGCCGCCGGGCTTTGGCCCGCATTTCCATCACGGTAATGCCCGGCGTGTCGTCAATAAAAATCCGGGACTGCGCCAGGGTTTCAAGGGCAGCCGCCAGACTGTTCCACTCGTCCTTGTTCAAAAAACCGCCGCGCATCCGCTGGGCGTCAACCCGTCCCTGCGAACAGAGCAGGCGCGTGACCAGGGATTCCTTGGACATTTCAAGCGAAAATACTCCAACGCTTTTTCCGTCCAGGGTTGAAACATTTTCGGCGATATTCAAGCAAAACGAAGTGTTGTGGACACAAATGTCATTGGCAACAAAATTATGTGTTTCCGGAATGGTCAAATCATAAACCTGTTTGGGTCCAAGGGATTCAACCGAAACAATTTCATCCCAGTATAAATCGGTTTCATTCACACCTTTATCGGCCAACTTGTTGGGGTAGGGGGAAGTTGCTTGGGGGAACTTGTTTCCCGAAACTCCCTTATGACCACTACCAGCAGCAGCCATTTGAGCCAGCCAACCAGCTTCAATTCCAATTTCTTCCTGTAACAAAAGCAGAGCTTCTGTATTTGTGGGGCAAATCTTCCAATATAAGAATTCCGAACTGGCGGCTATTGGCGTAAGTGTTGTCAGAATTCCAAACCGAAGCAGAAGGTGCTGGGTTTGACGTGCCAACCGCTCAGTTGGAGTTACGAACTCAAACGAAGTTTTTTTGTGGCTCTGTTGAATCTGGTTTGTTTGAGTAAAGAGTTGGTTGATAAACCAGGCAAGGCAGGGGCGGGTCAGTTTGAAGACAGCCGGGACAAATGAAATATCGGTTTTTTTCCAAGCCTCGGTTGCAAATTCGGAAATAACTGTGGGGGAATAGGTTTCATTTCCAAAAACCGGAAGCAGGCGTGGAACGGCAATCTGGTCACCAGTTGCCAGCTCCAGCAATGGTTTCCAACCTTTCATCGTCAGGAAAGGGTGCGTGGCCGTCGTTTCAATTGTTCGCCCCAGGCGGGTTGTCACCCGAAAGACCGGTTTGACTCCATCATTCACAAAAACACTTGGTTGTGCCCATTCCAGTTTGTAAGCCGAATTAAGTGTCAATAAATGTGCTTGCTGTCGCTGGCAAAGTGTCTCAATGGTTTCAACACTGCCATCGGCCAGCACAATTTCGGAATCAAAGGCGAGACACTTCCCCATCGAGGGTCTGGCTGCAACAATAATCAAATCAGATGGTTGCAGGCCATTGGTCATGCGGTCGAGGTCGGCGAATCCGGTTGACAGCCCCGTCAGCATTTCGGGCCGTCCGGCGGCTTCTTCGATGCGTTGCAACTGGTGATGGGCAATTTCGGAAACCGGGGTGAAGCCGGTCCGGATGCGTTCCTCGCCGATTTCAAAGATGTCTTTTTCAATCCGGTCAATGATGGTTTCGGGGTCGTCTTCCTGTTCGAAGCAGGTTTCCATTCCTTTGCGGCAGACCAGAATCATCCGCCGCAGCATGGCTTGTTCCTTAATCAGTTTGGCGTGGGCTTCGAGGTTGGAAAGGGGAACCCCGGTATCAAGCAGACTGGCCAGAAACGCCGGACCGCCGACCTGTTCCAGTTCACCGGCGCGGGTCAGTTCGGAACTGAGCGTGACAATGTCAATTGGCATCCCCCTGCCGGACAAATCGCGCATCCGGTCATAAATCCGGCGGTGGCTTTCACGATAGAATTCGTCGGGTTTGAGGAGTTCAATGGCCTGATGGCAAAGGCTGTTGTCAATCAGGATGGATGCCAGCACGCTCCGCTCGGCATCGAGATTCGACGGGAGTGCACGGTCCATCAATGGGTCGGCGGAAGTTTGGTTCCCTGGACGCGGCATTCCGAATTCCTCAGTGAAGGTAAAAGTGTGAGGGCAACTCTATTCAGGGAAGGTACAGACGACAAGAGCGAAACGCACACCTGAAAAAGGGTGGTTTCGCTCTTATTTGCAAGTTCAGGGTTTAGCGGTCAGAGGCTTTTTGATTGAGCAGTAAAACCCAGCTCAAAATCTCAAATTTCCGATATTCGAAAAACCTGGGCTCTGAAACCTGAACCCTGATGTAGTTAGGCAGTCGTGGACGTTTCTTCGGGTTCGACCACAACCTTGATGACCGGTTTCACGTCGTTATGCAGTTTGATGACCACATCAAATTCGCCCACGCTCTTGATGGGGTCTTTGAGGGCAATGCGGCGACGTTCGACTTCCATCCCTTTTTCTTTCAATGCTTCGGCAATATCGAGAGCCGTCACTGAGCCGTACAAAATGCCATGCTGGCCCACTTTGCGGCCAAAATGCAGGGTGGTGCCGGTCAGTTGGTCGCCGGAAGACTTCGCTTTGTGCAGTTCTTCCGCCGCAATCTTGAGCAGGCGTTTTTGTTCCCGCTCAATCATTTTGATGTTTGCCGTGGTGGCGGCAACAGCCAGATTCTGGGGCAACAGATAGTTGCGTCCGTATCCGGCTTTGACCCGCACGATTTGGCCGCGCGTGCCGAGGTTCTCAACATTTTCTTTCAACAACAATTCCATCGTGGCCATGTCGTTCTTTTCCTCTCTGAATCAGCTTCCAACAAGCTGAATTTCACAAAACCAGGACTCAAAACTTTGAGTTTTCAATCGCACCTGACTGTTTTTGCAGCAGGGCTCAGTCCTCAATCCTCAGTCCTCGGCGCTCATTGGTTTAGGCTTCAGCGGCTTCCGCATCTCCACCGCTCATTTCACTGCCGCCTTTGGGCCGGGCCGCTGCACGGGCAGCACGCCGGTCCTGGATTTTCTTGGCACGCTTGAGGTCTTCGTCAGTCCGCACGGTGAGATAGCGGAGCACCGGGTCAAGCACGCGCAAACGGCGCTCGGTTTCGGCGATTTCCGCACCGCTGCCTTCAATGTTGAGCAGAACGTAATAACCTTCCCGGAACTTTTGGCTGCCTTTTTGAATTTCGTAGGCCAGCCGGCGACGCCCCATCTTGTCAACTTTGGTCACATTGCCACCTTTATCAGTAATCACGTGGCTCAGTTGGGCGACAATTTTTTCCACTTCCTCTTCCTCGATGGACGGGAAGAGAATGAACATCACTTCATAAATCCGCTTTGCATTCACTGCTGGTATCTCCTTTTGGATTTGGCGGTTATGCGCCAAAGCCTCTGCGTCTGTGTCCGAGACAGAAGCAAGGTGTTTCTTTTTAATTGAGAATTGAGAATTAAGAATTGAAGATACAAAGGACTGCGCGGTCCCTTACTTTTCGGTCTTTCATAATTCTCAATTCTTAATTCTCAATTAGTTAAACTTTGCCATTGTGGGCTCGACACCGTGTGTCACCCACATTTCAATGGCTTCACAAGATTGGTTGAGCACTTCAGCCAATGCCTGCTTTTCCAACGCCGAAAATCTGGCAAGCACGAAATCCGCCAGGTTTCCTACCTGATGTTCAGGCAGGATTCCCACCCGCAGGCGGGCAAAATCCTGAGTGTGCAGGCGGGCAATCAATGACTTGAGACCGTTATGGCCGCCGGCACTTCCTTTGGCACGCACCCGAAGCTTGCCGAACGGGAGGGCAATGTCATCCACCACCGCCAGCACATCACGAACCGGGTCCGCGTCATACTTGGAGCAGAGCGGGGCCACCGCTTGGCCGCTCAGATTCATGAAGGTAAGCGGTTTGACCAGCAAAACCGGCTCGCCTGCAAGCGTAACACGCCCGGTCAAGGCTTCGCATTCGGAAAGCTTGATCGGGCGTCCGGCTTGTGCGGCAAGTTGGTCCACGACTTGAAACCCAATGTTATGGCGTGTCCCTGCATAACGTTCGCCAGGGTTTCCCAGGCCAACCACGATTTTCATATCTGTCAGTAACTCTCATTTGCGCTGTGCGTTGTGCGCTGTGCGATTGGATGGTTGTGATTGAAGTTCAAAAAATGTCAGAACCGCATCTCAATTCATGCAAAGGCAAAGGGCAAAAGGCAAAGGGCAAATGCCATTACTTGGCGTCGGGCTTCCCGCGTTTGATGACTTCCGGTTCGGCCACTGGAGCCACGGTTTCCGTTGCCGTACGCGGACCCTGCACCACAGCCACGAACTGATTGGAATCACCCACCAGTTTCATGCCTTCGGGCAGTTTGATGTCGCTGGCAGAAAGGTGCTGGCCGACCTGCAACCCTTTGACATCCACGTCAAAGTGTGAAGGCACATCTTTGGGCAGGCAGGCAACCTGAATTTCACGAACGCCATGTTCAAGAGAACCGCCGCCGATTTTGACCCCGACAGGTTCACCCACCAGATGGATCGGGACACCGACCGTAATGGTCGCAGTCAGGTCAATCCGGAGCAGGTCGGCATGTATCAGCGTTCCCCGCAGCGGATGCAACTGAATGGATTTCACCATGACGGCGGTTTTTTCACCAGCCAAATCAAGGTTGAAAATGGCGTGCCGTGTTTCTTCGGAGCGCAACAGGGCGGCAATTTCCCGTGCATTGACCGCCAGGGCGGCTGCATCGGTGCCTTTGCTATAGACACTGACAGGGATTTTCCCGGCACGGCGCATACGGCGTGCTTCATTGGAACCGCGACTGGTCCGAACTTCGGCCACGAGTGTCACGTCTGAAATCATACTAAAAAGTCCTCCTTCGGAGGTGACCGGCCTCTGGGGCCGGTCACTTACACAAACAATTTGCTGACAGACGTTGAGTCGTGAATCGACCGGATAGCGTCAGCCAATAATTTCGATACGCTCAATGCCTTGATTTTTTGGGTCTCAATCCGGGGATTGAGCGGAATGGAATTTGTTGTCACCAATTCCTTAATCGGCGATTGCTCAATTCGTTCAAGTGCCGGTCCGGAAAGCACGGCATGGGTGCAGCAGGCGTAAATTTCGCGCGCTCCCTTGGCCGCGATTGCCGCTGCCACCTGGGTCAGGGAACCGGCGGTGTCCACCATATCGTCCACAATCAACGCCGTCCGTCCACTGACATTCCCGACAATATTCATGACCTCAACAATATTGGCCCGTTCCTTTTCGCGCCGTTTGTCGGCCAGCGCCAAATCAACGCCCAACCGTTTGGCATAGGCACGTGCCCGTTCGACCCCGCCGGCGTCAGGTGCCACAACGACCAAATCCGGCAACTTTTTCGCGGCAAAATACTCAAGTAAAACCGGAGCGGCAAAAATGTGGTCCACCGGAATATCAAAAAATCCCTGAATCTGTCCGGCATGCAGGTCCATTGTCAGGATGCGGCTGGCTCCGGCGGTGGTAATCAGATTGGCGACAAGTTTGGCGGAAATCGGAACGCGGGGGCGGTCTTTGCGGTCTTTGCGGGCGTAGCCGTAATAAGGAAGGACTGCGGTAATGCGGTCGGCTGAGGAACGGCGGAACGCATCCAGCATAATCAACAGTTCCATCAGGTGTGCGTCCACGGGCGGGCAGGTTGGCTGCACCAGAAACACGTCTGCGCCCCGCACATTTTCATTAATCTGGTAATTGAATTCCCCATCGCTGAAGCGCGAGGTGTTGGCTTCACCCAAGGTAATCCCCAGGTGACGACAGATTTCCTCGGCCATGGGCCGATTGGCATTTCCAGAAAAAACCCGAAGATTCGACACGGTTGCTACGTCCCCCGTGAGACATTTTCGCATTGACGTGCAAGCGATCCGGTTTGCTTGTCGTCAGATGCGGTCATTTTCCGGAAACAAGGCACACAAAGCCACAAAGTCAAAGCGCTCTGGGCGCTTTTCCCTTGTGTCCTGATGACTTGTGCCGGATTGGCTGGCGGGCAGGGAGTCGAACCCCGATTCTACGGTCCAAAGCCGCATGTCCTACCATTGGACGACCCGCCAGTTTTTGAGTTCTGAAGATTGGGTTTTGAATTTTAAGTCAAGCGGGATTCTTCCCGCCTAACTCAAAACGAAAACTCAAAACTTAAAACTTTCCTTGTATTCCGTTTGATTGACAGTCTTGCACGGCCAAACCTGCCATCCGGACTGAGCCAGTAACGTTATTGCCTGAGTGCGTTGTGCTTCGTCAGCAAAAACACCAAAGACAGTTGCGCCACTGCCGGACATGCGAGCTGCCGTGGCTCCGCTGTCAAGCAGTTTTTGCCGGACTAACCCAATCGTCGGATAGGTTTCAAACACCGTCAGCTCCAAATCATTACACAGATGAGTCAGGTAGTCGGATTTGGGCGGAAAAAAGTAAGCGGGCAATATACGTGCGGTTTTTGGTTTTGTCAACTGGGGGGATAGTTTTCGAAAAATTTCCCCGGTGGGTACATGAATACCTGGATTTACCAGAAGCAGTAACTGCGGGGCTACGTCCGGCAGGGGCTCGATTTTGTCACCTCTGCCGGTTCCCAATGCGGTTCCGCCAGAGAGAAAAAACGGGACATCCGCGCCCAGAGGTTCCGCCAGTTGTTGCAAATCGGTACTGGTTGCCGGGACATTCCATAATTGGGAGAGAACAAGCAGGGTCACGGCTGCGTTGCTGCTGCCGCCGCCCAGCCCGGCTCCGGTCGGAATCCGTTTGTCCACATGGATGTTCACCCCTTGCGGAATCCGGCCGAATTGTTGGAGGGCGCGGGCTGCCCGTACAATCAGATTGGATTCATCGGTTGCCAGTTCCGGCCAATTACAACTCAGCCGGATGTCAGGAACCGTTGTGATCTCAAAGGTCAACCGGTCGCACAGGTCCACGGTCTGAAACACCGTATGCAGTTCATGATACCCGTTGGGCAACCGACCGAGGACTTCAAGGGTCCAGTTGATTTTGGCAAAAGAGGAAATTGTGATTGGAGGCATAAGGACAGGGGTGAGGACTGAGGACTGAGGACTGAGGACTGAGATTCTTGTAACCCATCCTCAATGATCTGCAAGGGGTATGGCCGGCACCGGTAAGCTGCATTGCCGCCTTCAGTCCTCGGCAGGTTTAATCCTGGGCTTCAAGTATTTCATCCGGTAACAGCCAATCACCTGGTTTTTGCAAAAACTCGACCCCGATGCGCCGTTGGTCGTTATCCTTCAGGTCACGGCAGTTCCGAACCAGCGCGACCACAAATTCATCATCCCGCCCGCTGGTGGAAAACAGATGGACCTGATCGCGGAGCCGCACATCCCGGTGGGCCACCACGGTCGCGCCTTTCAGACTGGTTTCTTCCAGTTTGGCCAGTTCGGCAAAAAAGCGGTTCCGCACGTCATACCCAACCAAAATGATAGACCGGTCAACCAGATACCGTTGAACCTGCCGGGGCCGGGTAAAAGGTTCAGCCTGTTGAAAGGGAGGTTGGGGAACCGGGGGGCCGATTGGGCCGGATGGCCGGGTGATTGGGTTGTCCACCACACTGCGCAATCGTTCCAGCCGTTCCTGCTCCAGGCGTTTGGCTTCCAACACCTCCCATAAAAACAAATGTAATTCAGGGTCCTTGATGCCTCCCCACAATGCCCGATAAAGGGCGGCCAACGCCCCGTCCGGATCACCAGCGTGCAACAATTCTTTTGCTTGTTGGAGCGGAGTGCTTGAAGCCATGGATGCTTGAATGCGTCCTGCTGAGAACGTGCAGTGATTGTCGTTTGGAATAACCGGCTGTTGTTCCGGCACTATACACGAATTTCACCCAGTTCCCTACCAGGAGGCCCGTATTTTTTTTCAGGCTCCGCCGGAAATATCTTACTCAAGACTGGTTTCCGGAATTTGAAACTTGCTGGTTTCCTGTTGCGGCGGATGTTCCGGAGTGACTTTAACCGTTGAACTCTGGTCCGGGGGATGTTCCGGAATGATGACTTTAGGGCTTTTGGCGGCTTGAAATTTTCCGGTCCGGCGTTGAAATTCCTTGCCCAAGGCACGTAGGAACTCAAGGCCGAACTCTTTGGCAGTGGGGCGGTCTGCGGCTTTTTTGGCCAGGGACTGCAAGACCAGTTGTTCCACTTCTTTTGGAATGGCCGGATTAAGGGCACGCAGTTGCGGAGGGGGTTGGGAGACATGGGCGGCAATCAGGGCCATGATCTCGCCTTTTTTGAAAATAAAGGGTGGTTTCCCACATAACATTTGAAAGGCCATGACGCCCACACTGTAAACATCGGCTTTTCCATCATATGGTTCACATTGCAGGCGTTCGGGTGACATATAGAGAGGGGTCCCTAACAACGTGCCGCCTTCGGTAAGGTTCATGGTCGTTCCCTCGGATTCATTCCCATACAACAACTTGGCAGTGCCAAAATCCACCACTTTGACGATTTCACCTTCGGCCCCTTGGTGCAAAAAAACGTTATCCGGTTTGATGTCACGGTGGATGATGCCTTGAGTATGGGCTTCGGTCAGCGCATCGCACACCGGCAGGAGGATTTCCGCACACCGCTGGGTGGACAGGATACCTTTTTGACGCAATTCCTGATTCAGGGTCTGTCCTCGTAACAGCTCCATGACCAGATAGGCAATTCCAACTGCAGAAACGCCATAATCCAGCACGGAGACCGCGTTCGGATGGTTGACGCGGCAGGCGGAGATTCCTTCCAGCCGAAAGCGTTCCAATCCTTCGGGCGTGTCGTTTCCAGCCAGCGGGCGGAAAACTTTGACTGCGACCTGGCGATTCAAACCCAGGTGCGTTGCCCGATAGACCGCACCAAATCCGCCGGAACCGATTTTGGTGTCAATCTGGTATTTACCATCGAGCAGGGTGCCGGGTAATGCGTCTGACAAGGCGTTGAAGACCAGATTGGTCCGTTGCTGGGAGCGCAGCAGTTCTTCGTTTTTCCTTTTCAATTCAAGGTTTTGCACTTCCAGGTCTTTTTGTTTGCGTTCCAGTTCCTGGCAAAGGCGGGAGATTTTCAACTGATGTTCGATGCGGGCGATGACTTCCGGAATTTGAAAAGGTTTGGTGACATAATCCGCTCCTCCCGACTGGAAGGCTGCCACCTTGTCAAGCGCCTCGTTGAGGCCGCTGAGAAAAATGACCGGAATATCCCTGGTTTCCGGAAAGGATTTGAGCAGGCAGCAGAGTTCGTACCCATTGAGTTCAGGCATGGAAATATCAAGCATCACCAGGTCAGGACGACTTTGACGGATCAATTCGACGGCCTTGATACTGTTCGTGGTGCCATCGGTCAGGAATTCATGTTCTCTCAGGATTTCCTGCAAAACCTCCAGGTTGGAGGCGAGGTCGTCCACCACAAAAATAAAGGTGCGGCTTAAATCGATAGTGACCATGACAGTTGCTTTTGAAAATATTGGATGGTTACCCTTTTTTTCCTTTGGCATTCAGTTCGGTCCGGACTCGCTGGGCCAGAATCAAAGGGGTGAACGGTTTTTGAATGAGGGCGATCTCCTGATCTTCCAGCATTGGTTGGGAAAGCAGGCGATCTGTATAGCCGGACATGAAGACGACCAGCATGTCGGGAAACAGGGTGCGGACCTGCAGGGCCAACTCAGGGCCATTCATTTTGGGCATGATCACATCAGTCAGAAGCATATCAATCGGGGCCTGATAGTCGTTGACGACAAGGAGTGCCTCCTGTCCGTCAGTCGCCAACAGAACCTGATACCCGCATAAGGTCAGCACCTCCTCCGCCAATTGCCGGACCATCGCATCATCCTCCACCAGGAGAATGGTTTCCGTCCCGCGAGGGAGTTCCACGCTGAGTCCCGGCAAGGGCGTTGTTTCCAGCCGAAACGTGGTACTGGGCAGATAGATGTGAACGCCGGTGCCTTGCCCCGGCTGGCTTTCGACCAGAAGAAAACCGTCGCTTTGGCGGACAATCCCATAAACAATCGGTAGTCCCAGTCCGGTTCCTTTGCCATGTTCTTTGGTGGTAAAAAACGGCTCGAAAATTTGTGAGCGAATTTCGTCCGACATCCCATAACCGGTGTCGCTGACGGAAAGTTTGACATGGGGACCAGGTGTGGCACCCGGATGGGCGGCGGCAAAGGTGGCGTCCACTTCGAAATTCCGGGTTTCAATCGTGAGCCGTCCGCCTGTGGGCATGGCATCGCGGGCATTGACAACCAGATTCATAATGATCTGGTTGACTTGGGTCGGATCGATATAAGTCGGATCAAGCTCAGCCTGAAGGTGCAGCACTAATTCAATATCTTCTCCGATGGTCCGGGTCAGGATTCCCTGGGTTTCCCGGACCACCTGATTGAGATTGAGGGAGCGCGGTTTGCGCGTATCCCGGCGGCTGAAGGTCAATAACTGACGGACCAGAGCCGCCGCCTGATTGCCGGCTTTTTTGATTTCCTCAACTTTGCTACGCAGTCGTTCATCCTGAAGTCGCAGGAGCAAAATTTCACTGTACCCCAGAATGGCCGTCAAAAGATTGTTGAAATCGTGGGAAATTCCGCCCGCCAGTCGCCCGATGGCTTCCATTTTCTGTGCTTGGCGAAGTTGTTCCTCCAGCTTTCTGCGTTCGCTCACATCACGTGCAATGCCTTGCGTGGCAACGGGTCGGTCTCCTTCGAAAACCAGCCGGCTGCTGATTTCCACTGGTTGGCGGCGTCCGTTTTTACAGACCAGCTCGGCTTCAAAGAGCGTTGGCAGAGAAGTCTCCGTTTCCTGTTCCTTCAGTTTACGATGAGCCAGCGCGCGGAATTCAGGTGCCAGCAGGTGATCAAAGGGAAGTCCCAGCATTTCACTGCGATTATATCCGGTGAGGGTTTCCGCGATTTTGTTGATGGAAAGCAGGGTATCATCCAGTTTTCGGGTGAAAATGATGTCGGTTGCGTTTTCAACCAGATCCCGGTTGCGTTCTTCGCTGGTGCGCAAGGCTGCCTCAACCAACATTCGGTCCGTGATGTCAACATGCATGGTCACAGCCCCCTCAACCGTTTCCCTGTCCAATGAATTGCACAGTGGCGAGATAATCAGTTTGAACCAGCGTTCCTGTTCCGGGGCAGGGCAGGGATATTCAAAAGTGAACTCTTTTTGGGTTCCGCTCAGTACCTGCCGGATGCCATCCGCAACCCGGTACCCGTTGGCGGGATCATGGTCAACGGAAGCAGTTTCACAGACCCCAATGTAGTTGCAGCCAATCCCGTAATCCGGTTGATCGAGCTGGTTTTCAAGGGCAAAGCGTTTCCATTTTTCATTGACGGTGACAATGGTTCCCTCTTTGTCAAGCAGGGCGATATGGGCCGGGAGCGAATTTAAGATGGAAGCCAGCAAATCAGCCAGTCGGGATTGATCTTGCAGGCTTTTTTCGAGCCCTCTTTCCGCCGCTTTGCGAGCCGTCATATCGTCAATCGCAACGATCCCGTAATCAGGTTGAACTGCCGGGGTACGGACCAGGGAGAATGTGCTTTTGACTTCGATCACCTGTTCGTCCCGGCGCACCCAGGACGTTTCCACCAGGCAGCTTTCCTGTGCTCCTGCAAAGACCGGTTCCCACAGCGCCTGGCTGGCAGCGCGTCCAGGCGCGGAAACCAGGTTGAACCAGGGGGTCTGAACCAACTCTGCGGCTTGGTACCCGGTGATTTCACAAAAAGCCGGATTGACTTGGAGGATGGTTCCGTCGAGTGCAATCTCGGCCATGCCCACCGCCGCCCGTTCAAAAATAGCCCGAAAGCGGGCTTCACTGGTTTGCAACCGCTGCAAGGCTGCGCGTTCGGCCTGCCGCAGCCGTTTTTGCTCCAATGCCGCGTGAATGGCATGCCCAAGACGGGTCAGGCGGTCTTTGAGCAGGAAATCGTTCGCTCCCTCTTTAATCGCCAGGATCGCCAGGTCTTCGCCGATAGTGCCGGAAACCAGAATAAAAGGCGTATCCCAGCCGCGCTGGCGAACGGACTGCAAGGCTTCGATCCCGGTGAATTGCGGCAGATTGAAATCAGCCAAAATCACATCCGGCTCAACGGTCAGGCTGTTTAAGAATGCCTCTTTCGACTGGACGTGCTGCCAATTGAGGGTAAATCCGGCCCGGAGCAGTTCCAGATGGACCAGTTCGGCATCCGAGTAGGAGTCTTCCAAAATCAAAACGTGAAGCGGTTGTGCCATAAGCTATTACCCAAACCAGCAACAGAAGAAAAATCCTGGGTTGAAAAACAGACCCACGTCTTATTTATGGTAAAGGCGACTGGTTGAGCAACAGCCAGTATAAACCAAGCTGGCGGACCACCTGAGAGAATTGCTCGAAATCAACCGGCTTGACGATGTAGCTGTTGACGCCTAAATGGTAGCTTTCGACCACATCCCGCTCTTCGGCCGAAGACGTCAGGATGACGACTGGTATATGTGCTGTTTGTGGGTGGGCACGAACCTGGCGAAGCACTTCAATCCCATCAATTTTGGGTAACTTGAGATCGAGCAGAATGACTTTTGGAGGATGGTCCAATTGCCGGTTCGCATAAGCACCTCTGGCAAACAGGAAATCGAGGGCTTCGGCTCCATCCTCAACCACATGAATCTGATTGGCCAGTTTGTTTGAGCGCAGTGCCAAAAGTGTCAGTTCCCGGTCTGTCGGGCTGTCTTCCGCTAACAATAATTCAATGTACCCCAAGGTCATATGAATCCTCTTGTAAAGGCAAGGTGAAATAAAAGGTGGCTCCTTGGTGCGGAACCCCTTCGGCCCAGGCACGTCCGCCCAGCCGGTTGACAATCCGACGCACAATGGCCAGGCCCACCCCTGTGCCTTCGTACTCCTCGGATGAGTGCAGGCGTTGAAAAACCCCAAACAACTTTCCCACATACTTCATATCAAATCCAATCCCGTTGTCCTGTACAAAATAGGCCGCACCATCAGGGGTCTCCCTGAATCCAACCTGAATGACCGCCTCTGGTTGAGAACGAGTGTATTTGAAGGCATTGGCGAGCAGATTGGTCCAAACCTGTTTTACCAGGACCGGGTCGGAATAGCAGGTGGGCAAATCGGCAATGTTCACTTCAATCGTGCGGTCCGGGTAGGCTTCCCGAATTTCATCCACACATTGGTGGACCAGTTGGGTTTGATGAATTTTTTGGCGTTTGATTTGCTGTCGGGTGACACGTGACAGGGTGAGCAAATCGTCAATCAGATTGCTCATTCTCTTGGTTCCGTTCCGAACCAAACCCAAATAACGCTGGGCTTCCGGCGGCAGTGTCGCCCCATACTGCTCAAGCACCACCCGCGAAAACCCGTCAATGGCCCGGAGCGGGGTGCGCAGGTCATGGGAGACTGAATAACTGAAGGATTCAAGCTCTTCGATACGGGCGGCCAGTTCCCGGTTTAATTCCTCAATCCGTTGGGCCGCCAGTTTGTTCCGGGTGATATCCTGGACCAGGCCCTCCATGCGGAGAGGCTTTCCGTCCGGATTAAAAAGGCAAATGCCCTGTGCCGCTATATACCGGATTTCACCATTGCGCCAGACAATCCGGTATTCGACCTGATACTGCTGTTTGTTCTGGAGCGCCAATTGAATGGCCTGGTTGATACGCGGGCGGTCCTCCGGATGAACCCGCGTGATAAAATCATCATAGTGGAAGATGGTTTGGCTTAAAGGGACATCCCACATTTTTTTGAAAATGTCCGACCAGGCCAGGTTGTCATTCACAATATCCCAATGCCAGGTGCCGACCTCGCCGCTTTGCAGCGCCAACTGGAGGCGTTCCTCGCTGCGTTGTAATTTCTGTTCGACCTCCAGTCGCAGTCGCAAATCCCGCCGAATCAGGAATGCCGCACCGACCATAACCAACAAACCGGCCAGGTTGCCTGCTACAATCAAGCCCATGGTTTGGCGGGCTTCCGCTTCTGCCGCTTGACTGCGTTGAAACAAGAGGGTGTTTTCCAGTTTTTTCATTTCCCCCAGACGTTCCCTGAGGTGGTGACTTTGGGTCAGTTGCGCCGACAGGGCTACCCTCCGTTGAGGGTCGTTGGTGGTGATGGTGCGAGGCTGGTTGAGCAGCGGCTGAAAGGACGCCAAATAGGCTTGCAACGGTTGGCTCAACTGCTGGAGGGTTTGCTGCTGCCGGGGATTATCCCTGGTCAGATATTGGACAAACTCCAGTTGCTGATTAAGTTTGACGACCGTTTCAGTGAAGCGGTCAGAGGTGGGTTCTTCCAAAATGATAATGGTCCGATAGGCAATTTGGATTTCCTGAATTCCGGCTTCCAAGGCATTCAGGCCCGCAATGGTTTCCTGGGTATGGGCGACCAGTTGGTTTGAGGAGGTAAGATGGCTCAGACTGCGATATGAGGCAACCGCAATCAGACACAGCATAATAAAGCTGAAGCCAAATCCGGCTAGAATTTTGAACTGTAAAGACACACGCATAGCAAACTTCCGCCTTCTCTGATGACATAAAAAATCTGGGGAACAGCACGCTCAGTTTTTCAAGAACGCCTGTCAAACTGTGGCCGAAACAAGGAAGACGAACCCATCCTGGTCGAATGTGGAACCACCAAACGCGTGACTGAAACAGTATAGCCGACCAAAACCGGCGAGGACAATTCGGCGCAAAGAATTTCAATCAAAACAAAATTGCGCCCCAGGGATTGTGAAACACAACAACTCAATGCTAGGATTGCCGCTTTCGAAAAAATCCCCTTCGAAACCACCGGATGACTGTTAATCGGTTGTCAAACTTTGCAGGAGCCGAATTTGCGTGAGTGATGTGAGAGAGGACACGAAATTTGTTCGGGAGCCGCACCAACCCATCCCGACCTATGTGCTGTCCGGATTTCTGGGAAGCGGAAAAACCACTCTGTTACTGGAGTTGCTCCGGTTTGCCCGCGCCCGCAAAATCAAGGCGGCGGTGCTCATGAACGAGTTCGGTGACATCAGCATTGACGGCGAACTGCTCACGGGCGAAGGGTTTTCCGTGATGGAACTGAGCGACGGCTGCATTTGCTGTCAAATCGGAGAGGATTTTGTCCAGGCCTTCACCGAAGTCGCCAGCCGGGGGCCGGAGGTGATTTTTGTGGAAGCCACCGGTTTGGCTGACCCGGTTGATTTGATTGACCAGGCGACGATGCCCCATCTGCTGGCCATGGTCCAAATCGCCAAATTGGTAACGGTGGCCGACCCGCAGAATTTTCCGCGCCTGTCCCAGGTCCTCAAAGCGATTGTTAAACGGCAGACCCAGTTTGCGGATGTGGTTGTGATTAGCAAGGCGGATGAAGCCACCCCGGAAAGCTTGGCTGCCATCCGGCAGTATGTGACCGAACAGAATCCACATGCCCCAATTTTTATGGCACAAAATGGGCACGTGCCGGGCGATGATGAATTTCACTGGCTTTTTACCGAAGAAGCCAGTGCCGTCCGCGAAGCCAAACGGGCGGCCATGCGGGCAGGCATGGATGCCCTGAGCGACGAAGCCTATCGGGCACACCGCGATTTCCATACGTTGTCGTGCAATCTGACCCGTCCGCTCAATCGTCCCAAATTTGAGTACCTGATGCGCCATCTGCCGCCGGAAGTGCTCCGTGCCAAAGGGTTTGTCAGATTTGCTGATGACCCGGACCTGTGGGTCACCATGTATGTCAATGGCGATTTTTACCTGCGTCAGGCAAAACTTGAACCGGCTCCGCCGGAACATCTGGTTTTTATCGGTGCAGCACTCGACCACGCGGCGATTGCCGCCAGCATTACCGAGTGTGAAGCCGGACGCCGGAAACTGACGGTTGTCTGAAGTCTTGGGAGTCTTGGGAGTCTTGGGAGTCTTGGGAGTCAGTTCTTTACCTCGGAATCTTTCCGAAATTTGCAGGAAAAGGAATTTATATGGCAAGTAAGTCCAAAAAGCGCACATCCAAAGGCCCGGACGGCCCGCTTCCCACCGTGGAAGAGTTGTTGTTGTTCGGCCAGGAGGCGCTGGTGAACGAACGTCCCGATGAAGCTCTCTTCGCATTTGCACAGGCGGTTGAAACCAACCCCAAATCAGCCGAAGCCCATTTGTACATGGGAGCGTTGTTACTTGAATCCGACCAGTTTGAAATCGGAATTGAACATTTGAAGGAAGCTGCCAATCTGGCCCCGCAGGACGTGCGCCCACTCCACATGATGGGTGAATTTCTGCTTGATGAAGGCGAAGTTGAGGAGGCTGAATCCCTCTTTCGACAGGCGTTGGCGCTTGACCCGACCAATTCCATCAGCTATCACAATCTCGGCAATCTGCAACGTGAGTTGGGGAATATCAACGAAGCCAAGCATTGCTTTCAGAAGGCAATTGACCTCAATCCGCAAGAAGCCGTTCATCAGGTCGGGTTGGGCAGTGTTTATGTGGACCTGGAAGACTATGCCACCGCCCTCACTTATTATCAGAAAGGGTTGGAGTTGGATCCGGAGGATTTCCGCATTCACCACGACATTGCCGACCTGTTGACGGCCATGGGCCGTTATGAAGAAGCGTTTCCCTACTACCGCAAAGTGCTGACCGATGACGAAGAGGATTTTGAATCCCGTTATGGTCTGGGCAACGCGCTGCTGCTGGCCGGGAAATCAGCAGAAGCCGTGGAAGAAATTCAGATGGCCATCACGGACGGTCTGGATGCACCCCTGGCCTATATCAAATTGGGCTTGGCGCTGACGCTTGAAAAACGGACCGAGGAAGCCACCGAAGCCTTCAAGGAAGCGCTGGAATACCTTGAAGATGAATACGAAATGGACGAGGTTCCGCCCGAAGTGCAGTATGAACTCGTCATCGCAAAACTCGGCAGCGGCCACGGCGAGGAAGCCCAGGAAGTTGCTGAACAACTGGTTGCGGAAGGCAGCGACCCCGCAGCGTTATCCGAACTCCTGACGGATTTGAAATACCTGGCTGATTTGCCTGGGGCCCAAGCCGTCATCAAAACCCTCAGTCGTCAGGCTGACCAATTCGTCAATTAAGAAAGGTGTCGTAGATCATCATGGCTGAAGAGCAAAGTTCACAACGGAGACCTTCCGGGGGCGGGCAACGGTTGCGTACCCCGCGCCGCAAGAAGCGCTGTCCGTTACTCGAAGACAAAATTGATTACATTGATTACAAAGACGTTCGCCTGCTCAAGCAGTTTCTGAGCGAAAACCAGAAGATTCTGCCCCGGCGTCTGACTGGCGTGAGCACGACGATGCAACGTCGTCTGGCCACCGCCATCAAGCGCGCCAAGCAGATTGCTTTGCTGCCTTACAATTAAACGGCAAGGACTGAGGACTGAGGACTGAGGACTGAGGACTGAGGTTTTTCTTTCGATTTGGAGAAACCTTCCAAAAATATAAGGCGGTTCCTCAGTCCTCAGTCCTCAGTCCTCAGTCCTCAAGCTGTAAACCCTCCGTCCACCACCAGTTCCGTTCCGGTGACATATTTGGCGGCATCCGAAGCCAGGTAGAGCGCCGCCTGCGCGATTTCCGCCGCTTCAGCAAACCGCCCTTCCAACGCATCTTTGGCCAGCATGGCATACGCCCCAGCAACAGACCCGGACTGGGTCACCAGTTCCTGAAAAAACGGCATGCTTTCCCACATCGGGGTTTTAACCCCGGCAGGGCAAATGCAATTGACCCGAATCCGGTCACCATGGGCGATACATTCTTTGGCAACCGCCTGCGAAAACATGATGACCGCAGCTTTGCTGGCACAGTAGGCGCTGGCACCGGGCGCAGCCTTGAGTCCTGAAGCTGAGGAAATATTGATGATGGCCCCGCTGCCTCCTGCCTGACGCATAGCCCGAACGGCATGTTTGGTTCCCAAAAACGTTCCATCCAGATTGATGGCCAAGACACGCCGCCAATCCTCCAGGGGCATTTCGGCAATTGGCGCGGCATGGGAAATCCCGGCGGAATTGACCAGCACATCCAGCCTGCCGGAAGCCTGAAAGATTGCTTCCACTGCCTTCTCCCAATCTGTTTCCGCTGTCACGTCAAGCTGGATTGCATGCCCGGTCCCACCGCTTGTGGCAATGTGCCGGGCGGTTTCCTCGACTTTTTCCAGGCGGAGGTCGGCACACCAGACGAGGGCTCCAGCCTGGCCGAATGCCAAAGCCGTGGCCTGACCTATCCCGGAGGCTGCACCGGTCACCAGTACGCTTTGTTGGATTCCTTCCGTTGCCTGCCTCATTGTTCAGCTCCTGTCTTGTTTGCAGCTCGGCGGTGAATACGCTTCCAGACTTCCTTGAGAATGAACGCCTCGGCTTTGACGGGAACATTTCCAATGCCCTGGGGAAGCTGGTTCAGCAATTCAGAGTTGGTTCCCCAGATTCCCAGCCGGCTGCGCATATCCATTGAAAAGGCAATCCCATACTTGTCGAGTTCCTCTTCGGTTTCAATTTTCAGGAGTAACCGGGGGAGGTCGCTGCCGATGCAGGACATGATGAAATCCACGGCTTCTTCAATATTTTGTGGTTTCGGGTCAGCCGGGTTGTAAACGTAGCGTGGTTGTTTGGCCATTGGGAAAACCCTTTACCGAAGGTTTTTTTGAATCTCCCGTGCTTTGGCAAGCACGTGCTCCGCTTCCGTGTGGAGCCCGCTTTCTTCCAGAAACCGGGCATAGTTGGCATAGGCTTGCACCAGGACCGGGCGGTTTGTCAGGTGCGTTTGTTCAAGCGTTGTCACTGCCTGCTGAAAAAGCGGACCGGCTTTGTCATATTGTTTTTGCATTGCATGCACAATTGCCAGATTCAAGGTGAGGATGGCCGTGTCCGGGTGCGTTTTGCCGAGTTTTCGTTCCTTGATTTCCAGTGCTTTGGAATACATTTCTTGTGCTTTTTTGAGGCGTTGCTGCCGGAGTTGGACTTGTCCCAGGTTGCCATACAGGTCGGCCAGTTCCACCTCTATACCTGAAATTTCTTGCGCCAGAAACTGTATGAAATCATCGTTGCTTTGCGGATTGGTAACCGGTCTGGCGACATCCTGCAAGATACTGACGGCTTGTTGATAGAGTTTTTCTGCTTCCGGATATTTTTGATTGGCAAAAAAGATGTACCCCATGTCTTTATAAACCCTGAACGAAACCTGGATTTGTAAGAACTCTTCTCCCTGTCCGCGAGGTTTGTTTGCCTTGCGACATTTGTTCAGAGCCAGCACTGCCTGGGTGGCATGGGTTTCCGCTTCGTCTTGTTTCGTTTGTTCCTGTTCGACCAGGGCCAGTTGGGTAAGTGCCACCACTTTCCGGGTATCTCCGTCTTTGAGTTTTTCCGAAAGCTGGACGGCGGTTTCAAAGTATTGCTCGGCCTGGCTCCATTGTTTCTGCTTCTTTGCCTCAGCCCCAAGCTTGATTGACTCGTCAAGAGAATGATTTTGTCCTAAAGCAGGCCCTGTGAAGAGAGACAGGCACATCCAGATTGCCAAATGGCAACGACACAATTTCATAACGATTCACTTTCTTTCAGGCGGAACAAAAACAGTTCAGGCATCCGACCCTGCTCCTGTACCCAGGGGCCACCGCGGTTTATGGTCAAACCTGAACAGATGCAAGTGGTTTTCAGGAAATAAGTGGTTGGTGTGACAGCCGGATGAAATGCTTCAGACTGGAGTTGCTTGAAATGAACTCCCAGGTTTGAGGCTGAACAAAGGGTGAGGTTGTTTCACTGAAGGCTGAAAAAACCAAAGCGTGTGAAGCAGGTTCAAACGCTTTGGTCAGCCTGTTTGTCCGAGAGTCCTGATCCGGTATGCAGGTTTTCTTCAGGAATGGGCATGAATGTATTGAACAAGTGCCATGTCGTCTTCCTTAATGTGGTGCCGCAACCAGTTACTCAGAAACCGGGAAAGTGTGATCGAAAGCACATATTTTCCGGTTCGGTAGTTTTCAATGATTTCTTTGGCCTGCTGGGCCAGTTCATTATGTTTTCTTTGGTGGACAGTCAGGTGGGGGTAATTGATTTTGACCATCAGGGCTTCTTCAGCTTCGAAATGCTCAACCGTATAGTGCGTGAGTTTTTCAAGCAGTGACGAGAGGATTTCTTTGTCTTTTTGGGCAATGATGGCGTCGTGCAGGTGGTTGACCATGTGGAACAGTTCCTGATGTTGGGTATCAACCAGGTGATGTCCGGTGAGAAAACTGTCATCCCAGAGAGCGATACTCATAAGCGCCTCACATCGCAATAAAGATTTGCCTTTCCTCACAAAAATCCAAAGGAGGGAACGGCAGGTACTTGGTATTTCGGCCAAACCTCGTAAAACTTTAACCGTTCGGCAAAAAACCCCTGCAAGAATGGGAAATTCTTGCAGGGGTTTGAGGTCTTCGCTGGCAACTGTGCCAAATTACAGGTTCATATTGAGCACTTTGGTCAGGAAGCCCCACTTGTCGGCGAGTTCTTCGATGACCTTGGCCGTCGGTTTGCCGGCCCCGTGCCCGGCTTTGGTTTCAATGCGAATCAAAACCGGATTCGGTCCTTGTTGGGCCGCCTGCATGGCGGCGGCAAATTTGAAGCTGTGGCCCGGCACCACCCGGTCGTCATGGTCAGCCGTGGTGACCAATGTCGGCGGATAAGCCGTTCCGGCTTTGATGTTGTGGAGCGGTGAGTAGGCATGAAGGGCTTTGAACTCTTCCGGATTGTCGGACGAACCGTAATCTGAGGTCCAGGCCCAGCCGATGGTGAATTTCTGGAACCGCAGCATATCCATCACGCCCACTGCCGGGAGTGCTGCGCCGTAAAGGTCCGGACGCTGGGTGATGCAGGCACCTACCAGCAGGCCACCGTTGCTGCCGCCTGAAATCGCCAGTTTGGGCGTCGAGGTGTATTTGTTGGCAATCAGCCATTCGGCGGCGGCGATGAAATCATTAAACACATTCTGTTTTTGCAGCTTGGTTCCGGCTTTGTGCCAGGCTTCACCATATTCGCCACCCCCGCGCAGGTTCGGCTGGGCAAAGACGCCGCCCATTTCCATCCAGACCAGGTTGCCAACCGAGAAGTTGGGTGTCAGCGAAATGTTGAAACCGCCGTAGGCATAGAGCAGCGTCGGGTTTTGTCCGTTCAGTTTCAGCCCTTTCTTGTGGCTGATGAACATCGGGATTTTGGTACCGTCCTTGCTCTTGTAGAAAACCTGTTTCGTTTCATAGTCTGCCGGATTGAAATCCACTTTGGGCTGCCGGAAGACCGTGCTCTTGCCCGTGGCCATGTCATACCGATAGACACTGGCCGGAGTCGTGAAACTGTTATAGGAATAAAACGTTTCCGTGTCTTTCCGCTTGCCGCCAAAGCCCCCTGCCGTGCCCAGACCGGGGAACGCCACTTCGCGGTCAAATTTTCCGTCCAGATGGAAAATCTTGACCTGCGTATGGGCGTCTTTGAGATAGCTGGCCACAAACCGGTCACCCACGACGCTCACGTTTTGCAGGGTTTCGGCTGCTTCGGGAATGAGTTCTTTCCAATTGCTGCGCTCCGGATGACGGGTGTCAATGGCAATCAGCTTGCCGCGCGGAGCTTTGAGGTCGGTCAAAAACCAGAGCACCGGGCCGTCATTGTCAATGAAGTTGTAAGAAGCGTCAAAATCATTGAGCAGTTCGACCACTTTGGCATCTGGTTGGGTCAAATCCTTGTAGTACAGCCGATTTTTCGTGTCGGTTCCCTGGCTGACGTTGATAATCAGATATTTTCCATCGTCAGACACACCGCCGCCAAACTGCCATTCTTTTTTGTCCTCTTCGGTCCGCTGGTAAACCAGTTTGTCTTCCGATTGCGGTGTGCCAATCCGGTGGAAGTAGAGTTTTTGAAAGTAGTTCACGTTTTGGAACTGATTCCCTGATTTCGGCTCATCATAACGGCCATAAAAAAATCCGGAACCGTCCTTGGCCCACGAAGCCCCCGAAAACTTGACCCATTTAATGACATCCGGCAAATCCTTGCTGGTTTCCACATCACGGACGTGAAATTCAACCCAGTCCGAACCCGATGCCGACAAGCCGTAGGCCATCAGTTTTCCATCATCACTCATGGAAATGCCGTTGAGCGCCACTGTGCCATCGGCGGAGAGAGTGTTCGGATCCAGCAACATTTGCGGCTCACCTTCGAGTGATTTCACCGTATAGAGCACGCTCTGATTCTGCAACCCGTTGTTCTTGGAGTAGAAATAACGGTCACCCTGTTTGAAGGGCACGCTGTAGCGTTCAAAGTTCCACAGCTTGGTCAGTCGTTGTTTGATGGTTTCACGGGTGGGAATCTGGTTCAGGAAGCCGTAGGTCAGTTGGTTTTCCGCCTCGACCCAGGCTTTGGTTTCGGCTGAATCCGGGTCCTCCAGCCACCGATAAGGGTCGGCGACTTTCGTTCCGTGGTAATCGTCCACCTGTTCAACCCGTTTGGCAGCCGGATAGGCCAACGGGCTATTGGAGGAACTGGCAGTCAGATTTGATTTTTGTGCCCAACCGGGCACGGCGGAAGTCAGCAACGCCGCTGGCAGAATTGCACCAACGACGAGCTTTTTCAGTCTCTGGGACACGTACATAGGGAAGGAACTCCTTGAACAAAAACAAATATGGGAAGCGTTGAGGCCCTGTTGATTGCTGTTGGCGGACATCAGTTGTCTTCCATCCGGAAGTGGGAGGGTCAGTTTGACGCTCCTGGGGCTGCCGTCCAACCGATGCCAGACCAGGCAGTTGACATCAAACTTTTGCAGATCGCAACCAATTTGTGACGAAAAGGACAAAACCGGAACGATATGTCCCAAGGCAACTCATATCAAGCTGTGGATTCGGGTTTAGGGGGGGCCGAGTTTGTAATTTGATTGGAAAAGGCTGGAATCCGAATCCACTTTTCCCAAACACTCTCTAAAACATCGAGTACATGGACATTTGAATTTGTTCCAGCAGCGTCAACCGTTTGGCGGTTTTGAGTTTGAATTTGAGCTTTTTGGCCACCGGTTCCAGAATTTCGGCTACTCCGGCTGATTTGACCACGATTTCAACTGGAATGGTTTGCGACTGCTCAAAAAACTGGAGGATTGCTTCCATTGTTTTTTCATAGCGTTCATGTGGTTTAGTCAGAGCCTGGGCCACCGGCATTCCCAGATTCCGGTCGGCCAGCAGGCATAAATACGGAAAAAACGGTCGCTCATCCTCTTCCTGAACCGGGCTTAACAGCGCAAAACAATCAAATTCGTAACTGCCCTGGCGTTGGGTGGTGTGCTTGCGAATGCGTTCCAGCCGCAGTTCGTCCAAGGGAACAGAAACCGGTTCCGGTGGCTTGATGAGTTCGGGTTTGCGCCATTCGTCAGTCCAGGTCAGCCCGTTCTCACCTTTGACTGGAACCCTCACCCGGTAGAGGCTTTCCATATCCGGCGGTTCTGAGCCCAACCGGCCTGCCGGAGTCAGGTAGCGTGGATTGCTGGAAAAAGCTTGGGCGACCTGGATGGTTTGTTCCAGTGCCAGGGTCAGGAAACGGGTCTGGGCCCCGTCTAAAAACCAAGCCGGGTGATTGGGCTGAAATTCTCTGAAAATCGGCCAGGCGTTGGCTCCGCGAAATTTCAACCCCAGTTTTTTGATGAGGTCGCGGTCTTCTGCTTCCAGATCGTCGCGGTTTTCAAAGGAAGCCATGAGGCAATCCTGCGAAATCAAAACTTCGGGGTTTCCGGGGCCGAGTTCGCCGGAATACATTTGTACCAGCAGGCGCAGTCCGGCTGACCCGCGATAGACATTGAGGGCATACACCTCGCCGAGATTGCCCAAAACGCAGCAGTAGCCCGTTTCACCTGTTTCCGGATTGACAATGCCAAAAATATCGGCGTCCTCCATCCAGTCCCAGGCAGCAAGTTTTTTGAAATCAGCGGCGGCCTGGTACAGAGCCTTCCATTCCGACAACGTTGGAGGAGCAGTCACGAGGATTCCTTTCAGAAACTGAGAATTGAGAATTGAGAATTGAGAATTGAGAATTATCTCTTCGGTTTCATGGGCCAAATTGGCAGGCAAAACCGGCAAGCAGATTTGTCATTCTCAATTCTCAATTCTCAATTTTTCAGTAAAGCCACTTCAAACACGCTGGCCAAATCGGTTTGGGTGGTAAGGGCGGATTGCACGCTCACAGCCGGTACCGATTGCTGGCGACGGGTTTCATACTGGGCGATTTGTTTTTCAAACAGTCCCTGGTCAGGCGATGAAGTATCCGTCACCGCCAAAGCGGCGCGGACAAACGCAATCGCCCGATAGAGGTCATTGCCGGCAGCCGCACTTTCCGCCAGACGTGGATAAAGCTGGCGTTGGGTTTGCCGGTCGCGGTTTTGTCCTTCGGCTTCCAGGCTGCCATACAAGGTGGCCGTGGCGGTTGGGCGAACCTCCGTATAAGTGAAACTCGCCAGTTTGGTTTCCGGCGGAGTATCGGCGGCTGGAGTGCCAGCCAGTCTGAGAGCGGCTTCATCCCGGTTGGTATCCAGATAGAGCGCCATGAGCGCCCGTTTCGGCTGCCCATCGCTAAAGGCCAGTCCGGCGGATTGGGTGCTGCCGGGGTCGTCTCTGAGGGCCGCCATAAATGCCTGGATGGCTGCTTCAGCTTGTTTTTCACGGCGGGCTTGCTGGCCTCGTTCAATCCGGGCGGCTATCGTGTAGGGGGCCTGGGTGACCCGGTCCAGTACATTGCGGGCCTCGCCCCCATTGCCGGCAGCTTCCAGCAGCACTGCGGCTGCGGTCTGGCTGGTGAGGTCGGTTTTGGCTTTGAAACGGGCGAGCAGGGAATTGCCTGCCGCTGCATTGCGACGGGCAATGTCGCCCAGCAGCTCAAGTGCCGTCAGGCGTTGCGCGTTGGCCGTGTTGCGGTCGTCAATCACATCACCGAGGGTGGTCAGGGCCGCTTCGGCCTGCTGGTTGCGTTCCTGGAGCCGTGCCAGTTCAAGCCGGTTGCCCACATCGGCTGGCGTCTGTTTTTGTGCCCGTTTCCGCCATTCGACTGCCGGGGCAAACTGCCCGAACCGGGCGGCAATGTCAGCCGCCGCTTTCAGTACATCAGGTGTTTCCGAACTGTCGGTCATCCGTTTGAGTTGGGCCAGCCCTTCGGCGGTTTTACCGCGCCGGAATTCGACCTCTGCCAATCCGCCATAAACCGAGGACGGCAAATAACCGCCACCCAGTTGCTGCTGGTAATGGTCACGGGCCAAATCATCCGCCTCCGCCTGATGGTTTTCATTGACGAGCAACGCATAGGCGTGCAGATAGGCTTCGTTCGGCGGTTCTGTGTCACCTTCTTTTTTGACAATTCCGGTAAAGCGGCGCAATCGTTCCAAGGCCTGGGCCGTGCGGTTGGTGCGGAGTTCCACCACTGCCCGCGCCATGGTCATCCATTCCGGTTCCGGGTCGTAGCGGTCGGGGTCATACTCGCCTTCGCGCGGGTCACGCAACTGGCCAAAGAGCAACTGCCGGGTCTTGAGCATTTCAGCCAGTTGTTTTTCCGCTTCGGCGTAAGCCTGGGCTCCAATCAACTGGTCAATCCAGCGTTTCTGGACATTGGCCAGCAAATCCGCCGGGTTGTCCGAACTGTAGGAGTCAAAGTCGTAATCACTGTTGCTATAGGCCGTTACCACTTCCGCCGGCAGATTGACGCAAAGCCTCCGGTAAAGTGCGGTTTCCTCCCCTTTTGGCATCAGATTTTCTTCAAACAGTACCTTGCCAAAGCGCAGGTCATCAGGGCGGGCGTCCAAAATCCGCTGATACATGGCTGACACCGGTTTGACCAGTGACGGATTCTGAGCGGTGGTTTCAGTCAGGGATTTGAGTATCGGCGTCCATTCGTCCTCGGTTTCACTGGCTGTGTTTTGCAACCGCCGCATAATCCAGGTTTCAAGGGGAGGCAGGGCTTCAGCCGTGAGGCCGTAATCGGTCATCAGGTCCAGATACCGCACATACACGTCAGAGCTGGTCCTGCGTGGTGCAATCATGCGGTTCCAGGCTGCCAGCGCACCTTTTTTGTCACCGCTTTCAAAGAGAATGGACCCTTCCACCGCCATGTTTTCCGGTTCGTCAAAAGCGAGTTCCCTGGCCAGCGCAATATGGGCCTTGGCTCGGTCATATTGTTTGATTTGCCGATAAAAATCGGCCAGTGAACGCTGCGTTGTATCCGAAGTGGGGTTGCTCTCGGCTTCGGCCATCAGATATTTGGCCATTTCACCCGAACGTTTCGCATCAAGCGAGAGCCAGGCCCCATAGTTGCGGGCGGTCCGATACCAGTCCGTCCCCGCCAGTTCGGTCTGGAGGTTCGGCTTTTTGCCCACCCGTTCCCCAATCGGACGAATGCCCAGCACCTGCTGGAACATTTTCCCGACTTCGGGCGCAGCATTGCGGAAATAGAGTTCCACCTGGGCCGAACGCGATTGCACCCAGGCTTGGGTCAGGCCGGAATTGGCAATGGCCGTCCGGGCCAATTCCTTTTCCCGGTTGCGCAACAGGAAATTGATAAGCTGCAATTGGAAAGGCGACCGCATCCGGGCCAGAGCTTCCAGTTCACTCCGGCGGTTGCGTTGTTTGAGCAGATTCAGATAGCGCGCCACCGCTCCGTTTTCCGAAGTCACCAGGTCGCCGCTCTGATTGCGGTAAAACTGATTGAGGGCGGCCAGTTCGCCGTCCCCGTCGCCGGCCTTGCGATAGGCTTCGGCAATCGTTTGGTCATAGTTAAAGGTGCCGGGGAATTTCTCCCGTTTGGCCTCGGCCTTGAGCAGTTCAATCACTGCGCCAAAGTTTTCGCGGGCTTCGTAAAACGCCACCAGTTGCTGCATCTGCCCGTGGAATTGGGTCTCGGTGTTTTTCTTGCGGGCCTGCCAGGCTGCATCCTTCAACCGAATCAGGGACCGTTCCTGGATGGGCGTCAGGCCCAGTTTCCCGGCCCAATCGGCCAGGTCGGTCAGTTTTTTGGTGTCGGTTTCAGTGGCTGCCGTGGTGCCATAGAGCCCTTCCAGTTCCAGCATCTGCTCCGGTGTGGCAAAATTCCGGACAATCGTTGGAAAATCGGTGCGAATGGCTTCACCCACCTGATTGGCCTTGTTCTTGGGTGTTTCCGGGTCCACATTCCCTTTTTTCGCGCCTTCAGCCAGCAATGCTTTTTGGAAAGCTTCCAGCTTGGAGAGCGCCGCCAGCGGCGAACTGGTCCGGGCGGTGACGCTGGCCCACATGGCCACATAGCTTTGGGTCATCTGGTTTTTATAGGGATTGGTTTTGATGCGGGCGATGCCGTCGTCAAAAAATGAAAGGGACTCTTTGGTCAATCCGGCGTTGAGCAACACTTCGCCATAACTGAAGTAGGTCATGGCATCAGTTTGTTTGCGGGCTGCCAAGGCTTCACGGAGGGTCGTCACTGCCCGGTCTTTGCCGCCTTCCTGGCGCAAATAGAGTTTGGCCAGCCGCACCAGCCAGTCCGGATTGCCAGGGTCGAGTTCGTAGGCCCGTTTGAGCGTGGCCACGGCTTCCTCGGTTTTGCCCTGCCGTTCATAAAGCCCAGCCAGTTTTCCGCGAAAATCAAGCCGTTGCGGTTCATTGACTGTGGCTAACCGGTACTGGTCGGCAGCCTCAGCCACTTTGCCGTTATAGAGGTTCAGTTCACCCAGCACCACATTCCAGCGGTAGTTGCGGTCTGCCTGTTTGGCCAAATCCACATAGTATTTGGTCAGCCGGTCAAGTTGTCCGAGCTTGACGGCATCGGCAATCGCAGCATTCAACACATTTGGGTTTTCCGGGTCGCGGTTGATGATTTCAATATGCTGGTCAATCGCCTCGGCTCCGCGTTTGAGATTTTTCAGCGTTTCAATCAAACCCAGCCGCAGGTTGGCGGTCGCAGTGCGGCGTTCGTCGGAATCAAGATTGGCGTCGGCAATATTTTTCAGGCCGATTTTGTAAAGTTCGGCCAGTGCATCTGTTTTCCCGGCTTCACCCAGGGTTTTGGTGAGCAAACCAAAAACTTCCGTATCCAGCGGATTGTCTGTATACCAGCCACGGAGCGTCTTTTCGGCGTCATCCAATTTCCCGGCGTCGGTTTGCCGTTTGGCCAGTTGCAGGATGAACTGCCGTTTGTAGGCCCCCACGGCCTTGCCGCTGCTGCGCTGATAGAGCGTGATGGATTTGTCGAGCAGTCCCGTCCGCCAATAGAACTGCGAGGCTTCCTGCAAAACGCCCACGTTCGTCGGGTAATCGGCCACCAGGTTGTCCATCATGGCCACGGCGTTGTCAATCCGGGCCTGCTGTTCATAAAAGGATGCCAGTTGCAGCCGGTATTTCATATTTTCCCGCTCATCGCGGGCTACCGTCAGCATCTGTTTGAGGGTTTGCTCTTCTTCAGTCAGGCGGCGCGTCCGGTGGAATTCGGTGCGGATGGCTTCCAGAAAATCCAGATTGCCCCGGCTTTGCATTTCCTGTTTGAGCAAACCGGTTCCGGCATCGGGTTGGCCCAGGTCCCCCAGCAGTTTGGCATAGGCTAGAATCGTCTGGCCGTCGTCGGCTTTGCCCAGTTGGTTTTGCCGGGCGGCAAAGGCTTTGGCAATCTGTCCGGCATAATCCTTGCGCGGATACAGTTGTTTCAACCGGGTGATGGCCTTGTCGCGGGTGTCGCCGGGCGTGGCTGTTTCAGCCACATATTCGGCAATGGCGCGTTCCATCTGATTTTTGCCTTCATAGAGTGCGCCCATTTGATAGGCGTAGGCTGTCGGGTTGTTGGTGGCCGTGCGGAGCCCGGTCAGCGTGCGGATGGCTTCGTCATAGAGGAAATAATCCCAGTAAATGCTGGCCACTTCGAGGTAGGTTTCGGAATTTCCGCGCTCCTCTTTCAAAATCGTATCCCACTCTGCCCCGGCGCGTTTGAAGTCGCCCAGTTCCGCCAGCACTTCGCCTGCCTGGGTTGGGTATTTGTGTTCCGCCGGATAGACCTTGGCCAAATCCATCCAGGTTTTGGCAGCTTCCTCGGCAGCGGCAGCCGATGTGCTGCCAAACGAACGGGTCATGTTAGCCAATCGCTCGGCAAACTGTGGTTCACCCGGATAGGCTTTGACCAGTTCGCGGTAGGTTTCGAGTGCTTCGTCATGATGCGACAACCACATGGCGGCATCGGCGGAAAACCGTTTGTACAGCGGAGATGCTCCTTTGGTGCGAGCGGTCTGATAGTTTTTCCGCAATGCGTTGGTCTGTGACAGGCGGCGGAAATATTGCTCCCGGATGTCGGTATCCACCATTGAATATTGCGCCGCCAGGGGTTCCCAACTGACCCAATCCTGGGTCGCGGCGTGGTATTTCAAAAGCCCCTGGACAAATTCGGCATTGGTCGGAAACCGGTCATGGGCAAAGCGATAGAGTTCCAGATAGAGTCTGGCGTCGTTGCCACCGCCGTTCAAATCGGCATTGTTGATAAAACGTTCGAAATATTCGCCCAAATCACCGTCATCCAGGATTTCAGCCAGTTCTTTCGAATATTTCTCAAAGGCATCCTGCCGTTCGTTGCGGACAAACCAACGGGCCAGCCGGTGATACCACGTGTTGGAGTTGAACCGTTTGACAGCCTGCGTATAAAGCTGAACCTGTTCATCCACCATACTTGTCTGACCCAGCCAGCGGAGCATCCGCTCATACAAGCCTTCTTCACGGGGATATTTCTTGATTTCCCCGTTGAAAAATTTGAGCGTGTCGAGCGGCTTGTTTTCTGCCGCATAGCTGGACACCACCCGTTCCAGGACCGTGCCGTAGTTGATTTCCTCCGGTTTGGTTACCTGATTGCCAAGGTAATCAGTCGGGTAATCGAAGGTTTCGTATTCCGTTTCACCGGCGTCCGTCGCATTGGGGTCCGCCGGGTCATACACTTCCTCAGGTGTTCCGGGTTCTTCGCTTTCCCCTCCTTCAGAAGCTGCCGCCTGCTGGTCGGTTCCTTTGTAAACCCAGCGTCTGGCAGAAACCGGCAGGAGCAGCGCCGTGGCCGGGCGTTCCTTGCCAATCCGGTCGAGCAGGGCCAGCAGGCGGGTCCGTTCGGCTTCCCGGCGGTTCAGGGTCACTTCCGCATCGGCAATCTTGAGCGTGATTTCACGATAATTTTTGGCGGTTGGGAACTGCTTCAGAAACTCGTCACCCAGCCGGATGACGGCTTCCTGTTCGCCCAGGGCGGCAAAGGCATCCAGCAGTTTGACATGGACGCCGGCCAGCTCGGTCGAAGTCGGATACTCGGTTTTGAGTGCTGCATAAAACCGGTAAGCCAGCGCCCGGTTATAGTAGGCCACGGCCCCGTTTTTGGCGCTCTTGAACGCCGCCGGCGGATTGTTTCCGGCCAGCACCAGCGACAGGACGCCGTTCAGGAACCCGGCCCCTTCATCCACGCTGGCAATATCGCTGTAGAGGGTCAAATCCGTAGCCGAGAGCGGAATCCCGGTGTTTTGCGCGTCCAACAGCGTGGTGGCCAGGGATGCCAGCGTTTTTTCGCGGCCTGCGCTGCCGGGCGTCAGGCCCTGCCCTAAATAAAGCGAGTACAGAAACCGGGCGGCCTGGTCATAGCGTCCGATTTGCAGATACAGCGCGGCACAGGTTTCCAGTTCCTGATTGTTCCAGGGAGTGGCATCCCCGGCTGCAGGGGTGCTTCGTTTTTGCTCAAAACTTTGCAGTACGTTGACAGCCTGTCCGAGATTCGCTTCGTAGGCATAGAGGTTAAACAACCGGCCCGCCGCCTGAAACGCCTCCCGGCCTTTGGACCGGGGAAAACCGTCCTGAAGTTCCCGCCGATAGGTCCGATAGCGGCCATATTTCCGCAGCAAATCGTAGTAGTCAGCCACCACCGCACGGGGCCAGAGCGGGCTGAATGTGGCGGCATAGACGTTTTCCGCTCCGCGCCGGTCCTGCTGCGCTTCATAAATTCCGGCTCTGGTTTTGAGGAAATACTGGAGGTTGTCAGGATATTTGGGCTGTAATTCGTCCAGGACACGCAGGGCTTCCAGGTATTTCCTGGTGGTGGCCAGTTGGCCCACATATTGTTCGACCAGTTTGAGGTTGGTCGGGTCGGCCAGCATGGATTGCTTATAGAATTCAGCCAAATCAAAACCGCTGAGGGTATGTTCGGCCACCAGTTTGCCGATTTGCGTGTTGATGTCGGGCCGTTCAAACGGCAACGCCACGGGAGACAGCTTTTGCAGGGTGCGGGCTTCGTCGGCATACATGGCCCGCTGATGGTAAAAGGCGGCCAACCGGCGGAGCGCGTTGGGCGCGTCCTTGCGGAGCGTGCTGTATTGCCGCATTTCCTCAACCGCCCGGTCAAAATTTCCCAGTTTTTCATCCAGATTGGCGGTATAGCGGAGCAGACGCACATCCTGCGGATATTTGGCCACGAGCGGAGTCAGTTGTTCACGGGCTTGGGCGTAGGGACGGGGCGCACGGGCCTGCGTGCCGAAAAATTCCTCCGTTACAAACAAGGCCGCATCAAGCTCGGTTTGGGTGGCCCGCGTTGGGTCCGGGGCCGGTTTTGGCAGGAAGCGGTTGGCGGCAGCTCCGGCTTGTGGTTTGGCTCCGGGGCGATTTTGGGCCGGACGCTTGGCTCCTTGATACGACAGCGTTACCGAAACCGGCAACACAAGCAAAATCAACACAATCAACGAGAGTTTTCGCATGGCGTGACCGTGAATGCTGGATGTCTGGATGAGGGGTGGAAATTCAAACGGAACAGCAGTTGCAACCGGTGAAGTTTACACTACAGTTTAAGAAATGAGCAAAGTTTTGAATTTTCTGTTCGGAGTTCCGCCTTCAGGCGGCGGTTCGGAGTTCCGCCTTCAGGCGGCGGTTTGGAGTTCCGCCTTCAGGCGGCAGTTTGGAGTCCCGCCTTCAGGCGGCGGTTTGGAGTTCCGCCTTTAGGCGGCGGTTTGGAGTCCCGCCTTCAGGCGGCGGTTTGGAGTTCCGCCTTCAGGCGGCAGTTTGGATAAAAACCTTTCAAAACTGCCGCGAAAACGCGGAACCCCGAACATGAGAAACATATTTGCAAATCTGTGACCTTCGGTGACAGTTTGCCCTCAAATCTCTTTTATCAGAAAGAACCGAAATCCTATGTCAATCAGTCAGACGGATATGGCTGCGGTCAGGCCGGAAACACCGGCTGCCAATGTCCCCGGCCCATGGATTGTCTCGCCTTTTTGGGACATTGTGGTTGGCTGCGGTGGCTGGTCGGCCCCACTTCTGTTGGCCGCCATGTGGCTGGACCGGGGCAACAACCCGGCGGTTTCCCTGCTGTCTTATGGGTTGCTGCTGGTCTGCAACTATCCGCACTTTATGGCAACCATCTATCGTGCCTATCGCACCCAGACGGATTTTGCCAAGTACCGGATTTTTACCGTTCACCTCACTGGGCTGTTGGTGTTGACAGCTCTTTTGGCTCATTGGTCCGTTTCACTCTTGCCTTGGGTTGTCACTCTGTATGTCATCTGGAGTCCCTGGCATTATGCCGGGCAAAATTTTGGGCTGGCGCTGATGTTTGCCCGCCGCAATGGCGTGCAGCCCAGCCGGGTTGACCGGGAACTGCTCTATGGGGCGTTCATCGGTTTGTATCTGGTGACGTTTTTAAGCATTCACACCGGTCCCGCTACCGACCAGTATTTGCTTTCCTTCGATTTTCCTTTGATTTTGACGCGGGTCTTGCGGATTGGACTGATGGTAGTCAGTTTGCTGATGGGAGGTCTGGCGCTGAAACGCATCAGCCGAAAAGGGGGGCGCAGTGCGGCAGTGGCTCCGGGATGGTTGCTCCTGACTCAGTTTTTATGGGCGGTGCCGCCTACGCTGCGGGAACTGGTGACGGGGGTGCAACTGCAACAGATTTACTACACCAGCGGCGTGTTGGCGGTTATGCACTCAGCCCAATACCTGTGGTTGACCAATTATTACGCCAAACGTGAGGCTGAGGCCGAAGGCGCGGGAACCTGGAATCCGTGGAGGTATTTCGCCCTTCTGGTCGTGGGCGGGATTGCCCTTTTTCTGCCAGGGCCGTGGCTGGTCAGCCGGGTCTTTCACTATGACTTCACCGCCAGTTTTTTGATTTTCACGGCTGTGGTCAACCTCCATCACTGCATGCTGAACGGGGTCATCTGGAAACTCCGGGAGAGTCGGGTTGCAGCGTTCCTGCTTAATCAAAAAGTAGAAGTCAAACCGGCTGCCGACCAGATGGGGCGGGCATTCGGCCAAGTCCTGGACTGGTTTTTCGGCAGCACCGCACCCGCGCAGGGCCTGCGCGTCCTGCTGGCTGCCGGGCTGTTGTTGCTGGCGGGAATTGACCAATGGCGGTACCGGCTCAGTCTGGACGAAGATAATCTTTTCAATCTGCAAAAGGCGGAATGGGTCAATCCGAACGACAGCCTGATTCAGTTACGAATTGCCAAAGTCACTGCCAAGGCTGGTCGCAACGAAGAGAGCCTGGTTGCGCTGCGCCGGGCTGTGGCCATCAATCCGCACGATGCAAAAGCCCAGAATCTGCTGGCTCAGGCGCTGCTCCAGCAGAACCGGTTTGACGAAGCCTACCGGCATTTTCAGCAAATGCTGGTCAATTTGCCGTCCAATCTGGACACGCTGGTCAATTTTGGAAATCTGGCTGTTCAGGCCGGAAAACCGACTGAGGCGATTGATGCCTGGGAACGGGCGCTCCGGCTGGAGCCAGCCCAGCAGGCGGTCCGGCTGAATTTGGCCGATGTCTATGACCAGTTGGGACAGCCTGACAAGGCAGTGGCCCATTACGAAACCTTTTTAAGTCAGTTGCTCCAAAGCGGAAATGTGGATGAAGGCAAGGCCAATCCCAAACAGGTGTTGGGAATAGCGCTCAAAATCGCCAAAAACTACGCCCGGACCGGAAACCTGGAACGGGCACGGGCCTATTATGAAAAAGCGGTTCCCCTGGCAGCCAAGGCGCAGGAGAAAAATCTGGAAAGTCTGGCGTTGCTGCAACTGGGTGAAATTCAAGCCGGACAGGGAAACAAATCACAGGCGGTCGAGTTGTATCAGCGCGGACTGAAACTGGATGCCGAAGCCGGTGACCGCAAGGCCGAAGCCCTGGACTGGCTGGCCTACGCCCAGCTTTTGGACCATCTGGGAGCCACCCCCCGGCTGGTTTTGGCCAGTGCCTTGAAATCAGAGGAACTGCTGCAGCCCACACCCGGACCGGAACTGGAAGCCGTCGTAAAATTCCGTGCCGACCTTGAACAAAAGCTCGGCCCGCAGGCCGCAGAGGTGCGCCGCAATGCAAAAGACCTTGCGACGGAGGCGTTGGGGGTGAAATTATAAAACAATTGAGAATTGAGAATTGAGAATTGAGAATTTGCAGCGTTCATCGAACATCATTGGGCGATGAACCCAAGTGCAATTTCCAACCTTTTCAATCCTCAATTCTCAATTCTCAATTCTCAATTCTCAATTCCTTACCGAGCACTCATGACCATTTCATACCGTGACGCAGGCGTTGATATTGACGCCGCCAATGAAGCCAAAAACCGGATTCGCGCCTTGGCGCGAGGAACATTCAACCCGCAGGTTCTCAGCGAAATCGGCAGTTTCGGCGCAATGTTCAAGCCGGACTACCGGGGCGCGCAGGAGCCCATTCTGGTTGCCAGCGCCGACGGCGTGGGCACCAAACTCAAAGTCGCCTTCCAGACCGGCATCCATAACACGGTCGGTTATGACCTGGTGGCGCATTGCGTGGACGATATTCTTGTCCAGGGGGCACGTCCCTTGTTTTTCATGGATTACATCGCCACCGGAAAACTGGAGCCGGGAATTGTGGCTTCCCTGATTGAAGGGCTGGCCCGTGGCTGCAAAGAGGCCAACTGTCCGCTGATTGGTGGTGAAACGGCTGAAATGCCGGGCTTTTATGCTGCGGGCGAATATGATGTGGCCGGTTTTATCATCGGCTGGGTGGACCGGACACAGATTATTGACGGTTCGCGGATTACGCCCGGAGACGTGATTCTGGGGCTGCCTTCGCTGGGACTGCACACCAACGGCTATAGCCTCGCCCGCAAACTGTTTTTCGAAGTGGCCGGCTACGGGGTTGAAACAGACATTCCGGAAATCGGATTAAAGGCCGGAGAAGCACTTTTACTGCCCCACAAAAATTACCTGCCGCTGCTGGACGATTCACTGGGGGGCGGCAAAATCAAGGGCCTCGCCCATATCACCGGTGGCGGATTTCTGGAAAACCTGCCCCGGATTCTGCCTGCGGGCTGTGGCGCGGAAATCACCCGTGGCACATGGCCGGTGCTGCCGCTGTTTGAACATCTGGTCAAACTCGGTGAACTGCCTGAATCCGAAAGCTATCGGGTGTTCAATATGGGCATCGGGATGATGGTGGTCGTGGCGGCTGCGGATGCCGACGCACTCCAGGCTGAAATCGCTGCCCGTGGAACTGACGTGTACCGGATTGGGCGGATTGTGGCCGGTGAGCAGGAAGTCCATCTTAAATAGCCTTGGGAGTCTTGCGAGTCTTGAGAGTCTTGAGAGTCCTGGGAGTCTTGGGAGTCAAAGCCAAGTGACAGGTGACAGGTGACAAGAAAAAATTCTGTCACTTTTTACCTCTTGCGTTTCACTTCTTCAGACTCTCAAGACCCCCCAAGACTCGCAAGACTCCCAGGACGCCCAAGACTCTCAAGACTTATGGTTTGACCCGTTTGAACTCCAACTCTTTGAAATCAAAATCATTGTTCGGACAGTCAACCTTCATTTCCTCAACAGCCCCCTGAGCATTGAGGATGAAGGTCACAAAGCCCTTGCGGAATGGGTAGTTGGTGTCCCGCCACGTAAGTCGGAACGTGTCATAGTGCCAATGTTCCAAATCTCCGGTGAAATGAACCGACGGGAGCAGTTTGACCGCCAGTTTTCCGTTTTCAACCGTCACGGTTGCATCTCCGTACATTTGCCCTGAATAGGTTCCGGCGTATTTTTCCAGCGCCAGGGAAGGCTTGGTGTCTTTGGCGCGCCCGGTTTCCAGCAGCTCGTCAGCTTTTTTCTGGGCATCTTCGCCATTTTTTCTCTGAGCCAGTGCTTCGCCGCTCCAGTCACGAGCCGGAGCGCCGACATACATATCCACCACCTTGCGGGCCAGGAGCGAGGCCAGCGGCGACTCGCTGTTGGTCAGAATCACCACGCCCAGATTTTCTTCGGGCACCAGCACCACCTGGGAAATCATGCCGTCCAGACCGCCGCTGTGGGCGATATATTTCCGTCCGTGAAAATCACTCACGCCCCAGCCCATTGCATATAAAGAAAAATGCCGGGAAGGAACCTGCCGTTCGGCGGCTTCGCTGAGGGGCTGGACGGTGTTGGGCGACCACATTTCATGGGAAACCGCCCGGCTAAAAATCTGTTTGCTCTGATAGGTTCCCCGGCCCAACTGGAGCCGAACCCACTGCGCCAAATCCGCCACGGATGAATTGATGGAAGCCGCCGGGCCGACATTATCCACATTGAGATATTTGACCACCCGCATGGTGCCGTTCGGTTGGTTGTGAGGTTGGGCGAGATTGTCGCCGGGTTTGAAAGCGTTGATGCTGGTCGAACTGGAAGTCATGCCGAGCGGTGTAAAAAAACGCTCTTTGATGAACTCATCCCAGCTTTTGCCGGTGACTGCCGGAATGATTTGCCCGGCAGCGGAAAACATAATGTTTTGATAGCCGTAGCGGCTGCGGAAACTCGATGTTGGCTTGAGGTGGCGAACCCGCCGGATGACTTCATCGCGGCTGTAGGTCGTGTCATACCACAACAAATCGCCTCCAAACGTGGCCAGCCCGCTCCGGTGGCAGAGCAAGTCGCGGATAGTCATTTCCCGTGTGGCATAGGCATCGTAAAGCTGAAACTGCGGCAGGTATTTCGTCACCGGGTCGTCCCATTTGATTTTGCCTTCGTCCACCAGGATTCCCAGTGCGGCAGCGGTAAACGCTTTTGAACAGGAGGCAATCGCAAACACCGAATGCTCATCCACCGGTGTCGGTTCGCCCAGCTTGCGCACACCGAAACCTTTGGCAAACACCACTTTGTCGTCTTTGACAATAGCAAAGCCCAGACCCGGCACGTTCCATTCCTGCATGGCCTTGGTCGTGTAGCTTTCAAGTTCTTTGAGGTCCGGCGCGGCAGGCTTTTCCTGGGCAAGCAGGAAAACCGGGGCAAACAATAAAAACAGGCAGGCAAGTCCAAACTGAAGGGGAAGGGAACGCATAACAGCCTCCGGGAAAGGAAGGGGTCTGTGAGAGACAGGTTTGACTGGGGATTCTTTGATTTCTTAACCGCGAAAGTTTCGCGGTTTCAATAAAACAAACAGGTTTCTGCCCGGAATGAATAGGCAACAGCAATTATTGTCCCGTTTGTGTATTCCGTTCGTAAATCAGCCGCAGTCCTTCGAGTGTCAGGTTTTCGTCAATTTCGGTAATCATGGGCGAGCCTTTCCCAATCAGGCGGGCCAGTCCGCCGGTGGCAATGACGGCCCTCAGTTCGCCCATTTCTTCTGACATCCGTTTGAGAATTCCTTCAACCAGTCCGATATAGCCAAAATAAAGCCCTGATTGCATGCTCGTGATGGTGGTCGTTCCCACCACCCGTGGCGGATGGCTGATATTGACACGAGGCAACCGGGCGGCCCGTTGGAACAGGGCTTCGGCGGAAATGTTAATGCCCGGCGTGATGACCCCACCCAGATATTCACCTTCTGCGGAAATGGCATCAAACGTGGTGGCGGTTCCGAAATCAACCACAATGGAAGGCCCGCCAAAACGTTCAAATGCCGCCACGGCATTCACAATCCGGTCGGCCCCAACATCCTGCGGCGAGTCATAGCGAATCGGCATCCACAGCACATTTTCCGTCGGCAGGACAAACATCGGTTCCTGGTGAAAGTAAGCCGTGGACATTCGAAACAGTGTGAAATTCAGCGGTGGCACGACCGAGGCAATCACAATTCCGCTGATTTTGGTGAATTCAAGATTGGCCAGGGTAAACAGATTCCGGCATAGGATGCCGTATTCGTCCACTGTCCGTTCGCGTTGGGTGGTAATGCGCCAGTGGGCAATCAGGTCCGTTCCATCATACACACCGAGGACGGTATTGGTGTTTCCAACGTCAACGACTAAGAGCATAGGTTTGAAGGAGTCTTGGGAGTCTTGGGAGTCTTGGGAGTCTTGGGAGTCTTGGGAGTCAAAACCAAGTGACAAGTGACAAGTGGCAAGTGACAAGAAAAAATCCTGTCACTGTTTACCTGTCACTGTTTACTGCTTCAGACTCCCAAGACTCCCAAGACTCTCAAGACTGGTTTTAGAAGTGTCGCAGATTCAGCCGCGCAATTGAGCGGGCCTGCCGCGAGTTGGTATCCACGTCAATGATTGCGCCATTCAGCCGCACATCGCCTTCGGCACTGCGAAGGCGGGTGTTGACGCCGGTCAAAAAACGTTCCAGCACACTATCGTAGGCCATCCCGATGACTCCGGCATGGGAGCCGGTCATGCCAAGGTCCGTCATGTAGGCGGTTCCGCCCGGCAGAATCTGTTCATCGGCGGTGGTGACATGGGTGTGGGTGCCGACCACGGCAGAAACCCTTCCGTCAAGGTAGCGGCCCAGCGCGATTTTTTCGGAACTGGCCTCGGCATGATGGTCTACCACAATCACGTCGGCGCGGTTGGAGTAGTCCCGCAACAGGGCATCGGCTTTGCGAAACTGGCAATCCGTGCGGGGCATGTTGTGGCGTCCCATCAGATTGAGCACGAGCAGGGAAACCCCGCTGGGATGTTCGCCCAGCCAGAACCCTGTGCCGGGTACTCCTTCCGGGTAATTGGCCGGACGCAGCAGGCGCGGCTCTTTCCCAAAAACATCCAGAATTTCCTTTTTATCAAAGGCATGATTGCCTGATGTCATAACGTCCACCCCGGCAGCCAGCAGGTCGGCTACTCCGTCGGGGTGAATTCCGGCTCCACCAGCGATGTTTTCCACATTGGCAATCACGAAATCAATCTGATGCTTGGCTCGAATGGCCTGGAGCCGTTCGCTGATGACACGCACCCCTTGAGTTCCGACGACATCGCCAATCATCAGAATTTTCATAAACTAAGAATGGAATCGAATTGAGTGGCAACGATGAAGGCAAGTTCTTTGGTGATATGGAATCCGGATGGATTTTTTTCATCCTTCATCCTTCATCCTTCATCCTTTGGAGGTTTCCGGTTGCCGCTCTCCGCGCAGCCGTTGTGGCACCCTGTTTGAACCTGTTTTCACAGGTGGGTAGCCTAGCGGGCACTTCGGCATCACGTACGTTGACGAGCATTGCTCCAGTCGCCCAATGCTTCGGCTTCCCGAAGTTAGGGTATCGGCCCAAACAATATAGCCCTTGACTAACTTTGCAGAGAGCGAGCAACCGGGCCCGATGGTAGCGTAGTGGGCGCAGGTGGGCAAGACTTTCTTTCCAGGGTTCAGGGTTCAGGGTTCAGGGTTCAGGGTTTCAAATCCCAGAAAAGTTGAAGTTGTGAAGGGAGGGGTAAATGTCAATTGCCCATTCCAAAGACCCTGAACCCTGAACCCTGAACCCTGGCTCCTATTTCTTACCCAACTTGCTGTGGCTGCTGCCATAAAGGAAATAAAGCACCAGTCCAATCACCAGCCAGATGAGAAACCGGGTCCAGTTGGTGATACCAAGTTCCGTCATCAGGTACCCGCAACTCAGAAACCCAAGGACGGGAATCAAGGACAGGTTTCTCAGGAAACACATGCAGACTGTCCCGAAGGCAACAAACAAATACACGATAATCGGGATTTTGTGCTTAAACAGGTCCCAGCCGCCGGAAATAGCTGCCGCAATCTCCTTGAAAAACGAACCGCTGTCGTAAGCAGCCAATCCGCCCATAATCAGCAGGAAAAGAACCGGGGCAATGAACTTTGAATTGACGTAGGGCGCACGGAATTTGCGTTCGAAACTCTTGTCTTTTTCGAGCACTAAAATGCCGAGCGATACCAGCACAAAGGCAAAGAGCGTTCCGATACTGGTCAGGTCGGTCACTTCGGTCAGATTCAGAAAGAGTGACGGTGTTGCCACCACGAAACCGGCCACGATGGTGGAAAACCAGGGTGTTTTGAAACGCGGGTGGATGGACGAAAAAATCGGCGGCAACAAACCGTCACGGCTCATGGACATCCAGATGCGCGGCTGTCCAAGTTGAAATACCAAGAGCACGGTGGCAATGGCAATCACGGCGCTCACGGCCACAATCCGCTCCACCCATATCAGGTTGGCTCCCTGGGGGCCGAACACAAACGCCATCGGGTCACCCACCATCAGGTTTTTGTAGCTGGTCATGCCGGTCAGAACCAGCGAAATCAGCACATACAACACCGTACAAATAATGAGCGAGTAAATCATCCCGCGCGGCAGGTCGCGCTGCGGGTTGCGGCATTCCTCCGCCGTGGTTGAAACTGCATCAAACCCAATGTAGGCAAAAAAGACCGCCGAGATGCCTTTGAGCACGCCTGACACACCGTTGGGGGCAAACGGATGCCAGTTTTCCGTTTTGACGTAAAACGCCCCCAGGATAATCACAAACAGCACAATTGCGACTTTGAGCGCCACCATTGCGTTCGAGGCATTTTTGGATTCCCTGATGCCGATGAAAACCAGGGTGGTGATGATGATGGTAATCATCAGCGCCGGCAAATCACAAACCAAGTGAAAGCCGCCCATCTGGGGAGCCGTCGTCCAGGCCAGATACCCGTCGTAAATATTGGACAGTTCCGGTTTTTGAGCAATTGACTGGAGTGTTTGCCCTTCGGCCAGCAACTTGTTGACTGCATCAAAACCCCGTGAAGCAGACAAAAAATCCATCGTAAAATATTCAGGGATATGCAAAAAACCAGTGCTGTTGACGAGCTTCGTAAAATAGTCGCTCCACGAAATCGCCACGGCGATGTTGCCGATGGCGTATTCCATCAACAGGTCCCAGCCGATAATCCAGGCCACCAATTCGCCAAATGCCGCATAGGCATAGGTGTAGGCCGACCCGGAAACCGGTATCATCGAAGCGAATTCGGCATAACACATCGCCGAAAATCCACAGGCGACGGCGGTGAAAACAAACAGCAGGGCGACCGCCGGGCCGCCGTTGAAGGCTGCCGTTCCGACCGTCGAGAAAATTCCGGCACCGATAATGGCGGCAATGCCAAGGGCCGTCAGGTCAAGTGTTCCAAGGGTCCGGACCAGACCCGAACCATGTCCGCCTTCCCCGTCGCTAAAACCGGAGGCGGCGTCGCGTTGAATTTGGGCAATTGATTTTTTTCGAAAAAGCTGGGCGAAATTCATAAACTTGTACCAATCCCGGTCTGGTTGTGACCCGGTTCCTGAGGAATGGAAGCTGTGTCAGGTTGCCGTTGAATGGAGATGCCGTCGGTTGGAAAAACGGCATCGGAATGCGAGCAAGCGATGCTACTTGTCAGGCTGGAAAACTGTCAATCTGGACGGTTCAAACCTTTGCCCAACTCTGCCTTCAGGGCAAATTTTGAAGGAGATTTACATGGGAAACACTGCTTTTCGAATAGTTTCAGCCAATCGGCAATCCTGGGTTGAAGTGGAACCAGTGGCGGTTGAATCCAGCCATCTTCCTGGCATTCAGGTAAGGATTGGCGTTTCCGATGAGGGTTTTGGCGGGTACCATCCTGAAATCTGGCTGGAAGCTGAACCGTTGATGTGCTTTGTCTCTCAATTGGCCAATGTAGTTAAAGGGTCCGGTCAGGTCATCCTGATTTCCATGAGCCCCAATGAGTTTTTGCTCACCATTTCGAAATCTTCACACCAGCAGTCTTTCAAAATCGCATACGAGCTGACCCGAACCAGCTATCATTCTGGCCAAGTGCTGACGAGCAAATCGGTCAAAGGTGAGTTTGAGCTTGACCACGAGTTTCAGAACATCCTTTTGCAGGATTTCAGCACCTTGACCCGGCTCCTGGCAGATAAGGACACCTATGAAATCTGGCGGCAGGATGACCACGGCCACCAATATCTGATGAAAACCGTGGTCAGTCGGGCCAATGCCATCCGGGAAGTGGAGCATTTTGAATCCCTCGGCCACAAGCAGTCCTACTGGTTTCAAAAATCCGGTCAATCGTAATCCTGGATTGAGATTGCCGCGCACCAGGCCGCTTCTTTAATGGCCAAGCCTTATTGCTTTCCTGACGCGGGTTGATAGACGGCTTTCATCATCCTTTTGTATTCATCCAGTGACTGCAATCCGACTTCTTTCCGTCTTTTGTCAACATTGGCCTCGTCTTCAATCGGAGACGGCACCAGTTCGCCATTCTCAAGCTTAAACTGGGTTCCGTAGATTTGTTTCTTTCCTTCAGCAACCAGCACCCGGTCGGTCAGATAGGCGACGTTTGGCTTGGATACCTCGCCTTTTTCCGCTGCTTTGGTCATGAACTCCAAGCAGCGTTTTTGGAAAGCAGGATTGGCGTCAGCGTGTTGTACCAGAAGCCAGGCTGCGCCGGCTCCGTCTTTCCCCACCAGGCTTTTTCCCGGCCAGCCATATTTCTTCAGAATTTCCTCCATCCGGCTGGTGTTACGGGCGTCCACTTCCTGCATTTTTGTCAAAATGGCCGGGCCTTTGGTCTCAGCAATAAGTTGGTTTCGAATTTCCTGGTCCACTTTCTCCATTTGCAGAAGTTCCAGCCTGAGTTCCCGATTGCCGATGGTTTTGAGATATGCCTCCAGCGCCGCCCGGCATTTTTGGACCACTGCTTCCCAGCGGTTGTCTGTATGCAGGCTGATTAAATCCGTGTCCTCTTGGAGGTGGTTGGCATTCTGAAAACCGGCGGCAATCGCCAGGTCAAGGCAATGAAAGGCATTCCCCTTCTTCCCGGCCAGGGCATAGCTGCAAGCCGCATCGTAGAGAGTACCCGCATCTTTGATACCGCGCTTGATGGCTTCGCCATACAGTTCCGCGCTTTTGGCATATTGTTTCTGTTCGTAGGCTTCAGCCGCCTGATTGGAAAGGGTTTCGGCATCCTGAGCTTTCAGAGGCCCAAAAAACAGGCACGTCAGTACCAAACCCATGAAAAAGTGCTTTCCGGTCATGAAAAGGTGTCTCCTGAAGTTGTGAAAGTACGGTGCCAGACAAAAAGTGCAGAGTCTGTGATAAACAATAGATGGAATTTGATGCCGGTTCCACCCTTCACGATTTTCCCGGCTGGCTTGTGTGGTTTGGATTGAAATGGCAAGATTGCGCCTGGATTCTCAATCAGGCCAGGTTCAAGCGGCCTACCTCACTCCAACTTTTCCGAAACGGGCAATCCTTATGAATGTGTTGGTCGTGGATGACGAACGAACCGTCTGTGATGTGATTCGTGTCGCCCTGACCGAGGCTGGCCATCAGGTCATGGAAGCTTACAGCGGTCGTGAGGCTCTGGACCTGGGCGGACGCCATGCCTTTGATTTGGTTTTTTGTGATGTCCGGATTGGGGAAATCAACGGTTTTGATGTCTTGCGGGCATTTCGGGACCGGTTGCAACCCCAGGCCGAAATCGTTTTGATGACTGGCCATGCCAGCCTTGAAGCCGCCCTGCAGGCAGTCAAACAGGGAGCCAACGACTACATTTGCAAACCGTTCAACGTCGGAGACCTGTTTCGGCTGGCCAATGCCACTTCTGAGCGAAAACAACTCAAGCAGCAAACCCCGCCCGCCGATGAAAGCGAGGCCGTTGAACTGGCTGACCGGGCTGCCATGCTTGGGCGGTGCCCGGCGATGCTTGAGGTTTTCAAAGTATTGGGGCGGGTGGCCCCGACCGATTTGTCAGTTTTGATTAGCGGTGAATCCGGAACCGGAAAAGAGCTGATTGCACGGGCAGTCCACACCAACAGTACCAGGGCTGGAAAGCCGTTTGTCACAGTCAATTGTGGCGCTCTTACCGAAACCCTGTTGGAAACCGAACTGTTTGGCCATGTCAAAGGAGCTTTTACCGGCGCAGTCGGGCCGCGTCCCGGCTTATTTGAGGAGGCCGAAGGCGGCACCATCCTGTTGGATGAAGTGACCGAAACCACTCCGACGTTTCAGGTTCGGCTGTTGCGGGTGCTCCAGGAGGGGGAAATCCGTCGGGTTGGTTCCAATCAACCCATCAAAGTGGATGTGCGGGTGCTGGCCACAACCAACCAGGATATTGAACAACTGGTTGAATCCGGCACCTTTCGCCAGGATTTGATGTACCGGTTGAATACCGTCACCATTCATCTGCCACCGCTCCGGGCACGGGGAAAAGACATTGAAATGATGCTGGATGCCTTCCTGCTGCGGTATTCCCCGCCTGCCGGTCCGGTGGTCCGGGTTGCCCCCGAAGCACGGGAAAAGCTTCTGGCTTGGTCCTGGCCGGGGAATGTGCGGGAAATGCGCCACACCATGCAGCGGTTGGTGACTCTGGCCAACAATGGTTTTATCCGGCTGGAGGATTTGCCCGAAAAAATGCGTGCAACGGCTGCCGGTAAAGAAAAAAACGCTGTGCCGAAACCGTCAGCCGACATCCCCGAAGCCGTGCAATCCAACCCCCTGCTGCACGAAATCGCCAACGGCAACCCACCGTCCTATGATGAGATGGAGCGGCGTTATGTCGAATATGTATTGACCTATACCAACGGCAACAAATCACAGGCCGCTGAAATCATGGGCGTGGACCGCAAAACTTTAATGCGCATGATTGAGCGGCATGGCCTCTAACCCAAGGGTTCAGGGTTCAGGGTTTTCGAATACCGAAATTTTGAGATGCAAGCTGGATTTCAAATCAAAAATCAAAAATCGAAACTCAAAAATCCCGAACCCTGAACCCTGAACCCTGGAACCCTGAAAAAGCATGCTTTTACCATTCAAAGACAAAACTCCCGTACTTGGTAACAATGTCTACATTGCCGAAGGAGCCATCGTGATTGGTGATGTCACCATTGGCGATGAATCAAGTGTCTGGTTCAATTGTGTCATTCGTGGCGATGTTGACCGTATCCGGATTGGACATCACACCAACATTCAAGACCTCACCATGCTTCATGTGACCGGCGGCAGGTTTGTCCTGAACATTGGTGATTACGTCACTATGGGCCATCGTGTCATTGCACATGGCTGCACGATTGGGGACAAATGTTTGATTGGAATGGGCTCGGTCCTGCTTGACGGAGCTGTTATTGGTGACCAGGCGGTTGTGGCTGCCGGTTCGGTCGTTCCGGAAGGAATGATTGTCCCGCCCCGGATGTTGGTGGCCGGTGTTCCCGCCAAAATCAAACGTCCTGTCTCTGACCAGGAACTGGCCCGGATGGATGAAGGCTGGTCCCACTATTGTGAACTCAAGGATATTTACCTGAAAGAAAGGGCTGAGGACTGAGAACTGAGGACTGAGTTTTCGACTTTTCGAAACCTGCCGGAATTTTGGCTTTCCTCGTTTTTGCGGTTTTTCACTCGGCCCTCAGTCCTCAGCCCTCAGTCCTCTTTTCACAACATGATTACCACTCCCAAATACACCCGGGATTTGCTCCCGGCAGAATTTTCCAATGACACGTCCGCACAGGTGCATCGCTTCCAGTTTATTGAGGAGCGGGCACGGGATTTGTTCCGTCGTTATGGATTCAAGGAAATCCGGACCCCGATTTTTGAACATACCGAACTGTTTGCCCGTGGGGTCGGAACCGAAACTGACATTGTCTCCAAGGAGATGTACACCTGGAAGGACATTAACGGAGACAGCCTGACGCTTCGCCCGGAAAATACGGCTTCGGTGATTCGCGCTTACATTCAGCATAAGATGTGGGGGCAGGCGGAAACCGTGAAATTGTTCTACGTTGGCCCGCAGTTCCGCCGCGAGCGTGGTCAAAAAGGCCGGTTCCGGCAGTTTTATCAAATTGGGGCCGAAGTCATCGGAAACAGCGACAATCCGGCGATTGATGCGGAATGTATCGAGATGATTATGCAGTTGGTGGCCGATGTGGGAATCGGCAATGCCGAATTGCGGTTGAATTCAGTTGGAGACGCCGAATCCCGGCCCCGCTTTGCCGAGATGATCCGCCGGGAACTGGCTCCCAAAATCAGCTCCATGTGTGGGGATTGCCAGCGCCGCTATGAAACCAACCCACTCCGGATACTGGATTGCAAGCTTGATCATGAAGTCGTGGCGGGCTTGCCCTCAACCCTTGACTTGCTGACGGATGATGCCCGACAGCATTTCGAAACGGTCTGCCGCTATTTGGATGCGCGTGGAATCAGCTACAAAATTGATTCCCGCTTGGTACGTGGGCTGGATTATTACACCAAAACGGTATTTGAGGTGGTTTCCGGCTCCCTGGGCTCTCAAAATGCTTTGCTTGGCGGCGGGCGCTACGATGGGCTGTCAAAAGAACTCGGCGGACCGGCGGCCAAAGGTTTTGGCTTTGCTCTTGGACTTGACCGGTTTGCCATGACGATTCCGGAAAATTCGGGCGACCAGGGAAACCCTGACCTCTACATTGCGCACCTGGGGGCAGCCGCTTTCGAGCGGGCACTCGTGCTCGTGCAGGGGTTACGCAAAAAAGGAATTGCCGCTGCAGTTGATTTTGAAACGCGGAGTTTAAAGAGTTCCATGAAACTGGCTGACAAACTCAAGGCCCGGTATGTGCTGATTTTGGGTGAATCGGAGCTGGCGAGTGGTCAATGGGCCTTGCGTTCGATGAAGGACAGCTCACAAAGCACCATTTCGGCTGAGAACTGGCTTGAAGAAATCACCAATCTGGTGGGGGCAGAGGAGGCAGTATGAAAATTCTTGAAACGCTACGTTTGCGAGCCGCTGCCAAACAGCAGCACATTGTTTTGCCGGAAGGTGAAGACGAGCGGACGCTCCAGGCTGCACAGCTCTGCGACCGGTTGAAGTTGGCCCGATTGACCTTGTTGGGTGATACCGAAAAAATCACTAGGACTGCTGAAAAGCTGGGAATCAACCTGGCTCCATTTACAATCATTGACCCACGGCGGGCAGCCGACCTGGATGAATTTGGCCGGGCT
>JAIBAN010000003.1:0-92500 GCA_019695185.1 Blastocatellia bacterium | reverse complement strand
AGCTCTGAATTGAAGCCCCAGTGAATGGCGGCCGTAACTATAACGGTCCTAAGGTAGCGAAATTCCTTGTCGGGTAAGTTCCGACCCGCACGAATGGCGTAACGATCTGATGACTGTCTTAACGAGTGGCGCAGCGAATTTGTAGTACCGGTGAAGATGCCGGTTTCCCGCATCTAGACGGAAAGACCCCGTGCACCTTTACTATAACTTGGTAGTGAATCTGGGGATGACATGCGCAGGATAGGTGGGAGGCTTTGAAGCTGGGCTCTTGGGCTCAGCAGAGCCAACGGTGAGATACCACCCTTGTCATCTTCGGCTTCTAACCTACTTCCCTGAATCGGGAAGAGGGACACTACCAGGCGGGTAGTTTGACTGGGGCGGTCGCCTCCTAAATGGTAACGGAGGCTCCCGAAGGTTGGCTCAGGGTGTTTGGAAATCACCTGTAGAGTGTAAAGGCATAAGCCAGCCTGACTGCGAGACAAACAAGTCGAGCAGAGACGAAAGTCGGGCTTAGTGATCCGGCGGCCCCGTATGGGAGGGCCGTCGCTCAAAGGATAAAAGGTACGCCGGGGATAACAGGCTGATCGCCGCCAAGAGTTCACATCGACGCGGCGGTTTGGCACCTCGATGTCGGCTCATCGCATCCTGGGGCTGAAGAAGGTCCCAAGGGTTGGGCTGTTCGCCCATTAAAGCGGTACGTGAGCTGGGTTTAGAACGTCGCGAGACAGTTCGGTCCCTATCTGGTGTGGGCGTAGGAAGTTTGATGGAATCTGACTCTAGTACGAGAGGACCGAGTTGGACCAGCCTCTAGTGTACCTGTTGTCGCGCCAGCGGCATAGCAGGGTAGCTAAGCTGGGTATGGATAAACGCTGAATGCATCTAAGCGTGAAGCCAGACCAAAGATGAGACTTCCCCTTCAGGCTCGTGGTAGACGACCACGTTGATAGGCAGGGTGTGTAAGCATGGTAACATGTTGAGCTTACCTGTACTAATGTCCGATCGACTTGACCATAAAATTTACTGATTACAAGTTATCAAACGTTTATTCATTTTTTACCGGTTTTCCGGTGACTCTATCGGAGAGGTCACACCCGTTCCCATCCCGAACACGGAAGTTAAGCTCTCTTGAGCCGATGGTACTGCATGGGCAACTGTGTGGGAGAGTAGGTAGTTGCCGGTTCTATGAGGCGGAAGCGAGAAATCGTTTCCGCCTCTTCGTTTTTTTTCTGAATATTTTTGGAAAAGTTAAGGGCCAGTCATTTGCAAAATTGACTGGCCCTTAACTTTTATTTTTTGGTAAGCCGATTAAGGAATAATCAACCCGTAATTCCCATCCTTCCGTTTATAGATAATTCCTACTTTTCCGGTTTGGGCATCACGAAAAACAAAAAACTGATCTTCGCTAGTTCCCAAATTAAAGGCAGCTTCTTCAGGGGACATGGGGCGTACCTCATAATTACGAGGCTTGATGATTCGAGGGGTTTTTGCAGCGGGTTCAGAGGTGGTCTCCTCAGCCACCTTTTGTTTGACCTCACCTCTTGCTTTTCGGGCTTTGGTCGTCTGTTTGTCTTTGAGTTTCAAAGCTTGCCTGGCCATTTTTTCCACTACTTGGTCAATGGCTACATACATATCAGTTGTTGTTGCAGAACAACTGAGTGATTGGTCCCGCCATGAAATGAGGAGTTCTGCCTGGTGACGATACTTCTCAACAGACAAAATAAAATTAGCGGTGGAAATTTCTTTGGACTCCAGTACCTTTTCGATCTTTTTTAGCTGTTCCTTCGCATGTTTTTTGATCGCGGGGGTAACGCTAAAGTGGCGTCCGGTAAATTCAACTTTCATGTGAGCAGCTCCATCATTGGGATAAATTGTAATCAAATCAAAATTCGGCGTTCCCTGGATCCAGCAATCGACATTTGGTCACGGTATTTAGCCACTGTTCGGCGTGAGAGTTTGACCCCTTGTTTGGCCATCCGTTTCATAATTTCGTCATCTGTCAAAGGATGGTGCGGATCCTCTTCTTCAATCATTTTTTTGATTTGGAGTTTTAATAACTGGGTTGAAACTTCTTCCCCTTGTTCATTGGTCATTCCGTCGGTAAAAAACCGACGCAATTCAATCACACCTTGGGGAGTATGTGCATATTTTCGGTTGACTACCCGGCTGACGGTTGAAAGGTGAATTCCGATCAACTCAGCTAAATCCTTGAGCATCATGGGCTTGAGATGTTCAATTCCATGATCGAGGAATGCCCGCTGGCGTTCCACAATAGCTTGGCAAACACGATAAATGGTTTGCCGGCGATGCTCAATATTTTTGAGAAAATCAACTGCCGAGCGGAAGCATTCACGCACATATTCCCGCTCTTCTTTTGAGGACTGATTGGATTCGAGCAGCCGCCGGTATTGGGAGTTTATCCTTAATTGCGGCATCCCTTCATCATTGAAGTGGATGAAGTACTCCCCTTCGATTTTTTCAATGAAAATTTCGGGCTGAATAGCATGAATTTCTTCACTGGTAAACTGTCGGCCAGGATAAGGCTCCAGTTTGAGAATCACCTCAACTTCCCTGGCGATGCCTTCAATGGAAACATTCAGTTCTTTGGCTAAGTCAGGCCACCGGTATTGTTGTAAACGGTTGAAATGATCCCGTACCAGGGTTGCGGCCAAGGAATGTTCCAACCCTTTTTGTTTAAGCTGAACGAGGAAACATTCAATCACGTTGTAGGAGCCAACCCCGACCGGATCTAGGTTTTGTACTAGATTTCGAGCTCTTTCCACGGTTGCCAGTTCCCAGGGCCCAATTGCTGCAATTTCTTCAAGGGAATCAACGAGATAACCTTTATCATCAAGACTGGCAATGATGGCTTCAGCCGCGGCTCGAACCTCGGTGGCAGTGCGAGTCAAATTTAGTTGCCACTGAAGATGTTCCAGCAGTGAAGGGCGGCGGGTCAGCATGTTTTCAAAGGAAGGCTGGTCGCGCTCCTCGTATTCCTGCGTTTTATATCCTGGATCAAGGTAGTTTTCGAAGGCTGCGCCAAAATCAATTTCCTGAAAGGGGTCAGGATTGAGATCTGTTTCGGGGGGGCCTGATTCCCCTTCTTCATTGGTGGTTGAAGGAAATTCGGTGTTTCTTTCGGAAAACTCAGATGAACTGCCTGAGGGTACCTCTTGGGCTGGAAAGGATTCAAATTCCGGAGCTTCAGGAGATGGCATGATAGCTGCGTCCCCATAGGCCAGGACCTCATCGGTCACAGTTAATCCTTCAGTGTTTTCATTGGGGGGGAGTTCTTCCAAAACCGGGTTTGAAACCAGTTCTGTCGTCATCAATTCTTCAATTTCAACGGTTGTCATGCTTAACATTTCAATGCGTTGCCGCATCTGAGGGGTAAGCACCAGTCCGAGGCGTTGTTCATTTCGAGGAGCAAGAATCGGTTTTATTGACATAGCCCAAATCGTTTTGACAACAAAAGAAGCAATTGAACGGAGTCGAGACCTACATGCGGAAATTTTCTCCCAAGTAAATTTTCCTTACTTCTTCATCAGATGTCAGCACATCGGAGGTTCCGGTCCGGAAAATTTTTCCTTCGCTGATAATGTAGGCACGGTCAGTAATGGCAAGCGTTTCCCGGACATTATGGTCTGTAATCAAAACCCCGATTTGACGCGCTTTTAAACGGGAAATAATGGTTTGGATTTCAACTACGGCTTTAGGGTCAATGCCGGCAAAAGGCTCATCAAGCAGCACAAACTGGGGCTCAATAACCAAGCATCGGGCAATTTCAACTCGCCGCCGCTCGCCCCCGGAAAGTGCATAACCGGGTGTGTTTCGCACATGAGCTACGTCCAGTTCATGTAGCAACGTTTCCAGCCGTTGTGATCGTTCACGGGAGGATAACCCCAAAGTTTCCAGAATGGCCAAAATATTTTTTTCAACGGTTAGTTTGCGAAAGATCGAGGGCTCTTGTGGCAAATAACTAATGCCATTTCGCGCCCGAATGTACATGGGCAAAGTTGTAATTGTCTGCGAACCCAGATGAATCTGACCCGCATCGGGCTTTTCAAGGCCCACAATCATATAAAATGTCGTGGTTTTTCCTGCTCCATTCGGGCCCAGAAGGCCAACCACTTCGCCTCGTTGAATATGAATCGAGACATCGCGCACCACCTCCCGACCCCGATACGATTTGTGCAAATGTTCTGCGCGGAGGCTCTCCGTTGAGGCAGGTGTTGCAACCGGTAGGGTGGTTTCTGGTACGGCGGCAGGTTCAACCGTGAGGATGGAATCGGACAAAAATTTCCGCTGAGTGCGCAACACTGTTTCCCTCCGTGCGCCCCCTAATTTTCAACGTTGTGTTTGGTGCGAATTCGTTGCGTGCGTCGTTGATCGACAGCCAAAACACTACCATCCGACCTAATGAAAGTCAATCGTGGCCCTGTTGTCGTTCCTCGTTCGGTATCTTCAACCCGCGCAACATTTCCAAGGATTACGAAACGGTCATCGGAGGCTGTGTATTCGGCCCGGTCACCGGTTGCTTTGCGTTGTGGTTGCGTCACCACCACGCTGCCGGTGGCATACATCCGTTCAACCTGACTGGATTGTTTCTGGAGAAAAATCTCAACTGTTTGTCCGACAAGAGTATCGTCTCCTTGAACCAGCCGGGCGTTCTTTTCATAAATCGCCCGTCGTTCGACATCTGAATAGGTCAGTTTCTCTGCCGTGCCAAAAATGGGGACGACCTGTTTCTGCTTTTTAGCGTCTTCCCTTTCCACCTGGTAAAGGGCCGACGAAACATGACCCGTCGCAATCATTTTTTTGTCAGCCTGGAGCAGTTCCAGTTTGTCGCCTCTGACAAAATTGTCATCCTGCCAGGCACGTGCATCACCACGGAAAACCGCTTGGCCGGTTTTTGAATTGGCTTGGCCTTCAGCCGAGGTGACGAAGATGGGAGTCTTGGTTTTTCCAAACGGAGTGGCGTTGCCTGCTGTGGCTGGACTGTAGTAGGTGGTGCGGACATTGCCACGGGCAAAATTTTCCGATGTAGCACTGGAAAGATCAAGTTCGTCAGCCTGGGTACGGGAACGGTCATCCCAAACCGTGGGACGATGTCCTCTGAGAAAAACTGTTTCCTTGACTTGAAGGTAGGTCGCCCGGTCAGCGGTCGCATTTTTCACGCCTTCGGCGTAGGTGAATTTTCCTTCCTGAACGACCTCTGTCACGTCCTGGCTGTGGGCATCAAAATTGGCGGTTGCCCGCTCGCTTTGAGTGGTACGGACTTGGCGTTGGGTTTTTGCTTCGAGGGGGGTGAGATCAATTCTGACCCCTCCCAGCGCAGTAAAGGTTCGAATCTGGTTGTCCGTCTCGTAAAAAACCGCATCCATTTGTGGTGCCCGTACCTGTTTGCGGTCAGCTTTGGGTTCAACCACCAGAGGGGTGACGGTCAGTTGGGCGTTACCTTCGGCATGTGAGGTTTGGGCAAACCGCCCATCAGGGGAAAACTTGACCTGGACGGTTTGAGCGGTCAGTTCCTTTTCAACCGGTTGGGGAGTTTGCGGTGTAACCGGCGGGGCAAACAGCTTCACCCGGGCATTGCCGGTGACCACTACTTCCTGCAACAGGTTACCGGCTGGAGTTTTGACAAAGGAGACATCCAGTTTGTCTCCGGCGACCTCGCGGGCTGGTTGGTCGCCAGTGGTTTTCATGATTGGGTTGCCGCTGGCAATCGCTTTTTCAACTTCACCAGTGGGCAAAAAGGTGAAATCCATGTCTTTGGCTTCAACCTGCCCTTGTTTACCTTCGGATTTTAGGAAGGAATGGTCGCGTGCCTCCAGTTTCTGTAAGCGTTGCTGGTCATCCAGAAAAGCTGTCATTTGGTCGGCCCGGAGTTCGTCGCCACCGCGGGTCAGGGTTGCCCTGCCAGTCAGAATGATGCGTTGCTCATCTTTGTAATATTCGGCATGGTTGCCTGTGATAAGTGCCGGTTGGCCTTCTTGGGGAGATTCGCTGGCTGGTTGGGCAGCCTCTTTTTTCTTTGCTTTTTTCCCCTTTGTCTCATCAGGTTTGTCTGCCGGTTGATCAGCTTTGGCTTTTGCATCTTTGGGGAGCACTGTCACTTTGACATCTTTGGTCATAACCAGCCGACCTGTATTCGATTCCAGCACCATTCCGACACAGGTCCCACTGACATTGTTTCGTTCGAAAGAAACCAGAGCTTCGGTGGTGGCAATGTTGGTGACCTGATTGTAGTTCATTTCCTCGGTGCGCACGACGAGCCCGTTGGGAAGTGTAATCACCACCTCTTTTTTGAAAACCGATTTTTCCTTGCCGTCATAATTTGCCTCTTTTGAGGTTAAAACGCCGCTCGGGGCACCTTTCGGGTCAAAGGATTCGAGTTTGACGCCTTCCAGTTCATGTTCACCTGTCATTGTGGCCCGGTCCAAATCGGCGGTCAGAATCAACCGGTCAACATTGTCCGAATTATGTGTGTAGCGGAAATTTCGCTGGAGTCCGGAAATGTTGGGATTGAGTTTGGACGTGATGAAAGCAGGCTTGTTACCTTTGGGATTGGTCCGGCCAACCAGATAAGCTACCAGGTAAACGACCATTCCGACTATCAAAAATAAAGACAGATACTTGAAAAGCTTGGGAAAAGAAAAGGCCATGACGTTTTGCAGGGAAAGAATTCAGATTCGGATGTCAGTGTAGCAAAGTCCGAAGAAACAATGCCAGAAAAGGGTTTCCAGTGTTCTTTTATTCGGGGTCATTGTTCCAGCCCTTGCCGGATTTCCGTCGCAAGCTGCACAAATTCTTCAACCGAAAGGGTTTCGGCCCGTTGTTGCGGTGAAATTCCAACCTTGGCAAAGGCTTCGAGGAGAACAGGGCGAGGGGCCACGCTGAGCAGGACCTTGCCCAGCATTTTTCTGCGTTCGCGGAAGGCCGCGCTGATAACTTCAAGAAAGGTTGGTTCCACTTCGGCAGGCAGCAGCGGGGTCGGGCGCGGGGTGAGTTTCATGACCGAAGACCACACCTTTGGTGGAGGCGAAAATGCCTGAGGCGAAACGTCAAACAAATGTTGGGGAAGGCAAAAAGCCTGAACAAAGACTGAGAAATAGCCATACGTCTTGCTTCCCGGCGGACTTGACACCCGCTCCACGACTTCGCGCTGGAGCATAACGGTCAAATCAGTGAAAAGGTGACGCTCTTCAATCAATTTTTCCAGAATCGGCGAAGACAGGTTATAGGGGAGATTGGCCACAACCCGCACCGGTCCATTAGGCAATCCGAAAGTTTCGCGTCCGACCTGAATCAGTCCGCCGATGTCGCAGCGGGTAATGTCACCTTCATGCACAACCAACCCGGTAGGCGCAAAATGTTCGCGGAGATAGGTTGCCAGCGTCCGGTCAATTTCCACCGCCACAACACCGCCGGCTGCATCCAGCAGTTTTTGCGTGAGCGCGCCCCGTCCAGGACCGATTTCAAATGCCAGGGTGGACCGGTCAAGCTGGGCATAGCTTACAATTCGTTGCAATACAACCGGGTCATGCAGGAAATGCTGTCCCAGGCTTTTGCGCGGTGGTGGAAGGATAAAATTGGAATGTGGCTTCAAGGTTGACCTGCTTTGGGAGTTTTGAGTTTTGAATGAGGAGCCTGCCTGAACTCAAAACTGAGAACGGTTTAGTCTTCAGAACCCAGCCGTTGACCAGCAGCAATGAAAACAGGCTCAGTCCTCAGTTCTGTTTTTACGTCAGGAGGCAATCTGATTCAGTCCCAATTCATTTAATTGGGCAGGGGTCGGGAAGGTTTCAACCCGGTACCGGACTGGGGCAAAGGGTTCTATCGGCATCTGGTTGTGCATGACTGCCAGGACCCGTTCAAAGGGAACTTTTCCCAGCACGCCCCGGTCAGGGTCAACAAAAATCACCTCGTCAGCTTTGGGCAACAGGGTTGGAACGCCATCGGTCCAGGTGGCATAGCTGAAAAATTCACCTGTATCCTTTTTCTTCATGGCATTGAATTTTGCCACAAACATCTCTTCGCCTTTTTTTTGCAACCAGGCTTCGAGCAGGGGTTTCTGCTCATTATATAGTTTGTTTTCCTCACGGACTCGCAACCCGCGAAACTGCTGAAAGACCGGATGCGACTGCGGCGGTTCATAGGTGACCCAGGTCTTGCCCTGCAAAATCACGGGAATATTGCTAATGGGGCGCGGGTCTTCCTCCATTTTTTCGAGCATGAGGGAAAGCAGCAATAATCCTTCGTCGTTTTCCGAGCCCGTGACAATCAGCGTGTCCCGATTGGGTACCGCCGCAACGTGGTCTCCGCGTACCTCCAGGTGCCAAACCAAGTCATGGAGATACAACCGGGTTGCATCGTAATTGTCGTGCCATTGGGAAACATATACACCGGGAATGACCTGTTCAAATCGGGCAGGACTGATATTCCACAGATTGTCGCGGGCGGCTTCCATCACTTCCTCAAACGGAGTATTCCAGGCAGCGTAGGTCTCCTGCGGCGGTTCCATGATGGAATTGGGCAGGTCATAGACAAGTCCTACAGCCAGATGGTCAGCCAAGGGCAGGAAATAGCAGTCAAAAGCATCCTCTTTTTTAATGGAAAACCGGAGCTTGTTAAGACTGTAATAGGCGCGGTCCCTGACTCGGGGTAACAGGTTGGTTTTGGCTGCGGCAAATGTGGTCGGAATATCCGGCAGTTCCTGCACCTGCACCCCGACATAGCGGTTGATGACCGCATTGCGATTTTCGCGGGGGGCTGTGTTGTATTCATGAAAAGCATTGCCCAGCCAAAGTTGTTGCCCGTTTTCTCCATTGATGCGCAACTTGAAATCATCAGGGTCATACTCGATGGAACGGGTTTCCCCGGCCCGGCGCAAGGCGTCCATCATCATCTTGGCAAAATCATCCTGGTCTGGTTTTCCCATCAATCGTTTGAAAAATCCCATAGATACAATCACAGCCTTCGGAAAAAATAGGGGCGGTTAGGGCAACTGAATCCGGAGCGGCCCTTTGGTTTTGTCCCAACCGGAGATTTCAAGGGTAAAGGCATTGGAAACCTGTCGCACACCACCGGGAAGATCAAAAAAGACAATGCCTTGCTGCGCAGCTCCGGCTTCAATTGTCATTTTTTCAGGGAAAGAATAGCCCCGATAGGTTGCCTGCACATCCTTGAATCCTTGGGCGGAATAGGCCCGGTACCCGTAAAATCTGATTTGCCGGTCCAGCACCTTTTTGGCTGAAACCGGTGGCAGTTCGCGTCCGGTGGCGTCCCGCAACATAAACCGCAACCGATTCAACTGGCTGGGGCTGGCCCCTTGGTTCTCAAATTGAATCTGAATCGGGAAAACATTGAATAAAAAGAGGTTTCCGTCAAACCGCCGATAACACTCGTCTTCATCCCGGAGCGCCAGCGCCGACACTCGAATGGAACCCATGGTGGCCGACTGGGTAAATCGTTCGGCTGGAAGAGTGACCTTGGGTTGGACTCGAAAGGGGGCATAGCTACAGCTCAACAGACTGCACAACCCAAGCAGAAACATGACGAGGCGAAAGTGGAAATGCTTCATGGAAAACAGGTTTACTTCAAATCAGCGAGCAAGGTGGCAAAATAGTCAGGGTCCGGTTGGCCGGTTTCAGCCGTCCGCCGGGCAGCTTTGTCACAGGCTTCCTGGAGGGGGTGTCCGGCATGGCCGCGCGTCCAGGTCCAGGTCACCCGATGAGGCTGGGCAGCTTTGTCAAGCCGGGACCAGAATTCATGGTTGGCCTTGCGGCGAAATTCGCCCTTCATGGTTTTTACGACATACTGTGAATCGGAAATCACGGTGACCCGGCACGGGCGTTTAAGGTGTTCCAGGCCAATACAGGCAGCTACGATTTCCGCCTGCTGGTTTGTTCCGACACCCAGGTATTCGCCAAAAATCTTCCGTTGGCCGTTCCATTCCAACAAGGCGGCGGCGGCGGCGGGAGAGTTGTCCGAGCCGTTTTTGAGACTCGAACCATCGCAAACCAAAACAACTTCCTGCACAGACAAACCTGTCCTTCCGTTAAATCAGATTAAAGGTAAATTCAATTTTAGCCCTGGTGCTGACCGGTTCACCTTCAATCGTGGCTGGTTTGAACCTGATTTGCAAGGCGGCCCACAAGGCGGCTTCGTCCAATCCAAATCCCAGGCTTTTCAGCAGCCTGAGTTTGTTGATTTTTCCGTCGCTGCGAAATTCAGCCGAAAGCATCACTTTTCCCTGGATATAATTTTGGCGGGCAGTTTCGGAGTATTTAGGCTTGACCTGACTGAGAATGACAGGACGCGGTTTCAAAGCCGGAAGCTGGCCTGGACCATCGCTGGCCGGACTCTCTTTTTTGGCTTCGGGGGATGCCGGAATTGGGGTGGAGGGTTTTTCCATGCGCAGCATGGGAGGGCGAACTGCACGGGTTTCCACTCCCACTCCGCTGGTTCGTCCGTTTTCATAGGGTTCCTGGGTGGTTGCAAACAGGGTTTGGGGGCGGAATTTTGCCCGGAGGAGGTCAACTTCGGCTTCCGCAATGCCTGATGTATCCAGAATCACGGTTTGGAGTTTCGGCAAATCAGCAATTTCCAACGGCAATTTGGAGAAAACATTAAATCCGGCATGCAGGGAAAGCAGATTGTCCAGGTGAATGAGCGTCTTGGGGAACTCGCTCAAGAGGTTGGTGTGAACATCCAGCACTTGCAGGCGGGTTAAGTTTCCCACCTCCGGGGGCAGGGCGGGGAGTCGGTTGCAGCTTGCATCCAAAATGAGCAGCCCCGTCAGTTTTCCGATTTCCGGTGGCAGTTTCAGTATCTGATTGTCATTGCATTGCAGCACCTGCAATTGGGTCAAATGGCCGATGGCGGCAGGCAGAGCCTGTAACTGGTTGCCGCCCAGATTCAAATCACGCAGGTTGGCAAGCTTCCCGATTTCCGGCGGAAGTTCCGTCAGTCGGTTGCCGGCCAGGTCCAGCAACTGGAGGTTGGTCAGATTCCCAATTTCTTTGGGTAGGTTTGTCAATCTGCCTCCACAAATTTGCAACCCGGTCAATTTTTGCAGTTTGCCGATTTCCGGTGGCAACAACGCAATCCGACTCTGATTGATGGCAAGGCTTTGCAAGTTGGGAAAGGAAAAAATTTCCGGTGGAAATGTCTGAAGCCGTGGGTCATTCAGGCGGAGGTACCCCACTGCTTCCGGCTCTTTCACTGCATCTTCAAGCGTCACAAAAATTTTTCCCGGCGGGGTCGGTGATTGCGTTGCTGGCGGGACCGGTGTCGTTTGTGCCGGTGTCTGAGGAGCCCAGCCGCCAAGCATAAGCAGCAGAAAAAAAATCAGTTTCATAGAAAATCTGACAGGAGTCCCCTCAATTATGGTTTTTGACTTTTTAATTCACTCATAAGGTTACGGTTGCGACCAGTGATTGGAGCAGGGTGTCTTAATACACGAAAAAAAGTGGCATGGCGCATCTTGAAACCGGGCCGGTTAGAGGATTTCCCGCACATTTCCCACCCGCCGGGTAATCCGCTCGGCATCCAGATATTCCAGCAATGGAATCGCATATTTGCGTGAAAGGCCATGCCGGTCTTTGAAAAAGGCAATGTCGAGCGTTGGCTGGGTGGCTTTTTGCGCCCGTACATCCGCGATGAGTTTTTGGATATTGGTTGTGTGAAAAGTAAAATCGCCAATCCGGACCAGGGTTTTTTGGTTGCAGAGCAGAAAATAAACCGGCTTGGCCTGGGTTTCTTTCAGCTTCAGGGTTTCGAAGGCTTCCTGCATGGAGAGCCCCTGCAATCCGGCATTGCGAAACGTCTGTTCCAGTTTTTCCTTGATGGCGGCTTCGGCCCCCGAAACCTGGACCTGATAGTTGGCCAATCGCAACAACTCACCTTCCGCCACCAGTTGTTTCTCTTCGGTCAGAGTCTCAACCACAAGCCGGAACACTTCCCCGGCAAAGCGGGTGCAAATCTGTTCCCTGGCTTCTTCGCGGGGCATTCCGGCTTGGAGCGGTTTTTGTTTGTGAAAGCGGGTAACCCGTTCCAGGAGTTTGGTTTTCAGCCCGTCAATGTGGTGTTTCCAGCAAATTCGGGTGCCTTTGTGGGACTCGGCTTTGGTCAAACGGCGTCCGGTGTTGGCTTCGAGCAGGTAAATTTTTTGCGCCTGCCGGAGTTGCTCCAAGCTGTGAGCCAGCGTGGCGTCCGACTCACCGGTGCGGGCATCCAAATCGGACAGGGTCACGCCGCCCGGTCCGGCTTCTTCAATAAAGGCCGCCACTCGTTCGGTGGTGGAGCCAGTGGCCAGCCGCATCAGAAATGAGAGCAGTCCCAGTTCATGGTTTCGATGGCGGCGGGGAAAAACATCCAGAATGGTTCCTCCGCCAATTGTGATTTGTGGTGAATACTGGCGAATGATAAAGCGGTCGCCAGCCAGAGCCAGAATCGGACTTTCCAGCCGCAGTTGGGCATACCCATGCTGACCGGGGGCCAATTCCCGCAGCCCGGTTTCGGATTCGGAAGTCACGCCCAGCAGCCCAACCCGCGCCATGACCTCGCTGGTTCCATGATGAAGCCGGACACGGGCCCGGTTTTTCAAGGGTTTCGCCGCAGAAGCCAGCAGCTCCAGTTTGACATCCAGCATTTGAGTCGGGGCAAACCGCCCGGCGGGAGTCAGGACGTGGCCCCGTTCCACTTGGTCAATATCAACCCCCTGGAGGTTGACCGCAGTCCGTTGCCCGACGGAGGCGGATTCCGACGATTGGCCATGAACTTCAATTCCGCGTACTTTGGTTCGTTGTCCGGTTGGGTGAATATCAATTTCGTCGCCTACCTGGAGGCTGCCCGCAATCAGCGTGCCGGTCACCACGGTTCCGAATCCTTTGACCGAGAAAACCCGGTCAATCGGAAGCCGGGGCGGATGACTGGCAGGGCGGATGGAAATGGTCTGTGCCAGTTTCACCAATGTCTGTTTAAGGGTTTCAATCCCTTCGCCCGTGCGCGTACTGACAGGAACAATCGGTTTGCCTTCCAAAAACGAACCTTTCAAAAAGGTTTCCACTTCGGAAGTCGCCAATTCCTGCCATTCAGCATCCACCATGTCAATTTTGGTGAGCACCGTCAGCCCGCTTGGCACATGCAGCAGGCGGCAAATATCCAGATGTTCGCGGGTTTGCGGCATGACTGCTTCGTCAGCGGCAATCACCAGCATGACGAGGTCAATGCCGTGGGCTCCGGCCAGCATGTTTTTGACAAACCGTTCATGGCCGGGAACATCCACAAAACCGAAGCGGAAATCATCCAGGTCAAGGTGGGCAAACCCGATGTCAATCGTGATGCCGCGCTGTTTTTCCTCTTTGAGGCGGTCCGTGTCGGTCCCGGTAAGCGCTCTCACGAGAGAGGTTTTGCCGTGGTCAATATGGCCGGCGGTACCGATGATGATGTTTTTCATGAATTTGGGTTCAGGGTTCAGGGTTCAGGGTTTTCAAATATCAGGAAATGTGAAGCTCTGGATAGGGCTTGCATTGTCAATTGTCCATTCAAAAGACCCTGAACCCTGAACCCTGAACCCTATTCCTGATTGATTTTTTTCAAAGCCAGAGCGGCTTCTGAGCGAACCGACTCATCCGGGTCCTGCATGACATCAACAATTGCAGAGGTTGCTTTTACAGCCGCTGGTCCCAACCTGCCCAGTGCCTGCACTGCCCGCACCCGGACAATCGGTTCCTTGTCTTTGAGGGCTGCCAGCAGGGTCGGCATGGTTTCCGGTCCGATTTTCCCCAGCGCTTCCACTGCGCGGGCCCGGACATTTTTGTCCTCATCCTTGATTTCTTCAATCAAGGCCGGAACGGCGGCTTTGGCATTGGGTCCAATCCGGCCCAGGATGAACGTGACGACTGCCCGGATTTCTTTTTCTTTCAACGCTTCAATCAAAAAAGGAACCGCCGGTTTTCCAATCGTAGCCAGATTGGTGCTGGCATCAACCCGCACGTTCTCGTTTTTTTCCCTGAGTTCCTGGATGAATTTACGGATTTGCGTTTCTGAGGCTTCAGGGTCGGGTGTATCCTGAAGAACCGGCCCAGCTTCAAGCGGACTGGAGGCAGAATTCCACAAAAAAAGCAAAGAGAAAAAAATTCCAACTACCCCCAACCTTGATCTGAAATGGTTTCGCATTACATACCCCTCCTGCGAAAAAATGTCGGGGAACCTTGATGACGAACAGGTCTGGCAGTTTTTGCTGAAATGTGACAGTCGAAAAGTGTACTCCAAACTCAGGAATTTTGCGAAGCAAAGCTGGATGATTCATCTGGTTCCTGCTCGGATGAAGAAATCATTGGAGCCAGCAGGTGAGCTTCACCGGCATAACATGCCAAACGAACCCAATTGCGTCCAAAGAGCGCCGCTTGTTGAACCAGAAACGCGCCTGCCACTCCGACCCAGTTGGATTGGGGAACGGCGGTTGCCAGCCAGGTCGTGACGCCAAAAAGCAGGAAAGCGGTCAAACTGGTCATTGAAAATAGCAACAGGGCGGTTCCTCCCCGCTGTTTGAAGAAAACCAGGGTTTCGGCCAATTGCTGCAACACCTGCCGTCGGTTGGTCAAAACCAGTCCTACTTTGAGGTAATCGGAAAGGCAGGTAACGGCCCCCACCCCGATGGCCAGAAACACAGTCAGTAAGATTTTGACTTGGTTGACGGTTGTTTCCGTTGCGGCTGTTTCGGCCAAAGACAGGTATTTCCCGGTCAAAACCAGTCCCACCAGAAAAAGGAGGCCATACACCACGCCCATCAAAGCTGTGGCTCGAAACAGAGTCGGGTAATGATGCAGACAGCCACGCCAAAATCCCGGACGAGGCACAGCTTTTGGTTCCCCTGGGTGAAAAAGCGCAATCGTTCCACCGGTAAGAAAAATGACAAAGAGCAGATATAAAGTGACAAACCCCAAAAAGGTCAGGGAAACAAACGTGCCCAGTTTTTGGAAGGCAATATCCTGGTGGATGGCTCCCATCAACCACAAGAGGTCCAATCCTGGTTGTTCCAGCCGTTCCGCCATCAGTGAATGTCCATTAACCTGACGAAGGAACCAGCCAAAGGGAAGGAACAGACACAGAGCCAGCAGAAAATTCGGGACCGTCCAAATCAGGGCCCAACGCCAATGGCGGGCTGCATCCTGGAAGCTGCGGAGAAAAATTTTGAGTATCATGAAAACCGTTGAATCAGGTGAAAATCGGTTGTTGGAAGTCAACCTGGCCGCTAGGATAACAGCTTTTTCACCAACAGGGAGCAAACCAATGAATCGGATGGAATTGGAAACACTGTTACGCGAGTTTCAACAGGGGAACCGGGAACTGGCTGAAGTCATGGCCCGGCTGGAAGGGTGGCCGGCACAGGACTTGGGCGTGGCCAGGGTGGACCATGCCAGAGCCGCCCGGCAGGGATTTCCCGAAGTGATTTTCGGGGCTTCCAAAACCACCGGGCAAATCATCACGATTGCCCGCGCTTTGTTGGAACGAAGTCCGAATTTGCTGATTACCCGAACTTCTGCCGAAGTGTATGCCGAACTTTCAGCCCTGGTTCCGGAAGCGGTGTATCACGAAGCCGCCCGTGCCATTACCGTCCGGCGGGATGCCACGGAACAGGGGAAAGGCGTGATTGTGACTGTCTGTGCGGGAACTTCTGACATTCCCGTGTCCGAGGAAGCTGCCCTTACCTGCGAGGTGATGGGAAACCGGGTTGAGCGACTGACGGACGTTGGGGTGGCCGGGTTGCATCGGTTGCTGGCTGCCCGCTCCGTTTTGCAGCAGGCGCGTGTCATTATTTGCGTGGCCGGAATGGAAGGGGCGCTGCCCTCCGTTGTGGGCGGACTGGTGGGGGTGCCGGTGATTGCCGTACCAACCAGCGTTGGCTATGGAGCCGCTTTTGGCGGTTTGGCCGCTTTGCTGGGGATGCTCAACAGTTGTTCGTCAAATGTCAGCGTCGTCAATATTGACAATGGATTTGGGGCTGGTTATGTAGCCTCTCTCATTAATCGTTTGTAAAAGCAGGGTCCAGGACGGGGGTTTTAAGTTTTGAGTTTTGAGTTTTGAATCCTGAGTCAGCCTTTTAAAATTTCGGTATTCGAAAACCCCAAATCCCAAACCCCAAACCCTTGAAGGAGTGAATATGTCTATCAGAGAAACACTTTTGGCTGACTTAACAGCGGCCATGAAAGCTCGTGAGGCCGGTCGCCTCGAAACTTTACGGATGGTCAAAGCAGCCATGCAGCGACAGGAAATCGAAGACCAGAAACAACTGGATGACCAGGGGATGATGACCCTCCTCAATCGGTTGGTAAAGCAGCGGCGGGAATCCGCCGATGCGTTTACCAAAGGAGGACGGCTGGAACTGGCTGAAAAAGAACTTGGTGAAATTGTCATTCTGGAAGCCTATCTTCCCAAAGCGGTTGACGAAGCCACGTTGCTGGCTGCGGTTGAAGCCGCCATTTCCGAAACCAAAGCTTCGACTTCCAAAGATATAGGAATTGTCATGAAAACCGTCATGGCCAAGCTGGCGGGACAGAATGTGGACGGAAAAACAGTCAATGGACTGGTTCGCAGTAAACTTGGGGGCTGAAACCTGTGAAAGCGAACTCCAAGGCTGCTTTCGGGCAATTTTTTATTGCTTTTTGGTCGAAAATTGAACAAGCTAGGGAAACAAGGAGTGTGCGTTCGTAACACTCAGGTAGCGCATCGCTCTCACCTGCTTCCAGTTCCGGTTTGCTTCGTTTCCAACTGAGTTTCCGAGTATTCACGCTGCACACACGTCACGTGGGGATGTTCGTGTTGCTTACCTTGCAAGCGAGGGGTTTGGTCCGATTGGCGTATTGCTCGCAAAAACCGGTGTTCACATATTTTACCGAAGATACACAAACTCTCAGATAGCGAGGAGTGTTGCTGACAATGCTTTCAACTCACATTTTATTGATGGATACTTTGACTGTTTTCAGTCTGGTCGGTGGGGCGGTGATTTTGGCGGGGATTGTTTACTTGTTACGCCCGAAGAAGGACGCCGATATTGGTCTTGGCATTAGCCAGGCTTCAGATGACTCTGGAGCGGCTGCACGACGACAGGCCGAGGATGATGCGCGGCGGCAGGCGGAAGAAGCTGCGGCCCGCAGGAAAGCGGAAGAAGAAGCCGCTACTCGCAAGCAGGCTGAAGAGGCCGCGTCCCGCAAGAAAGCGGAAGAAGATGCAGCCCGCAAGAAGGCCGAGCAGGAAGCTGCGGCTAAGAAGAAGGCCGAAGAGGAAGCTGCTTCTCGCAAACGAGCTGAGGAAGAAGCTGCCCGCAAGAAAGCCGAACAGGAGGCTGCGGCCCGGAAACAGGCCGAAGAAGCTGCGGCTCGGAAACAGGCCGAAGAAGCTGCGGCCCGCAAACGGGCTGAGGAAGAGGCTGCTCGCAAGAAAGCTGAACAGGAAGCGGCTGCCCGCAAGCAGGCTGAAGAAGCTGCGGCTCGGAAACAGGCTGAAGAAGCTGCGGCCCGCAAGCGGGCCGAGGAAGACGCTGCTCGCAAGAAAGCCGAACAGGAAGCTGCCGCCCGCAAGCAGGCTGAAGAAGCTGCGGCCCGCAAACGGGCTGAGGAAGAGGCCGCCCGCCGGGCCGTTGAAGCTGCCAAACAGGCTGCCCCGCCTCAGATGGTGTTTGACCCCATGTCAGTTCCTGAACCTAAGAAGGCACCGGAACCGGAACCGGAACCAATTGCTTTCGGTTCGCCTGAACCCATCAAGCAGGGGGGCGCGCCGGATTTGATGTCAACCATGCCGCTTTCGTCCTTTACACCTCCGCCAGGTTTTGCCATGCCTCCCGTGGCTCCACCTCCGGCAAACAAGATTGACCCGTCTCAATTCAAAGGCTCGGAACAATCTCACAAGACAGCCCAGCGGGTGGCCCGGACAATTGTCAGCGACATCAAGATTTACAACGAAAAGAAAGTCATCGAAGGGCGCAAAGGGCGCAATCTCTATGATTTGCTCAAAAAGGAATTTGATCACGGGTTCAAAACCTATGAAGACCGGGTTGAGCCTGTCGTTCGGGATGAGTCAAATTACCTCTATGAAATCATTGTTGAACGTCTGTGCGAAGGTGATGCCGGGTGCCTTGGTCCAAACTATCCGAAAGAAAAGGGACCGAAATAAAGTTGTTCATTGTTTGTGAACTGTTTGATTTGAACCAAAGGCGGGAAGGATTGAATTCCTTTTCGCCTTTCGTACTTGTGGGGCTTTCAATGGCCAAGCTGCTCCTGCCATTCCTGGTTTTGCTCCTGCTGCCGATTTCCGCCCAGGCGGAACCGCTTTCTGACCGGGTGACGGCCTATACCATCCGGGCGGAATTGGACCCGGTTAAAAAAGAAATTCGAGGAAGCGAAACTGTGACATGGCGCAATCCAGGGGGAGAAGCTGTGTCGGAGTTGCAGTTCCATTTGTATTTGAATGCCTTTCGGGACCGGAAAAGTACCTTTATGGTTGAATCCGGCGGCAGGCTCCGAGGAGATACCTTTAAGGAAGGCGGGTTTGGCTGGATTGACCTGATATCGTTGCAAACGGTTGACGGGGAAGACCTGAAGCCGCGCAGTGAGTTCATTCACCCGGATGATTCAAACCAGAATGACCGAACCGTTCTGCGGGTACCGCTTTCCCGTCCGGTCGGGCCGCAGCAGTCCATCACGCTCAAGCTGGAGTTTCTGGTCCGGCTTCCCAAAATTTTTGCCCGAACCGGTTATGCGGGCAATTATTTTTTTGTCGCACAGTGGTTTCCCAAGCTGGGTGTTTATGAACCGGCAGGCATGCGCCGCCGACAGGCTGCGGGTTGGAACTGTCATCAGTTTCATGCCGACAGCGAATTTTATGCCGATTTTGGGGAATATGACGTAACTTGTGTGGTTCCGCAGGAATACAAAATCGGTGCGACCGGGGTGTTGCAGGCCAAAACCTCGGAACCGAATGGCCGGGCTGCCTATCGGTTTGTACAAGCCGACGTGCATGATTTTGCCTGGACTGCCTCCCCGGATTTTCTGGTTTGCACGGATAGTTTCCATGAAGCGGGTCTGCCGGATGTCAAACTGACGTTGCTGCTTCAACCGGAACATTTGGCCCAAAAAGACCGCCACATGCAGGCCATGAAGCATTCACTTTCCTATTTCGGGAAAAATTACGGACCCTACCCGTACCCAACCCTGACGGCAGTGGACCCGGCTTACAATGCGGATGGTTCGGGCGGAATGGAATATCCGACTCTGATTACCTGTGGCACGCTCTATCGGGTTGAAGCGGACGAAGGGGTGCAGCCTGGCGCACCCGAAGTTGTGACCATCCACGAATTTGGCCATCAATACTGGTATGGCATGGTGGCTTCAAATGAATTTGAAGAATCCTGGCTGGATGAAGGAATCAACACTTTTTGTGAAAACAAAGTCGTGGCGGCGTACTACCACAAACAGGATGCAGTCTGGGCCCGCTACGCCGGGATTCCACTCTTTCGGCTGCCGGTGCAGGTACGCCCGTGGGATTTGTACCGCACGGAAATCTCACAGGGGATGATTGAAAAGGATCCGGTTGTGACGCCGGCCTGGAAGTACAAAAACCATCTCAGTTATGGGTTTAACTCATACAGTCGTCCGGCATTGACGCTCAGAATGCTGGAAAATTACCTGGGCGAAGCCGTTATGACCAGAATTCTGCGGACTTATTTTGAACGCTGGCGGTTTCGCCACCCAGCCTCGCAGGATTTCTTTGACGTTGCCAATGAGGTGTCGGGGCAAAACCTCGACTGGTTTTTTGACCAGTATTTCCGTTCCACCAAAGTGCTTGACTATGCCATTGAGTCAGCCACCTCTGTGCCTGGAAAAACATTCTCAATCGAGGTTCTGGTCGTGCGCAAATATGAGGCAACCATGCCGGTGGAGATTGAATTCCGGTTTGCCGACGGAACCCGAACCCGTGAAACCTGGGATGGAAAAGACACCCTCAAAGTCTTCCGGATGGAGCGCGCGACTGATTTGGTTTCGGTGTGCATTGACCCGGAAGACAAACTGCTGTTGGATGTGAACCGCTTCAACAACAGCTTTACCTTTGCCCCGTCCGTGCGCGGGCCGGTCAGTCTTTCTTCGCGGATTGTGTTTTTCTGGCAGCAGGTTTTGCAATCGCTGGCGGTTTTTGTGTAATGGAACGGGAATTTACGCTCAGAATCAAAGAACAGGCGCTGCATCTGGGATTTTCCAAGGTCGGAATTGCCGCTGTTGCGGAATTGACCGATGCCCGCGCCCGCCTGCGCCAATGGCTGGACCTGGGGTATCAGGCTACCATGGGGTGGATGGAACGGACCTTTGAAAAACGCACCGACCCCCGGCTGGTTTTTCCGGAGGCAAAGTCGGTACTGGTGGTGGCACTGAATTATTTCACGCCGCACCAACATGAAAACGGGCTGGAGGCCGGAAAAATTTCCCGTTACGCCTGGGGGGACGACTATCATGATGTGCTCACGGAAAAATTGACCTTGCTTCTGGATTGGATTCGGCAGGAACATCCCGCCGCAAACGGAAAAATCTGTGTGGATGCCCAACCGGCCATGGATAAAGTCTGGGCGGTTCAGGGCGGTATTGGCTGGATTGGCAAACACAGCAATGTCATTACCAGAGAGTTCGGTTCCTGGGTTTTTTTGGGGGAACTGCTGCTCAATCTGGACCTGGAGCCGGAAACCAGGCTGGTACCGGACCATTGTGGAACCTGCACGGCCTGTCTGGATGCCTGTCCGACAGGTGCCATTGTCGCACCTTATGTCGTAGACGCCCGGCGCTGCATATCGTTTTCCACCATCGAATCAAAAAGTGAAACGGCGGAACTGGAAACCGCCGGATGGATTTTCGGCTGCGATATATGCCAGGATGTCTGTCCCTGGTCGCGTTTTTCCAAAACAACTGATGAAACCCGGTTTGAGCCCCGTCCGGGACTGGTGACTCCAAATCTGAGGGAACTGCTGGCGGAAAGCCCGGAACGGTTTGCCGCCCGGTTTGCCGGTTCACCCATCAAACGGACCAAGCACCGTGGGCTCCAACGCAATATAAAAGGTGTTTTGGACAACGGATCTGATGCCGGTTTACCACCGGAAAAATCGTAAAAATAATGATTGACAAAACCGAACGTTCGTACTATTTTATTGTCACTGTATGACCAAAGGCGAAGACACCCGCAGTATTATTTTGAAACAGGCGCTGGCGATGGCCAGCACACTGGGCCTCGGTGGTTTGAGCATTGGGGAACTGGCCAAAAACGTGGGGCTTTCCAAAAGCGGACTCTTTGCCCATTTCAGTTCCAAAGAAAATCTGCAATTACAGGTGTTGCAGGTGGCGACGGAGCGCTATGTGGAAATGGTGGTGGCTCCGGCGCTCAGAAAACCACGAGGCGAACCCCGCGTTCGCTCGCTCTTTGAAAACGTTTTAGCCTGGACTGGCGCGGATTTTTTACCGGGCGGCTGCCTTTTTGTAACAGCCGCGACGGAATTTGATGACCAGCCGGGGCAAGTACGTGACTACTTGGTCGGGGCCCAGAAAGACTGGCTTGGCACAATTGCGATGGCGGCGAAAATCGCCAGCGACGAAGGGCATTTCCGCTCTGATTTGGACTATGAGCTGTTTGCCCGCGAGTTTCAGTCAATTTTTCTGAGTCATCATTACTATAAAAAACTGCTCAACGACCCCAAAGCAGAAGAGCAATCCCGAACCATGTTTGAACAATTGGTGGAACGATCTCGAAAACGGTAGGAATCAATCCAAACGTTCATTTTTTTGATTAAAAAATAGCACGAACGTTCGGTTGATTAAAGACGCAAGAAACAATATGATTGACCGGGAAGGCGATCATCTGGTGAAAAATTGAATTGACGTGAACGTGAGTTCATGTTCATTATGGAAGGAGCACAGTTATGTCGAAATTCATCAAACATTTTGCAATTCTGCTGGTCATCGTCGCCGGTTTGTGGGTCCCAGCCCTGGCCCGCAAGGAAAAACGGGTGATTGTGGTTCCCCGTCCCTGTGTGCTGCAAGGTCAGAGTCTGGTGCCGGGAACCTATGTGGCTGAATTTGATGAAAGCCAGGAAGGCAAGCTTGTCATTCTGGATGGCCGGAAAGAAATTGCCAAAGCCGATTACCATTTGGAAAGCCTGAAAAACCCGGCGGAAGGCGACACGCTGGAATTTACCAACCAGGACGGCACCCGCCGGATTGTCCGGGTCAATTTCAAAGGTTTGGCCAAAGGGTTGCGGTTTGAATAAAAGTTCTGAATTCCGCCTTCAGGCGGCGGTTTGGAGTTCCGCCTTCAGGCGGCGGTTTGGGATGCTGCATGTACGCGACGCAGTGACTTTTTCCCGGTTTTTCCCTGAAAGAAGCCGCGTAAACGTGGAACGCCAAACCGCCGCCTGAAGGCGGAACTCAGAACTGGGAGGTTGCTGTCATGAATCTCTTTCTGCGCATGCTGCTGGTGGTGACAACAGCGCTCCTGAGCCGGGAAAAACTTGACCCGCTCGGAGAATCCGCTGTTACGTTTCGGGTCCTCCCCAACGACCTCGACATCAACGCCCATATGAACAACGGGCGGTATTTGACCCTCATGGACCTGGGACGGATTGATTTGATTGTCCGCACCGGCTTGGGGCGGGTCGTCCGACAACAAGGCTGGCGGCCTTTGGTCGGTTCGGTGCTGACTCAATACAAGCGTTCACTCAATCCTTTTGAAACCTACCAGCTCAAGACCAAAGTCCTCTGCTGGGATGAAAAATGGATTTTTCTGGAACAACGGTTTGAACGAAACGGGAAGACCGCCGCCTTGGGCATTGTCAAAACCCTTTTTCGTCATCCACGCCAGGGAAACGTTCCGCCCTATGAAGTCATGCAGGCCATGGGGGTGGGTCTGAATTCACCGGAAATTCCGCTGGCTGTCCAGTTGTGGCAGGATGCAGAAGGATTTTTGATTCCGGCTTCAGCAGGAAAAGGGCCGGGTGGGTTTCGCTTGGCCCTTTGCTCCACGCCACATTGCGACAATGAGATTCACGACCCCAGCGAAACCGGACATTTCTGTTCGGAATGTGCCCTGGAACAGGATTTGTTCGAACGTGAATTCCGCTGGGGCGGACTGGCAACCATTGCAAAATAAATTCATTTGCCATTGCCCATTTGCGATTTGCCATTTTTCAGAGTGAACCGCAGCTAATGTCTTTATCAAATGGCAAATGGGAAATCGCAAATCGCAAATGGGAAAATGGCAATTGGAGGACGCATGGACCTTGAAGCAAGGTGGCCGCAATTGCAACGCCTCTTCCGGGAGGCTTTCCAGTCCTCACTGCATTTTTCAATTGCTTCCGTCACTGATGACGGAACCCCTCACATTACTCCCATTGGTTCCCTGATTCTGACCGAGCCCGGCAAAGGGCTCTACTTTGAAATATTTACCACCCACATGCCGCACAACTTCAAAACCCGGAAACGGGTTTGCGTCATGGCGGTTAATTCCAGCCGCTGGTTGTGGCTGACCGCATTGTGGCGGGGGAAGTTTGCCGCGCCACCGGCAGTCCGGCTGCTGGGAACCGTAGGGGAGCGGCGACTCGCCACCGAGGCCGAAAAAGCCCGCTGGCAGCGCCGGGTCCGGATGGCGAAATGGCTCAAAGGGTATGAACTGTTGTGGGGGCGCTTGGATTACGTCCGCGAAATCACGTTTGACACGGTCAAACCGGTTTCGATGGGAGCCCTGACCAGTGATGGCTGGTCAACCTTTGATGAAACCTGACTTGAACTGAAAGGAACAATACAAATGAGCGGGAAACAGCAAGATGTACTGGCGATTTTGAAACTTTATGAACTCCGCCGCGATGATGAACTGCGGGCGGCACGGGCTTGGTACCTGGGCGAATTCAATCCCGGCAGTGCGCAGGAAATTGCTGCCATGATGTTGAGCGGAGAAGGCCCCAGCGCCCGGTTCCGGATGGTGGTTTCCTATTGGGACATGGCGGCTTCGCTGGTCAACAATGGGGGAATTGACGAGAAACTGTTTCTGGAAGCCAACACCGAGCATGTCGTGGTCTTTGCCAAAATCGAACCTTTCCTGGCCGAATTGCGCGAAATGTTTGCCGAGCCCGAATATCTGGGCCATCTCGAACGGTTGGTCCGGAAAGTGCCGAACGTGGAGGAACGGCTTGTCAAAATGAGAGGTTTCCTGCAACGTTGGACTAAAGCCGCCGGTGCCGGACCGTCATAACCGGCCCTTTGCAACCAAGGTGCTGATACCATCTTTTGCCGGAAGGGTATCGGCACCGGGTTTGCCGGTTGGGTACAGTGATTCAATGAATTGAGGGAGCCTATGGTCATCACCAACACACAATCAGGAACTAATATTGCGGAAGTGGCCGCCGGTCTCTATCGCATCAACACTCCGGTTGCGCTGCCGGGCGGCGGTGGATTTTCATTTAATCAGTATCTGATTGTGGATGAAGAACCACTGCTGTTTCATACCGGTCCCCGCAAAATGTTTTCCCTGGTGCGCGAAGCCGTAGCCCGTGTGATACCCGTGGAGCAGGTGCGCTATATTTCCTTCGCGCATGTTGAAGCGGATGAATGCGGTTCCCTCAATGAATGGCTGGCCGTGGCTCCTCAGGCAGTTCCCCTGTGCAGCCGTATCGCGGCACTGACTTCAATCAATGATTTGGCCGACCGTTCGCCCCGTGCTCTGGCGGATGGGGAAATTCTGTCCTTGGGAACCCATCAGGTGCGCTGGTTTGACGCGCCGCATCTGCCGCACGGATGGGAAAGCGGGTATCTGATGGAGGAATCCACCCGCACCCTGTTCTGCGGGGACCTGTTTACCCAGGGCGGGGCTGAGAGTCCGGCCCTGACCACCGCCGATATCCTGGGTCCCAGCGAGGCATTTCGCAAACGGCTGGATTACTTTTCCCAGAGCCGGAACACCACGCCGATGCTGGAAAAATTTGCTTTGGCGGGACCGGAAACGCTGGCCTGTATGCATGGCAGCGCCTGGCAGGGAGACGGTGCCAGCTTGCTACGTGCTTTGGCGGAATCATTGTCCCGTTGATTCCCTGAGAAAGAAAGGTGCTTGGAGACATGCAGCCATCCGTTTTAGAGCACAACCGGTTCCGCACACATACCTGGAGCGACCCCAAAATCAATGCCGCCGCAATGAAAGAATTAAGCGGCATTGAGTATTTTCGGGCTGTGGAAGCCGGAAAGCTCCCGCCTCCGCCGGCCCTCCAACTGGTTGGCATGGATATTGCGCATATCGAACCGGACCACCGGATTACCTTTACCTTTTCACCGGCGGAATACCACTGCAACCCAGCCGGTGTGGTGCATGGGGGGATTTTGACCACGGTCCTTGATTCGGCCATGGCCTGCACGATTCATGCCCAATTGCCGGCGGGAACCGGACTGACAACCATTGAACTCAAGGTCAATTTCATTCGCCCGATTACTCCGGAAACAGGGAAACTTTCCTGTACCGGGACCATTCTGAATCTGGGAAACCGGGTGGCACTGGCAGAAGCCTCGCTGGTGGATGCAACTGGAAAGTTGTATGCCCATTCGACCAGTACCTGCATGATTTTTCCCATCCCCTGAAAAGGACAAGGGCCGGGAATGATTCCCGGCCCTTTCGTTTTTCCCGCTCAGTTGCTCCAGATTTATTGAACCGTAAACAAGTCAATTCGGGCCAGCGTCCAGCTTGCGCCCACCTTGCGCAGGACAAAAACGGCTGTACCTTTCTGCTCCTTTTTGTCAGCCGTGATGACATCCATTTTGACATCAACGGCGACCTGCTGGCTGTCGAGTACGTCGGACCGCACAATTTGGGTGGTCCAGTTGTCGGGCTTGGAAACGACGATGCCTTTCACAAACTGAGGCAGGTCGGCTTTGAGGACCAGTGGTTCAAGGGCGGCAGTCGTTCCGGTTTTAATGGCTTTGTCAAGCTGGGCAATAAAGCTTTTGATGGTTTCGTCCGGCTGACTGGATTGCTGTGCGGCGGCTTCGCTTTCCTGCAATCCTTTGCGGGCAGCCAGATTGCAGGCGATTTCGGCGTCGATGAGTCCTGCCCGCCGATACGCTGCCACCGCCGCTTTGGCATCTTTTTTGGCCATGGCCAGGTCGGCCTGAACAATGGCGCTCCAGCCCAACACATACACTGGCGGCGGGATAACCTTCATGGCTTTTTGCATTTCCGCCTGGGCGGCATCAGTTTTACCCTGGGCCGCCAACGCACGGGCCAGCAAGATGCGGCTGGAGGCATAATCAGGGTCCTGCTCCAAGGCATCTTTCAGTTTGGTTTCGACTCCGGCAAAGTCCTTTTGCTCAAACAGCGTGTTTGCTTCCCGAAAGAGGGTGAACGGGAACGACCGGGGCGGACGGGAGTCGTTGTCAAATTGGGTGGAGCTTTTGTCAAAGTCGTATCGGGTTTGCGGATAGAGCTTGTCGGGGTCCACTTCAACCCGCACCAGGGTTGCCTCGGTTTTGAATTCAACCGTACTGAATCCCCGTGACGGCACGGTTGCCTCTGCGGTCAGTTTTTCACCCTTATCGGTAAAGGCCAAAACCGGCACGATGGCATCTCCGGTGCCAAAATTCCGCAGGGCGCAGACCCAGCCACCACCTTCCTTCTTCTGCGGCAGACCAATGATGAAATCCGGCTCGTTGATTTCATCCCACCATTGTTTGAGCAGCCGGGCCACCGGGCCATCGGCTTTCTGGTCGGTGCTCGTGAGGAGGCTCCGAAACATGGTGGTGGTCAGTTCCGGACCAGTTCCGGCAAGCAGTTTTTTGATGATTTCAAGCAGAGCCGGACGCCCCATTTGCCGTTCCAGCAAGCGGAAAGTAAGGGCTCCTTTGTTCAAGGTGCTGGTGAAATAATCCGGGTCCAGAACCCGTTGATTGATGAGCATGGCATCGTTCCGACCCAACGCGAGCGGGGCATAGGCCCGGACGCGGCGGCTCCAGAACTGGCGCGCGGCATCGGCTCCAAACCGAGATTCCAGATAGAGCGCGGTCAAATAGCTGGGCAGGGCATCCTGCAAAATTCCCAATCCGTTGCCCCGCAGGCGGAATTTGCCTCCCAGCCAGGCCCGTGCCGTTCCCCGAACCAGAAATTCCATTGTTTCCGCATCAATTGCCTCCCGCCGGAAGGCTGATTCGGCAATGACCAGCGTGGTGGGCGCAACATAGTTGACATTGCGCGGGGTGGAAACCACGGAAAACTGGCTGGCTGGCAGATAACCGAAGGTTTGCCCGTAGAACCCCACGATTTTTTCCATTTCGTCCAACAGTCGCTGGGTTTGCGCTTCGGCTCCGGGGACACCGGGTTGCGTGGCAACCGAAAGGGTGGCGGTCGCCCCGCTGACCGTGACCGTGCGTGTGGCGGCTTTGGCCAGCGGGCACACCAGCAGCCAGGGTTGGCCGGCCAGCGGACTGTCAAAAGTGATGGTGTTGCCGGTTGCTTTCCGGGTTCCATCGGAAATGATGTCGCCTTCGTCGCTGGTTACATTGAGGGTATAAGGAGCTGTGTCAGCACCATGTGGTTGCAGCGGCGTATGAACTGCCGGAACCCAAAAACTTTCCGGGAAAATCAGCGTGTCGCCCGGAGTGATGGCGGTGTATTGATTGCTTTCTTTAACGGCAAGAGAATATTGCAGTTTGGCTTCCAACTTGGCTCCGGCAGCGACGGGAGTGGCCAAGGTGATTGTCACAACGCTTAAAGTGGAAATGCGGGGGTCATCCTCCTGTTTGAAAGCGATGGTGGTTCCGTTAAGTGTGGCAGCGGAGACTTTCGCATTTTTGTTAATCCGGAGGGTCAGGGTTCGGGCCGGCAGATTTTGTGACGATTGATTGGTCAGGTCGAGCGTTACATTCAGGTCGGCGGTGTTGGTTGCCTGATGGAGTGCTGCCGTCACATCGTAGCGGTTGATTTCAAAATCCTGGGCCTGAGCCAGCACGCTGGTTCCTGCCACCAGCAGGACAAGCAAAAAAACACGAAACAGAGACATAACAAATCCTTACCGTGTAAAAGACCAAGGGCCGCACGGAAACCGATATGTTTTGTCCAAACAATCTCGTCCTGCGGCCCTCAGTCCCCAGTCCTCAGTTCTAAGCCTGTGCCGCCATGTTCAATGCGACATGGGCAATGGTTCGAACGCCAAACCCGGACGCGCCTTTGGCCATTTCGGCGGCTTCGTCTTCCAGCCAGGCGGTCCCGGCAATATCGAGGTGAACAAACGGTGTGTCATGGGCAAATTCGCGCAGAAAATATCCGGCGGTAATGGAGCCGGCAAACCGTCCGCCCAGATTTTTGATGTCGGCAATGTCGCTCTTGATTTGTTCCCGGTAGTCCGGGTCGAGCGGCAGTTCCCAATAGCGTTCACCGGCAATGTCTCCGGCGGCCTGAACGGCGGCAATCAGGTCACGGTCAGTTCCCATCAATCCGGCCCGTTCGGTGCCAAGCGCAATCATCACCGCGCCGGTTAAGGTTGCCAAATCAACAATGTGGGTTGCTTGCAGGTCCTGGCGGGCATAGGCGATGGCATCCGACAGCACCAGGCGGCCTTCGGCATCGGTGTCAATCACCTCGATGGTTTGCCCGTCGTAAGAATGCAGCACATCACCGGGTTTGTAGGATTTTCCGGAAGGCATGTTTTCGGCAGCAGCCACCACACCAAAGACCTCAACTCCCGGCTTCAACTGGCTGATGGCCTGCATGGCTCCGACCACTGCTGCCCCGCCGGACATGTCGTATTTCATTTCCCACATGTTTTCGCGGCCCTTGATGCAAATGCCGCCCGTGTCAAAGGTGATGCCTTTGCCGACAAACGCCAACCGCTTGTCCGAAGTAGGATTTTCCGGTTTGTAATGCATGACAATCAACCGGGGTGGCTCGTCACTTCCCTGGCCGACGCCCAGCAACGCCCCCATCCCCTTGGCCCGCATTTCTTCCGGACCCAGCACGGAAATCGAAAGTCCGTTGGCTTCACACATCCGCTGGGCATTTTCAGCCAGCGTGGTGGGAGTGATTTTATTGCTTGGCTCGACTGAAAGGGTGCGGGAAAAATTCGTGCCTTCCGCAAGAATTCGACCCTGGCTGGCTCCCCGTTCCGCCGCCTCAACTGCTTCGGCGTTCACGCAGATGGTTAAGGATTCAACCTGTTTGGCATTTTCATCCTTTTTGCGGTAGATGGCCGGGTCAAACAATCCCAGCATGACGCCTTCAACAATTGCCGAGGCAGCCGCATCTGCCGGCAGGTTGCCCCGCATTGCAACAGCGAGTGAGGTCACGCCTTTCCGGGCGGCCACGCGGGCGGCTTGCCCGACCCGTTGACGCATCCGCCGGGTTGAAAAAGCGGATTCTTCACCAACCCCGACCAGCAGCAGTCGTTTGGCCGCCAATGTGCCAGCCGAGTGCAAAAACACAAGGTCGCCTGCCGTGCCGTGCATTTCGTCCGTTCCGAGCACGTCGGAGAGCGCTCCGGAAACCGCTTCATCAAATGCTTTCAAGCCGTCGCTGGTGGCGGCCTCAAATTCGAAAACCGGGACGATAAGCACATCGGCTGCCGTCTGTTGAATGTCCGAGAGAATGTGAATGTTCATAGGGTTTTATTGAGTGAAGTGTCAGTGAAGAACAGAAGTTTTGGGTGAAGTTGTCACGTCCGGCAATCAGGTCCGTGAGAGGCGCATTTGTACCATTTCACCCTGCTGCTTCTCAAACAGTCTTGGGAGTCTTGAGAGTCTTGGGAGTCTTGGGAGTCTTGGGAGTCTTGGGAGTCTTGAGCGTCAAGAAAATTTTGTCACCCTGTCACTCTGTCACTCTGTCAGATTTGTGATGCCCCAGACTTCGAGGGGGTTTTGAAAAAGCAACTTGTCAGGGTGAAACTTGAATCGAAGGGCTCTTTCCCGCACACTCCCAATGCACCCACTTTCATCAAGGAACCCAAAATTTATGTCCCCCCTCTTGAAAAGAACCAAGCTCGTGGTATGGGCAATGTTGCTCATGCTGGTAACCGTCACCTCGGTTTCGGCTGGAGAAAAACCGAAACCGGAAGAAATTATTGCCAAACATCTTGAATCACTCGGCAAAGCCGAAAACCGCAAGGCCAGCCGCATCATCAACGGGCAATCACAGTTTTTTCTGCGGGTCGGCAATTCCGCCACAATAAACGGTAAAACCGTACTGGCTTCCGAAGAAAATAAAAATTTACTGGCTATGATTTTTGATACCCCGCAATACCCTCATGAAAAAATGGGTTTTGACGGCGAAAAATTCACAGCGGCTGCGGGCCTCAATGCCCGTCGCCCGCCACTTTCCGATTTTATTTATGCCAATAATGAAGTGTTTGGCGAAAGCCTGATTGGTGGAGCCCTTTCCGCCAATTGGGGGCTGTTGTATGCCGACAAACGTCAGGCCAAAATCCAATATGGCGGAACCAAAAAAATCAACGGGCGCGAACTGCATGTGCTCAATTATTTCCCGAAAAAATTAAGTGCGTTTAAGATCAAGCTGTTCTTTGACACGGAAACCTTCCGGCATGTCCGCACTGAGTATGAAATTCTGATTTCTGCGCAGATGGGAACAACGCCCGAAAACTCGTCCCAACAACGGGAACAACGGAACCGGCTGATTGAGGATTTTTCAGACTTTAAGGAAGAGGGCGGCTTGATGCTGCCGCACACGTATAAACTTGAGATTATCATCAATGGAACCAGCGGCAGTCAGCAGTTGGACTGGCAGATGAACTTGGACAAATTTGAGTTTGGCCAGGCGATTGACCCCAAATCCTATCGGGTCACGACCGGCAACTAAAAAAATTAGAAAGGCAGGCTGCCACCAGCCTGCCTTTCTTCCTTTCTTTCACCTTCGCCACCTGCCTGCTGGTTTCGTTTTTCCCCAAAAAGCAGTTTCTCACACCGTAAGTTCCTGCCTGTGGAATGCAACGGGTTTTTCCTGCTTTCTGCTTTCGGCGGTTGGATTCCGGAATTGCCTGCGGTACAGTGACGGGTTCACAAGGTAAGACCACGAAATAAACCCACTCTCACAAAACCATGTCACGCAAAGAATTTGTCCACTTGCATCTTCATACGGATTACAGCCTGCTTGACGGAGCCATCCAGCACGACGCCTTGGCTGACTATGCGGCCCAGCTTGGATTTACCGCCATGGCTGCCACCGACCACGGCAACATGTTTGGTGCCATGCAGTTTTATAACGCCATGAAAAAGGCCGGGGTCCGTCCGATTGTCGGGATGGAAGCCTATGTGGCACGTGGTTCGCGCCATGACCGGGGCACCAACACCGAAGGCGAAAAGGGTTCAAACCACCTGATTCTGCTGGCCAAAAGCCAGAAGGGCTATGAAAACCTCGTCAAGCTCAGTTCCTTGGCCTACACCCAGGGCTATTACTACAAACCCCGGATGGACAAGGAGTTGCTTTCCGAGCACAGCGAAGGGCTGGTGGCGCTTTCGGCCTGTATGTCGGGCGTGCCCTCGTCGCTCATCCTGCGGGAAAAAGCGGAACAGGCACTTTGTGAAGTTGGCGAGTACAACGAAATTTTCGGGCAGGGAAATTATTTTCTGGAGCTTCAGTGTCACGACGGGTTCGAGGAACAGCAATCCAAAGTAAATGCCGGGTTGACTGACATCGCCCGCAAGTTGAACGTTCCGCTCGTGGTCACCAACGACGCCCATTTTTTGACGAAAGACGATTTTCGGGCACATCAAGCGCTGTTGTGCCTGCAAACCGGACGAACTATCAATCAGGCTTCGATGCACTATAGTCCGGGGCATTACGTGAAATCCGCCGAAGTGATGTGGCATCTGTTTGAAAATCAGAACATGGAGGCGCTCCGCAACACCATGCGGATTGCTGAAATGTGCCAGTTTGAGTTTCCCAAGGCCAAAAACCATTTGCCCGCCTATCCGGTGCCGGAAGGGGAAACCCTCGACAGCTTTTTTGAAAAAGTGGCCCGTGCGGGGCTGGAGGAGCGGATGGTCCAGTTGCGTCCGCTGGCCGAGGCCGGGGCGCTCAAATATCCCCTTGAAACCTATTCCGAACGGCTCAACCTGGAAATTGACACCATCAAGAAGATGGGCTTTCCCGGCTATTTTCTGATTGTGTGGGATTTCATCCGCTACGCAAAGGAAAACGGCATTCCCGTTGGGCCAGGGCGGGGTTCCGCTGCGGGGAGCTGTGTCGCCTATGCCATGAAAATCACCGATGTGGATCCGATTCAGTTTGATTTGCTCTTTGAACGGTTCCTCAATCCGGAACGCGTCTCAATGCCCGATATTGACGTGGACTTTTGTGTGCGCGGGCGCGGCAAAGTGATTGATTACGTGGGGAATTTCTACGGGCGGGAAAACGTTTCGCAAATCGCCACCTTTGGGACGATGGCTTCGCGGGCAGCCATCAAGGACGTGGGGCGGGTGCTCGAAATCGAGTACAAGGAAGTTGAAAAAATCGCCAAGATGATTCCGCCGCCGCAACGCGGGCGCAACGTTCCGATTGCCGAGGCCCTCAAGACCGTTCCGGAACTCAAGCAGGCCCACGATTCAGACCCCCGCTTCAAGGAAATGATTGAACTGGCGCAACGGCTGGAGGGCTGTTCGCGGCATTCCTCGATTCACGCCGCCGGAGTCGTGATTTCGCCGAAACCCGTCCATGAACTGGTGCCGGTCTTCAAAACCAAGGCCAAGGACAAGGAGCGGGGCGGGGAAATCGAGGTGCTGGCGACGCAGTACAACATGAACGACCTCGAAAAAGCCGGAATGCTCAAGATGGACTTCCTGGGCCTGACGACGCTCACCATCATCGAGGACTGTCTGACCAACATCCGCCGCGAAACAGGACAGGCTCCGGACCTCTCCGCCGTATCGTTCAACGACCCGGCGGCGCTCAAACTCTTTGCCGACGGCGAAACGGAAGCCATCTTTCAGTTTGAAGGCGACGGCATCAAGGAAATCACCCGGCGGCTCAAGCCTGATGGTTTGGATGACATTATTGCCTTGAATGCGCTCTATCGGCCCGGCCCGCTCGATTCAGGAATGGTGGATGATTACATTGAACGGCGTCATGGCAGACGAAAGGTTAAGTTTGATTTTCCTGAATTAAAAGACATTCTGGGAAACACATTTGGTGTGTGTGTGACCGGGGAAACCGTAGTTTTCGATGCAATTACCGGAAATCGGTATCGAATTGATGAACTCAAAGACAAGGTAGGGGCTTTTTACATACAAGGGGTTGATTCAGAGTTAAAGCCGAGTCGTGCACGAGTTACCCACTTCTTCGCAAACGGCTTGCGTGAGGTGGTCGAGGTGCAGTTACACAATGGCACCTCAGTCAAACTCACAGATGACCACCAAGTTCTCACGGAAACCGGCTGGCAATCGGTGAAAGAGTTGCAGCCTGGGGATTTTATTGCTACACCGCGTCAAATTCTGGTCGCCAATGAGCAAGAATATGATCTTCGAAAGCTTCGGGTCCTGGCTTACTTAATCGCGGATGGTTCGTTAAGTTCGACAGCCTGTTGTGATTTCATATCCAAAGACGAAGCGCTCATCAAAGAATATCAGCGTTGTTTGCAGGCGTTTGAGCGGGTTGAAGCCAGAATGCTTCAGCAGCTTCGCGGTGTGACACGAGTTGGTGTGGTCGGAACAGAGAAAAAGTTTTATCACGAACCAAACTCAGTGCTGGCTTGGCTACGTGAATTGGGAATGAAGTTTCAAAAGGGAGGGTGCCGATCTGAGAATAAATTTATTCCGGGTTTCGTCTTTGGGTTAAATTCCCGCTGTATTGCCTTCTTTCTGGCTTCGTTATGGGATTGTGACGGACATCTTGGAAAAAAAATCTACCACTATAAAACCATTTCCAAACAGTTGGCCCTGGATGTCCAAACGCTGTTGCTCCGTTTGGGGATTTGCTCAGTCATTTATACTTCCCATTATCAAAGTGATCGGCGAGAAGGTGAAACGGCTGCCTACCAAGTGAGTGTCTATGATCTTTCACGATTTATGGACTTGATCGTCCCGCATTTGGTCTCAAAATCTGTACCGGCTCCGCCGCTGGGAAGCGTCGAATCAAAAGACTCCGTCTCGCGCCAAGTCTTTTTTGAGGAACTGTCAAAAGTCTGGGTTGGCTCATTGAAAGGATTAGGACGGGCTTACGGACTCAATCCGCAACATTTTCGACCCAAAAACAAGCAAATTCCACGAATCGCAGTCCAGGTTGTGCGTTCCGTGGCTGAAGCTTTACTGCTTCAACACACCAGAAACAACCTTAATATTCGTTGGGAGAAGATTACCTCAATCAAACCAGCGGGCATTGAATTGGTTTACGACATTACAGTCGAAGGCATCCACAATTTCGTTGGCAATAACATCGTACTTCACAACTGTACGTATCAGGAACAAATCATGGCCATCTTCCAGCGGCTGGCCGGCTATTCGCTTGGTGAAGCCGACCTTGTGCGCCGCGCGATGGGCAAGAAAAAGCGCGAGGAACTGGACGCCCACAAAGCCAAGTTCTTCAAGCAGGCCGAGGAACGCGGGCATGACCGCGACAAGCTGGAAAAGCTCTGGCAATCGCTCGAAGGCTTTGCGGATTATGCCTTTAATAAGTGCTTGACCGGAGACACACCGATTACCGATGCCGAAACCGGCGCGCAGGTGACACTGTCCCAGATTGCCAGCCGGGAAGTCGCCACCACCAAAACCTTCAGCTTTGACGGCTCACAGATTTTCGTCAACGACATCGTTGAAGCTTTTGAAACAGGCGAAAAGGAAGTGGTCGAAATCGAACTGGAAGACGGGCGGACGCTCCGTTGCACCCTTGACCACAAGTTTTACACGGAACAGGGATTTCTCCCGTTGTGGGAAATTCTGGAAAAAGGTTTGGATTTGCAGATTGCAGCAGAAGGTGAAACCACGCTGGCGGGAAAGAGCGCACAGCCTGCACAGGCTGGGGCGGCGGTTTAACCAGGCAATCATCAAAAGTGAGGCAGTTATGGGTGCATTGACGCAATCTCCACCAATCATTGATGAGGCGGAATACTATCCGGAAAGCGATGGGGTACCGATGGCCGACAACACCAAACAATTCGAATGGATTGTGACAATCAAAGAAGGGCTCGACGCTCTGTTGCCCCATGACTTTGTGGCGGGTGACTTGTTGTGGTATCCGGTGCGCGGGCAAGTTAAAACATGGGTGGCACCGGATGTGCTGGTTGCACTTGGCCGGCCCAAAGGACATCGTGGTTCCTATAAACAATGGGAAGAAGAGGGCGTTGCTCCGCAGGTGGTGTTTGAGATTCTCTCTCCTGGGAACACAGTTCGTGAAATGATTGACAAGGAAGCATTTTATGAGCGCCACGGGGTAGCAGAGTATTACATTTATGACCCGGACACCAACACAATTTGGGGCTGGCTGCGGGAAACTGAACGATTGGTAAAAATTCCGGTGATGGCTGATTGGGTCAGCCCGCGTTTGGGCATCCGGTTTGAACGGACTCCGGAAACCCTTATCATTCACCGGCCTGATGGAAGGTGTTTTTTGACCTATCAGGAACTTGAAGCTCAACACCAAATTGCCTTGGCACAAGTTGAAGCCGAGCGTGAACGTGCCGAAGTTGAACGACAGGCAAAGGAAGCCGCGCAACAGGAAAATGAGCGCCTGAAGGAAAAACTGCGGGCTTTGGGAATTGACCCGGAACAGATGTAATGCGTATGCACCTTGAAAAAGTCAAAATCAAACGGGTGACGCCGGTTGGGGTGGAAAAGACCTACAACATGACAATGGCGGCACCCCACCACAACTACCTTGCGAACGGCGTGTTGACGGCTAACAGCCACTCGGTTTGTTACGGCGTGCTGGCCTATCATACGGCCTATCTGAAAGCCCATTACCCGGCGCATTTCTGGGCGGCGGTGCTTTCCAACGAATTGAACAACACCGACAAGGTGGCCAAATACATCGAACGGGCCCGCGCCGCCGGAATCGAGATTCTGCCGCCGGATGTGAATGTCAGCTACCACACGTTTACTTCGACAAGCGACAAAATCCGTTTTGGTTTGATGGCCATCAAGGGCATTGGCGAAGCTGCCGTGGATGCCATTGTGGCAGCCCGCGAAAAGGAGGGGCCGTTTACCTCGCTCCACAATCTGACGGAACGGGTGGACAGCCGGTCGCTCAATCGGCGGGTGCTGGAAAGCCTCATCAAATCAGGGGGAATGGATACGCTTCCCGGCACACGGGCGCAGAAATTTGCCGCCATTGACGGTGCCATTGAAAACGGAGCCCGCGCCCAACGCGACCGGCAAAGCGGGCAGGTTTCGCTTTTTGGTGCTTTTGAAGCCACCATGCCGAGCGAGGAAACGGCGCTTCCGCAGGTCGCCGACTGGACTCCGGCAGAACAACTGGCGGGTGAAAAAGCCACGGTGGGGTTTTATATCACGGGACACCCGCTGGCCGAATACCGCGAACTGCTCAATCAATTCGCCTCGGCTTCGTTTGAAACGCTGGCCTCCAATGCACCCGGCACGATTGTCAAAATGGGAGGCATGGTGGTGGGATACGTGGTCAAAACCACCAAAAAAGGCGACCGGTTTTGTGTTTTTGCCCTGGAAGACGAACTGGGTTCCATCGAAGTCATTGCCTGGCCGGAAACCTTCAAAAAACTCAACGGACGGGTTTCCGATACGCAGGCCGTGCTGGTGACCGGAAAATTGGAATTTACGGAAGACGGTCCCTCGAAAATCATTGCTGACGAAGTGGTGCCGCTCGCCGGGCTGCGGGAACGTTCCGCCGCCGCCATGAAGCTGTACTTCCCGGCAGGTCAATTGAATGAGCAACGGGTGGATAGACTTTATGGACTCTTTGACCGGCATCGGGGCGAATGCGCTGTGACCTTTGAAGTCCAGCTTTCATCCGGGGCGATTGCGGTGGTACGCCCCAACAGTTTTGTCCGGGTGAAAGCCAGCCCGGAACTGGTCACCGAAATCCGCCAGATTTGCACCGGCTGTGAAGTGGCGTTTCAATAGTTGCTCAAGTGAGTCATGAATTTCTGTCGTGCAACAGCGGATGATTTTCCCCAACTGGCAGCGCTTCGCTGGGATTTTCGGGCTGAGGGTGGGGAAACACCAACCGTCAGTCAATCCGAATTTTGCACCGCCTGCCTTGCATTTTTGCATCAAGCTGCGGAAGCCGGAACCTGGACCTTCTGGGTGGCAAAGGACGGAGCCGACATTGTGGCCCATGTCTTTGTCTGCCAAATCCCGTTGGTTCCGCGTCCATGTCGGCTTGCGGACCGGATGGGGTACCTGACGAATTTTTATACAGTTCCTGCCCGGCGTAACCAGGGCGTTGGAAAGCAGTTGCTCGAAACGGTTTGCTCCTGGGCTCGGACGGAAGATTTTGAACTGCTGCTGGTTTCGCCCAGCGATGAATCCCTGTCACTTTATCAACGTTTCGGATTTGTTGCGGCTGACGACTTTCGCCAAGCCCGGCTCCGGGATTTTTGAACCTCAGTCTTTCACGTATATCCATGTCAACCACTCTTACTCATCTTGAATGCACCGCCTGTCCGGCGCAGTACGAAGCCGGAAAAATTCACAATCTTTGCACTGCATGCGGCAAGCCGCTCTTTCCCCGCTACGATTTGAAACGGGCGAGCGAGACACTCACCAAAGAATCCCTCCGAACCCGACGCGGCGGGCTCTGGCGGTTTCGGGAAGTGCTGCCCGTGGTGCATGACGAAAACATCGTGACATTGGGGGAAGGCGACACACCGCTGCTGCCGGTTCCCCGGCTGGCGGCCAAAGTCGGACTGGAACGGCTTTTCATCAAAGACGAGTCGGTCAACCCGACGCAGAGCTTCAAGGCACGGGGCATGACCACCGCCGTTTCGATGGCCAAAGAGCTTGGTATCAGGAAGCTGGCCGTTCCTTCCGCCGGAAATGCAGGCGGGGCGATGGCCGCCTATGCTGCGCGGGCCGGAATGGAAGCGCATATTTTCATTCCCCAGGACACACCCAAGGCCAACGTCATCGAATGCGAACAGACCGGCGCATTTGTGACGCTGGTGGACGGACTGATTACCGACTGCGGCAAAATGATTGCCGCCCGCAAGGAGGCCGAAGGCTGGTTTGAGATGTCCACACTCAAAGAGCCGTACCGGGTTGAAGGCAAAAAAACCCTGGGTTACGAACTCGCCGAACAGCTCGACTGGACCCTGCCGGATGTCATTTTGTATCCAACCGGCGGCGGAACCGGACTCATCGGCATGTGGAAAGCCTTCGACGAAATGGAAGCCATGGGCTGGATTGATTCCAAACGTCCGCGCATGATTTCGGTCCAGGCTGCCGGGTGCGCGCCGATTGTCCGGGCGTTTGAAAAAGGCGAGCGCCGGGCTGATGAATTTTTGAATGCCGCCACCACCGCGTCAGGGTTGCGCGTGCCGCGACCATTGGCGGATACGCTGATTCTGGATGCGCTCTATGCCTCGCAAGGCCGGGCCATTGCCGTCACGGATGCGGAGCTGTTGGCCGCAACACGTGAAATCGGAGCCCTGGAAGGTCTCTTTGTTGCACCGGAGGGAGCCGCCTGTCTGCCGGCCCTCAGGGAATTACGGGCGGCAGGACTGGTCCAGCCGGAGGAAACAGTGGTTATCTTCAACACCGGGGCCGGCGTTAAATATTTGGAGAGCTATGCGGGAATGGTGTAAATTGTGCGGTTCGCAAAATTTCGACTAAAACCGGATACACTGGAAGCTCTCTCACACAGCTATGAAAGTCAAAGTTCTTTATCACGATAACTGTTTTGACGGGGCGTGCTCGGCAGCCGTTTTTTCCCGCTTTTATCGTCAGGCGTTTGATGCCCAGGCCGAATTTACCTATCACGGCCTGACCCACAAGCCGGGCAAGATGTTCGACGACGATGTGTTTGACGCCGACATCCATGCCATTGTGGATTTCAAATACAACAGCCACGAAAATCTGACCTGGTGGTTTGACCACCATCAAAGCGCGTTCCTGTGTCCGGAAGATGAGGGGCATTTCCGGGCCGACCACAGTGGGCGCAAGTTTTACGACCCGTATTATAAATCCTGTACCAAGTTTATTGCCGACATTGCACGGGAAAAGTTCAATTGCCCCATGCCTGAACTGGCGGACATGATTGCCTGGGCCGATTTGATTGACGGGGCGCAATATGAAACGGCGGAAAATGCCATCAGTCTCAAATCCCCAGCCACCCAGATTGCGCTGGTGATTGAATCGGGCCGGGATGCGGCGCTGCTTCACCACATCATCACGCTGCTGCAAGACCACTCCCTGGCGGAAGTTGCCGGTGATGCGCGGGTACAGGCGGTGTTTCAACCGCTCCTTGAGCGGCACAATCAGGCGGTGGACATCATCCGCAATGCCGGAGAGTGCTCCAACGGCGTGGTGCTTTTTGATGTCAGCGAGCATGACATCGAAGGCTACAATAAATTCATTGCCTACTGTCTGTTTCCACAGGCCCGTTACAGCGTCGGGGTCAGCCGTGGAAAACTGCGTTCAAAGGTTTCCATCGGGTACAACCCCTGGAACGGTCAGGACCGGACCCATAATCTGGCTAACATTTGTGAACGCTACGGCGGCGGCGGCCACGCCGTGGTCGGGGCAATTTCCTATGCACCCGAAGATATTGAAAAAGCCCGCCAAACCGCCCGCGAAGTTGCCCACGAACTGCGTACCACCTAAAAGTCAGAGTTGCGCCTTCAGGGGTGAGCTTTTTTCTTTATTTTTCAAGAATTTATCAAACATCACGCCGGAAGGCGTAACGCTGACTCCGCTCCAGTTGGGAGTGCTGGGTTACTCCAGGGTGCGGAAGTCCGAGGTTTTTTCCAGGGAATGAAGCAGGCTGGCCAGTTTTTCCGGCGGTGCGGTCAGTTTGCGGGTGGTCAAATCAAGCCAGCCTCCGTGGCTGGTGACCTGGGCAATCCGCTTTCCGTCAGGACGAAAAAATTCGTTGCGCAGGAAAAAACGGCCTGCGTCAGGGGTGAGTCCGGCCATCACCATGGTGACCGTAAAAGATTCAAGCAGGCGGATTTCCCGAAAATAATCAAGCTCATCCCGTAAAATCACCGGGCCGATTCTGAGGCGCTCAAACTCGCTCATGGGAAAGCCATGTTCGGCAAAATAGAGCATCCGAACGTCTCCTGCCGTGTCCAAAAAGGCTGTATTACGAAAATGTGCGTTGAAATCCATATCGCCCCAGCGGGCAAAAAACGTTTTTGAAAACGATGTGGTCACTGAAAGATTCCTTTCATTGGGAAAAAATTCAGGCTTTGAAACAGACCGGCTTCAATTCCGCGTTCCGTTCAAATGAAACTCAACGTGATAAACCCCGCCGGAAAGAGTTGTTTCCATTTTGTATCCCAGTTTGTGAAAGACATGCAGCATGGGTTTGTTGGCTGCCAGAATGTCAGCCGAAACACCGGCCACTCCTTGGACTTGAGCGATTTTGGCCAAATGCTGGAGCAGAATGGTTCCCAGCCCCCGGCCCTGAAAGGCATCCTGCACCACAAAAGCCATGTCTGCCAGTTTGGTTTCCGGGTCAACCACATAGCGTCCAACAGCAATAATTCGCTCGCCGTCCGGTTCAAACCGACATTCCGGCGTATCACAAACCGTTCCCACAATGGCAACTTCTTTCCGATAGTCGAGGTTGACCAGTTTTTGCAGGGTCGGGTGCGGCATGGCTTTGATGGGGCGGAAAAACCGCTGATAAATCGTTTGTTCCGAAAGGGAATAGAACAAATCCTTCATCATGGTTTCATCAGTCGGACGAATCGGTCGCAGGTAAACCGGAGTTCCGTCGGGCAAAGTCACATGAGCGGACCAGTCAGCCGGAGAAATAAAGGGAGGGGGCAGCAGTTGGTCCTGGTAAACCAGATGCTGGCGTTTGGCGGCCTCCAACAGTTCCGCCCGAAACTTGGGATGAGCAATCGAAATCAGCGCGAGGGCGCGGTCCCGCACGGATTTTCCCCATAAATCGGCAATTCCATATTCCGTCACGACAAAATGCACATCGCCACGGGTGGTGACAACCCCGGCCCCTTCGTGAAGCTGGGCCACAATCCGCGAAATCTGTCCGTCTTTGGTTGCGGAGGGGAGCACAATCACAGGCTTTCCGCCAGGGGAGCGTGCCGCTCCGCGCATAAAATCCACCTGCCCGCCAATCCCGCTGTAAAACCGGAATCCAATGCTGTCGGCACAGACCTGACCGGTCAAATCCACTTCGATGGCCGAATTGATGGCTACCATTTTCGGATTTTGGGCAATCCGAAACGGGTCATTGACCAAATCCGAAGGATGAAACTCAACCAGCGGATTGTCATGGACGAAGCGATAGAGCCGGTTGGTTCCTTTGCAAAAACTGGTCACAATTTTCCCTGGCAGGAATTCCTTGCGCGCCCCGGTCACGGCACCGGATTCAATCAGGTCGAGCAGGCCATCGGAAAAAAACTCGGTATGAATGCCCAGGTCCCGCCGGTCACCCAGGGCTTGCAGGACGGCATTGGGAATTCGCCCCCCGCCGACCTGGAGGGTGGCTCCGTTATCCACCAGTTTGGCCACATTGATGCCGATTTGCTGGGAAACCTCGTCGGTTTCTGCCGGAACCGATTCCAACAGAGGCATAGTGGTTTCAACCAGGTGGGTCAATCGGTCCACATGCAGAAAACTGTCGCCAAAGGTGCGTGGCATGTTGGGGTTGACTTCGGCAATGATAACCGGGGCACTTTCAACCGCTGCTTTGACAATATCCACCGAAACCCCCAGGCTGCAAAACCCATGCGCGTCCGGCGGGCTGACCTGAATCAAGGCCACATCCAGGGGCAGGCGGCGCGAACGAAACAAGCGGGGAATTTCAGAAAGAAAAATCGGTGTGTAATCAGCTCGACCTTCAAAAACGGCGCTGCGGACGTTGGGGCCGATGAAGAGCGCATTGTGGCGGAAAACATTGGTAAACGAGGAATCCGTGTAAGGTGCGATGCCCAGCGTCTGCAAATGAATGATTTCCGTATCAGCCAGCTCAAATCCCCGTTTGACCAGTGCCATGACCAGCAACTGCGGTTCAGCCGCTCCGGACCCGATAAAAACCCGTTGCCCGCGCCTGATTCCGGCCACGGCGGTTTCAGCCGTAACCCGTTTGGATTTGTAACGTGTTTTCCAGCGGAGCGGTGAGGTCATAACTTTCCGGGTTCCGGGTTCCGGGTTCAGGGTCTGGGGGCTGGGGTTCAGAGTTCAGGGTTCAGGCGTTGAGGGTGGGTTTTCGTTGGAGGTTGAGAATTGAGAATTTACGGACCAGATCAAAATCCCGAACATTCAGTATTCGAAAACCCTGAACCCTGAACCCTGAACCCTGAACCCTGAACCCTGAACCTTGAACCCTGAACCCAGACCCAACCTTCACATCATGGTGGTTGAAAGGTCAATTTTATCCAGTTTTTTCCAATCAATCCGATACAGGGAGAGCGGCTTGTCCTTGCCCTTGACGGAAACCGGCGGTAACGGTTCCAGCGGCAGCGATTTGTCCACCAGCCGCTGAAACGTGCTTTCAGCAATTAAAATTTCCCCTGATTCGGCGGCGCTGCAAATCCGGCTGGCCACATTGGTGGTGTCTCCGATTGTGGCATATTGAATATAATCTTTCGAACCGATATTCCCAGCCGCCACTTTGCCTGTGTTGAGCCCAATGTGAATCTGGAGGTGCAGGTTCCGTGGTTTGGCCCATTCCTCGTTAAACTTGCCGAGCAGGTGTTGCATGTGAATGGCGGCCCAGACCGCCCGGTCAGCGTCGTCATCGTTCCGGATGGGCGCACCCCAGACGGCCAGCAAGGCGTCGCCGATATATTTTTCGAGGGTTCCTCCCTGGTGAAAAACGACTTCGGCCATTGGCGGGAAGTAGGCATTTAAGAGGTCAACAATGGCCCGTGGCTCCATTTTGGAAGACATTTCGGTAAAACCGCTGATGTCGGAAAAGAGGGCCGTGATTTCCGTTTCAATTGCTCCCAGAAAGATATCTTTGGCGTGGGAAATTTCCTGAATCACCGTGGGCGGAAAAAAACGCAGAAAGTTGTTGCGTAAAACCGCCTCATCTTCGATTTGCTTATAGAGCTGTGAGTTTTCAATCGAAATTGCTGCCTGATTGGCAAACCCGGTCAGGAATTCCAGGTCTTCTTCGGAAAACAGGTTTGCCATCGAGAGGTTATCCACATACAGCACGCCAATCACTTTGTCACGGGGTTTGAGCGGAACACACATCAGGGCCTGGATGGATTGCGACACAATGGATTCGGCCTTGGAAAAACGCGGGTCCAGCCGGGCATCGGAGGACAGCACCCCCACCCCCTGTTTGAGCACATGGTCAATAATGTTGCGACTGTAGGGTTTTTCACTCAACCGCTGCCCGGTTTTCATGGCTTTCAGTTCCGGTTCTCCGGAAACGGGGTTGACCATCAGAATCGCGGCCCGGTCAACATTCATAATGTCAAACAGCAGTTCGAGGGTTTTTTGCAGCAGGCGCTCGATATCTTCGGGGGAGGAAAGGATTTCCGTCACTTTGAGCAGGATGTGAAGCTTGTCGGTCGCCCGTTTGTCAGATTCCCGGTTTTTGAGTTTAAGCGCCCCGGCAAGTGCCTGTTGCCCTTCGGCAATCAGGTCTTTCATCATGACACGGGTGGCCTCAGGGGCAATTTGTTTGACAATGGTGTGCCCCTGAACGAAGCTCATCAAGCCCTGCACAAAAACAAATGTCACATCGCCGCACCGGACTGAATCCTTATCCTGGAGCATACGGGGCTGGCTAACCGGCGCATCGTTGACAAAGGTTCCGTTGCTGCTTCCGAGGTCAACCACCGTACATTGGTCGCCCATCACTTCAATACAGGCATGGCGGCGGGAAAGGCTGGCGTGCAGGATCACAATATCGTTGCCCTCAGAGCGTCCGATGAGATTGCGACCCGGTTTGAGGTCAAAGATTTTATTGTCGGTTGCGCCGGGATTGAGGATCAGGTAGGCCATGGGTGCGGACTTTCCTCAGCCGAATTTGGGAAAAAAACGCTGTCCGTCCTTGTGCTTGCACAAGAAACTTGAGCGGATATATTGTTACCAGGAAACACGCATTGCGTTCAACCGTGCGCCCACACAAGCTTCACACACCATACATTGCAAACAGTGCGTTTCGCTACGCCGGACACCGCATTTCGGCGATATCCAAGCCACTCTTGCCCTAAAAAATCTCATGGAGGTTTCGGCATGAATCGTAAGCTGATGCTATCAAAAGATGCGCTGCTTTGGGAGGCGGGTGACCCGGCCCGCAATATCGCCATTGTGGACCAGGGAAAACTTGGCGTCCGAACGGAAAAAGGTATCATCGGTCAAGTCCTCCCCAAAATGATTTTGGGCGAGACGGCAATTTTCACCCTGGAAGGTCAAAGTCCGCGCCGGACCGCCACGGTCTATGCGCTTGAAGACAATACTGTGGTGACGGAATATTCGGCGGTTCTGGTCAAACAACTGTTTGACAGCGGCGACCCTTCGATTACGCCAATGATCTTTAATACCATCATCAGTCAAATTGGCAAACACTGTGTCCTGATTATCTCAGCCAACAAAAACTACACGGTCATTCAAACCTCGATGGGTGAACTTCTGAAAGGCATTGCCCAGGCTTCGCGGGAACTGCCGAGTATTCGTACCTGGGATGCCTTTATCCGGACGTTCCGCTTTTTGTGCTCCATCCGCGACAATTTGAGCGGTCTGAGCGACGGATTCCTGACCAATTCATCCGAGAAGGCGGCTTTGGTGGACCGCGCCTCAGCCACCGCCCACGAACTGCTTTCCAGTCATGGTGATATGGTGGCGGCATTGGATGGCTACCTGAGGGCCGAGAAGTCATTGGATGATTGGTTTGAAAGGTAAAAAACAGTCTTGGGAGTCTTGAGGGTTTAGGGAGTCTTGGGAGTCAAAAACAAGTGACAGGTGACAAGTGACAAGAAACAATCCTGTTACTATTTACCTGTTACGGTTCACTTCTTCAGACTCCCAAGCCTTCCCAGACCCTCAAGACTCCCCAGACAAAGAGACTTATGGCTCCCCCAAAATCAGCACTCAATGTGCCTGACAATCCTGAATACGTTTCCGACATTCGCTACATCCGTTTGCGGCAGCGTTTGGTCGAACAATTGCGCGAAAAAGGAATCCGTGACGAAACAGTGCTGGAGGCCATCGGCACGGTTCCGCGTGAGTTTTTTGTGGATGAGGCGTTGCGGTCGGAAAGCTACGGCGACCATGCCCTTCCGATTGCTGCCGGGCAGACGATTTCACAACCTTATATTGTGGCCCGGATGACCGAGTTGCTGGAACTGAAACCCGGCTGCCGGGTTCTGGAAATTGGTGCCGGTTCCGGTTATCAAACAGCGGTTTTGGCCTTGTTGGCCGGCAAGGTCTTTTCCATTGAACGGATTCCGGCCCTGGCCCGATTGGCTCAGACACGGATGCGAACTTTGGGATTTCACAATACGACTGTGAAGAATTTTGATGGAACGGGGGGATGGAGCCAATTTGCCCCCTATGACGGGATTCTGGCCGCCGCCGCCGGGCCTGAGGTGCCGCAACCGCTGGTGGACCAGCTTGCTGTGGGAGGACATTTGGTTCTGCCGGTTGGGGATGATAAAGAACAGCACCTGATTCGCATTTCCCGAACCGAATCAGGTTTTCGTCAGGAAATGCACGGTTCCGTCAAGTTTGTTCCTCTGATTGGCCGGCACGGTTTTTCCGAACTGAAGGGGTGACCGGGTGACCCTGTCTGAAGGGTTTGAATGGTTTGAAGGCAGTCAAGTAAACAAGACAACCAAGAGAAGGATTGTCACCCTGTCACCCGGTTGCCTTGTCAGTTCTTCTGTTCGCCGTTCCCGTTGGGAAGGGTGGCTTCGGGGACAATCATGGGCGGCGGCAAATACAAAAACAACATTTCGTTATATTTTTTGTCACGTCCCAATTGCTGGGCAAATGCCAGTTTCTTCGATTTGCTAATCACCCCGACAATGGGAAGCAGTTGTTGCTGTGACCCGGTTCCGGTTCCCCCAAAGGTACTGGTTCCAACACCGGCTCCCTGACTTCCGGTCTGGTTGGTTCCCCCATCATCGTCATCATCGTCGTCATCATCGTCGTCATCGTCTTCATCCTCAAAATCAACCGAATTTGTCAGGGCCTGATAGCTGACCGGGATAGGCTGGCGATAATAGGCTGCATATTCCTGCAAATATTGGCGAATCCGAGGGTCTCCGACGCGCACCGGTTCCCATTCTTCACTATGAAACATGGGGTCCTGCAAGGCCGACGGACGAATGAAATGGAACAGCTTACCGTTGATGTCCACCCCTTTTTTGAGGTCTTCAAGTTTGGTGACAAACAAACCGCCTGGGTTGAGTGGCCCCAGCCTGCCACCGTTGTTGTAACGGGCAATTCCTTCGGCAACGGCGTTTCCGCGATGCAGAAACTCGGCTTCCAACGCCCGCTGCACCCGTGCCTGCTGGTCCTGGGCCGTCATCGTGACGAAAATGGCGAAAATTGCCAACGAGATAATCAGTCCCAACAAGGCATAACCCTTTTGAGACAGGTATTCCCGCCATCTTTTTTTGCTTGTCCGATGTGGCACAGGTTGTTTCATAAATCACCTCAACCAAGTGGGGAAACGTACCAAAGAAACGTTATTGATTGACACGGGAGGTCTTTGATTTCCGAACTTCTTCCTGGTTCCGCAAAATCTCTTCGCGGGTCAGAGCCCGGCCCTGATTGTCAATTCGCTGCCCTCTGATTTCCTGCCCGTTCGCCTGTACAAAAGGCCGTCCCCGTTCCGGGGGGGCTTCCCCGGCGGTTTCATAATTGACATAGGGCTGGGATGAATTGGCGCTGGCAGCCATTGGCGGTGTGACCCCGGTGGAACCGTTTAATCCCTGCAACGGCAAATCATAACCGACCCCGCTCAGCAACGTGTCCACCAGATGAACTTTTTCCGGGTTGATGGCTGTAATTTTGAACCGCATTTCAATGACTTCGCCAATGGGTATCAGTTGCCGTTCTTCACCGGAACGGCCCTGAACCAGCAACAACGCTTTGGGATTGCGCCCGCCTTTGTCACCGACCCATCCGATATACTGCGCGCCGGGTTTGGGCGGCTCCTGAATCTGAAAGTTCAACTGGTTTGAGAAAAATTTGACCGGATTACTGGGGTCTTTGACTTCAATCCGAGCGGAATGGGCACTGGAAAACATGCCCGGCTGAATGGTGGCGTGCAGTTCGTTTTCATTTACCAATCGGCTGGCAAGTTGCGCCCCGTCAAAGAAAATCTGCATCCCCTCCCGAAATTGTGCCCCGCGAACCGTCAGTTCAAACGGCTGGTCGGTGCGGGCAAAAATACTGGTGGGCGAGGAGTATTGCAGCGAAATGGTGGGAGGGTCAGGTGCTTTTCCGGGTTTGGGCAGCGGCGGCGGCGGATAGGCAAACAGATTGCGCATGTCGGCATTCAGGGCCGTATCACGGGATTGTGGAAAGCGCAGTTCAACCATTTGACCAATCACGCTGTCTTTGGGAACGCCCGGTTGAACAGTCTTTACCGGAGCGGTGGGAAATTCACCTCTGGCTGCCTGTTCGTCGAGTTTGGAGGCCGGAATCAGGTCTTTTCGGGGGGCGGCGGTGGGAGCCGCAGTGGGTGAGTCTGTGCCGCCCCAAAGGCTATAGAGGAACAGTGACAAGGAGCCCAGAAACAAGCCGCCGACCAGAATACCCTTCGTTTTTTGATCCAAAACAATACCCATAAAACACCTATGTTGAAGTTTTGAGCTTTGAGTTTTGAGTTTTGAGTTAAAGGGATTGAAACAGCACTCCTTGGGAAAAACAGAAGTGAACTCAAAACTCCAGCTTCATTTTTCCCGCCGATAAAAAGCCGTCAATGTCAAATCAACATGCACCATGTCGGTCGGGGCACCGCCCAATTTGAAGGCATTGCCGGTCTCCTGCGACACCTCCAGCAATTCAAGAATAATAAACTGTTTGCTACGTTCCAGCTCTTTGATGAACTTGCGCACGTTGGCGTAAGGCCCGCTGATGTCAAATTTGACACTGACCGTCGGAAAGACAACGAATTTCTCTTTCTCATTGGCCGAAATTTTGTCAGCCCCCTTCTGTTTTCCGAGTTCAGGTAGCGGCTCTTGGGCTTCACTCATGGTGATTTCGTTTGACATCTGCACGGATGTTTTGCGACCCAATTCGTTGAGTTCATCCAGCAAAGCCAACTGTCCGGCCCGTCGCTCGCGCAGGTAATCTTCCTCAAAAGTCTTGAGTTTTTTTAGTGCTTCTCCGACCTTTTGGGTTTCATATTCGCGCTTTTTGATTTCATTTTGCAGTTTGTCAGTTTCGGCGTGTGTTTCTTTATACTTTTTGTCCAGGGTCAACACTTCGGAATGAACCGGTGCGGAGAGCGTAAGGCTATAACCGGCAATGCCACCAAGAATGAGCAGAATGCCAATCCCGGCATACTCCTGAAGGCGCAGGAACGAGGTCTTCCGGGCATCAAACTGACTGGCTTGAGGAAGTTTGGCAAGCAGCTTTTTCATGAGGATTTTCGTGCTTTCTGTTTAGCCGGTGGGGCTGATTTGCCGTTGGACTTGACGGGTGGTACCCCAGGCCGGTTGGCAGCAGGGGTGACATTGGCCAGTTTTTCTTCATTAACCGGAGGTTTGAGGTCCGCTGCCTGTGGATTGTATGACCCCATCAATTCAAATTCATACTCACCATTACCGCCTTGTTCCTGTGATTTGCTTTGCGACTTGAGTTCCAGCCGGAACACATTCTGTTTGTCGAGCGCGCGCAGAAACTCTGTCACGGCTTCGGTTTTGTTGGCCCGCACCGTTAAAACCAGCGGCAGGGGGGCTTCCGGGGTGACCTCGGTTGACTCAACCCGACTTCCACCTTTTTGAAAGGCGATGGATTTCACCCGCACCTCTTTCGCCAGGGAATGTTCAAGTTGCGTCATCAGCCGCGACCAGGAAAAACTGCGTTTCTGGGTTATCGTGACAGCAGAGCGCATGGTGTCTTCCTGGTCAGGGGTCAAAAGTGCCTGAGCTGGGATAGCGGTGGCTTTGCTGCGCAGTTCGCCCAGTTTTCGTTCTTCGCGTTCATTGCGGGATTTGTTTTGGGTCAGAAGCTGACGTTCCTGGCTCAAATTTTCATAACCACGCAGGATGCCGCCGCCGAAAATGAGAGTGCCCACCATCCAGCACAGCCAAAACAGCCGCCGGTTGCGAAACGGGTCGCGGGAGAGATTAATCTGACGAAGTGGTAACGACGATGATTTCACAAGTTTCTCAAACTGTATCGAGGTATGCGGCACAACCCTGGCCTAATGGTCGAAACCGGCTGTTCAGGCATGCCCAAAAGTGACCGCCAAGCATATCGCGCTTGGTAAACCGCAGGCAACCATGAACTGTGCAGAAGTCGTGTTGGTTGTACGTTGCGGTGATGTTTCTTTGCACGCAATCAGGTTGGTGAAGTTTCATTTTCTCTTGGGTCAGGCAAAGAATGCCCAACTGGCATAGGTCACGGCGGATGAAGTGGCTTCCTCGTGCCATTGCTCATAATGGAGCATGCGGCCTTCGCAGTTCCCAAATGTATCCAAAACATCCAGCAGGGTCAGCATGGGAGGAAAGCCGCAGACTTTGCGGGCATCCTGGTCCCGCGCGATGTGAGCCAGGAGGGCCGAGGCATTGCCGGTGCAGACCACCTCCAACAGTTCGGCGTCTGCCTTGGCTACCTGGTCAAGCATTTCAACTGCATCAAACGGGTCGCCAAATTTGCGGCCAATATGGGCCAAGTCTCCTCCCACCAGCAGGCAGGTCTGGCCGGAGGCCGGGTCCGTCAATGTGGTCCGCAGGGCTGCGACAAAAGCCTGATAAGCACGTTCATCCGCTTTCTTTTGGGGAAAATTTTCATCCAGCAGGGCCTGAAACGAGGTGACCAGCAAGGGCACGATTTTCAACTGTCCGGCGGCAATCTGCGGGCCGAACAGATGTTGCAGAAAGACGACCTGAAATTCGATGGAATGTTCCTGCCGATGGGCTGTGTCATCGGCACTGATGGAATTTCCCAGGCGGGTTTCCAGCCGGTCTAAAAACTCCGTATCACAGCCGATGCGCCCCAGCGGGGTTTCGAAATCTTTGCGTGAACCGATAAACAGGCCCTCACCGCCATAATGCGAGGTTCCCAGAATGATGACCGTGAGTGGTTGACCGGTTTCCAGCCGTTCGGTCAAACCTTGATGCAAGGTTCGGTAGGCCGGGGCATACGCCCGTCCGCCCACCCGCAAATCAATGTGCGGGGCAATCAGTCCGACCAGTTTTTTTTCCGGAATCTCCGTTTCAGGTGCGGCAGCCAGAATCTCATCAAGCCGCGCTTGCAGGGCCTTGGGTTCCGCCGGGTAACTGGCCCCGGCATGAACACCGGGCCGAACCGGGGCGGAAATGAATTCCTGTTTGATACGGCGGGAATGGGCGGCAAAGCGGTCACTGTCAAGCAAGAGCCATTCATCCAGTTTTTCCAGCAGGGCGAGTACTTCAGGCAATGAAATTTTGGCTCCCAGGCGGGAAACCAAAAGCTGATGAATTGCCTGCGGTGTATGAAGCCCGTCACACAACAGCAGAATCACTCCCAGTGCTTCTGAGACAGCAATGGGCTCAGTGAACTGTTGCGGGTCCTGGATGGCAATCAGGCGCTCGCCGTTCAGCTCAACCGGAATCACGTTGAGGTGGCGCAGACGCGGGCGGGCGGGTAGCGGATACACAAGTGAAGGCATGGTGTTGAGTTTTGGGTTTTGAGTTCCGCCTTCAGGCGGCAGTTCTGAGTTCCGCCTTCAGGCGGCAGTTCTGAGTTCCGCCTTCAGGCGGCTGTTTTCGGGTTTTGATGGTCTTCGGTTTTGATAAGGTCGCGTCCGTGACGATTGATTGTGGCTGTGTGTTTTAATGCACGGAGGCATCGGCCAACCTCAAAATTCGGACCGGAAATCGGCAAAAACCCGAAATCCCCGGTTTTATTGGTTAAAAATCAAAAACGGTATTTTTTTTCCGGTACCGGGTCATGATGCGGCGGACATAATTTTGGGTTTCCGGATAATCAATCCGCTGAATATATTCGTCTTCGGTCAGAGTTGATTTTGAGCGGACTACATCCCTCCACCGCTCGGCCTGACTGGGGCCAGCATTGTATCCGGCCAGCATCATGGGCAGTTTTTGGGTTTCATCGGTAAAACGCTGGCGCAGGTGGTCCAGATACCAGCAACCGATATGAAGATTGATTTCCGGGTTGGTCAGCAGTTCACCCGAGGATGGGTTATTTTTATTGGGTGCAACATGGGGGTATTTTTTGACCCAATATTGAACAAACTTGCGGGGTTCTGCCGTGTCTCCGCTGGTTTGTTCCCACTCTGTCACCACCACCGGCGTGATTTGCATCAGTCCCAATGCTCCGACCCGGCTTTTGGCACTGGGGTCGAAATAGGATTCCTCATACACCACGGACCGGACCAGTTTGGCGTCCAGCCGATAGGTTTTGGCCACCCGTGCAATCAAGTCATCATACCGGTGAATCCGCCAGTAGGTATAACCGAAATAACTGCCTGAAAGTACAATCGTCAGGAGAACAAAGAAAAAGAGTTGTCGTCGAATACTTCGGGCCATAGCACAGCTTTATAATTATATTGGTCCCGTCTGCCACAATGCGGGAAACAAATGTCCCGGCAGTATACGTTGCCCCGTTGGTGCCCACAACCAACAGTTGCAAATTTCATTTCCGGCAGGAAGGGGCCGTTGCAGGCTCGTTTTTTTGAGTGGTAGATTCGCAGTCTATGAAACCGATTCAAATGCTGGCCATGGATGTGGACGGCACGCTGTTGACCCCCGATGGAAAAGTGACGGACCGCACCCGCCGTGCCTTGACCCGAGCCGAAACCGAATACGGCGTCCACCTGGTGCTGGCCACCGGGCGACGGTTCCATTCCGTGCGTCCGGTGGCCCAGGACTTGGGGATTTCAACGCCCATTGTCACCCACAACGGAGCTTTGATTAAAAACCTCGAAACGAAATCCATCTACGCCTATCACGCACTGGAACGTGAAGTTGCACAAACCCTTATCGAGTTTGGCAAACGCTACGAAGCTGACACCCTCACAATGATTGACCCGGAGGGCGACGGCCTGATTCTGACTGACGGCATTTCCGAAGGAAACGCACCGCTCCGCCGCTATCTGGAAATCAACAAAAAGTATGTCCGCTATGTGGACAGCCTCTTTGATGAAGTCGGCAAGGCAGTCATTCAGGTCATGTTTATCGGAAAAAGCGCTCCGATGGCTGAATTGGCCCAACTCCTGACCGACACCCTGCCCGATGCCGCCCGGCTGCTTGTGACTGCGTATCCGAAAAACGATATGACGATTCTGGATTTGCTCAATCCGCTGGCCTCAAAAGGAACGGCGGTTGAGTTTCTGGCGGAATTTTATGGAATTGAGCAGGAAGCCGTGATGGCAGTCGGAGACAATTTCAATGATGTGGAAATGCTCACCTACGCCGGTTACGGGGTTTTGATGGGAAACGCCGAGCCACCGCTTCAGGAAATGGGTTTTCACCCAACGGCCTCAAACACTGAGGAAGGCTTGGCTGAAGCCGTCGAGCGGTTCATTTTCAAAGCGTTTTGAGTTTTGGTTTTTGGGTTATTCGTAGTCGGGTCCGATTAAAAAAAGTCGGTCTTGCTGGTCAAACCACAAATAACATCGCAGTTCCTGCCGGGAAGTTTTGAAAACATACCGGTACACTTTGGCATTTGGGACATCTCCAGGTCCTCCACAATACCCGCAGTGCTCTTTTTTTATATCAGCCACTTCAGTAGCCTGAAACCCAAATAAACGGCCATTGACTGCTGCTCTGCCGGTTCCATGTGGAATGGACTCTGTTGCTGCTAAAACGTAAAAATAGCTGGCGGAGTCATAAAACAAACCCTTCCCTCCCCAAAACAAAAGCCAAAAGAGCAGGCTGATACCAATTGATTTGAGTGTTTTTTTTGTTCTTTCGGTCATTTGAGTCTCCTGCCTTTTGACGGAAATCAGGCTTCAGGTTCAATTCCCAGAGCCCGCAGTTGAGCAGCAAGTTTTTCGGCCCGTTGAGCTTCCTGTTGTGCCCGTTGAGCTTCCTGTTGCGCCCGTTGGGCTTCCTGTTCCGCTTGGGCGAATGCTTCCTGTGCCCGGTGGATTTCCTGGATTGCAGCTTCTTCCGGCGTTGGAACCAACAGGCCGGTACTGGTGAAATACCTCAGTTTGCCGTCCTGGACTCCCAGGTACAAATCCAGTGCCTGGCTCCAGAGGTGACCTTGTGCATTGGGCCGAATTGGTTTGTATGCTCCGTCTTTCAAGTGAAACCCTTTGAACTCAAGAGTTTCAGGTGAAAACCAGAAATATTCCGGGGTTCGAAACCGATTTTGGTACAGTTTCTTTTTGGTTTCCCGGTCGGTTTTGGCGGTTGAAGCCGAGAGTAATTCAATAATCAAATCAGGATATTGGCCTCCCTCTTCCCATACCACCCATGATTTCCGGGGGCGCTTTTCCGTATTTTTGACCAGAAAGAAATCCGGTCCTCGAACGTCACGTGTTTTCAGTTGTTTGGCACTAAAATAAATGCTGAGGTTGGCACCAATAAAAAAGTCTTCCTGCTCCCGCCATAACCATTCAAGACTGGTCACGAGCAACAACAATTGCAGGTAATGAAGTGAACTCTCCATTTCGGGTTCCTCGCTGTACGCTTGTGAAGTGTCAGGCAGCCGGTTGATGATTTCCTGGACTTCGGGCGAAAGTCCGGTTGCTTCCGGTTCTTCGCTGTAGATCTGAGACGTATCAGGCAACCGGTCAATGATTTCCTGAACTTCAGGCGGAGTTTCCGCAACGGTTTGCACTGATTCGGGCATAACAACCTCCTGGTATTGCGCTTTCAATTCAAAACAAACAATTCAAAACAAACAACTCAAAACTCAAAATTCAAAACTCAGTCGGCCAGAATCCAGCCACCACCAACCACCTTGTCGCCGTCATAAAATACAGTGGCCTGACCGGGCGTGATGGCTCGCTGTGGTTCATCAAACACCACCCGCACATTTCCATCCGGGAGCGGATGCAGTTCGGCATCAGCTTCCGCGTGGCGATAGCGAATCCGGACCTTGCACCGCAGTGGCTCGGTGAGTTCCGGAATCTGAATCCAGTTGACCCGTGCGGCAATCAGTTGTTTGCCTGGCAGATGGTCGGCATTTCCCACAACAACCCGCCGTTTGAGGGCATCAATACCAACCACATAGAGCGGCTGACCGTCACCAAACGACCCAATGCCACGCCGCTGGCCAATCGTGTAGCGGTGGGTTCCGTCATGTTTGCCGAGCACCCGGCCATCCACATGGACAATTTCTCCGGCTTGCGGAACCGTCCGGCGCAAACCCAACTGGACCAACGCCGGGGCCACCGGTGATTGCGGGGTTGCACTGACGCTGCCTCCGGCTTCGGCCACGTAGCGTTCGATGAAACGGGCATAATTGCCGTCCGGAATGAAGCAGATTTCCTGGCTTTCCGATTTTTCCGCCGTCGGCAACCCGTTGCGGCGGGCAATGTCGCGGACTTCCGGCTTGGAAAGCTCGCCCAGCGGAAAGCTGGCCCGTGCCAGTTGGTCCTGGGTCAGTTCAAACAGAAAATAGGACTGGTCTTTGTTGAGGTCCTTCCCTTTGAGCAATTCATAACGTCCGGTGGTTTCGTTGAACTGCACACGGGCATAGTGCCCGGTGGCCACCTTGGAGGCTCCGATTTCCTCAGCCAGCCGGACCAGCGTCCGGAATTTGAGCCGGCTGTTGCAGGCCACACAGGGGCTGGGCGTATTGCCGTTGAGGTAGCTGGCCACAAACGGAGCCACTACGTGTTTCTCAAAATCCTCTTCGAAATTGAGCACGTAAAAGGGAATTCCCAGATGGGCGGAAACCGTCCGCGCATCATAGAGGTCGTCCAGCGAACAGCATTTTGAGGGCAGCGGTTCGCCATCCGGACCAACATTGATGCGGCGCTGGTTCCACAACTGCATGGAAAGCCCGACGACTTCCTGACCTTGTTCCTTGAGCAGGGCAGCGACTGCCGAGCTGTCCACGCCTCCACTCATTGCGACTGCGATTTTTTCCAGGTGTTCCATAGCCGGACAGTATAAATGAATTTTCGGAATTGAGAATGCCCGGAACCGGTGTAAAGGACTGAGGACTGAGGACTGAAGACCGAGGACTGAGGACTGAGGACTGAGGACTGAGGTTGTGATGTTCGTGGTAATGGACTGTCCAAGGCACATGAAAACCTGGCTGAGACGTTCGGCTGATTTGATTTGGTTCCGGCTGTGCCATATCCTGCACGTCTCTTTGTCTGGCCGGACCTGCAACGGAGTCGTTGCCGTTCCAACTGCCAAAGCCCATATTTTCAACCAAACCAAAACCTTATGAAACTTCATACAACAGATGTCATCATCATTGGCGGCGGCGTGATTGGGCTGGCGATTGCCCGCAAGCTGGCCCAGGCAAACCAAAAGGTGGCCCTCTTTGAACGCAATGCCCAGCCGGGCGGCGAGGCCTCCTGGGCAGCAGCGGGAATGCTCGCGCCCCAGGCTGAGGCTGCTGGACCAGGCGTCATGCTTGACCTCTGTCTGGCCAGCCGGGCTTTGTATCGGAATTTTGCCTCCAGCCTCCAGCAGGAAACCGGAATTGATGTCGAATTGCGTACTGAAGGCACCTTGCTCCCGACGTTTGCGGAAAACCCGGAACCACTCCGGAAATTTGCGGACTGGCAACAAAAAGCAGGATTACGGGCCGAATTCATAGCTGCTGAGGAAACCCGCCGCCGCGAACCGCACCTTTCCGAACGCATCACCGGAGCCGTCTGGCTCCCGGATGACTGGCAGGTGGACAACCGCCGTCTGACACGAGCACTGATTGCCGCTGTTTATGCAGCCGGAGTCGAAATCCACTGCAACGCCGCCAATCTCAAGGTGTGCATTGAACGGGACCGGGTAACCGGCGTTGAGGTCGGCCTGGAACGCTGGTCGGCTCCGGTGGTGGTCAATGCCGCAGGAAGCTGGGCAGCCCAGATGCCGCGCGAACTCCTGCGGCTGCCGCAGGCCAGCGTGCGCCCCATTCGCGGACAAATGCTGGCGCTCGACATGCAGCCGCCAACCTTGCTCCGCCATGTCATTCGCACTGAGCAGGCGTATCTGGTTCCGCGCCGTGACGGCAGGCTGGTGATTGGTGCCACTGTCGAAGATGGCGGATATGAGAAAACCGTTACTGCCGGAGGTGTCGCCGCACTCTTGAACGGAGCCATTGAAGTTGTGCCCCGACTGGCCCAGATGCCACTGCTCGAGACCTGGGCGGGGCTGCGCCCTTTGGCGGAAGACCAATTGCCGATTCTTGGTGAAACCGACCTGAAAGGGCTGTTCTGTGCCACCGGCCACTATCGCAACGGGATTTTGCTGACGCCCATCACAGCGGAAATCATTGCCTCCCTGATTGTTGGTGAAGACCCGGCAGTACCGGTTGCGTCGTTTTCCCCCCGGCGGTTTTCAGCATAAGAACGCAATCTATGGAACTGGCTGAGGTCGAACCTTTTTTGCAAAAGCTGGGATTGGTCGCCCAAATCAATCCCGCTGCCTATCGAAAACAAATCCGGGTCTTGGGCGAGATAAACTATGACGAATCGCTAGGGTTGGAAGTAGGTGGTTGGATTTGTTATGGATGGCAGGAGGAGGGGTGTTGGGTGGTTGAAACCCCTCCGATTTTGATTCCCGGCCCTGGCCCGTTGTATCAGGTTCAGTCACTGGAGGAAACTGTTCACCTGATTGCCTATGTTTTCGAGCATCGGCAGGAAATCCGCACTGCCGAAAACTTGGAAAGTTACGATTTGGCCTGTCAGTTGAATGAACGGTTTCGCCAACAATGGCAGGTGACTGGCTGAAATCCGGTTACCGGGTCGCTTTTTGTTTCACATCCAACATCAGCGTTTTCAGCTCAACTTTTCGGTAATCGCTCGGAATCTGGAACCATTCATCCGGAATCTCAAACGAAATATTTGAGCAGACAAAACTTCCCTGGAGTCCCGTTTCCGGGTCTGACTCAAACTTCAGCAACAACCCACTTGGGTCATCGGAAACATAAAAATGCAATCCTGCTTTCTCACCTGGAAAAGCCACGCGGTAATGAGTGGCCTTCAAACCAGCAATCGTCACTGATTCAAGCTTGACGGCATTGGATTGCTTTACTTCCGCTGGCAGATTTCGCAACAGCATTGCCATGTCCACTGGTGAAACGGGGACATTTGCCTGGACATCGGCATAAACCTTCGTTTGTGGATCCAGAAAGACAGGGGTTGGCTGAATTCCCCGCAGGGCAATCAATGGATATTGCCGAAAAGACTCATCTTTGAGGTTTTCCACATCCTCCAACAGGTAGAACACCTCCCGAATTTTCTTTCCTTTTTGAGCATATTTTTTGTGGGAAGCCTTTCCGTTCAATGTGAGAGTCTGGTCAGCCGCATAATCCGGTTGCTGAAGAAAACGCTCCACCAATTGTGTCATCGGGATTGTTTCAGGTTTTGTTTTTGGGGTTTGTGCGATTGAGGGGACAATCAGTAACCCCGTCAATAAAATTCCAATCCAAAAAGTACGAAACATAACAAGTATCCTTCCTTGAATAAATTTAGGTGCTGAAAATGCCTCACCCTGTTTTTCCGGGCAAGCAGACAAAACAGCCGGGAAACTCATGAAACGCGAGATTTGTCTATGATGGGCTATTCACTTTTGCCTTTTGTGGCAGCACTGCTTCTGTTTTTCTCTTCCTGGTTCAACCTGCCTCAGCCGGAAGTTGAACATGTCCGCATCAAACCAGCCAAAGTGCTGGATGTACCCTTCCGGTTTGACCCCAACGATTATGGTATGGTTGAACGACATCCGAGGTCCAGAACGACCGTGCTTGATGCCGGTGGTTTTCCGGCTGATACACCGGCCCATATTGTTTTCAGTTTGGAGGACAAACGCCCACTGCCGGGCTTCGACAGCGGGCCGAGGTATTATTTTCCGGCCTACAGTTTTATTGCTTTTATTCCGTTGACCGACCTGACCGCGCCTGATTTTGCCACCACATACCCAACCACCTATGGTTCAGCACAACAAATGCGAAAATTGCTGGCGCGGAAATCATTCCCTTTCGATAGGCAGCAACTTACCTATGAACTGCCTTTTAACAACGCCGGAAAGTCATTTATCAGCAAAGCCCGGTATGTTGATTTCAAGGATGTGGAAGGGGTCTTTTACCTGACTCAATACAGCCAGGAAATGTATCTCAACCCGCTCAATAATGAAGAACTGACCTATTGTTTCCAAGGGTTGACCAAAGACGGGGCCTATTATGTCGCAGCCCGTTTTGCCGTGACCCACCCGCTTTTACCGCAGGGAATTGATTCGACCAGTGATATTGGCCGGATTGATGATGAGTTGACCTATCTCAAGGAAGGTGCCAAGACTCTTGAGCTGTTTGCCGAGGATTCATTTACCCCGTCACTTGGGAAACTCAGGGAAATCATTGCTTCACTTGACCAAGAGGAAATTTACAAAGTGGTAGGAGAAAAGTAGGGATGAAAGACCCGAAACTGCCTGACCCTCAAGCCGCCGGTGAGTACCTGGAACGGATGCTGGAAGCGGCCAATATCAATCCGGACCAGACAAGTCTGCAACCGGTTTGGGAGGTTTTCAAGAAATTTTGCACCGTTCAGGTGGGAAACCGGCGGCTTGATTTTGCAAGGTTGGAAGTGGGGGGTAATTGGTATGAAGAAGATTTTGGATTTGAAACATACTTCCCTGAGTACAGAACACTGCCTGAGTTGCAGGTCATTTTCAGGCGAACACTTATCTATTACCAATTTGTTGACCTCTTTGAAGATGAAAAACTCGAAGCACAATATTCTGGAATGACAGACGTAGAGTGTAGGTTTACTTACAACGCCACCGAAGACCGGGATGAAGTCGCCGGAAAATCTATCCGTCGAAATGACTTAACCCTGGAAGCCTTTTTTGCCTTGGTCGAACAAGACCCGGACTTCCAGTTTATTGCCGCCAATTACATTCCCCGCAAGATGGAAGTTTGTGTGCATGGACCATAAACCCATCTGAATCCTGCCATTCCTCAGTCCCCAGTCCTCAGTCCTCAGTCCTTTTTTTATGGGAACCATTCTTGTTTGGTAGCGACTATGGAACCACACCAGCAATCCAGTCCTACCAAAGTGAGAATGATTTATGCGTCGCGGAGTCTTTTCATTTTTTGCCCTGTCATTTCTGACCTGGGCGATTTTATTGGCTGTACAAACTCAATCGGGCCAAGCCAGCACAGTGGCGGCAGGCCCCCAGATTGCTTCGGGAGCGTTGCTCAGTACCGATGGCAAGGGAGCGGTGCGGCCCTGCCCGCTCAAACACACGGATGTCAAAGCGGAAATCAGCGGCTTTCTGTCGCGGGTGACCGTCACCCAGGAATTCGTCAATCCCTTTGCCGAAAAAATTGAAGCCGTTTATACCTTCCCGCTGCCGCACAACGCGGCGGTGGACCGGATGACGATGCGCATCGGGGAACGGGTGGTGCAGGGCAAAATCAAACGGCGGGAGGAAGCCCAGGCCATCTATGAAGCGGCCAAAAACGCGGGGCAGGCGGCAGCGTTGCTGGACCAGGAGCGGCCCAACATCTTCACCCAGGCGGTGGCCAACATCCTGCCGAACGAGGCGGTTTCGATACAAATCAGCTATGTCGAGACGCTCAAATATGAAGCGGGCACCTATGAATTCGTGTTTCCGATGGTGGTCGGGCCGCGCTACAACCCCGGCACTCCGACCGGGAGCAGCGCCCAGCGGAAGACGCCGGACACGACCCAGGTGCCCGATGCGAGCCGGATTGCGCCGCCGGTGGCAGCCGCCGGAACGCGGGCCGGCCATGACATTTCGCTGGAAATCACGCTTGACGCCGGGGTGCCGCTGACGGGCATTCGCTCCACCACGCATGAGATTCTGAGCGAAAGCGCCAGTCCCCGGCAGGCCACGGTGCGGTTGCGCGACCTGGCCGACATTCCGAACCGCGATTTCATCCTTCGCTATGATGTGGCGGGTGGAAAAATCGAGGATGCGGTGCTGCTCCACCGGGGCGGGCAGGGTGGTTTTTTCACCATGATTTTGCAACCGCCGCAGGTGGTCCGGGCTCCGGACGTGAACCCCAAGGAACTGGTGTTTGTGCTCGACACGTCGGGCTCGATGGACGGCTTTCCGATTGAAAAAGCCAAGGAATGCATGAAGCTGGCGCTGGAGGGGCTCTATCCGCAGGATACCTTCAACCTGATTACCTTTGCCGGCGACACCCATATTCTCTTTCCGCAACCGGTGCCGGCCACGGCGGCCAATCTGGCCAAAGCCCAGGAGTTTCTCAAATCCCGCAGCGGCGGGGGCGGGACTGAAATGATGAAGGCCATCCGGGCGGCACTCGACCCCTCGGACGCCCAGGGCCACCTTCGGATTGTCTGTTTTATGACCGACGGGTATGTGGGCAACGACCTCGAAATCATTGGCGAAATTCAGAAACATCCGAATGCGCGGGTGTTTTCCTTTGGGATTGGGAGTTCGGTCAACCGCTTCCTGCTGGAAAAAATGGCGGAAGCAGGCCGGGGCGAGGCGGAATTTGTGAGCCTGACGGATGACGGTTCCGCCGCCGCCCGCCGGTTTCACGAACGGGTGCGCAACCCGCTCCTGACCGACATCAGCGTGGACTGGAGCGGGCTGCCGGTGGCGGATGTCTATCCGAAGCGAATCCCGGACCTCTTCAGCGCCAAGCCGGTGGTGATTTTCGGACGCTACACGGGCAAGGGCGCAGGAGTGGCGCGGCTGCGGGGGAAAATGTTCGGGCGGGAAATGACCCGCGACATCCAGCTTGGACTGCCGGAACGCGAACCGCAGCACGACGTACTGGCGAAACTCTGGGCGCGGGCGCGGATTGACGACCTCATGAACCAGGACCCCGGCGGAGCGCAGCAGCACGCCATGAAGGGAAACGTGCAGGAAACGATAACGCAGATGGGGTTGGAATACGGGTTGCTGACGCAGTTCACCTCGTTTGTGGCGGTGGAGGAACTCGTCATCACCGACGGCGGCACGCCGCGCAAGGTGGATGTGCCGGTCGAGCTTCCTGAAGGTGTCAGCCAAAAAGTTCTTCCCGGTGATGAAAATGAAGAAACACCAGTCAATGGGCGGCAATCATTGCAACTGATAACCTTGACGCCTGGCCTGATTGGAAACGGCAGCGGTGGAAACGCACAATTGAGCAATACAGTTACGGAGCGACAAATCCAAGAATTACCGTCAACTCCCCACCATTCAGGTCAAAAGAGAAAAGTGGACCCAGCCAAACCGGCTTCGGCGGGGGCAGTCCAGCCAGTCACAAAATCCGCTACCGATTCCAAGACGGTGGCCATCAACGGACAACGGGCAAGCTCAACCAATGTATTGCTGGATGGAACCGATTCGAATGGCCCGGTCAATCAACCCAAAGACGTAACCAAAACCACAACGACGAAATTTCACGCTTCGGTGGCTGCCATCGTCGAACGTCTCAAGAAAAAAGTGACCACTCCGACTGCTGAAGAAGCCAGTTTCGTCAAAAACGGCAAGGCTGAAATTCAGGTCCGGCTGGCTGACCTGACACCGGAAACAATGGATGCCTTGAAGAAACTTGGATTTGAGGTGGTGGCCGAAACCAAAACCGCCAAACTGGTGGTCGGGCGGATTGCCATCGAGAAACTGGAGGCTTTGGCCGAGTTGAAGGCAGTTCGCTACATTGCCCCCATGCTCTAAACAATATTGGAAATTGGTGAATGGTGAATGGAATGGTTGATTCAACCATTCCATTCACCATTTATCGTTTACCACTCACAGTTACACTTTTCCTGCGGCCTGGGCCCGTCGCTCCATTTCTTCCATGTCCACATCCTCGACGTGGGTCGCAATCCACCAGGAATTTCCGGCACTGTCTTTGACCCCACCGCTCCGGTCGCCGTAAAACTGATTGACCGGCTCGGCAATGGACTGCGCTCCTGCTGTCAGTGCCTGCCGGTAAACGGCATCCACATCCGTCACATAAAGATAAAACGAGGCTGGCAGGGGACTCCATTCACCCCGTGCCTGGGAAAGCATCAGCATGGAGTCGCGCATTCGCAGTTCAACATGCTGGGCGGTGCCATCCGCGCCATTCATGCGGAACGTAACCTCAGCCCCAAAAGCATTTTGCAGGAAAGCAATGGTGGCTTCGGCATCGGGAACGGTAAGGTACGGCGTAACCATGTGGTAGCCGTCGGGAATTGGTTTTACGGGTTGCGTCATGTTCTGCACTCCTTCGGATTTCAAAACAAAAGTGGTCGAGCACGTCTGAGGCGTTCAGTTTATGCAGACGCAGGAAATCCGTATTGTAAAAATTTGACCTTTTAGAACGTAATCCGTACGCCAAACTGGAACTGACGCGGGGCATAGGCATTCCGGTAGCGGTTGGGCGGAGCCGAATAACGGCTGCCGTCTTTGGGCGGCAGCGGAAATGTCGGATTCTGACCCGGCAGCGGCACTGCCGGAGGGAAGACCCGGTTCAATTCACTGATGTTGGTTCGATTCAGGATATTGAACCCTTCAGCCAGGGCTTCCAGACGGACTTTTTCGCCAATGTGACACAAACGGGACAGGCGCACATCGAGGGCGATAAAACCGGGGGCAATGCCCACATTGCGACCCAATCCCGGCGGGCGGTCCCCAGTCGGAGTATCACCACTGTTATCCAAATCAATCCCTGCCAGCAGGTTGTAAGGTGGCCCGGTGCGGGCGTTGAAAATGGCCGAAATCTGGAATCCACGCAACAGCGGATGGTTGGTGTAATCCAGATTCCAAATCCCGCTGGCCGTCAGCCGCTGCCGGGCATCCTGGAGGGAAAGCCCGCGTTCCTGTCCCGGCTGGAGCGTGTTTCCGACCTCCACCGTGCCGACGAAAATATCCGAGGCGTTGTCAATGGTTTTGGACAGCGTGTAATGAACCAGGAAGTTGGCCCGCCGGGTCAGCCGTTTTTCCAGTGCCAAAGTGAAGGCATGATAGTAGCTGTCAAAAGCTGATTCGATTTCATAGACGGTTCCCTGGGTCGGGTCCACCCGGCCCGTAATGGCGCTGACGACCAAATCCCGCTCAAACCGGATAATCGGATTGATGTCACGTACCGACTGGAGTTTGATACCGCGCACATAGGTGTAAGCCGCCGAAAGTGTCAACGAGTCCGTGAGGGCATAGCCCAGGGTCAGGTTGGCCTGTTGTGAATAGCTGTTCCGCAAGTCAGGCTGGAATCTGGTGGTATTTCCGAGTTGGGCAATAAACGGCAGCCCCTGGGGTAGCATTTCCGACTCCGGAAAACGTTCGTTCGGCAGCATCAGCGGCAGGATGGAAAACGGGAAGGGAATGCCGCGCACCACGATTTGCCCGGATTCGAGCAATTTCGAAGAAATATTGTTGGCTGCAATCGAACCGCCGAAAAACAGTCCATATCCGGCCCGGACTGCCAGTCGCGGAATCCGCTGTGGCTGCCAGGCCAAACCAAGGCGGGGGCTGAAGTTTCCGGCGTTGTCCGGCTGGGCGAAAATGCGGTTCAGGTCGTAGCGCAGGCCGGCTTTGAGCAGCAGATTGGACCTTGCCTTGTATTCATCCTGAACATAGGCCGCCACCGAATAGGTGCTGGTTGATTTCAATACCGGTTTGCCAAATCCTTGCAGATAGGAAATCGGCAATGGAATATCCGCCAACGGAATGTTTTTCGGAAAGGTTGGATAAATTTCCGGCAGCAGCACGGACAGGCGATTGAGGGCTTCACGTTCCTGCGGGGTTCGTCGTTGTGGGTCCAGACAGGCTTCTGCTGAAATCGCAGGCAGGTTGGGGATGGGCAGAATCCGGCTTAATCCCAGCCCGCCAAAGTTGAAAAGTCCGCCAAACAAAATCGGCGTACTGGTTCTAAGGCCCCGGAACATCTGGTAATCACCACCGAATTTCAACTGATGTGCACCTCGAACCAGGGTCAGGTTATGGATGAGGTGGGCAATCTGTTCGTCCCGAAAGTTGGGCAGCAGGTTGGCCCGCCCGGCGCGGACGGAACCGGCTCCGGAATCAATCTGAGCCGCCGGGCCACCGTCAAAAGGCAAAATGCTTTGGTCGCGCCAACTGTAGAGAAACCGGGTTTCCTGGACCAGATTCTGCCCCAGGCTGACATAGGTGTTTCCCACGGCAACTGTGTTTTCGGTCAGTTTCTGGCGACCTCCGGCAGAAGGAGCGGTAAATCCGCCAAAAGGCTCATAGGCGCTGTCGTTGGTAAAGCCACTGTTATAACGCACCCACAGGGAGTCATTGGCACTGAGCTGCATGTCGGTGCGGGCCAGAAAGACGGATTTTCCGACTGAGAACGGCGAGGGGCCGTTGCGAATGCGGAAACCGGCGGCATTTCCGGCGCGCTCAATCCCTTCCGGAATGGTGACGATATTGTTTTGCTGCGTGGTCAGTCGTTCAAACGAAGTGAAAAAGAACACCCGATTGGGTCTGATGGGACCTCCAAGCGTTGCGCCAAACTGGTTTTGGGTAAAGGGTGCTTTTTCCCGGATAAAGACATCGCGGGCGCTGATGGTGTCGTTGCGGTTGAAGAAAAAGAGATTGCCGTGAAAATCATTGGTTCCGGTGCGCGTCACAATGTTGAGAATCCCGCCGGTGGCTCGCCCGAACTCAGCGGAAAAGCCGTCGGAAACCACCTGGAATTCCTGCACTGCCTCCTGGCTGAAGGTGGTCCGGACAGCCCCGGTCGCCCGGTCGTTGTTGTCCAGCCCGTCAATCGAGATGTTGTTCGCGCGGGCACTTTGACCGTTGAAGGAAATTCCCGAAGTTGCCAACACTCCCTGCCCGCCCAGACCGTCCGCAGTGGCACGCGGCGTGGTCAGGGCGAAATCCAGAAAATTCCGCCGATTGATGGGCAGGCTGTCAATCTGCCGGCGGGTCAAAACGGTGCTGCTTTCAGTGGTTTTTTCGGTTTGGTTACCCTGCACCTCAATCACTTCGCTGGCTCCGGCGGCATTCAGGCGAAACCGCACCAGACCGGTGGTGCCAATGGTGAGGGTGAGTTTGACGGTTTGGGCCGCAAATCCGTCCACGGCAGTTTTAACTTCGTAATTGCCGGGCGGAAGCTGCAAAAACTGGAACTCTCCGGCTTCGTCGGTCTGGATTTCACGGTTCAGGTTGGTGTCAATGTGACGGGCTGAAACGACCGCTCCACCCAGACTTCCGCCCTGGATGTCGGTGACCCGTCCGACAATTCCCCCGGTGACCGCGCTTGACTGGGCCCGGACCGGGGCCGCGAGCTGGGTGCTGTACCAAAAGAATCCACCGGCAAGCAACAATCCAAAAACAATCCGACGAAGGTGACAACTTGGCATGACGGCTCCTTGATGGGAGTTCGAAATTGAGGAAAAGGCCGGAGTTGTACTTGCAGGCGTCAATCAGACAGGACTGTTTTTCAGCAGTTCTGCCGTGTACCCGCCTGAAAATCCAAGCTCCAACTTTTTTCGATGGTGTGCGAAGTGTGAAAGGTGATTTGTATCAGATGCCGCAAAACGCTGTCGACAGAGGAAGTTGCCGCAGAAAAGGGTTCACTTGATTTACTTCACTGCCTGGAGCGTGATGGTCACTTCAAACCCAAATGGGGAAAGGTTTTTGGCCGTGACGGTGCCGCGACAGGCTTCGACACAGGACTTGACGATGGCCAACCCCAACCCGGCTCCGCCGGTCTGCCGGGCGCGGTCACGTTCCAACCGGTAAAACGGGTCAAACAGGCGTCCGACCTCGGATTCCGGGACGCCGGGGCCGTTGTCCCGCACAACCACCCGCACCTGCGAGCCGGTTTGGGTTGCCGTAATAAAAATCGGGCCGCTGGCTCCGGCATAACGGAGGGCATTGCGAATGAGATTTCCCAGGGCGCGGGCGAGCAGTTCGGGTTGGGCCAAAACAGTGACAGTATCTCCGATTTCGATATGCACGGGTGTCTGTGTATCGGCTGCCTCCTGGGCCACGGTACGAACTGCCAACGGGTGCAGTGAAACCGGTTCCAGAATGAGTTCCGCCGAACGAATTCCGGCTTTGGCAAAAGTCAACAATTCGCTGACCAGCCGTGACATGGTTTGGACTTCTTCCTGCACATCCGCCACATAATCCCGGTCAGCCGGAGTCACCCGCTGTTCCAGAATACCCAGGGCAAACTGCATCCGCCCCAAGGGAGAATTCAATTCGTGGGCAATGTCGCCCAGAAATCGTTTTTGTCCGGTGACAAACCCGGACAACCGGGCGGCCAGATGATTGATGGCGGCACTCAGACGACCCAGTTCGTCTGAGCGGCTTTGGTCCACCCGCACAGCAAACCGTTCCTCGGCTATTTCTTCTGTGGCAGCCGTCATTTGTCGAATCGAACGGGTCAGGCCATGCACAAACGGCAGCCAGACCAAAACTGAAATCCCAAACACCACCACAATGATGATGGCCCAGGGTTTGGGGTCAAAAAACAGCCCGTGACCTGACATGGATTCCGAAGCAGCCAGCAACGTGGCGCGGACCGGCGGGGCCTGGCTGGGGTCACCGAGGGGCATCCGAATCCCCACCCAATAACGAGTCGGGTCGGCTGTGGTGACGGTAAAAATAGGATGGCGCGGGGCTGGCGGCGGTTCTCCATTGCGTGGGGGGCGAGGCGGCGGAGCCGGGGCCGGGCGTTTGATTTCAAGCATGACTTTGGGTGGCAGCGGGTCCACCGGTCCGGCCAGAATCATGCCGGTATTGGTATAGAGGTAGAATTCAACCCGGTAGGCATCGCGGTACCGCTGCAAAACCGCATCCCGTTCAGTTTGGTTTTTCCCTTCGATTTCAGCCGCAATCAGGCGCGCCACTGCATCAATCCGGTCACCATAATCACCTGCCAGCCGGGCATTGGGTGACAGATGAAACTGAAGATTGAAAAGCACCGGCAAGGCAATGCCCAACACGACCAGATTGACACCCAACCAAAAGAGAATTTTCCAAAAGAGCGAAATTCGAATACGCATGAAGAACTCACGTCAACGGGTCGGCTTCGCGCATCAACAGATACCCTGCGGTGCGCACGGTTTTGATAAAACGGGGATTTTTGGGGTCATCACCCAATTTGCGCCGCAGGCTTGAAATATGCACATCAATCGAACGGTCAAAGACTTCGTAATCCCGTCCGCTGATTTCGTCCAACAGACGGTCACGACTTAACACCCGGTCGGGTGACCGGACCAGACACAACAGCAAGTCAAATTCAAGCGGCGTCAGGTTTAAGACCTCACCATTGATGGTGACGGTGCGTGACGGCGGAATCACACGCAATTCGCGGATGGTCAACGATTCTTCCGCCGCCGGTTCCACCCGCATGTGCTGTTCGGCAGTCAAAAACGAACGCCGGGTGACAGCCCGCAGCCGGGCCAGCAACTCGCGGGTTGAAAAGGTTTTCGGCAAATAGTCATCCGCGCCGATTTCAAGTCCGACAATCCGGTCAGCTTCATCACCCAACGCCGTCAACATCAGGACCGGTACCGTCGAGGTCCGCCGTAACCGCCGCAACACTTCAAAACCGTCCATGCCCGGCAGCATGCAATCCAGAATCACCACTTGAAAGGCTCCGCTCACTGCCTTTTCCAAGCCCTCCGGCCCGGTATGGGCGCTTTCGACCAGATATCCCATTGGGGCCAGGTAATCGCGCACCAACCGACAGAGCTTGGTGTCGTCATCCACAATCAAAAGGCGAATTTTGGCATCGTTTTCGGGCATAGGCTGAGAGGGAGTTTTGAGTTCTGAGTTCTGAGTTCTGCGTTCTGAGTTCCGCCTTCAGGCGGCGGTTTGGAGTTCCGCGTTTACGCGGCGGTTTTGTTGTTTTGAAATGGTTCTTGTTCAAATACCAATCAGGCTCAAGGCTGTCATCCAAACTGCCGCCTGAAGGCGGAACTCAAAACTCAGAACGCGGAACTCAAAACTCAAAACTCAGAACTCAGATATAGACCTGATTTGAGGTTGAAACAACCATCTTTACGAGACCTTTACATTTTCCCGGTTCTTCCAAATAAAAGCTTTACGTTGGCTTGGTAGGGTTGCGTCGTCAACAGGCCGCCGGGTTGGAAAATCGGTTGCGCCTCAGCTTTTGATTGGAGAGAGGGGTGCCTATGAAGCAGTTTTTTTCCCGGCGGAAAGGTTTTCTATTTCGTGCCAGCCTGTTTTTGACAACCATCGTGTTGTTGGTTGCGCCATTGCTGGCCTGCACTGCCGCCGCAGGGAAATCCTTCAAGCCCTTGGGACCAAACAACAATCCACCGACGGCAGCCGACTTTGGGGCAGTGGCATTTGGCTCTTATCCCAAACCGATTCTGCTCAAAGGCAGCGACCCGGACGGCAATCAGCTTCGATACATTACAGTGAAATTCCCGGCGCATGGAACATTAAGCGGCACGGCTCCGAACCTGCGGTACACGGCAGCCCCCGGATTTGAAGGAACCGACACGTTTATCTATCAGGTGAATGACGGCGAACGTGACAGTGCTCCGGCGACAGTGACTCTGACCGTTGTCAAAGACCCTTTTTCAGCCAACCTCAATCTGGACAGTGACCGCGACGGGGTGAGCGACCTGCGGGTGAGTGCCGATGATACGGTTCTCACCGTGTTAAGTCAGGGGTGGCCCAATCACCCGACTGCGACCTTTCCCAACAGTCGGAATCCGAATTCGATTCGCAAGCAGAATTTCACGTTTCGGATTCCCACCAATCCGGCTGTTGCCGACCGCATCACCGGCTTGCCCATGGGGCCAATCGGTGTCGCCTTGAACGGAATTCCATTTTTCAATCCATTCAATGCCGAAGGACAGGTGGCAGTTGACGGTTATTCCGAAGAATGGCTGGACGCCTGTTGCGGGCATCCGGACCAGCGTGGCGTCTATCACTATCACAAATATCCGGTTTGTTCGCGTTCACCGTTCAAAGACAAAGGGCAGGCTCATTCGCCGGTCATCGGGTTTGCCTTTGATGGATTTCCGATTTACGGCCCGTATGAAAGCAAAGGCGTCATGGCCCGTGACCTCAAGGGGGAAAGTGCTCTTGATGAGTGCAACGGCCATACGGATACGGTCCGGGGGTATCATTACCACGTCACGCCCAACAAGTTTCCCTTTATTCTCGGAGCCTATCGCGGCACGCCCGAAACCTCGAACAATCCCATGATTCGGGTTGGTCAGGGGAGCGCCCTGAAAGCCGAAGTGGTGGGCAGCAGTCCCTATGATTCCATGATTGCCTCGGTCAAGCCCCCGGCGGTGGAACTGGGGAGCACCCAGGTCATCACAGTGGAACTGGCCAACGTCGGTGTTCCTGAATCAATTCCGAGCAAAGTTGCATTTGGTCCCTACGTGGGCACCAATGTGACCCGCAACGGGATGCTGGTGACGGCACAGGTCACAATTCCGGCTGATGACGGAACCAATGTCTATGATGTGCATCTGGAATTTTCAGGCGGGAACAGCCCTGCTGTGATTCGCAAGAAAAATTCATTTTCGGTGGTTGAAACCATCAATACCGCCACCTTCACACTGGAGCCCCATGACCCGGTGATTACGTTGAATCGGGGAAAAAGCAGCGAAAGCGCCATGTGTGTCGCACTGGCCCAGGGATATTCCGGCAAAGTCACAATCACACCACCGACTACGCTTCCGGCCAGGCTGAAAATCACGCCCGCCACTCTGACGACTTCCGGCGGTTGCGTTGATTTCAAGGTCAAGAGCACAAAACTCTCGCCAGCCGGTTCCTATGACCTGTTGTTTACCAGCAAGGACGACCAGGGCCTGACCCAGACCGTGACGATTACGATTGTTATCAAAGATTGAGTTTTCTTGACATTTGGAGTGTGGCACCGGTTTCTCGCGCTTGAAAGTCGAGGGGGACTTTTAAGAAAAAAAACCGACAGGCCGTTGCCATACTCCAAATTTTTTTTATTCCCACCGCACCCATATCGTCTGCTCGATGGTTTCCCCGTCCTGGGGCAACGGCAAATCCTCACCAGTGACTTCCGCCACAACTGCGGTGATATTGTCGGTTCCGGATTGGCCGATGGCATGCTGAACCAGACTGGAACAGGCTGCTCCGACATCCGAAGCCTCTGCCAGATAGCTTTTCATGGCTGCATCAGGTGTCTCTTCCCACAATCCGTCTGAACATAAAAGGAATCTGTCGCCTTGCCGCAAGGCCATTTGCCCCAGTGAAACCTTAATATATTCGGTGGCTCCAACAGCCTGAAGGATCACATTTTTGAAGTGACAGGCGGCGATGTCCTCCGGTCGGCGCTGCCCCTGGTCAATTATGCTTTGGGCCAGAGTCTGGTCCTTCAAAATCTGACGGAACTCGTTGCTGCGCAGCAGATACAACCGTGAGTCCCCGACATGGACTGCATAAGCAAACCGTCGGTGAAACAGCAGTGCGGTTAAGGTTCCGCCCAGGAAATCCGGATGTTCCTGTGCGGCAAACCGCTGATAAAACTCGAAACTGGTTTTTTCAAGTGCAAGGCGGAGCGTCGAGAGCACGTCCTGCGGGGTAAACAACTTGCGCACCTGTTTCCAAAAAAAATCGAGCATCACCGGACAACGGGAGACTCCTTCCCAGGAACCACTGCCATCCGAAACAGCCAGCAGCAAGCCCGCATCGTCCATCTGAAATTGCTGCACGGCGGCGGAATTGCTCCAATTTGCTTTGGATAAATCCCCTACCAGAAAGGCATCTTCATTGACGGAGCGACGGGTTCCTTCATCCGTCAAACCGGCAGTGGTGACCAGAATCCGGTTTGAAATATCAGAAACCATAAGAACCTTCGGCACAAGCCGGATCGGGAACTGTGAAATGGGAAAAAACCTGGGGCCGGAGGCTTGGTATTTTTCATGGCGAAAAACACAACACCGGTATTTTGGCAGGAAGATAAAGGAAGTGCTGGAACAGGAGAAAGAGGAGCGGGAGGAAATTCGGATTGGAGATCACAGGATGCGCTCAGAGGCTTGAGCGAATGGACGCGGGCTGGATTGAGCGCAACCTGGGCGTGACCTCACTTGGGGAGAAAGTTGCGGCTTACCGGTCAAACACCATGACAAGCAGCAAAATGAAGAAACCGCCGAACATTGCCAGACCTAACTCCAGGAAGTTGGAAAGAACATTCGACGACAGGTCCTGTCCTTGCTCTGCGTTGAGAGCACGAACCGCGAAAGATGTACGAAGCTTGTTGACCATGTCGGGTAACCTCCTCACAAAGTGAAATCCAGCCTAAAGAGACTTTAGAACTGTTTCCATATTTGTAACACAAAGTTTACATGTTTGTAACATGAAATTTCCCAAAAGTTGCCCCGATTGGAAAAAATCCGCACCCGAATCCCGTCAATCAGGCAGTTTGGCAGGAATTTCAATAATTTAGGAGGGTTTGAGATGGTATCAGGCAGTGGTTTTTGTTTGAATGGTGGGTAAAATACCCCAAATCACATATTACAACATCACAAGATGCACGCCGCAAATACCATGATTTACCTCGATAACGCCGCCACCAGTCACCCCAAACCGGAAAATGTCTATGTTGCCCTCGGTGCTTTTTTACGCCAGGTCGGGGGGAATCCCGGACGGGGGGGACATTGGGCGGCACTGGAAGCGGAAAAAACCCTTGCCGAAGTCCGCCTCAAGCTGGCTCGCCTCATCGGTGCCCCCACCACCCCCGAACGGGTCGTCTTTACCTTTAACGCCAGTGACGGCTTGAACATGGCCATCAAAGGCGTGTTGGAGGACGGTGACCACGTCATTACTTCCGGTTTGGAGCATAATTCGGTAATGCGTCCGCTGGCGCGGTTGCAGGAAACCCGTGGGATTGAAGTAACGGTGCTTCCGTTTGATGCACGGGGACTGGTGGACCCGGATGATTTTCGCCGTGCCATTACGCCCCGCACCCGACTAATGATTCTGTCTCATGCGTCGAATGTGATTGGAACGGTGCAGCCCATTGAAGAAATCGGAGCCATCGCCCGTGAAAACGGCCTGCTTTTTCTGGTGGATGCTGCCCAAACCATGGGCGTGATTCCGGTGGATGTGAAATTTTCCAACATTGATTTGCTGGCTGCTGCCGGTCACAAAGGTCTGATGGGACCGCCCGGAACCGGATTTCTGTATGTGGGTGAACGGGCCGAACTGACACCCTGGCGCGAGGGTGGGACAGGCGGGAACTCGCTGGCGGAATTGCAGCCGATGGAGTTTCCTTACTGGCTTGAGTCCGGTACGCCCAACACGGTTGGCATTGCGGCCTTGGGCGCGGCACTGGAGTATCTGACCAGCCGGGGAATCGAGCACATCCATCAACATGAAATGAGACTGCTTTCCCGGTTGGCGGAAGGGCTGTGTGAAATTGAAGGAATTTCGATTTTTGGCCCTACCGACCCGGAACGGGGGGTAGGCGTGCTTTCCTTTACGCTCGAAGGATTTGACCCCCAGGAAATCGGAATCGTGCTGGATGATTCGTTTGGTGTGGCTGTCCGTCCGGGTTTGCATTGCGCGCCCGCAACGCATCACCGTTTGGGAACCTTACCGTTGGGGACGGTGCGGGTGAGTCCTGGGGCATTTAATACGGAAGCGGATATTGATGTGCTGCTGGAAGCGGTGCAGGGACTGGGAGGAGGATAAATCCAAAGGACTGAGGACTGAGGACTGAGTGATTCCTTCCTGGCAAATGGTAAGAGTAAAGGGGGAACCTAGATTTTTGAGGTGCCAACTCAGTCCTCAGTCCTCAGTTCTGTTCTCTATCGGCATTTACAGGGGCTGCCTTTGCCGCCTTGCTGAGAGGCATATTTTTCGGCATCGCCCAGGGCGGTAAAATCAGCCAAAACACAAACATTGTTGCCACGCGCGGCTTTCATCTGCTCCAGCGAGCGGCTGTCAATTTCAATTTTTCCGTTTGCGCAATAAACCGTATATTTGGCATTGGCCGCTGCCACCTGACCAGCTCCAATCAAGGCCAGAAATCCAAATACCAGCGTGAGATACCATTTAGTTTGAGCCTTCATAAGCAATATTTCTCCGAAATGATGAAAATGCAGAGGTTGAATGAATGTACTGTTACCGATGTTGCAAATCCCGGACAGGTTGGTTGACCTTTCAGCAAAGTGACAAGTGACAAGTGACAAGTAACAGGAAAAAACTTGAGAACAGGCTCTAAAGATTGACTTGTCATTTGTCACCTGTCACCTGTCACTCAGCTAGGTTTCATGGCCAAATCGTTGGCGCACAATGTTCGTAATCGCTTCACGGCCCACAAATCCCTGAAACTCGTTGTTGGCTACAACCGGCAGCAGGGAAACCTCACTGTATTCCATTTTTTCCACGACGCTGCCCAAGTCAGTTTGGGGTGAAATGCGCTCAAACCGTTCAATCGGGGTCATCAGGTCAGCCAGGGTTGGAATTGGTTCGCCGGTGAGTTGGTTTTGTTCGTGGGCCAGTCGGGCCTCCTGTAAACTGACGACGCCGACAATCACCTGCCCATCCATCACCAAAAATGAACGGTCCCGCATTCCAAAATCAAATTGGGCCAAAAATTCAAGCAGGGAAAGCGTTTTGGAAACCTGGGGCAACTCCTCCCAGCCAAGGTCGTTGACCGTAATGGTGCGCAGCAGTTCCCGCAATTCTGCCTGTTCGTAGCCGGTGCGGGCGGCGCTCAACAGATACAGCCCCATGACAAACCAAATGAAACCCAGTCCTTGTTTTTCAAAAACAAAAAAGATGCCAAACATCATGAACAGGGCAGCCAGGATTTGGCCGGAAACCGCTGCGTACTGGGTGGCTTTCCGGTAATCCTTGGTCAGCCACCAGATGAGTGCGCGAAAGGTCCGTCCGCCATCAAGCGGAAATCCGGGAAGCAGATTAAAGGCACCAAAGACAAAATTGATGGTACTGACCTCATGCATCAGAAAGCTGACACCTTTATAGGTTGTGGCGGTCAACAGACCAAGCACAGCCAGGAGTCCGCCAAACAGAAGGTTGACACCGGGACCGGAAAGGGCAATCCAGAATTCCTCCACCGGCGTCAGGGCTTCACGGGCCAGTTTGGCAATGCCGCCAAAGGGGTGCAAGGTGATGGACTGGGCACGAATGCCAAAGAACCTGGCTGCCAGACTGTGGCCCAGTTCGTGCAACAGAACGGAAAAGAAAAACAACAGGCTGGCTGCCAGGCCCCACAGGTAACGCTGAAAGGGATTCCAGGCCGGAAATTCCATCCGGACATATTCCGACATCAAAAGCGCCGTCACCCCAAAGACAAGTATCCACGAACGGCTGAGCCGCACATGAATGCCCATGATGGTTCCGAGTTTGATTGATGACTCAAACATAGTCTGTCCTTTCGGCACCCGTTGCTTCTTCGCAGAAACCTACGGCATGATGCCTGACTCAAGTCGTCCGTGCAACGCAAAGGGTTCGAAACCTGCGGCCCTGCAAATCTTTCCAAAAGGAGCTTCTACTTGAAAATTACTGCTGCCGAGTTGTTGCACCTCGCTCAAACCTTGGATGTCGGACAACTGCGTTTTGTTTTGTCCAATTCCGCCAGACGCCGGACTGGGAAAAAGAAAAACGATGGCGAACCGGACGACGCCCCGGCAGTTCGGGGAGTTGCCAAACTCAGCCGCGAAGACCTGCTTACGGAAGTTGTCGCGCTGGCTCAAGCCCATCCCAAAGTCGCCCATCTGTTGATGGAAACCGTTCATCTGTCACCCCGGAAAATTCGGGACTGGATGTCGCATTACCATGAGGAAATCACTCCGGAACAGGTGGACTTGCTGCTGCAATTACTCACCCGGTCTTACCAGCACGGCAACCAGCCGCTTTTGATTCCGACAGCTTCGGTCGTCCGGTTGCTGGCGATGGGGTTGGAAAATGTAGTTTCCCTGATTTCCGAAATTGAGCGGGAACGGCGTGCGCTACGCGATTCCTCGCCGCTCGATTTTCAGAAACTGATGCTTGAGCGCAAACGGCGCGAAGAGGTGCAACGCCTGCTGGCCGGAATCGGGACGCCGGAACCGGTTGCCTTTCGGCCCGACGATTTTCAATTGGAAGCAGTGGATTTGGTGCTCAATCAGGGAATGGATGTGATGGTTTCGGCTCCGACCGGTTCGGGGAAAACCTGGATTGCCGAACAGGCGATTCGTGGTGTTTTGGAGCGAGGGCAATGTGCCTGGTACACCTCGCCGCTCAAAGCGCTTTCCAACGATAAGTTTCGTGAATTCAGCCAGATTTTCGGACCGGAAAACGTCGGCATCATTACCGGTGACCGTCGTGTCAACCCCGATGCACCGCTTAAAATTGCCACGACGGAGATTTACCGCAATGGCCTTTATGATGCGATGAACGGTGTCGAAATCGCGCTTTCAAAGGGTTCTCTGACCCGGTTGGTGGTGTTTGATGAGGTGCATTACCTGGGCGACACGGGACGCGGCATGGTGTGGGAGGAATCCATCATTTACAGCCCGCCGGACGCCCGGATTCTCATGCTCTCGGCCACTGTTGGCAATGCTCAGGAACTGGCGGATTGGGTTTCGTGGACCCGTGGCGTTTCCTGTCGGCTGGTTTATCACCCGGAACGCCCGGTTCCACTGCGGACGGCATTTGTCCATGCCAACGGGCGGCTCCAGCCATTGTTTGAAGAGGCGGAAAACCCAACCCGGCTCCATCCCGACGTGCAGGCACTCTATGATTCAGCCCAATACGAAATGGACCGCCGCCGGAAGAAATCATTTAACTGGAGAAGGTTTACAAGGTAAGAAAAAAGTTTGGAGTTCCGCCTTCAGGCGGCAGTTTGGAGTTCCGCGTTTACGCGGCTGGTCTTTGATTTTTTTTCAAAAGCCGCCTGAAGGCGGAACTCAAAACTGCCGCGTAAACGCGGAACTCAGACCTTTTCAGTGTGCTGCAATGGGACCGCGCTTGGTCACGCGCTTCAGCAGAAATGCCAGCGGGCCGCAAATCAAACAAAGTATGGCCAGCCAGCGGAAGGCATCCACAAACGAAAGCAGGGTCGCCTGTTTCGCCAAAACACCGCCAATCACACCGTAAGCCTGTTGCAGGGCTGTGGCCGGATTTCCAACTCTGGCAAAGGTTTGCTGCACTGCCGTGAGATAGTTCTGGTAGGTGGCATCATACGGCGTCAAATGCGAAACCAGGACGGCCTGATGGGTTTGCGAGCCCCGTGCGAGCAGGGTGGTGACAATGGAAATCCCGATACCGCCTCCGATGTTGCGCATCAGGCTGTAAATACCGGTGGCGTTCCCGATTTGATCCTGGCGCAAAGTTCCGGTGGCAATCGTCGAAAGCGGGACAAAAATAAATCCCATGGCAATTCCGCTGATAATCACCGGAAGCAGCAGGTTTCTTTGGGAAATGCCCAAATTGATGTAACTCAGCCAATAGCTGGCAATTCCCAGCAGGGTAAAGCCAAACAGGACCAGCTTGCGCCCATCCAGTTTCCCAATGACGCGGGCGACAATCATCATGGCGAGCATGGCTCCCAGGCCACGGGGGCTGACGGCCATGCCGCTTTCCACTGCCGAGTAACCCATCAGGTTTTGCAGATAGAGCGGAATTAGCGAAGTGGTGCCGTACAGCACCAGCCCCAGCACGCCAATCAGGACGGTTCCCACCGCAAAATTCCGATTGAGCAACACCCGCAAATTGACAATCGGTTCAGGGGTGCGCAGTTCGTGAATGATAAAGGCGATAAAGCTGGCCACACAAAAGACGGTCAGGGAGACAATCCAGCTTGACGCAAACCAATCTTCTTCCTGTCCTTTGTCGAGGATGATTTGCAAGGCTGAAATCCAGAGCGTCAACAGTCCAAATCCAATATAATCAATGCTGACCCGTGGCGCGTTCTTAATGTAGGGTGGATCCTCTAAAAACGTCCGCGACATGAGCACGGCGATAATCCCCACCGGCAGGTTGATGTAAAACGTCCAGCGCCACGAATAGTTATCGGTAATCCAGCCACCGAGCGTCGGCCCAATGATGGGAGCCACGATGATTCCCATTCCATAGACGGCCATGGCCACGCCCCGCCGGGCAGGCGGGAAACTTTCCAGCATCACCGCCTGCGCAATCGGTTGCAGCACCCCGCCGCCAATACCTTGCAGGATGCGGGCGAAAATCAGCATTTCGAGGCTGGTGGCCGCACCGCATAAAAACGATGAAAAAGTAAAAACCCCAATACAGACGAGCAATAGGCGCTTCCGGCCAAAAAACGAACTCAGCCAGCCGGTGGCCGGCAGTACCACGGCATTTGAAACCAGATAGCTGGTCAAAACCCAGGTGGCCTGGCTGGTGCTGGCGGAAAGATTGCCGGCAATGTGAGGCAGGGCCACATTGGCCACTGAAGTGTCGAGCACCTCCATAAAGGTGGCCAGCATGACCGAAATGGCAATCAGCCAGGGGTTGAACGAAGGCGACCATTCCTGGTCGCCCGTGGTTGCGACTGGAGTGGATTGGCTGCTCATCGGGTTTTCACCTCCGGAATCACCGACATCCCCGGACCAAGCGGGAATTGCGGGTCAGGCGGCGTATCAAACACCACTTTGACCGGGACCCGCTGGACCACTTTGACAAAGTTTCCGGTTGCATTTTCCGGCGGCAGCAGGCTGAACCGGGCACCGGTTCCCGCCTGGATGCTGTCCACATGCCCTTTGAACGTTTTTCCCGGATAGGCGTCAACCTCGATGTCCACCGGCTGTCCCGGACGCATCCGGTTCAATTGGGTTTCCTTGAAATTGGCAACCACCCAAAAATCGTTGGAAACAACCGCCAGCAACGGTTGTCCGATTTGAACAAAAGTTCCTTCTTCAATTGCGCGGCGGGTCACCCGGCCATCTTCCGGGGCGTAAATTTTCGTGTAGGACATCATCAGTTCAGCCTGCTCCACCGCAGCTTTGGCCTGTGCCACATCCGCCGCAGCCGTAGTGGTTTGGGAACGCTGTTCCGCCACCTGATGCGGAGCCGCCTGGGCCGAGGCCAGCCGTCCGGCAGCCTGACCAACCAACGACTGCGCCCCCAACACCTGGGCCTGAGCCTGTTGCAGCCCAGCCTGGGCGGAGGCTTCGCTCGCACGGGCTTCGTTAACCTGGGCTTCCGCCGCCGCCACCTTCATGCGTGCGGCATCCCGTTGGGCGTTGGCTGTTTGGGCCGTCGTTGCCGCCAAATCCCAGCGCTGGCGGGAGCTGTCACCGCTTTCAAACAGTTTTTGATACCGTTCCGCATCCGTAGTGGCCCGTTGGGCTTCGGCTTCGGCTGCCGTCAATTGAGCCCGGCTTTGTTCCAGGTTGGCCTGTGCCGTAACAATCTGAGCCTTGGCCTGTTCCAGTTTGGCCTGGGCGGTGGCGATTTGAGCCTGCGAGGTCTGCACCAGCGATTTTGCGCCATCCACTCCCGAAGCTGCCTGCTGCAAACTGCCGCTGGCTGTGGCTGTGGTTACTTCAACGCCAATTTGAGCCGTTTGCAGCCTGGCGGTGGCCGCATCAAGTTGGGCTTTGGCCTGTTCCAGTTTCACCTGATAATCACGAGGGTCAATTTCAGCCAGCAGGTCACCTTTGTGAACCATCTGGTTGTCCGTCACATAAAGTTTTGCAATATGGCCGGTTACTTTGGGGCTGACCTGCACCACCCGGCTTTCAATAAAAGCATCATCGGTCGTTTCGTGGCTAAAGGCGTGCGTCATCACCCGCGCCCCAAAGATGATTCCTAAAACCAAAGCGGTACCTGCCAATCCCAGCACTACACCCCGGCGACGAAACCAGGGACGGTCAATCCGTTTGGTTGCCACATCCGGGTTTTCGTTTTGGTGCAGCACCGCCAGTCGTTCCAGTTCGGCTTCGACCTCCTGGGGGGCGGGCTCTTGGTTTTCAATCTCCGGTTTTGAATAAGTAGCCATTGCTCGATTCTCCTTTTTCCGATTTCTACGCTGACCAAAATGACCAGACCTGATCGGTAACCAGAGAAAGAACAATTTTCGGGCCAAACTGCTCCGGAATTTCCGGACCTGCCTGCTAACCGATTGATTTATATCGAATTGACCTTCGGAAAAACACTTATTGAGACGATTTCAGGCTTCTGCTCCAAAAGATTTCAGGCACGAAATATCGTGCTGATACGAAATATCGTGCCGAGAGAAATGGCCGGTTTCCAAAAAATTCCGAAACAAGAATCCAGTCAGATGGGTTTAAGACGAACACACATGCCGCTTGCTCATGCAGCGGACGTTTTTATTTCAATTTTTTTCTCTGAAAGGATTGACTGTATGCCGGTTATTCAACATTCCGAAATCGAAGCTTTTTCTCTGCCTGGCCTGCATCACCAAACGATTGCCGGACGCCCGCACGGACTTCAAACCATGGAAACCTGGATGCAAACCATTGAACCGCAAGCGGGAACGCCGGTTCACCGGCACGATTGTGAGGAGGTGATTGTGGTGCTGCGTGGCTCCGGGATTGTGACAATTGAAGGTGAAACCGTTGAGTTTGGACCACAATCCACCTTGGTGGTGCCGCCGAACGCCGTTCATCAAATCGTCAATACAGGAAATGAGGACATGTTTTTGGTGGCAACGCTCGGCATGTCGCCGGTGCGGGTTGAAACGGAAACCGGGGAGGTGATTCCGTTGCCGTGGTCGGCATAAATCAGGACTGAGGACTGAGGACTGAGGGCCGAGTGGAGTCTCAAGCAGATTTGGAAAAGTCAGCCAACGATGGGGGTAGTATAAAAAATCCTCAGTCCTCAGTCCTCAGTCCTGAAGTTGTTTTTATCCGCATAATTCAAGCATGTGATTGGTAAAGGGGCCGCAGCCCTCCAATTTGACATTGGGCTGGCGTTTCATCCAGCACAGAATGTCAGCCCCTTGCTGATTGAGAAAAACCAGATTTTCAAGCTGAATAATCACCCTCCCGACCGCTTTTTCGAGCACCCCACGGCAAATGTGAGCGCACAAATCAGCATCGGTGCTGTTCATTGAACCTTCGATACGAAGTTGGACATCGCTCGATTCCGGTGAATAGACTTGTGTGATTCGAATTGCCATAAGCAGTTACCTCCAGTGCTGCTTGAGAAGAGCAAATCCCTGGCCAAAGTTGCACATGGGTCAGGTGATTCGGGTCTCTCCTTACAATTCTTCACCCTAAACAAAGGAAGAGGTTGAGCATGATTTCATTTTTTTACAGACGGAATCAAATGAACCGGTTTTCTGGTTTGCTGAGGGATACGATATTTCGTGTCAAAGCGATATTTCGTGTCGAAATCGTGTAGGGTTATCCCTTTTTGTTGGGAAGCAGTCCCAGTTTCTGCATTCGGCTGCGGAGGGTTGTCGAGGGCAATCCCAGAATCTCTGCGGCACCGCCTTTGCCGGCAATCAGTCCGCCCGTATGTTCCAGGACTTTGGCAATATAAGCGCGTTCGTTCTCCTCCAGTGTCACCAAAGCAGTTGGAACCGAAGCCGGAAGCACCGGTGCCACCGGTTCGGCGCTCAAGGGCAGGTCAACCGTCAAAACATCACTTTGGGAAATTAGCACCGCCCGTTCAATCACGTGTTCGAGTTCCCGCACATTTCCCGGCCAGCGGTACCGTTTGAGCTTTTCCAGTGATTCGGTGCTGATGGAGGTAATGTGTTTTTTGAACCGGGCCCGGAATTTCTGAACAAAGAAACTGGCCAGCAGAAGCACGTCACCACCCCGTTCCCTGAGCGGCGGCAGGGTGATGGGAAAGACATTCAGGCGATAATACAAATCGGCCCGGAATTTTCCCGCCTCAACCAGTTTTTCAAGCGGTTGGTTGGTGGCGGCAATGACACGCACATTCGTATGGATTGGCTGGCTGCCGCCGACCCGTTCAAATTCCCCTTCCTGGAGCACACGGAGAAACTTGGATTGGGTTTCAAGGGGAATTTCACCCACCTCGTCGAGGAAAATGGTGCTTCCGTGGGCTAGCTCAAACCGGCCCAGTTTGCGCTGGATGGCTCCGGTAAAGGATCCTTTTTCATGGCCGAACAACTCGCTTTCCACCAAACCTGCCGGTAATGCGGCACAATTGACCGTTACAAGCGGTTTGGCCGCACGCAGGCTGCGGGCATGGAGGGCCCGCGCCAGCAACTCTTTGCCGGTTCCGGTTTCACCCAAAATCAAAACGGTTGCGTCGGATTTGGCAACTTGTCCGACATCCCGCACCACTTTTTGGAATGCCTGGTTGGAGCCAATCATTTCCTCAAAGTTGTAGGTTTCCTTGATGGCTTCCTGCAAATAGGTCAACTGGGTTTCCAGTTCGCGGACCCGTTGCTGCTGGGCGGCCAGTTCTTTGGAGCGTTGTTCCAGCTCAGTTACCAGCAACTGCAAATCAGCCCGCTGGCGACGGACTCCGGCAATGGCTGCTTCGGGGTCGGCGGTTTTGTAAAGCTTGGGCAGGAGTTGTGAAAACCGGCTCTGGGCTCCGACCTCGGTGGTACCCAGATACCGGCAGCGGGCATCGCCTTTGCCAATGCACTCGGTTTCGATGAAAAACACCTCGCGGCCCATAACGGCGGACTGAAAGCCGCTGGCATATCCAATCAGGGTCCAGCAGACCGGTATTTCGCAGGGACCCAGGTGTTTCAGATGTTGCTCCGCTTCAAAGGAATTGACCCATTCGCCTTCGGCTTCAAAGATGCCTGCTTCCGGCTCAATTCGGTAATAGCTGGGTCGGGGGGAAACAAACCCTTCCTGGGCATGCAGGTGAATTCCGGCCTGAGCCCATTCCCGTGCGCCTGGCGGAGCAAACAAATCCTTGCAGGTCAAGGCATCCCGAAATCCGCGTGCATATCCAAAACCAGCCAGAATCCGGCGTGCCTGTAAAGCGTCAACCTGTTCAATGATTCCTTTCCGGAGCAGGCCAAAGGCATCTGCGTCAATCAGGAGGACCCGGCGGTTTTTGATGTGAATCGTTCCGGCTGCCTCGTCGTGGCGCAGCAAGTCAAAAAGCTTCAATTCTTCAGGCAGCATAGGCAAAGTGGATTCCCGGTATGAGAGCGTGTTTGGGAATTGTGGCGCGATTTGTGTAATCGCGCTTTACCCTTCTTTTCTATTCAATTTGCAGAACCAAATAGTTTTTCCAAGCGCGATTACACAAATCGCGCCACATTTTTTGAATTTCCAACCACACTCTGAAGTCTGGAGCTTCGGTTTTCGATTGTGGAGGAAGGCGGCGCGTAAAACAAAAGCTTTTTCCGAGTCGGTTGCCGAATCTGAATCAGTCACCTTGACTGGACACAAACCGGGCCTTGCGTTTACTTTCTTCCACAGAAGTCCCCGGTTGTGCTTGCCAGTCAGTTGGCCGTCCCTGGAATCCGCGTTTTTGGCTGACCCTCAACTTTTTCAATCTGGAGAAATAACCCGCATGTCCGATTCCACTCAAAAAATACATCATCTGATGAAAGCCTTTGACAATCCGGAATTTATAAAAAGCCCCACGGCGCGCATCATCCGGATTTTAAGCGAATATCTGGAGCCGGAGGCCCGGTTTCGCCGCTATAAAGTCCGTGACACGATTGTATTTTTTGGGTCGGCGCGCATCCGTTCGCGGGAACAGGTGCTGGCTGACCTGGAACGGGAGAATGAAAAACCTGAGGGTGAACGCCGTCTGGACAAGCTTAACCGGGACCTGCGGATGGCACGTTACTATGAGGATGCAGTCGAACTGGCCCGCCTGTTGACGGAATGGTCCAAAAAACTAAAGGAAAAACAACGCCGGTTTTTTATCTGTTCAGGTGGCGGTCCGGGTATTATGGAAGCCGCCAACCGGGGGGCTTCGCTGGCCAACGGCAAATCGGTTGGGCTCAACATCAGCCTGCCTTTTGAGCAGTTCCCCAACCATTTCATTTCCAATGAACTGTCGTTTGAGTTCCACTACTTTTTCATGCGGAAATTCTGGTTTGTATACCTCGCCAAAGGACTGGCGATTTTTCCGGGCGGATTTGGCACGCTGGACGAACTGTTGGAAGTACTCACGCTGATTCAAACCAAAAAGCTGCGGAAACCGATTCCGATTGTGATTTACGGGCGGGAATACTGGCGGGAAATCATCAACTTTGAGGCACTGGTCAAGTGGGGCATGATTTCCGAAGATGATATGAAGCTGTTCCACTTTGCCGATACGCCGATGGACGCTTTTGAGATTTTGCGCGACAGTCTGGAAGCACTCTACGGCGAGGAGATTGAGGAATCGCCGTTCTACTGAAAGAATTGAGAATTGAGAATTGAGAATTGAGAATTGAGAATTGAGAGTCAGAAACTAAAAGAAAGCCTGCGATTTCTTCATAATGCTACAAATCACTTTTGGAGACGGGCTTCTTAAATTCTCAATTCTCAATTCTCAATTCTCAATTCTTGGTAATGGTTTCCCGCCACAACTTCCCACTCAGCATCAGCCCGACCATTTTGTAATCGGCAATGAGTGAATAGAGCGGACGTCCAAAGGTGGCGGGCTTGTTCTTTTCGACCATAAAGTGAGAAAACCAGGCGAACCCATATGAAACAAAGGGAATGGCTGCCAGCACCCACCAGCGTCCGGTCAGGGCGGCATACGTGATAATCGGAATCTGGAGCAGCGTTCCGCACAGGTGAAGCACCCGTGTCAGCGGACGACTGTGCATGCTCAGGTAGAGCGGCCAGAACTCCGCAAATGTTTGCGGCAGATAAACCTGTTCAAATCCTTTGGAATCGGTTGTTGCAGCCATTACCCTTTCCTCCCTCGGTGGTTTAGCCAAAAATTTCATCAACTGTCAGGTGAAGCTTCGGAAGTTGCGGCGAGACCAGTGTTTCCCCGCGCTGAAATGATTTTCGGGTTTTGTATTTGCCCCGCACCGGTTCGTTGAAAACTTCGATGGTGTCAGTGTTGAGGTCCAGAATCCAAACTTCCGGAATGCCTGCCCTTGCATAGAGCGGAACTTTGGTTTTCCGGTCATAGGCCAGGGTTGTGTCTGAAAGCTCAATCACAAGCAGCGTATCCTGCGGGGTTGGATGACTTTCCGTGTAGTAATCCTCCCGATATTTGAGCACCGCCATGTCCGGCTCCGGTTCGGAAAAATCGCTGATGCGTAGCGGGTTTTGAACACTCACAATGATTTCTTCATTCAATTGGGCGTTGATACGGGCAAGCAGCCGGTTTAAGCGTCCGGCATGGCGGCTTCCGATTGGGCTCATACGAACGATTTCCCCTTCAATCAACTCAACCCGGTCCTGTTGGGTAAGAACGCCGGCCTCAGCCATTCGGTAATATTCGGCAACGGTAAAAAGTCGTTTTTGCGGAAGTGATGACATAAGCCGCTCTGGCACATGGAATGTATTGAATGGCGAATGGTACTGCGCCGTCCGCAAAAAGTGAATGCAAATAAAGGAGGGAGCACTTTTAACCCGGAACAATTCCGCCTGGCTGGTGTCTAACCCCGCAATTGGAGCGACAGTCACCATTGCCAAGGTTTCCTTCCTGAGTACCGATATGAAAAAACATCTGCTGGGTTTGTTGTGCGCGACACTTTCCTGTGGTCTGGGAATTGGATTGGTTGAAGCGGTTGATTTTCTAGCTTTCCTGACCATTCCCACCGAAACCAAAGTGAATCTATCCTATCGCAAAGACACCGTTACGGTTTTGTTTGATGGTCTCACCAAATCAAATAACGAAACCTACGGGCAGTTTCGCATAGTGAATATGACCAACCGCAGTCAAGCCATTTGCCTGGACGAGTTTCAACATCCTTTTACGGACTGGGAATTTCGAAATGCTGGCCAATGGGAACTTCGCTCCAAATTTATTTGTGGGAATACATTTTTTAATATGAGCTACCGAATTCTGCACCCAGGACAATCTTTGACGTTTCAGGAACTGGTTGCCAAAGAGAATTCACGGAAACTGATTCGCATGAATGTTTTGATGGTAGATATGGACCACTTGGGCGAACCCGGTTTTGATACGCAGTTGACCAGTCAAAGTGATACCATTCAACTCCCCCGGATTGATTGAACCTGAGCTGTATCATTCCTATGAAACTGATTCGGATGGATCCCGGCAAAAAAATAATTCCCCGGTTGTTGGGCTTTGTCTTGGCACTGGAATTAGGAATAAATCTGGTGTGGGCCTCTGATGTGCTGCTGCTTTCTGAGCTGAAACCTGCACCTATCCCTTCTGAAATGGCACCTGTTCCGCCTCCACCCCCTGTACGGTATCACACTGATGAAATCACAGTCCGGTACGAAGGCATGACACTTGATAAGGCGGGAGGCTACGCCAATATCCGGCTGAAAAATTCAGGTGGCTTCAGTCATTGGGTGGATACCCGCTGGTGGCGACATACGGTATATGGCCCTGCCTTTGGTCAATCCAGCTTGAGTTGGGTTCCCCCTGCCTTTTGCTCAGATGGGAGGAAATCTTTCCATTGTTTGTATCCAGGTCAAACGCTCCTCATCCGCATCTATCTTTCCCCCCGCGATTCCGACCGGCATATCAGAGTGGACATTCCCGTTTTTGAGCAAAAGCCAGGGGATAGGTCAGTTTTCCAGGATGCGGACTGGCTCGCCCATGTCCATTTCTATGCCCCGCCTAACCTCTACCCTGTGGCTCACCTATGAATGTCAAACTGATTCGAACCGACACCGTCAATAAAATCCTGCGGCGAGAGGTAACACTTCCCAGCCGGGAAACCGTTCAAAAAATGATTCCCCGGTTGCTGGTCTTTGGGCTGGCTCTGGGGTTAGGACTATTGGCGCACGCGCAGATTATCATCAGGTTGAATGCGGCAACCGCGGTCTCATGTGTGCATGTGGCCGTTCCTGAAACGCTGCGGGTCATTGTGGATGAGCAGGGCCGCTGGTTTGTGATTGAGAAAAAAGCCATCACCAGTCTCAGTCGGGGAGTGGAGATTCACCACTTCAATCAGTTGGACGAGTTGGAGACCGAGTTAAAAAAGCCAGACTCGCTTTACGCTGAACGGAGAGAATGCCGCCGGGTGGAAATTTCGGACCTGTTTTCCTTCAATCAAAAAAACCAGAATGCAGCCCTGGTCCAGGCCAAGGACATGTTTCACCGGAATGGGTTTCGGAATATACAGATTCGAGCCGTCTATTCGCGGAGTTCCTCCCAAAGAGCCTGGGAGTTTCTGGAAAATTCATTTTAGCGGTTGCTCATTTGGGTTGAAGTTCAATCCCAATTTTCACCTTCATTCCTGAGTCAATTTCCTGCCCTCCGGGTCCACCTTCAGCAAATAGGGGGTTGAACTGTGTCCGTGGCGGGCAAAGCAGGTCTGCATGGCACTGGCGACTTCCTCCGCATGGTCGGTGACCAGGGCCAGGGCCGAAGGGCCGGCCCCACTGAGAGCGGTTCCCAACAGGCCGGGAAGGTTCAGCTTGAGAATGTCTTCCAGGCCGGGCACATGGGGTGCCCGAAAAGGTTGATGGAGGCGGTCCTGCAAGGCAGCGCGAAGCAAATCAGGACGGTTTTCTTCCAATGCAGTTGTGAGCAACAGCACCCGCTGCATTTGAAAAATAACATCACCACGTGGAATTGCCGTTGGTAACGCCGCCCTCATTTTTTCGGTGGAAAGCGGGAAATGAGGGTGAACCACCACGATTTTGACGGTTGCAGGCCAGCTCCGCTGCTTGAAAAAGACCGGTTGCCCGTCGTCAAAGGTGCACAGGGTCATCCATCCACCAAAACGCGCCGGAGCCAGATTGTCGGCATGGTTTTCAAAGACCATGGCGTGGCGCAAAAACTCTGACGGAGAAAATTCCTCTCCGCGTATTGCCTCAACAATGGAGACACCGGCCACAATGGCTGCCGCGCTGCTTCCCAGACCTCCACTGAGCGGGATGTCATTGACAATTTCAAGGGCCAGTGGTGGCAGGTTCACGCCGCAGGCTGTTGCCGTCCGAGTGGCAACCTGACAAATCAGATTTTCTTCCGGGTTGGCGGGAATATTTCCGGCAGCGTTTCCAGTGGTGAGAATCCGCCCTTGTTCGATTTCAGGACCAAAGCTGCCACGCACGGTCAGATAGAGGCCGAGTGCAAGGCCCATGGTGTCAAACGCCGGTCCCAGATTGGCGGTCGAAGCCGGAACCTGAATGGTAAAAGTCTGCATAGGTTTCAGTCTTGGGAGTCTTGGGAGTCTTGGGAGTCTTGGGAGTCTTGGGAGTCTTGGGAGTTCGGGCCAACCTGATTCAACTCAAAACTCGAAACTCAAAACTCAAAACTGTCTCAGATAAGTCGTGCCGCCGCGTCCTGAAGCTGGTTGCGAAGGCGGTTTTCATCAAAGGTTTGGACGGTCTGGCCGTCAAAGACAACCCGCCCCCGGACCATCGTCAAAACCACATCGCGGGCTGAGGAGGAAGCCAGAATCGCCACCGCCGGGTCATGCACCGGTTGATTGTGGGCCCCGGCCAGCGAAACGGCGGTCAGGTCGGCTTCTTTGCCGACATCAATGGTTCCAATCCGGTTTTCCAATCCCAGGGCGCGGGCTCCACCGAGGGTCATCCATTCCAGTAATTCAGAGGCCGGAAGCAACCGGTCATCCCCTTGCGAGGCGCGATGCAGGAGCCCAGTGAAGCGGGCTTCGTCAATCAGGTCACACACGTTGTTGCTGGCCACACTGTCGGTTCCCAGGCCGACCGTCACGCCCCGTTTGCGCATTTGCAGGGCCGGGGCTATGCCGTGGCCAAATTTGGCATTCGATTTCGGGCAATGCGCAACCCGCGCGCCCCAGAGGGCGAGCAGGCCGATATCCTCTTCGGTGGCCCGCACGCAATGAATCAGCAGCGGCTTGACCCGCAGCACGTTAAGGTCGCTCAAATACCGGATGGTGGAAACGCCGGGCGCATCCCATTTGATGTCGCGTTTGCGCAGGGCCTCGCCAATCGGCCCCATTCCCTGACGCATGAAATCCTCTTCGGCCAGGGATTCAGCCGCATGGATGCACACCGGGAGTTTTTCCTCTTCGGAGTATTCGGTGACCAACTGGTACAGCAGTTTTGAAACCGTGTAGGGCGCATGAGGGGAAATGCCGACTTTCACCAGGGAATTCTCCTGGCGGCGCATGGCATTGACCTTGCGTTTGAGGTCGGTCAGGCTGCGTTTGGCCTTGAGCATTTCAATTCCAAAAACTTCCTGAAAAACCGTGCCGCGCAAGCCGCCGGTAACCATGGCATCCATGGCTGCGCCGGAATCGCCGGTGTCTCCAATGGTGGTGACTCCGGAACGAAGCGCTTCCACCACACCCCACCGGGCGGAAACCTGCAAATCCACCGGACGCAGGCGTTCAGCCCGTAATTGGGTTAATTTGCGAATCCAGGCATGGAAACTCAAGTCGTCCAGCAGTCCCCGCATGACGGTCAGTTCCAGATGGGCATGGACATTGACAAACCCCGGACAAAGAGCCGCCTCGCCCAGGTTGACGGTCTGAAAGGGACCTTCCTGAGCCAGTTTCTCCCGGACTTCCGGTTCGGGTCCAACTGCTGTTATGACCCCGTTGTGGACTGCCACGGCACCGTTTGTGATGGGCGGAGCAGAAACCGGTAACACCCATTTGGAGGCGTACAAAGTTGTCATAAGCGCTTTCAGCGTCCCTGCTTTCAGTCGTCAGCCATCAGCTATCAGCTTTTGGGGAGGTGTGGGGGGATGTTGCACAGACAGTGACAGGTGACAGGTGATTGGTCGCTGGCAGAAAGAGTTTTTTCCTGTCACTTGTCACCTGCTAGGCTTTCAGCGGAATATGGGTAATGTTGGGATTGTACCCAATCACCTTGTTGCGTCCCTGCTGTTTGGCGTGATAGAGCGCAAGGTCGGCATTGTCAATCAAATCCGTTGCAGTGGTGCCGTCATACGGGTAGCTGGCCACTCCGATGCTGATTGTAATGTGGTTTTTGGCATTGGCATCATGCACTGATGCCGTAAACGGCTGGCGGTCAATCGCCTGGCGGATGCGTTCGGCGGCTTCCACGCCCCGGATTTTGTTCGTTTCCGGCAACAGCGCGATGTATTCCTCGCCGCCGTATCGTCCGGCAATATCCGAATCACGCAGGGTTCCTTTGATGACCAGGCTGACTTCGGCCAAAACCTGACTGCCCACCAGATGACCAAAGGTATCGTTCACCTTTTTGAAGAAGTCAATGTCCATCATCAGGATACAGAACTGGTGATTATGGCGCATGGAGCGGGCCAGTTCGCGTTCCAACTCAATTCCGAAACTCTTGCGGGTGAGCAGTCCGGTCAGGTCGTCGTGCATAATCAGTTCATGCACCCGCTGATGGTATTCCTCGTCGAGGTCATCGAGCATGGCAAACTTGAGAATATGCCGTCCGACGGAAAATTTATCGCCGTCCTGCAACAGTGTTTCTTTGTATTTCTCAAGCAGCACGCCATTGAGAATCGTGCCGTTGGTGCTCCCCAAATCCATCAACCAAAACTGACGGGTGTTTCCCGGTCCCTCGGCAATCCGAACCTGAGCGTGGAGGCGCGACGCCTCATCATCGCCATCCAGGCGAAGGGTGGCATCCGTCCCGCGTCCGATGGCCGTGATTTCCTGCGCCAGCCGAACAGCCAGCCCCAGTTTGTCTCCGCGCAGAAAAACAATGCTCGGACACAAAACCCGCTGGCTGGCCAAGTGCGGTAAATTCAGTTTTTGGGTTCGGCTGAGGTAATTTTTCACACGGGCAAAACAATCCGGCTGACACCGGAAACTGAACTTTTAGAATGTTTCCTTGGAAAAGTTGGATGTGCGGAGTGCAGGATAAAGATACGTCGCCGAAGTTTCAACCTTACTCTTCAGCTTTTGGCTGTTTTTCCACAATGCTCCGGAACAGAGTTGCTTTTCGGACTCCGGTTCCTCTGTTCTGAATCTTGTCAGGTGGCGGGTGCAGGTTTATTCCAGGGCGATATCCTGACGAAACTGTTGGCCGCTGAATTGTATTTTGGAAACCGCTGTATAGGCTCGTTCGCGGGCGGTGGCCACGGTTTGGCCGGTGGCTGTCACCCCCAGGACACGCCCGCCGGCAGTCAGATATTTCCCTGTCAGGTCGTCCCGCGAAGTTCCGGCATGAAAAACATGAACTCCTGATACCTGGCAGGCATCCTTGAGTCCTGAGATAGGCTGGTCCGGTGTGTATGTATTGGGATAACCGCCCGATGCCATGACAACACAGACTGCGGCTTCGTCCGACCATTCAATGTTGAGTTGGTCCAGGGTTCCGTCCGCAATGGCTTCGCAGATATCAACCAAGTCGGTTTTGAGGCGGGGCAGCAGGACCTGGGTTTCCGGGTCACCCAGCCGGACGTTGTATTCCAACACCCGTGGCCCGGCTTCGGTCAGCATGAGGCCGATATAAAGTACGCCCCGATAGACAATTCCTTCCGCCTGCAACGCAGCCAGGGTTGGTTCGGCAATCTTGCGCAACAATTTACCCTGCAAGTATTCATCCAGCAGGCCAGGGGCGGAAACTGAACCCATTCCGCCCGTGTTGGGGCCTTCATCATGATCAAAAATCCGTTTGTAATCGCGGGCCGGGGGCAGGGGACGAATGGTGCGCCCGTCAGTGAAAATCAGGAATGAGGTTTCATGCCCGGTCAGACATTCTTCCAGCAGGATGCGCGAACCGGCTTCGCCCAGTTTTTTCTCGACCATCATCATCTGCACGGCGGCGCGGGCTTCGGCCAAGTCCTGGGCAATCACGACGCCTTTTCCGGCAGCCAGTCCATCGGCTTTGATGACAATCGGAAAGCCGTGAAAATTGTTGGTCAAAATATCTTCTGCGGCTTCGACCGAATCGCAAACGGAAAACATGGCGGTCGGAATATGGTGGCGCGACATGAATTCCTTGGAAAAAACCTTACTGCCTTCAAGTTGAGCAGCAGCACGGGAAGGACCGACAAACTTCAACCGGTGCCGGGCAAAGGCATCTGCCGCACCCGCCACCAGCGAGACTTCCGGCCCGCAGATGGTCAAATCAATTCCCAATTCCAAGGCAAGCTGGGCCAGTTTTTCCGGACGTTTGAGGTCGGCCTCAACACATTTGGCATGTTGGGCAATTCCGGCATTTCCAGGCGCGCAAAAGACTTGCGAGACACGCGGGCTTTGGTGCAACTTCCAAACCAGCGCGGCTTCCCGACCGCCACCACCAAGTACCAGAACTTTCATATGTTACAGTGCTGAGGACTGAGGACTGAGGACTGAGAACTGAAAACCGGTGGAAGTGTGGGTAACTTTGCCTGGATGGCAAACCCAGGTCAAAAACACTCAGTCCTCAGTCCTCAGTCCTCAATCCTTGCCTTCAGCCATCGTTCCTTCCTTTTGCAAAGCACAATCCAAAGAGATTGGCTTCAAGCATCAATCCTTCATGTTGGGGCATTTCGAGGCCGTGACGGACAGCCTCCAGACAATAGCGCACCGCCCGAGGGGGTTGCGAGGCAAGATGGTTGGCCAAGGCTTCGGCTGCTGTTCCAAGCGATTCAACCGAAGGGTATTGGTGGTTAATCAAACCAATCCGATAGGCTTCGGACGAGGTGACCACTTGCCCGGTCAAAAGAAAATCCAGTGCCCGTCCCCGTCCAATCAAACGAGCCAAGCGTTGCGGGCCGCCAAACGCAGGCAGATACCCGTTGCCCACGGCGGGAAAAGTCCACCAGGAGGTTTTGGTTGCCAGCCGAATTGAGCAAGCGAGAGCGATTTCGGCACCACATCCAATGACCGGGCCGTCCAGCACCGCCAGCACGGGTTTCCCCAGGTCTTCCAGTTTTTCGGTCAGCAGGTGCCCGCGTTGCGCCAACCGCTTGGCCGAAAGCGGGGTCAGCTCGTTCACTTCAGCCGGGTCAAAATCACCCAGGAAGGCTTCCTGGCTTCCGCGCAGCAAAACTGCCCGGATCTCCGGTCGGGATTCAATTTCAGCCAGACTATCTTCAAAAGCAGCCAACGTAAGCAGGGAAAAGACCTCTCCGGCAACGAAAACATGGGCAACGCCATTTTCGGTGATGTGGCAGGTGATGGGCGGCTCCGGAAAAATCTCAGTCATAGGTTTTGAGTTCCGCCTTCAGGCGGCGGTTTTGAGTTCCGCCTTCAGGCGGCCATTGAGGGGT
>JAIBAN010000057.1 GCA_019695185.1 Blastocatellia bacterium | reverse complement strand
GGTTTCCAGCAAACTGGCCATGGCTGCCTCCAAGGGTGAAAAATGGGGAAAACGCCTTTCTACCAGATTTTGCCCGGCCAGCCGATCCCTTTGATGCGGAAATATTTAGTTCCCGTTTACCCTGCGCAGCCACTATGGACCTGTTTCGTGGGCCAAACATTGGCCGGATTGAACAAATGGTACGGGCCCACCGGGGACTTCCTGAAAATAACGAACATTACTTTCAGGAAATTCACGTGACTTCGGCCCATAACTACCACTTTGCCAAAACCCTGAAAGATGGAAAGGCAGTGGTCATGCTGGTCACGAAAAAGAGCACCAACATTGGGATGGGATGGGCCATGCTCAAATCCAATCTTCCCAAGATTGAACCTTTGATTCCATAAGGTATTTTGTTAAACATTCACTCCTTCGGACCACCCCCGGTGTCCGAAGGAGACCTCATTTCTTTGGTCACACCTTGAATGAAAACTCACCTCCAGCCAGTCCTTCCTACCGCAAAAATTCCCAGTGGTTACATCTGGCCGATGGTGACGGGAAGGGAGTTGTTACGCCAGATTTCCCTTGATACGGCCACCATTCGAGGGGATTTGGTCGGTCGCCAGGGAATCAGCGAAGGCAGCGGGACCTCTGACCTGTTCTTGTACCAGGCCGGTGAATGGTGTCTCAAAACCTCAGGCCGCCGGTACTTTTCCTCCCTTGATCGGGGAAGGGACGAATTGCTTTTTCTGGCCCGGAAAAAAGTCAAATTGGGTACCCTCAGACCGCCCCGGACCATCCTCGTCTTGCAACCAGAGGAAGAAGGGGAAGGCTGCTGGTTGTGGACCATCATGCCCTGGATGCAGACGCTGCGGGGATTGATGAGCCGGGCTGTGGAAGAGGGGAATGAGGGCCAGTTGACGGCAGCGCTGGAAATTTATGCCTGGGCCGCCATCCGTTCACTGCTGGGTGCTTCCCGCCAGGGGATTATGTTGGATGTCCATCCCAGCAATTTTGTGCTGGCTGAAGATCAAACTTCGTATTTTTACATTGACGACGATATTGGTTCGGGAAATGCCATTCCCGCAATTGGATTTGCCCTTTTGCGGCGAGTCGAGGAATACTCCGAATGGCCAGTCGCCATCGCCACCTATGTTGAGGTTTTAGAACAGGCCCTTTCAATTTGGTTGAAACCCCGGGACGTTCAGGTGTTGGACCTGACCGGAGCCATTCAACAGACCTTTATCAGGTCAGAAAAGGCCCGGTTGGTACGGGAGCAGTTGTTGCAGGTGGTTCGGCGGATTGGTTGAAAATCCAGGGAAGTGTCTGGGTGTTTGGGGAACCTTATGCGAATTGCGGTACTTTCCGATATCCATGCCAATACACCAGCCTTGCGGGCCGTCCTGGCCAAAGTTGAGGCGCTGGCACCGGACCGCATCATCTGTCTGGGGGATCTGGTGGGGTACAATGCCCAGCCCCGCAGTTCCATCCGCCTCATCCGCAAGGCAACGGAGTGGGTGGTGGCCGGAAACCATGATTGGGAGGCCATCCAAGGCCAGGTCACCCAAGGAACCAGTTCCGCTGCCCAACAGATTATGGCCTGGACCCGGAACCGACTCCGACCTCCGGAAACTGTCTATTTATCGGAACTCCCCTGCATTTTGATTGAGCCCGGAGTCTTTGTGGCAGTTCATGGATGTTATATGAACAGCATCCATATCAACGGGTATGTGACCGGCACTATGCTGGAGGCAAACCTGGAAGCCATTGCCAGAAACCCCAACTGGCCCAAACTGGCTTTTTGCGGTCATACACATGTCCCCATGTGCGGCTGGCTGGAAGGGGAAAATTGTGTGGAAAAAAAGCTGCGGGACCGCCTCAGTTGGCCTCATTGGGCCAGAGCGGTGTTGATTAACCCTGGTTCGGTAGGACAGCCCCGTGATGGCGACCCGCGGGCAGCCTTTGCACTGGTTGACACCACTGCCCATTCGGTGGAACTGCACCGGGTGCCATACCCGATTCAGCATACCGTGCGAATGATGAAAAGGGCACAGTTTCCGGAAGCACTGATTGACCGGCTGGAACGGGGTGAGTGAAAGAAAGGCACCTGTTCCGGTAATTCTTGACCCGGCATCCAGAAGGTGGCAGGCTGGCGACCAACCTGCCGCTCTTCACAACTCACCGACAGCAATGAAGCGGTCGGCTGTCATCGCAGGAACCAAACAATCAAATCAATCAATTCGGTTCCTGTCTCACGCAAAAAAAATAAGGAGAGGCTGACACCTCGTTTTGAGCCTCCCGTGACCAATCTGGAAAACCGTGACTGGGTTTGAGATTTCGCTGGAAACGAAGTCTTTATGTGCTTTTCCTGCAAGCATTTTTACGCTTTATTGATGCTGGTGTTGGTTGGTTTGGGAACCACCCAGGCTGTCTTGGCGCTGGATCCGAAATACAGCCTCACGCAATACCTGCAGCGCAGTTGGAATCGGGAAAAAGGAATTCCTTCCAGTTCGATTCTGAGTCTGCTGCAAACCCGAAACGGTTACATTTGGATTGGAACCTACAATGGGTTGGTTCGCTTTGATGGTGTTCGGGTCACGGTTTTTTCCCAGACCACTACCCCGGAATTCAAAAGTAATGGGGTTTTGGCGCTGGAAGAGGATGCTCAGGGAGGAGTTTGGGCCGGGACCAACGGAGGCGGGTTGGTCCGCTATTTCAATGGTGCCTGGCAGTCATTCACCACAAACGAAGGGTTGACGGGCAACATTGTACAGGTGCTCAAAACCGAGGGAACCCGTTTGTGGGTGGGGACTTCCAAAGGGGTCAACCTATGCCATGTCAATCAAACCATAAGGTTTGAAACCGTCTATGCCCAGGCTGACAATCCTGATTTGTTTGCCCTGGCGTTCGCACACAGTCCCACCGGTTCATTGCTGGTGGGAACCCCGACCGGCGTTTTTGAAATCCTTTCCGAGGCTGGTTGGCGCATGGTTCCTTTTTTCCCGACTGAAACCCCGGCAGCCTGCTTGTTGCGTGACCGGGCCAACACCCTGTGGGTCGGAACCTTCGGCGGTTTGTATCATTTGACATCCCAAGGACCCATTCAGTATCGGAACAAAGACGGTCTGACCAGTGACCGTATCGGTGCGTTATGTGAGGACCGGGAAGGGAACCTGTGGATTGGAACCGACGGGGGAGGGGTGAACCGAATGGTGCAGGGCACCATCACAGTGCTCACTGAGAAACAGGGGTTTCCCAACAATGCGATCAAAACCATCTTGGAGGACCGGGAAGGAACCCTTTGGGTGGGAACCTATCGGGGCGGGTTGGTGCAACTGCAAAACCCCAAGTGTCTGCTGTTCTCAACCAAAGAAGGGCTCAACAGTAAAGTCGCTTGGCAGGTGTTCGCGGAACCAGGGCGGATATGGATTACCACCGAAAACGGGATCAACCAGGTGGTGGACGGGGCCGTTCAATTTTCGTATCAGGTCAACCCGAAACCCACCCTGAATATCATTCATTGCATGGTCCGGGACCAACAGGGCGTCTTGTGGATTGGAACCAATGAAAATGGTTTATACCGGTTTGATGAACGGAAAAACCGATTTCTCCCGTTTGATCGCTTTCCGGTGCTCAACACCGCCAAAATCCGGACTTTGGCGGCGGACCGCAGCGGAAATCTATGGATTGGTGCTGCCACCGGGCTGTTTCGCTTCGACGGGGCGAAGCTCCACTCTTACCAAACCAGCGAAGGATTGAGCAGCAATTCCATCATGTCCATTTTTGAGGATTCAACCGGATGCCTCTGGGTTGGGACCAAAGGCGGCGGCATCAATTGCCTGTCCAAAGGCGGTTGGTCTTCCTTTCGGATGCAGGATGGATTACCCAGCGAAATTGTTTTTTCTGTTTTTGAAGATCATGACCACCAAATCTGGGCCTTGACCAATGCCGGGCTGGCTCTCTTCCAAGGAAAGCAATTTCAGGCCGTGATTGTTCCGCCTGGTTTGGGGCCAAACAGCCTGTTTTATATGGTGGAAGACCGGCAAGGCTTTTTCTGGTTTGGTACCGATACCGGTTTGCGGCGCGTTTCCCGGCGGGATTTGCTCCAATCCATTGCAGGCCGAACCTCCCAGGTTTATTGCCGAACGTTTGGCATTTTTGATGGCCTGCGCAGTGAGGAATGTGCCGCCACCGGCCAGCCGGCTCAAACTCCCGACGGGAAACTTTGGTTCCCCACCTTGGATGGGGTAGCCGTTTTTGACCCGGCAACGGTGACATCCGACCGGATCCTGCCGCCGGTCCTCATCGAAGCCGTCAAACATCGGAATCAAAACCTGTCACCTCTTGCCTGCCAACATCTAAGTGCGACCCAGAATACACTGGATATTCAGTATACCGCCTTGAGTTTTGTTGCTCCTGAGGCTGTCCACCTGCAACATCGGCTGATTGGCTTTGACCCGGACTGGCTGGAGTCAAACCCGCTCCGAACCGCTTATTACACGAACTTACCTCCTGGTTCGTACACTTTTCGGGTGCGGGCCGCCAATTCGGAAGACATCTGGAACCCGGAAGAGGCTTCCCTCCAGCTTGTGATCCATCCTCCCTGGTGGCGGACCGCCTGGGCGTCAGGGGCTTTTGCCGTGGCTGGAATCAGTCTGTTGGCACTGACCTTGCAGGCCCAGAGCCGCCACGCGCGGCAACGGGTGGCACGGCAATTGGAAAAGCAGGAACTGCGGTTGGCTCAATCGGAGGCCGAGGCCCTGCGAGTCAGGGCCGAAGCCTTGGTGCAGGAGGGGGAGATACGGAAAGCCAATCAACGGAAACTGCGGGAGTTGACGGCTTCGGTTCCGGGTGTGATTTTCCAGTATTGCCACAAACCTGACCAAAGTGGGCGGTTTCTCTTTGTCAGTGACGGGATTCAACCGATGTTTGGGGTGGAAGCGGAGGATGTTTTGTGGAACAGCGACAATTTTTGGGGGCTTTTTACCCAACCGGAAAGTCAGGAATTACGTGCTTCTTTGCATCGGGCAGCGCGCCAAAAATCCGTCTGGGAGGCAACGTTTTCCCTGCCCAACCTGAATGAAACCGGTCGCCGCTGGTTTCAGGTGCTGGCCAGTCCATTTCCGGAGGAAACCGGTGCGCTTCTTTTTAACGGAATCATCATTGATATTTCCGAGGAACGAGGTCTGGCTGAAAATTTGGCTGACAAAGAACAGTTCTTGTCAATGGTGCTGGAAAACTCTCCGGATCAGATTTTTCTGGTTTCCTTGCAGGGGGTGGTTGAGTTTGTCAATTCCACCATCTTACCTAGCCTGCCCAAGGAGGATGTCCTGGATCGGCCTTTGGCCTCTTTCATATTTCCGGAGGACCGGGAGCGATTTCAACAAATCTGGATTGCCGTGACGGAGGGCAGCCCTGATTGTGAATTCGAAGGCCGCCTGGTTCATAGCGATGGCAGCATTCACTGGTACCAGGTCCGGTTTAGCTATGTCAAACGGACCAGAAAAAAACACCACATTCTGAGTCTGTTCCGGGATATCACCAAACGCAAAAAACTGGATGAACGCCTGCACATGCTTGAGGCGGCAATTGAATGTACCATGGATGCCCTGGTGATTACCGAAGCGGAACCGGGTGCGGCCCCGTATCAAAAAATTGTTTTTGTGAATCCAGCCTTTTTGCAGATGACAGGTTATCGGGAAGAGGAAGTGCTGGGCCGGAACGTCGGTCTCCTTCATGGGCCCCATACCAGCCGGGAAACGGTGGAAGAAATTCAGCAGGCGATGGCAAACCGGAACCCAATCCGGGCTGAAATTATCAATTACCGTAAGGATGGGACTGAAATTTGGGTGGACCTGACGATCAATCCGATTTGGAACCCACAGGGGCAAGTGGCCTTTTGGGTTGGATTGCAACGCGATATCACCGAACAAAAAAAGGTGCGCGAAGGAGAGCAACTGGCTGCCCGCATGCGGAGCCTGGGGGTGTTGTCCTCAGGGATTGCCCACGATTTCAACAACATTCTCCAGCCTTTGCAACTCAGCCTTGACCTGCTTCGACTCCAGTTGCCGGAACATTCCCCGTTGCAGAAACGGTTGGATGCCATGAAAACGGGAATCCAGCGAGGGGTTGATTTGGTTACCCGGATTCGGGCATTTTCACGGGGCGAAACCAGCACCTTCCAACAGGTGGACATGAAAGGGTTGATTGAAGAGGTGCGCCTGACCTACCAGGACCGGATTGCCCAAACGGTCACGCTGAACACTCAGGTTTCCGACTGTCTGTGGCCGGTGTGGGGTGACCGGACCCAATTGTTCCAATTGATTCTGAATGGATTGGTTAATGCCTGCGACGCGCTCCCCGCCAGCGGCGGAACGGTTTCAATGACCTGCCGGAATGCAGGCCTGCAGGCTGCCTGGACCGGCAATCAGGTGGTGGTTCCGCCCGGAAGTTACTGCCGGGTGGACATCGCCGATACCGGAAAGGGCATTCCGGCTCACCTCCATCAGCGAATTTTCGAACCGTTTTTCACCACCAAGGAAAAAGGAAAAGGGACGGGGCTGGGATTGGCCATTATGTATTCCGTGGTCCAGGGACATAACGGTTACATGGATGTTGTCAGTGTGGAAAGCCAGGGAACCACCTTCACGTTTTTCCTGCCGGTCCAACCGGGATTGGTAAAAACAAAGCTGCGTGACCAGTGAAAGAAACCGGGCCGGGAGATGCGCTTTTCATTCCTGAGGTTTGGATTCCCCCCGGTTCAAAGAGTGGGAAATTCGTAAGTCCGGTTCGCCGCAATGTTGCAAAATTGCCTGCCGGGCGGCTTCACGCAGGGCGACGGTGGCTGACCAACTGGTTCCCTGGGGCTGAATCGGTTCGCCAATCGTGACCTGAATCCGACTCCGGTGGGGCAGCCATTGTTCATCCCGAAGCATGGAACGGGTGCCATGCAGGGCAACCGGAACCACGCTGAGACCGGCTTCGGCAGCGATTTTGAAGGCACCCAGATGGAAATGGCGCAGTCCTGGTTCACGGGTAAAGGTGCCCTCAGGAAAAAACAGCAGGTGCTGGCCGGTTTGAGCCAGTTTCTCCAGCCGGTTGACATCTTCCAGGCTTTGCTGGAAGTCAAAGCGGTCCAGCAATTCCACGCCAATCCGCTGCAACATGACCCGGACCAAAAAATTGGCGGCCAGTTCTTTTTTGGCAGTGAAACTGATGGTCAGGGGCAAGCTGGCCGCCAGTATCAGCGCATCCAGATAACTGGCGTGATTCGACACAAAGACAAGCGGCTGCTGGCCAGATATCCGCTCCAGATGGTTGACCCGAACCGGTACCACCGCAGCACCCAAAATGGCCCTGCCCAGATAGTGGGCAAACCGTTGTCTGCTGGGCAATGTCGGCAGAACCAGCAGAATGGGAAAAGCGGCCGTCAAGCCCACCGCAAGTGACAGCCAGCACAGGATGCCAAAGGCAAAGCCGCCCAACAGGCGGAACCCGTTTTGCAACCGGCCAAACAGACTCCAGGCGGCCAGCGACAGTTTGGTTTGCCACAGGCGGGTGGGGCGCAACAAAACCCCCTGCAAAAAGGCATCACGAGTGGCTGCCCGGCGGAGCTTGCCGCTGGAGGTTTTCAAAACCGTCTGCGGCGGCGTCAGCACAATTTCATCCACGGCTGAATCCAGCAGTTGCAGGGAAAGCTGTTGGATTTGCGTCCGGATTTCCTCCAGCCGGACTGCCTCGGCTTCGCGGGTTTCAGCCACCAAAACCAATCGCTCTGTTCCGGTGGAAGGGTCCGGGCAGGCAAACGCCACGACACAGCCTGCGCGTAAACCGGGCAGATTGCCGACGGCTTCTTCCAGTTCCTGCGGATACAGATTGCGACCCGCCCGAATAATAACGTCCTTTTGGCGTCCGGTGAGAAAGACTTCACCCCCGGCGATGTACCCCAGGTCACCGGTATTGAGCCAGTCTTCGTGATAGAGGGTGGCGGTGGCCGTCGGATTCTGGAAGTACCCTGTGGTGGCGGACGGCCCGCGAAATTGAATGCGCCCTTGGACTCGTTCCGGAACTTCGAATCCCAGCGCATCAATCACCCGGATTTGATGGCCGGGCAGGGGCAGCCCGCACCCGACTGCCGTGATGGCGTGCGGCGTGACGGGCGGCACGGCCAGAGCCTGTCCTTTGGCGGTCAGACTGGTGCGGTCCAGCCATTCAACCAGGGGTTTGCGCCCCAGGGGAGGGAAGGCCAGCCCCACCGAGCATTCCGCCAGCCCGTAAACCGGGGCCATGGCTTCTGCCCGAAATCCAACCGGGCCAAACCGCTGGTGAAATTGTTCCATGGTGCGGGGACTGACGGGTTCGGCTCCGTTTAACGCCAAGCGCCAGCAACGCAAATCGAGGTTGTTAAGGTCGTCATCCTTGATTTTGCGCAGGCACAGCTCGTAACCAAAATTGGGGGAAGCCGAAAGAGTACCGCGAAATTCATGGATGGCCTGCAACCAGCGTTCCGGGCGGGCCAAAAATGCCTGTGGCGGCATCAACACCAACAGTGCTCCTGAGTAAAGCGTTCCCAACCAGGCACCAATCAACCCCATGTCGTGATAGAGCGGAAGCCAGCTCACAAACACATCCTGGTCGGTAATCCTGACCGCATTTGCCATGGCCCGAATGTTGGAGAGCAGGTTGAAATGACTAAGCACTACGCCTTTGGGGGTGCCGGTGCTGCCCGAAGTGTACTGAATGAAGGCCGTTTGACCGGGTTCAAGCGGAACCGGGGTCAATGGTTCGATGCCGTCTGCAAGGTCCGGCACGGTGCAGACCTCGCGCAGCCCGGCCACTTTTCCCTGCAACAACCGGGTGAACGGCTTGGCCTGTTCAAAGCTGACCAGCAACACGGCTCCCGCATTTTCGAGAATCCGGGTCTGCCGGTTGAGATGGTCAACCAGTTGTGACATCCGGGCTGGCGGATAGAGCGGCACCGGAATGCCTCCGGCCAACAGGCACCCGAAAAAACAGGTAAAAAACTCGCGCCCGGTCAGCAGCATGAGGCCCACGTTCTGCCCCGGCTCCAGCCCTTTGCGACGGAATCCGGCAGCCACCAGGAGGGCTTCGCGGTACAAATCACCGTAGGTCAGAATTTCCCCGGTTTCATAAAGGTGAATATGAACCCGCTGACTGTTTTCACGGGCATGCCAGGCCAGTAAATCCGTCAGGGTGGCGATGTGCGCAGGTGGTTGGGCAAATGCCTCACGGGTCTTCCGGATTTCAGCTTCGGTGGTGGTTGAGGCCAGGAAGGCAGAAGTTTTTCCCATCAACTGCAAAAGGTCGCCCGGCGTTTCCGCTTCGAGAAAGGCGGCTTCGGAAATCCGGCAGGCAAAGGTCTGTTCCAATCTGGTGAGCAGTTCAACCCGGCTCAAACTGTCAAACCCAAGGTCCTGTTCCAGCCTGGAGTCCATTGAAACCGGGCGCTCCGCCAGACCCGGATTCATTTCCCGCACCATGGCCTGAACCACGGCCAGTACCTGGTCGCGGGTGCCCATGTCCGTTGGTGGTTGGTGTGTTTTCATGCAAGGCGGTTCCTGCCCCTGGAATTTCCGGCATGAGGCGTTCCGGTTGGGTTATTTGAGCACTGACAGGTATGCCCGCCAGGGACCCACCGCTTCCTGGTACTGACGGGCCAGGGTGCGGCTGATTTGCACCACATGGGCTTGGTCGTGCGTCACCCAGGTGGCGAGTAACTGTTCCAAGGTGACCTGGCCCAAGGCGGGATGGGTGCCGGTTTTGGCCAAATCATCCGGCTGCACATTCAATTCCTGGAGGGTCCGCAGGCTTTCCGCCCGCAACTCGGCAAAGCGGTTCAACAATTCTTCCAGAGTTTTGCCCTGGCTGGCTTCAAATTGGGCAAACCGGTCAAAAGCGGCAAAAGGCTGGGTTGCTCCCACTTCAAGAATATGTTTGGCGCGGGGAATCCAGTCGGTTTCCTCGCCGTGAATGAGGTGCCCTATCACATCAAAGGGGCTCCAGGTTTCGGGTCCTTCGTTTTGGGTGGCCCAGGCGGCGGGGATTCCAAGCAGCATTTCCCGCAGGACCACCGGCGTGCGGCCCAGCAGATTGACAGCATCCGCAAGATTGAATTGCATGAGGGGTTCCTTTGCTTTTTTTGGATGATGGACGGTGGCGGAAAGCCCCGGATTGATGCAGAGAGCCTGACCAAAGAAACCAAAAAAGTCAAATCAAGCAGGTGGGGGCAGATTGCTTTCCGAACAAGCCCTGATTCTGATAATAATAGATACGGCATCGTGCGAAGCACCAGACGAAACGGAAAAATTTGTAGGTTACAGGGTTTATCCGCACCACAGTGTGGCAAAAATCATGACATCTGAAACCTCCTTTACCGGTGGCCTGCAAGATTGGCCCATTCGCCCGATTGAATGAACGAGGCCCAGAAGTAGGGATGCCGCCGTTTCGGGTCTTTGAGCAGCTTGAGCTGCACCTGGCGGAGTGCTTCGCTGCGGCCTTCACCCGCTTCCAGGCGTTGATAGTAATCAATCATCAGTTCCCTGGTACCAGCATCCGAAACCGGCCACAGGCTGATCATTTGTGCTTCACTTCCGGCGAGCACCAAAGCGCGACGCAGTCCATAGACACCGTCTCCGTTTTTGACATCGCCCAGCCCCGTATCGCAGGCCGACAGCACCACCAGCCTGGTGCCCCACAAATTGAGGCCGGCGGCTTCGAGGGCCGTCAGCGTTCCATCATCGCCTCCGCCGCCCGCGCCCTGATTGGCTCCCGCAAAAAAGAGCCAGGAACGTAAAAATGGGTTGGCCTGCCGCCATTGTTCCACATCACCGGTTTTGGTTTCTTCCCGCTCCAACAGGCGTGTGCCTGTGGTCGGGGCATCGAGAGGGGTATCGGCCAGGAAGTAGCCGTGGGTGGCGATGTGGACCAGCGAGGGTTTGGTGACGGATTTGAGCAGGGTTTCCGTTGCTTCCGCATCCATCTTCAGCCGGGCATCAGGGAGGATTTCTTTGAGCTTCGCCCCCTCTTCGTGGGTTCCCGCCAGGCGTTTGAGCGGCAGGAACGACCGGCCCAGCAGCTTCGGCCCGTTGCCTTGGGCGTAATCCGGGTCGGCCATCACCAGCGGTGGCTCCAGGCTTCCAACCTTGACCTGCAAGCGCAACAAATCACGCCCGCTGGTCAGATAGCTGAGCGAATGATGTTCAACCAGGAATTTCCCTTGTTCATCCATCAACGCCGCAAAGGGAATCAGATTCAATAACCCATCGGGTGAGAGCAGCAGGTGTTTCTTTTCCCCAACCAGCCGCCGGACCGGTTGCATGACCAATTTGTCCAGGTCTTGCGCAATCTGTTTCAGATCGGGTTGCGGGGTGGATGGATTTCCTTTTACCCCTTGGGTGAGCGGGAGTCGTTTGGGCAATGCCTGCCGAAACTGATCGGCCCGCCGGTCAATCGGTTCAGCCCATCCCAGGTCGGCCCATTTCGGCTCGCCTGTATCGGTCAGCACATAAACGACAAACCGCCGATTTCCAAACTGTTCGGTTTTGGCGTCAAACGGGCGATACGAGGCAAACTCAACCAGGGCGGCATCCGGCGGTATGGCTTTTTGAATGGCTTCGAGGGTGATGGGCTGCGCTTGGGCGCGAAATTCGGCGCTGCGGGAGCTGACCTGGGCCTCCAACAGGCCGGCTTTCTCCTCCAGTTCTTTGATTTCGGTCCGATGTGTTTCAATGCCCTGCTTGCCCGGCCCTTTCAGAATCAGATTCGAAAGCCGGGTTTTCGTTTGAGCCAGTTCATCCAGCAAGGTTCGGTCTTCAGGTGCCGCTCTGCGCCGCAAAGCTTCAATGCTTTCCGCCATCGCGTCCAGCACCCGCCCTTTCCGCCGCAACACAACGGTCAGCGCCGCCCGCAGGGCAGCGGCATTGTGCGCTGCCCCCTGCGCGTGCAGCGAAATGGTGAAATCAGTTCGCTTCTCCGTGGTGTTGAGATACAGCAGCTTTTGGCGTTCCGAACCCGCTCCCAGATTCCGCCGCAGGTCCCGTTCAGTGGCTTCATTGCCCTGGGAGCAGGAGGCAATGGCTTGTTCCAGCTTGCCTTGAGCGTAGTACAGCCGGGCCAGGTTGTGGAGGGTTTGGGCGACAATCGGGTGGTCCGGGCCCAGGGTTTTCTCCCTGATGGCCAGGGCCCGTTGATAGAGCGCCCCGGCCTGGGCGTCGTCGCCTTTGGCATGGGAGAGCAAGGCCAGGTTGTTGAGGCTGATGGCGACATCCGGGTGGTCCGGGCCCAGGACTTTCTCCTTGCTGGCCAGGGCGCTGCGGGCGAGCGCTTCGGCCTGTGCGTAGTCGCCTTTGGTCCGGTACAGTTCAGCCAGGTTGTTGCGGCTGGCGGCGACATTCGGGTGGTCCGGGCCGAGGGCTTTCTCCGAGATGGCCAGGGCCCGTTGATAAAGCCGCTCGGCCTGGGTGTAATCACCTTGGGCCTTGTAAATCGCTGCCAGATTGTTGAGGCTGACGGCAACCTCCGGATGGTCGGGGCCTTGGGTTTTCTCTCTGATGGCCAGGGCCCGTTGGTAGAGCGGCTCCGCTTTGGCGTAGTCTCCTTTGTCATCGTAGAGAAATGCCAGGTTGTTGAGGCTTTGGGCGACATCCGGGTGGTCCGGCCCCAGAGCTTTCTCCCTGATGGCCAGGGACCGTTGGTAGAGCGGCTCCGCTTTGGCGTAGTCACCTTTGGTTTTATAGAGCGATGCCAGGTTGTTGAGGTTGAGGGCAACATCCAGGTGGTCTGGGCCACGGAATTTCTCCAGAATGGCCAGAGCCCGTTGGTAGCAAGGTTCGGCTTGCCCGTAGTCGCCTTTGACCCGGTAAACTTCAGCCAGGTTGTTGAGGCTGAGGGCAACATCCGGATGCACCGGGCCAAGGATTTTCTCCCGGATGGCCAAGGCCCGCTGGGACAGCGGTTCCGCCTTGGCGAAGTCGCCTTTGGTCAGGTAGAGGACCGCGAGGTTGTTGAGGCTTTGGGCGACATCCGGGTGTTCCGGGCCAAAAATTTTCTCGAAGGTGGCCAGGGCCCGTTGGTACAAGGTTTCAGCTTTGGGGTAGTCGCCTTTTCTCCAATAGAATACCGCCAGATTGTTGAGGCTGATTGCGACCTCCGGGCGGGGCGGCCCAGGGACTTTTTCCCAGATGGCCAGAACCCGTTGCAACAGTGGTTCTGCCTTGGCGTAGTCACCTTTGTTCTGGTAAAGCATGGCCAGGTTATTCAGGCTCTTGGCAAACTCCGGGTGGTCAGAGCCAAGGAGCTTTTCCCTGATGGCCAGGGCCCGTTGGTAGAGCGGGTCGGCCCTGGCGTAGTCGCGTTTGGCCCAATAGCAAGTAGCGAGGTTGTTCAGGCTCTCGAAAACAAGTGGGTGAACGGGTCCAAAAACTTTTTCGCTCTTTTCAAGGGCCTGGGTTGCCACGGGCAGGGCGTCGTCGTATTTGCCGGTTGAACGGAATTTTCCAACTTTCCCCAGCAACGCCTCGATTTCAATCGTGGCTCGATCCTGGTCAGTGGCCATCCGCAACGCTTCCAGTTTCAGTTCGTATTTTCCCGGTGGCGCGGTTGCTGCCACAGCAGCGACTTCGAGCCGGTAGGTTCCTGCCTGTTCTGCAATATAGGAAAGCGGCTCCGAGCCTTGCATACGGTTGGGATGGTCCACTTCTTGCACTGTTTTTCCATCCGGACCGATCAGGCGCACCACCACATCAAGGCCCTTTTGTTCAACTATGGCTTGCAGAAAATCGTTGGCCTTGAGGGTAAGCGGGTAGCTGTGGCTTTCCCCTCCCTTCATCGCTTTGAGGACTGCTCCTCCAGGACTCAGGGATGAGTCAGTTGGCTGTGGTTCCTGGTCTCCTGGTTTTCCTGTCATCTGGTCGGGTCTGGTTTGGACATGGGGCAGCAGCGCCGGCTTGGGATGGGAAAAGGCGGCTGTCAACAGCAAATAACTCAACAATGGGTAAACCACTGCAAAACGAAGACAAGGACAGGCCATAGTTGCTCCGGACTTGAAATGAACGTGACAATATTGCAGATACAGGCAAAAAAGAGGGATCAGTGAGCGGCAGGAATTGTAAGTCGCGGTGAAAGTTAGGGCAACGAGATTATCAATCAATCTGCCGGTTGCCTTCGTTAAATTCCAATAATGAGCCAGATCACCGAGCGAACCGCCAACCCCGGTTGAGCTTGCCGGTTGGCCTGCCAGTTTCCAGCCTTCACCAAATGTGAATGGAGCACTGTGTGGGTTTGAAGCAGGTGATAAACTCCCAATTTGCTCCGGTCTCCATTTTGACCGACGGGAAAGGACATTTATGAGAACTGTTACCTCCTGCGGAATCCTGTTACTGCGTGAGGCTCCGGCATTGGAGTTCTTGCTGCTCAAACATCGAAACCGGCTGGACCTTCCCAAGGGACATCTGGAACCGGGCGAAACGGAACTGGCCTGTGCCCTGCGTGAACTGGAGGAGGAAACCGCCGTCACATCCGCACAAGTTGAGCTGATGCCGGATTTCCGGTTTACCACCAGTTACCAAACTCCCTATCGGCGCTTTGGCGGCGAAGTGGTGGAAAAAAAACTGATTGTCTTTCTGGCCCTGGCAAAAACCGAAATTGAGGTCAAGCCACGGGAACACGGGGGCTTCGTCTGGCTGCCCTGGAATCCACCCCACCGAATTCAGCCGGAAACAGTGGACCCGTTGCTGGCAGCCGTGGAAACGTGGCGACCAACCAATCAACTCAAACAATCCGATTGAAACCATCTGTTGCCTGAATTCGTTCTTGCCTGTGCCAAAAGGTACTCGTCGCCTTTTGCTCAAAAATCCTCCTCAAAATCCCTCAAAACGTTGTGTGGCAAGGTGCTCCGTCCGCAATCGGCAAACGGTTTCAGCGGCTGCTGCCGGGTTCCGTGGGGGCATCATCCACGTTCCGCTCAAAGCTTATGGACACTCTTTTTGTGCGTCGTCTGACCCGCCTGAACTGCTTCGTCTTGGCCTTGTTCGCTGCCTGGATTGGCTTGAGTTCCGTTTCCACCCAGGCTGCCGAACCGGACCTGGTGGAAGGCAAATGGTATGGAACCGTCGGTTTTCCCGAAGACCGGGTGGAAATCGGCTTCGAAATCAAACGCAATGAGAAACAGGAACTTGTCCTGTCTCTGTTTCAACCGGTGATGAATTTTTATGGGCTTCAGGTCCCCGGTATTCTGAAAAAGGAAGGTGATACGTTCGTCAATGATGACTACCGGCTGTCGGTCAAACTGGTGGACGGAAAGCTGGAAGGAACCTATTTCCCGTTCAAAGCCCCCATTTCCTTGCAACGGACCAAGCAGCTTCCCGCCGAAACCCCGGTGCCTGATTTTCCCAAAGGACCCGGCCCCCGCTGGCGGGCGAAACTGGGCAGTGCCCTCTATGCCCCTGCGGCTGTTCGGGACGGGGTTGTTTATCTGGGAACCGGCGGCGGGTATTTTCATGCCCTGAGTCTGACAGACGGCAGTTTCCGTTGGACCTTTTCCGCCGGTCGTCCCATTCACGGTGAAGCCCTCACCACTGCCGACCATGTTTTCTTTGTCTGTGACAACGGGTTTCTTTTCAAACTTGACCGCCGAACCGGCAAAGAGGTCTGGCGCTATGACTTGGGTGATGCCCAGGCGACCCGGATTTTAACTCATCAGGTGGTTGATAACGGGGGCGAGTTTGATTTTGATTTGAGTGCGCCTAAACCCTTGTTGTGGGAAGGTGTGTTGTATGTTGGTTCCGGTGACGGAAGCCTGCATGCCGTCAACGCTACGGATGGAAAAAGAATTTGGCGGTTTGAGGGGAAAGGAAAAATCAGAACTGATGCGGTGACCGATGGGACACGGCTTTTTGTCGGCTCCTGGGATGGTTTGGTATTTGGGGTTGACCGGGCCAGCGGCAAGGAATTGTGGCGTAAAGAAACCTATGGCCCAGTTACCGGCCCGCCCCAGCTTATCGAAAACAAACTGATGGTGGGCAACCGCAATGGTCTGCTGGCCGCACTTGAACCAGCCACCGGAAAAACCCTGTGGCGGATGCTGTTTTGGGGTTCGGCGGTTGAATCAAGCCCGGTTCCGGCAGGAGACGGACTGTTTTACATCGGTTCGTCGGACCTCCGCCGCGTCAGTCTGATTGATTCCAAGGATGGCCGGGTGCTTTGGCGAACCGATGTCTATGGCTGGTCCTGGCCCCGCCCACTGGTAACCGAAAAATATGTGATTGCCGGTGCAATTGGGGTCGAACCCTATGTCATACGCCATTTTGGAAGTCTTTCCGCACTGGACCGCAAAACCGGAAAAATCGCTTGGCGGTGGCCCATGCCTGAATGGCCGGGCTCTTTTACGAACGGGTTTGCAGCCACGCCGGTGGTGGAGGGAAAAACCATTGTGGTGGGAGGACTTGACGGAACCCTGTACGCCTTTCCACTGGAGTAAATGGTATGTCCTCACAGTAACCCACAAAACCTTGGAACACTTTGGTAGTTTTCTCTCACCGTAGAGGCGCAGAGTTTTTCTTTGTTTTTTCTCTACGCACCCTCTGCGCCTCTGCGGTGAAGAATTTGGCTCAAATCCTCTGTGGTTTGCTTTAGTATTTGACCGAACAGCCATAGGATTGCGTGGCCGGTATCGAAACCGGTTTTCCGGCCAAAGCTTCGTCAAGAGCTGCCTGCACGTAATTTTTTCCTTTCCGGTCGTCAATGGCACCGGCGTAAATCAGGTTTCCGCCGGGGTCAATGACAAACATGTGGGGTGTGGTTTTGGCTCCAAAGGCATGTCCGATTTTTCCATCGGAATCCAGGATGAGAGCGGTTGGTGCGGCATGCCGCTCTTTGATTGCCATTTTTCCTTCCGCAGGTGTCAGAAATCCTTCTTTGCCGGGGCTGGAGGAATCAATCGTGAGCCAGACAACGCCTTTTTGGGTGTAGGTCCGTTGCAGACTTTGCATGGATTGGTTGTCATAATGTGGCTTGACCGCTGGACATTTCGGGTTAAACCATTCCAAAACCACATATTTTCCCCGGTAATCCGCCAGGGAATGGTTTTTTCCATTGGTGTCCAAACCGGAAAAGGCAGGAGCATGGTGACCGATTTTCACTTCACTGCCGGAACCTTCATGATGGACCAGCGCATGGCCATAGGAATGGCATCCAACCAGGAATAAAAGGCCAAAAATCAACAGCAAACGGGAAAAGCCAAACATGGGTGAATCTCCTTTGGGTTGAAAAGGGAAAGCAAGGTCCAGCCGGCATCTGCCGGTGGCTGGTGCGGACGAACCGGGTTTCGTTTTACGGGAGGTTATTCGGTCACCTTTTCGTCAATGGCTACCTTCCAGGCATCCAGCATGGCCTGATTCAGGTTCAGCGCCCCTTCCTTCGTGACGGTGGCCGGAGGCGGGATAAAACCTGCCAATCGTTGAAAAACCTGTTCTCTTTCACCTCCCTGGACCTGATACAAAAGGTGCCACAGGGTAAGGCTGTCAGCCGTCCGCGCTTCAGTCAGCAGCGCGGCCAGGTCTGCCGGTTTGCGGCCCTGGAAATCAAACCGGTCCAGCGCCTGACGAAAGACGGCACTGGCGGATTCGAGGAACGGGGTTCCCGGACCGGTGCCCTTGCGCGAGCGGCAGGAGGCTCCCGCCGGAACCATTGATTCGTGCCCGTTGAGCCAGAGGGCAACCCGTCCGGAGGTCACATGCAGCAGGCTGCTCCCGTCGGCATCCACTTCCAGCGTATAGGCACAGCCCAAATCAATGGCCACAGCGGACGGGGTATCCACAAAAAAGAGCCGAGGCGGGGCCAGAATCCGGGCTTGCAGGCGTCCCTGGTCCAGTGCCAGCCGGTGTTCCTGCGGACTTGTTTCAACCAGTCTCAAACGGCTGTTGGGGGCAAGTTCAACCGAGCCGATTTTGCCCACCGTAATCCGGGCCCGTGAATGGTCGTCGGTTTCAACTCCCTGACCTGTACCCAACCGGCCTTTGTGCCCCATGTGATGGGAATTGATGCGGGGAGCGCCTTCAAGGGCCTGGACTTCGTAAAACCCGAGAGCGGGCCGACCGGACGGCTGATGAACCCGATGGACCAGACCCCAGGAAACCACCAGCAGAATGGTTGCCGTCACTGCTAGCGGAATCCACCCCCTGTGGCGGAGTGCAGGCTGTGCCGCTTCAGCCGGAGGTTGTCTCCAGAGGGGTATCCGGGTCTGGAGCGGCAGGGGGATTCCCACCTGCCGGACCATGTGCGCCGCAAACGACATTTCATCCAGTTCAGTCCGGCACTGACTGCATTTTTTCAAATGTGCTTCCAGCCGCAACCGCTCCGGCAGATTCAATTCATGGTCCAGAAAGGGAGAGAACAGTTTCCGGTAGCCACGGTGGAAACAAATATGCGAAACCTTTTGAAACAACGGGAATTTCATACACTCACCGAAAGAAATACCGGTTACAGGTTGCCGCGCAGATGGCGGAGTTTTTCAGCCAGCAGACTGCGGCCCCGATTCAGCCGGGAGGCCACCGTACCGGGAGAGCACCCGACCCGCTCGGCAATTTCGTCATAATTCAATCCTTCCATGTCTTTCAAAATCACCACCAGCCGCAGTTTGGGTTGCAAACTGAGCAGCGCCCGCTGGACCTGCTCCTGCATTTCCCGTTCCTGCAACCGGTCTTCAGGTCTGGAGTTGGGCGCAACCACCTGACTCAACTCAACTTCGGAATCAGGCACCAGCTTCATCGCCGTTTGAGGGCGTGCATTCAGGCAATGATTGACCGCCAGGCGATAGAGCCAGGTTGAAAACCGGGATTGCCCGGCAAACTGGCCGAGTTTTTGGAACAACCGGAGGAAGATTTCCTGAGTCAGGTCCTCGGCTGTACTGCTCCCGGTCATCCCGGCGGCCAAACGAAACACCTTGTGGTAATAGCGTTCATAGAGCAAGGCAAAGTCCTCCCTATGGCCGGTCAGGACCTTTCTGACCAGTTCTTCATCCGGATGCGAATCAGGTTGAGGGGTGCAGATGCGTTCTTTGTTCACGTGCTCCTTTTGACAAAGGAGAGGTGGCATGTCTTCAAATTTTTTCGAAAAAATTTCCGTTGGTAAATTTTTCGACGCTGTTTCCTTTTTTCACTGCTGCGGTGAAGCAAAGACTTCGAACATGTCCCAATGGTCGAGCAGGTTGGGGGAGACTGTGGCGCGATTTGTTTCAGTGCGCTCGGAAAGCACTTTTTGGTGTTCCAAATGCAGTGGGAGAAAAAGACGAAAGCGCGCTGAAACAAATCACGCCACCTTTTCCAAACCCGTTCTTCGGTTACAGGTGTTGCGGAAGGACCGGGCCACAGGCTATGGGGCCGGCTCCCGGAGTTTTGCGGAAGACACCTGCCAATTCCCGCACCACTGTCAGATTGGCAAATCGTTCTCTGGCATTGGCAAAAATCCGGACCCCGGCTTCGGGTTCTCTGGCGGAAAACAGCCGGTTGAGAAAATCAATAAACTGCGAACTGTTGATGAAACCGGCATTGACGAGGCGGTACAGTAGCAATTCCGTAAAATCAGAACCGGTCATCACGTCATATCGTCCAACTTCGTTGACATAAAAACAGACCGCCGGCTCCCAAATCCGGCTCCGGTCCAGCTCAATCCAGGGCATGGCCTCGGCGGTGTTTCCATTCCATTCCAGGATGGAGGCCGGGTCAATCCGGGTGACCGTAAAACCCTCCACGTCAATCCAGGCGGCATCACCCGGTTCACGCCGCCGCAACCCCACGTTGGTGTCATAGACAATCCGGTACAGCAGTTCCTGCCAATGCTCCAGCGTATGCGCGCCAACGGGCATTTCAAAATGCCAGGAACGGGTTCGGGTATCGGGGGAAGTTCCTCCATTGGCCATGCGCAGACAGCAGGTCAGGTCTGCACGGGCCCAAAAACGGTTTGGTTCGGCTTGGTTCATGGTTCTGCTCCAGGGGTGAGGGTTCATGTCCGGTTGCTGTTTTGTACGAAAAAAACCGGCGGCAACCTTACCACGGTTGCCGCCGGTTTTCCTCTGTACCGGCAAGGTTGGACCCCATTTCAGGTGGTTGGTGGTTTGGCCACCAAAATCAGTTTGTCTCTTTTTGAAACCACCACGCCGCCCGGTTTTTCCACGGTGAGGGCAAACAGGGTTGGTTTGGAGACAAAGAGCTTGGCGGTAATGGGAATAATCACCTCGTCGCCCTCCCTGGTGACGGAAAAAACCCCTCCGTCAATCGGATATTTTTCATCCTGATTGACATCAAAAATCCAAAGTTGATAGACCGAAACAGTCGGATTGTTGGCCGGCAGGCCACGAAACCGCATATAGCCGGACTGTTTTCCGGGACTCCAGACAATATCTCCGTTAATTTGACGGGCTTCGGGCGTTTCGGTGGCTGACCAGTTGGTTTTGAGCAAATCCGGTTGCTGAAGGAGCTGGCTGCGTAAATCCGCCAGCGAAGGGGTTGGCGGTGTGACGGGAGTTGGCCGGGGCCAGGCTAAAAAGGCTGCCAGCACCAGGCTGGCTGCGGCCACATACCAGCCAGCCTGGGAAACCAAGTGACGGGAAGCAGGAAAAGCTACCACTTTGGCTGGTTGTCCAACTTGCGGGGAACCGGCTGCAACCGGGTCAAAATAGCGGTTGGCGGTGGCCAGGACTGAAGTCCGCAGGGAAGCCGGCAGCGGTTCGGAAACATCCAGTTCGGCCAGACAGAGCGCTGCCGCCGTCAATTCCAGATCAGATTCGTTCCATTCCGGGTGCTTCATTAACAATTCCTTTAATTCAATGCCTTCCGGTTCATCCAGACCCTGGGTCGCCCGGTCCGCCAAAAGCGTCAATAATCGTTCATAATCGGGGGATGTCATAAAGAGGTCGTCTCCTTGGCAGCCGAATCCAGGCTGCGCACACCCAGCACTTCCCTGATTTTCACAAGCCCCCGTCGGATGTGGGTTTTAACGGTGCCAAGGGAAAGGCCGGTGGACTCTGCAATTTCCTGATGGGAAAATCCTTGAAAGATAGCGAGTTTTAATACTTGTTGCTGTTCGGGTCGGAGCACGTGCATGGCATGGGCGGCACGGGCGGCGTCAGCTTTTATTTCCAGTTGCTGGTCGTGGCGATGGGGCGGTTCCGCCAGATTTTCCGGCAGCGGGTCGGCTTCCGGGTTGCGTCGGACTTTCCGAATCCGGTCAATCAGGCGGCGGCGGGCAATCATCGCCACAAAGGTGGTTTCCGATGCCTGCTGGGCATCAAACCGCGCTGCATGTTTCCACAAGTCAATAAAAATCTCCTGGACCGCATCCTCTGCATCGGCTGGGTTCGGTGAGAGTTTGCGGGCCAGTGCCCAAATCAAATTGCCGTAAGTATCAAGACAGTCCTGGACGGCCTGTTTTTCCCCCAAGGCAATACGTTCAAGAATTGATCTTGCCACGATGGGTCATCCTTTTGAGAAGGGTTGAATTCAACCGGCGGCAATAGCCTGCAAGGCCGCCTGTGAAGCCTCGAACAACAGAATCTGAAAGAACCGGGCAGCTTGCATCAAAACAAGCGTCCGGTTTTCACTCCTGCCGGTTGAACCGTTTGAAAAGACGTTTTGAGGGGTGCGCTAACCATATTCAAATTCAGCAAAACGTCAACTCAAAGGTGCAGCCCGGCAGGATGGCAGATGACAAAGGTTATTTGGGCAACAAAACGGTATCAATGACGTGGATGACCCCGTTTCCCGTCATGATGTCGGTCTTGGTGACAGTGGCGTCATTCACCTTGACCTTGTTTCCGGCAACCTTGATGTTGATTTTTCCGCCCTGAACGGTTTTGGCATCCTTGAGTTTCACCACCTGTTCGGCGGTCACTTTGCCGGCCACCACGTGGTAAGTCAGAATTTTAACCAATTGGTCTTTGTTTTCAGGCTTGAGCAGCGATTCGAGGGTGCCTTTGGGCAGCTTGGCAAACGCCTCGTCAGTAGGGGCAAAAACCGTAAACGGACCGTTTCCGCGCAGGGTATCCACCAGCCCGGCGGCCTTGATGGCGCTGACCAGTGTCGTAAATCCACCTGCGACTGCCGTATCAACAATATCCGGGGTTGCGCTCGTCCGGTAGGAAGCTTTTTGCACATGGGCTGATTTCGTCTGGGCTTGGTGTTTGCCGCAGCTTTGGGCGGCTGCCGGAGTTCCCAACAAAACCAGACTAAACAACGAAAAAACAGCAAAAGCAATGAATTTCATGAGTATTTTTCTCCAGGTTTTTTTGAAAATTGTTTCACACAAACAAGCTTGTATTTTTTTGTTTGTGTGTTTGTTATTGCTGAATTCGTTGGTGTTTTTAGATTGGATTCAAAAACAGATTTCTTTTTTCCGGGTTTTTTTATTGTCTTTAATTCAAATAAAAAATGGTCTTTGATTTCACAAAGACCAAAAATTTAGTTCAAAATAATTTTTAAGGAGGAGGAACATGCGAAACTCTTCCATCAGGGTTTCGCTGAAAGTGGGCGGATGGATTCAACCGGTTGCGGATTTTTCCGAAAATGGGTTTTCGAACCAGTCAACCGGTGAATTTTCAATGGTCTGGGGAAAACCACCCACTCTCACCGCAAAGCAGAGGCTGATAAAAACACAATGTTCTTCATAACCAAGACTTTGGCTGAAATTGAAAAGAAGGCACAGGGATTGCATCACGTAAGGTATTCCTGGAGGTGGTTATGAAAATCCTGTTTGCCGTTGATGCCTCACCCACGTGCGAAGCTGTGATTGAACATCTGGCTTCCCGGCCTTGGCCGAAAGACACAATCTTTGGAATTTTACATGTTATCAACTCGAAGGATTGGGAAAGTACCGCCGGGGAAATCGAACGCGGTCTCAAACAGGAAATGCAGGCTGCCCATGACCTGGTGAATGCCGCCGCGGAAAGACTGACTGCCCAAGGGGTTGAAGTCAGCACTGCCGTGATTGTGGGCAACCCCCGGCTGGCCATTATTGAGTATGCAAAGTTGTGGAATGTGGATTTGGTGATTGTGGGGGCTTTGGGCATGCATCACATCCAAACCTTTTTCCTGGGGGCGGTGGCGAAAAATGTCCTGCGGGAAGCGCCCTGTTCGGTGGAGGTGATACGACCGTTGGAAACAGAGCAAACCCGGCTCTTTGAGGCGGGCATGAAAATCCTGTTGGCCACCGATGGAACCGATGAGTCGCTGGCTGCCATTCTTTCAGTAGCCAACCGGCCCTGGCCGGAGGGAAGTGAAGTCCGGGTCGTGAGTGTGGTTGAGCCGCTGGAATCACTTGCCGTTTACTGGGATGACCATTCCACCGTGCAAAATACAATTGAGGAAACCAACCGGCTGCTGGCCCGAAAAGCCATCGCCGATGCGGAGTTTATTCTCTCGAATGAAGGGTTTGCCACATCAAGCACCTTGCTGATGGGAAATCCGAAAGAGGTAATTGTGGAAGAGGGGCAAAACTGGGGGGCTGATTTAATTGTAGTGGGAACAAGAGCTACGCACGGACGAGAGCGGATTCAGATGGGCAGTGTTTCCGATGCGGTGGCGACGCATGCTGCTTGTTCCGTGGAGGTCGTGAGGAAGCATTAAGGAAAGGTTTTTTGTTATCAGACGATATGAATTTATGCCGCCACGCTCACTGAGTCGCCACCGCCAAAGCCCGTCCCTCCTGGAACTCAGTATCATTTTTTCTTCCATCTGCCTGATTTGGGTTGATTCGGCTTGCTTCAAAGCGAAGGCTGGTTACAATCGGTCCGCTTTACGTATCAGTTAATCACAATGGAGGAGCTATGGCGACAATACCAGAGTCGTTACAACAGGCTTTGGAAATTGATGGAGCTTTGGCAAGCGCTCTTGGAAACTGGAAATCAGGCGAATGTATGGAGGTGCAAACCATCCCCGGCCAGGAGGCTTCCCATTCCGCAATCGAAACGGCCTTTTCCCAATACACAAAAGTGATACGGGTACGAAGTGAAGCGCTTGACCATGTGAGTCTGGATGATTCGCTGGAGGATATTTTGATTTCATTCAATGACCGCATTCACCTGTTGCGACTCGTGGAGACGGCCCCCCATGTGGTGTTTTTTCTGGTTTTGGACCGCAAGCAGGCCAACCTGGCCGTGGCCCGCATGGCCATGGCTCAGATTAGCAACCATCTGACTGTTTCCTAGACTTGGGTTATTGGTAGAGCAACTGCTCCGCCTCAGCCAACTGGACCCGCAACATCCCCAGATTGCTTCGTTCCCGCTGAAAAGCCACAAACAGAAAGAAGTCAGCGTGCCGGGGCAGGGAACGCAGGATTTGGTATTGGCTTTTGGAAACCAGCAGCACATCTTCAAATTGGGAAGCCAATCCCATTTCGGCCATTTGCTGCTGCATGGTGGCCATGGTGGGTGTGACCACCTGGAGCGTGGCTTCGGTCAGAAACCCCTTGGTGCGGGAGGCCGAACCAATACTGATACCGGTTTCCCGTTCAATGATAGCCGTTCCCACACAGGCTCCGATTTGCAGCATGCGGTCAAAAAAGCCCTTCATCTGATGTTCTTCGAAAGGTAGTTCATAGACATCCACGGCTGACTGTGAGGACGGCAGAATCCCATTGTCAGTTGCCGGAACACCGCTCAAAATCTGAGACAGCGAACGATGGATGGTGCGTTCCTTTTTACGGCAGGCATTTTCCAGGCTAATCGCATTCGGCTCGTAACTCAGAATTTCACGTAACGCCTGCTCCCCATGCAACAGGTCGAAATCGGCCCCGACCAAAACTCCGCCGTTAAAGTACAAATCCCCGGTTTTTTGGTTGATTTTGACGGTGACAGTGCAGGTCTTTTGTTCATTTTCAAGGATAAACAAAAAATCAGCCAGTGAAATACCAAATAAATTGCCCCTGACCTGCCGGGCCAAGCCTTCCTGCCGGGCAAAAACTTCCTTGATGGTGAGGGAGAGAATCTGAACGTCAATCGGTTTTTCAATCCATCCCACCGCCCCAAAGGCGCTGGCCTGTTCCTCTTTTTCCGGGGTGCCAAAGGCAGTCATGACAATAACCGGAATATGTTGTTCCTGATTTAACACATGGACCAACAATTCAAAGCCATCCATGACCGGCATTTTGAGGTCCGTAATAATCAGGTCTATCTTTTCCTCGCTCAGGTGGCGGGTGGCTTCCATACCGTTGGTTGCCGTCAAGAGCAGGACATCATCAAAACAGTTGGCCAACACGTCTGCCAAGCTGCTTAAAAACAACGGTTCATCATCCACCAAGAGGATTGTTTTCATGTGCTGCGGCTCCTGTGAAAAGTGGTTGGTTCCTGGAGGTGCTCAACCAGGGGCTCCCAATCTGTTTTTTCCATCAATTTGGAACAGCCGGAAGGGTGATGGTGACGACCGTTCCCATTTGCGGAACGCTGGCCAAGGTCAGGGTTCCATTCATTTGGGTAATCATGCGTTGGGTGATGACCAGCCCCAACCCGGTCCCTTTTTCTTTGGTCGTATGAAAAGGTTTGAAAAGATTGCGTTGCTGTTCCAGGCTCATGCCAATTCCGTTATCGCGCAGGGTGAGCAAAATCATGTCATCCTTGCGTGCCAGTGAAACCCAAATAGCGGGCTGGGGGCTTTTGGTCAGGGCATCGGCAGCATTGGCAAACAGATTGAGGAGTGCCTGGTGCAAGGCACGCGGGTCCCCCAAAGCTTTTCCCACATTGTCTTCAGCCCTGGCTTCCACCGTGATGTTCCGGCGGGAGAAATCATCTGCAATTAGATTGCAAAATTTATTCAAAAACACCGCCATGTCAATTTCCTCAATGGCAGGTTTTTCATACATGCTGTAAGTCCGCAGCGTTTTCAGCAGATATTCCAGCCGGGAAACCTCATTCAGGGAACGGTCCACAAACTTTTGCACCAGTTCCGGTTTGACGGTGGCACTGTTCATGTGCAGGAAAGAAAGGGCGGTTTTGATGGAATTGATGGGATTTCCCATTTCATGGCGAATGCCGGAAAAAATATACCCGACACTATCCATCATATTGACAGCCTCGGCAATGGATTGCAGCCGTTTTTTCTCGGTCACGTTGTGGCAGACGGCAACGTAACTGGAAATGGTGCGGTCGGCTTCCCGAATCGGGGAAACTGAAGCTTCAATCAGAATCCGTTCGGTGTCGCGCCTGGTGATGGTGAATTCCTCATTCCAGGTTTTTCCCTGGCGCAACATATTAAACATCCGGCGGCGGGCTCCAGGATTGGTCGGGGAAATCTTGAGGGACCGGAAGGAACGGTGTTCCGCCTGCGGGATGGGAATGTCAAAGATGGTTTCAAACGACGGGTTGACAAACAGAATCTTGCCTTGCACATCCAGAATCACCACGGCTTCAGCCGTCTGTCGGACGGCTTCCGTCAGTCGCCGCATGTCTTCTTCCGCCTTTTTCCGGGCGGTAATGTTGGCAATTACATACACCCGAGCGCCTTCCGGTTCACCTTCCTGCAAAATCGGATAGTTTTGCACTTCAAACCATTTCCCATTCTGCCCCGAAAGCCGGGTTTCAAAGGTGTGGGGAATTTCTTGGGCGGCAGGAAGACTGGTGGCCAGGTCCAGGTCCCCTGGAACCAACCGGAAAAAAAGATCATCCACAGAACGGCCAATCAATTTTGCGAAATCCAGGTCAAAAAATTGGGGAACCGCTTGGTTGCAACGACGCAAAAAGCCACCTCCATCGACCAACAGCAGCAAATCGGCAATCGAATTGACGGTCGCCATCCATTCCTGTTCCGCCTGCCGAACCTGTCTTTGTGATTGTTGATAGGTCCGGCGCAAGGCGTCCTCCGTCAGCCGCCGCATAGTGGTTTCCTGGTGCATGACCAGGAGGCGCATTCCCGCTCCGGCACCTTGGACCCGGCGCACGGTCAAGCTGAACCAGCGCTGGCGAGTCGGGCTATGGCAGGGATATTCCAGATTGTACTCATCCCGTTTGTAGGACATGACTTCATAAATGCCTCGGGCCACCTGACTGGCTTCTTCGGAATTTTCCCCGACCGCTTGATTGCATACTCCCAGATAATTCGAACCAATCCCAAAGGTGCCGCCTTTCATGTGGTTCCCCTCCGCAAATTCGCGCCAGGCGGCGTTGACCGAAAGAATCACCCCGGATTCATCCAGTATGGCAATATGGGCCTTGATGGAATCCAGCGTCTGTTCCAACAATGAGCGGGATTCGCGCATGGCGATTTCAGATTGTTTGCGTTCGGAAATATCCCGGATGACAGCCGTAATAAACCAGTCCTGATTGGCTTGAAACCGGCTCAAGGCGATTTCCACCGGGATAGTACGCCCGTTTTTGAGTCGGGCCGTGCTCTCCTGGGGATAATTCAAGAAGAGAATTTCCTCCGAATCACGCAGGGAAAACAACTCTGACGTGTTTTTTCCCAACAGCTCATCGGTTTGGTAACCAAACATGCGCTCGGCTGCCGGATTGGCAAATTCCAATCGCCCGGTGGGATTGTACGTGATGATGGCATCCAGGGCATGGACCAGGATGCTGTGGGTCATCGCCTTTAAATCCGCCAGTTTTCGTTCGTTTTCAATGGCCTTGGTGAGGAGGTTGATCCGGTGGCGCAATATCCCTGGGTGGATAGGTTTGACAAAATAATCCGTGGCCCCTGCCTGAAACGCATTGTTCACGGTGGCATTATCCGCCAGTGCCGTCATAATCAAAATGGGAATCTGTTCCCCTCCGGCCATCCGCCGCAATTCCTTGCAGGTTTCCACCCCGTCCATTTTGGGCATCATGACATCAAGCAAAACCAAGTCCGGCTGCATTTGCTGAAACAGGCGAATGGCCTCCTCCCCGTCTTTGGCGACAATGGTTTTATACCCCTCTTTTTTGAGCAGCATGGTCAGGACTTTTTGAATCCCTTGATCATCATCGGCAATCAAAATGACAGGCTGTTGCGCCTGAGCCAGATGACCTAAAGTGGGAATCGGCGTGCTAAAACTGGAAAACATAAGCAAGGTGCCTTGAATCAAAATGAGGACAAAATTGCAGGCTTGGAAGGCGGGACAAGGCAGTTTACGGGAACCAGCCGCTGAGGTAAACCACTTTTTGGAGGGCTGCACCGGGAAGCGGTCACGGGCTGCGGGCTGTAACCGTGGAAGCCCTCGGCGGTTCTTTGTTAAATTTTGCAAAGGCATTGCAAGTTTTCAGAATCAGGACTGTACAGACCCAACGCCAGCAGGCTATATCTTGTGTTGACCCTGCCTGGGCCGATATTGGAAGCACTCTGAGGTGTGAGGGTTGTGAGACAAAAAGCAGGCTGGTTTTCTTGCTTTTGACCTTGTGCGAGGTAATATCGGCCCGATTTTTCCCGCCAATCCGCGCGGTTTTTTTCTCTTCCTGCCCATTCCTGGTCTTGGTTCTGTCGGGTTTGATGGTAACCTGCGAATGTGAACCGACCTTTTGATGCAACCTTCCAAACAAGGAATAAACAGGTTATGGCATCCAGACCGGATATGCGGGTGGGAATTTTAGGCGCAGGCAGCATTGGCTGTTACCTGGGTGCCCATTTGCTGCAAGCCGGAATTGACACAATCCTGCTGGGACGGGAACGGCTTGCGCAGGAAGTCAGGGCGCATGGGCTCCGGGTGACGGATTTTACCGGCAAGGATTTTCACTTGCCCCCGGCCCAGGTTGCCTGTACCACCGAAGTCTCCCGACTGGCAGACCGTAATCTCATCCTGGTAACGCTGAAAAGTGCCGCCACCGAAGCTGCTGCCCGTCAACTTCAGCCCTTTCTGGCTCCGGAAACCACGGTTGTCAGTTTCCAGAATGGGGTGCGGAATGCTGAAACGCTCCGCCGGGTGCTTCCCCAAATGAAGGTTCTGGCCGGAATGGTTCCTTATAATGTGGTTTGGAATCCGGGAGCCCATTTTCATAGCGGAACCAGCGGAAAACTGGTGGTGGAGGCCACTCCGCCCAGGTCGGCTGAAGTCTGCGCGCTTTTATGTGCAGCCGGGCTGGCGGCGGTGGAGCATGGCAACCTGCCCGGTATCCTCTGGGGTAAACTGATTTTTAATCTCAACAACCCCATCAATGCCCTGGCCGGAATCCCGTTGCGAGAGGAACTTTCCCAAGCCGGATACCGTGCCATCATTGCCGCTGCCATGCGCGAAGCCTTGCGGATTCTCAAACAAACCGGAATTCAGCCGGTTCGGTCAGGTTCGCTGATTCCCGGTCTTGCGCCTTTTATTCTTTCCTTGCCGGATTTTCTGTTTTTCCGGATTGCCGCCGGAATGATTAAAATTGACCCACAGGCACGGTCCTCAATGTGGGAGGACCTGCACCGGGGCCGCCCGACTGAAATTGATTTCATCAATGGGGAAATTGTGCGGCTGGCCGAATCCCACCGGCTTTCCGCACCGGTCAACAGCCGTATTGTGACCTTGGTCCGGGAAGCGGAACAACAGTCCGGTTCCCCCGGTTTTTCTGCCGTCGAACTGGCCCGCCGGCTGGGTTTGTAAGGCTGTCACCCATCATCCAAAAACCCAAACCAATCCTCCCACCACCAGCAACACGCCAAACAGCCAACTCACCTTGCGCAGCAGTTCCCGGTGCCCCAGCAAGCCAATCGTCCCCCACTTGAACAGAATATTCGACAAACTGGCCAGCAGAATGACCTTGGCCCCCTGTTGCGGGTCCAGCCTGCCGGCCTTGACCAACTGCGCAGTGGAAAGCGTAATGGCATCCACATCCGTCAACCCTGAAATCCCGGCCACCACAAACAACCCCTGATTGCCAAACAGGTCTTTTCCAACCGCCACGGAAAGCAAGACGAATGCATATAAACCACCAAACAGAATGGCCGATTTCAACTCGGTGGGGTTTTCCTGGGGTGGGATTTCGCCCGGTTCTTTGAGTCCCACCATCCACAAAAAAGCGGACAGAATCACACAGGCCACGGTCATCATGGCCAGCGGCGGACCTGCGAACGAGAGAAACCCGGAGGCCACCATCGAAACCTCCAGCATCATGCGGGCAAAAACCAGGGTCGAGGCAATCATGATGACCAGTGCCGCCTGGCGACTGATTTCGGGAGCCTGTGCCGTTCGCCGGGAGTAACTCACAGTCGTGGCCGTACTGGAAATCAATCCGCCCAGCACCCCGCCCAACACCACCCCGGCATGCGCCCCGAAAAAACGGTAGGCAATGTAACCCGTCAGGTTGATTCCCACAATCAACACGACCATCAGCCAAATCTGATAGGGGTTGAGCACGGCATAAGGTCCAAAGGGACGATTGGGCAAAATCGGCAAAATGACAAAGGACAAAAGGACAAACTGCATGATGGCGGCCAAATCCTTGTTTCCCAGTTTGGCCACCAGTCCGTGCAATTCGCCTTTGAAGTGCAGCAGGATGGCGGTTCCGCCTCCGACTGCGATGGCAACCTCCGGCGGCCCCACCACCAGATAGGCCCCGACCCCAAACATCAGGAGCAGCGCCACTTCGGTTGTCAATCCGGGGTCCACCGAATCGGTTTTGGCCTCGATGCTTTTTCCAATCACAATCAAACCGCCCATTGCCACCAGACCTGTGGCGATGACCCAGCCGCCAAAAGTTTGGGCGAGCAAGGCACAAAGGGTTCCCAGCACTGTCACAAGGGGAAAAGTCCGGACCCCTGCCAGCCGGGTGGCGACACTTTCCCGTTGCAATCCAACCAGCATTCCCAAGCCCAGCCCAATACTCAATTGTTGAAAAATAGTGGGCAGATGGTTTGTGATTTCAGTTGCCATCGGAACCTCTTTACCTGTCAGGGGAACCTGCCGCGTTGCCCTCCGCCTGAACCCAGGACATTTCCGGTTCATGGCCGGGAAGACGGAACGGGGTTTGGTGTTTGACCAAAGCGGCAGATGGATTTGTTACTGACCGGAAACACCGGCAAGCTTCGTGACAACGCTGCCCCGAAAATAAACTTTTTCGGGTAACCTGTTCGATTTCATTCAATTACAGGAATGTTGTCATGACAACATTTTTCCCGCCAATCCAAAATTGGAGGTCAATCCGCACGGGGAAAAGGGTTGAAAGCGTGGCGCGATTTGTTTCGTCGCGCTTGGTTTTGGTTTGAAACCAGAGAGCCTTGCTGTTTGAAGAAGCAGAAAACGCGCGCTGCAACAAAGCGCGTCACTTTTCGAATCGAGAAATGTTGCCAAAAATAAACTTTTCGCTGCAACCCGTTCTATGACATAGAATTACAGGAATGTTGTCATGACAACATTTTTATTTTGAGGACGGTAATCCGGCCAAAGTCGCTGTGATTGCCCGTTGAATTTCCTCCGCAGACAACGCTTGTAACTCAGGCCGGTTTTCCTGGGCCTTGGCGGCCAGCGTGGCAATCAAAGCGGCTTCGAATTCATTTTCTGTCGGGTCTTTCTTGCGAAAATTCACCTGGAGGCTGAATTGAAACTTTGCCGCCACTTTTCCGGCAAAGCGGAATTTGTTGGTTCTTTCCTTGGAGGGAGCCAAGGCTGCGGCTACGGTGCTGTTCCCTGTTTCGTCCCCTGACGCAGTGGCAAGCAAAGCCCGGACGGCTTTGGCCCGCAGGGAAACCGGCATTTCCAGCAGTTTGCGCAAAAAACGGCGGGGCAGGTCCGGAACCTGACTGCACAGGCTCAGAATTTCGTCGCCAAGTTCCAAGGCCCGCACGATATTGGCCAGGGAACTCCGTTTCATGCCTAGCCGGGCAGCGGCTTCCTTTTGCCCCCCGCTCCGTTCCACCAGCAGAGCGCAACTGCGCGCCTCGTCCACCGGATGGAGGTTTTCCCGCTGGATGTTTTCAATCAAGCCCAGTTCGAACAGTTCATTGTCGGCCACTTGCCGCAGTACCAGCGGCACATCCGCCAACCCCAGTTTGAGAGCCGCCCGCAACCGGCGTTCACCGGCAATCAACGTGTAGGAACCGTCCGCCTCCTCCCGTCCCACCAACGGTTCGACAATTCCCTGGGTTTGAATGCTGGCTGCCAGTTCCTCCAGTTTGGCTTCATCAAAAATGGTCCGACTTTGCTGGGGGTTGGTCCGAATCTGGGTCACCGGCACCCGCAAGAGCATTTCGCCAGCCTGGCTGGCCACTGAAAGATTGGCCGCCCGCGACAGCACTTTGGCGGCGGCAGGAGCGCGAAATCCTTTAGCCATGAGTGACGGTCACCTCCACGGGTGAATTTTTTTCGTCCCGACCAGTCAGGCTTTCGGCAATTGCCTCGATGTCCTGGTTGACGGGACAGCCCGGTTTGTAGAGCTTGAGCGGTTTCCGGGCGTTCGACGCCTCCGTCACGGCAATCGAATCCCGGACCGGGGGCAACAGCGGACACCGCAAACCGTCTTGGGCAAATTTCTGAATTTCCTCCAGGTAAAACCGGTGAACCCGCCGGTTTTCATTGTAAATGGTGGGAATCACGCCGCCGATGCGCAAAGGCGGTTTGAACCGCCGCCGCCGCTGATTGGCTTTGTAAATTTCGTTTTGAACAATGGTCAGCCCCATAAACGCTTTTTGTTCCGTCTGGACCGGAATCAGAATCTCATCGGCAGCCACCAGCACCTGAACGGCAATTTCATGCACCGAAGGCGGGCAATCCACCAAAATGAAATCAAAGGAATTTCCCAGCGTTTCGAGGGCATCCAGCAGGATGGTGGAAATATTGCGAAAGGAAAGCCGTTGTTCGCACTCAATTACGGAAAAATTGGCAATGCCGACCGTCATTCCAAAAGCCGCTTCCAGAAACGGGGTAAACGGGGCGGGTGGCTCAAATTCGCAGACCGTATTCCAGAAAATTTCCCCCTGGGGACGGCCAAACGGTTCGAGGTCCAGAAAATCACTGAGCGACCCCTGGGCATCGGCATCAATCAGGAGCACGTTCTTTCCCCTGTGCTGCAATTCAAAGCCCAAATCACGGGTGAGCGTGGTTTTTCCGACGCCTCCGGCCTGATTGAAGATGGCGATGGTTTTCATGGATTCCCTTGTCTGTGTGGTGTGACTGTGCGGAAAACCGGCAGGTCATTCCCGCGAAATCCTTGGTAACCCAACCAATGCCTAAATGTAAAGGAGTGCCTGCCGGTTCAACTTTCCCAACAGCCAGTTTGATTTCTTGAACAAAACGACGAGTGCAACTTCATCTGGCAAGAGCCAGGATTGCACTCGTCGTTTTGTTGTCCCCCAACCCTGAGCCTCCAGCCCTGGATTAGGGTTCCGTCCTTGCTTCTCAGTCCTCAGTCCTCAGTCCTCAGTCCTTTTATGATTTGACCCCTTTGGCCATGACCGGAATTTCAGCCAGCTTCTGGGATGCTTCCTCCTGCATGCGCGCAAAACCGGCAGGGTCGTTGCGCCATTTTTCAGCCAGTTTTCGTTTATCCTGGATTTCGTCGTCGGTCACATATTTCCCGAAGGACCGATGCCCGGCCAGTTTGTAGCCGTGTTTCTTGAACAGTTTGTAGATTTCCTTGACCCGTTCCATCGTGATGTTGCGGCCCAGGGTGTAATCCTCAAACCTTCCTTCCATCGCCAGCAGTGACGTTTCGGCCAGACAGGCATAGGAGGTTTTAGGCGGAAGCCCAATGTTGTAGCCGAAATCAATATCGCCCGGAATCAGCACTTCGCCGCTTTCAATCACCAGCACATCGGGACGCAGAGCAGCTTCGGGGGCGTTAATGTCCGGAGGCCGGGCCACGTCGCAGATGACGGCACCGGGTTTGCACTTGGTAATGTCCACCACCCGCTGGCCAAAAGCGGAAGTTGCCGTCACCACCAAATCGCAGACTCCCAGATATTCATCGGGACGGGTGGCAATGGCAACTTTGGCGTCGGGGGTTTCCTCCTGAATGACCCGTTTCAAATCAATCAGCCGTTCCGGTTCGATGGAAACCAGCACCACGTCTTTGACCGCCTGGGCCAGCAGACGGGTACAAACCGCGCCGATGGAGCCGGTCGCACCAACCACCATGGCCCGGCCTTTGGTGAGGTCGGTGGTTCCCATTTTGATAATGGCCTGTTTGGCGGCTTCCAGCGTGGCGGCCACGGTCAGGCTGTTGCCGCTGGTGATGGCAATGTCGGCTTCGTGGGCCACGGTAATGCCCGCGTCTCCAACGACGCTGGTAAAGGCACCCAGTCCCATGATGCGGGCTCCCAGGCGTTCCGCCATGCGGGCCGCCTGATTCAGCCGTTTGTAGGTAAACTGCGCATCCCGGCGCATCATTTCGCGCGGTGTGGCAGCCAGGGAAATCAAATGGCCTTCGATTTTCTGCCCCGTTGTGGGTGACTTACCTCCGGTGATACGGGAAATATACATGGGAGGCATATAGGCAGCCGCCTTTTCGACCAGTGAATCAGGCAGGAATTTGGTCCATTTGAAGGCCGGATGGTTGTGGATGAAACCAATATGCAGCGGGTGAATGACAAAGGCAAAGCGGTTGATTCCTTCGTCTTCCGGCTGGAGGTAATGAATACCCGGCGTCCATTCAATATCAGCCATGAAATTCAAATAGGTGTCTTCCGTTAAAGGTGCATCAGGGTTTTCGCGGAGTGCCACCAACGCGGCTTCAATGGCGGCAGCCGAAGCGGCTTCGGGTTTCCCTGCTTTCAAAAACGGGGGCATGAGGGTGACCAGAATCGAGGCTCCCCGCTCACGCAGGTCCTGCCTATCGGCGGCATCGGCAAACTCCACCACAATGGTTTTGTGTTTCAGGTTCTGCGGGGCATAACGGCGGATGGTACCAATGTCGCCCGCCAGCAGGTCTGCCCATTGGAAAACCTTGGCGTCACGGGGAACCGTAGCGTCTCCCGACTGTGGTTGCAACCGGGTGAAAGGAGCCGTTTTCAATTGGTCCAGGGTTGGACCGGCAGCCTGTCCCAACGTCCGTTTACTGCCGACCACTGCCACCACCGGGAGATTGAAATAAATCATGGGGTCGGCATAGTGAATGTCCGGAGTCCGTTTTCCCAGCGCCTGAGCCAAGCCCGGATGATTCAAGCCCGGCATCATCAGCACATGTTTGTAAGCAAAAATCCCCGGCTGGGCGCGGTCGGCCAGAATGACTCCCCAGCGTTCCAGCCCGGCCCGGATGCCATGCCCATCCACCACCGGTGTGTAAAGCGTAGCGGTTTTGAGTTTCTGTCCAATCGCATGAGGCCGTTTGAGCGAACCGAGTTCAAGCACTTCCGGCATTCCTTCAAGTCCGATAGCGTCCACTTTCCCTTCAAACTCAGCAATTGCAGCCAGGGTTTTCTCCGGGTCGCCTTCGGTTCCAATCCGGGTGAGTTCGATTGGATGCCCCAAAAATGTCACGATTTCAGTTGAAATTCCCGTTTTGAGGTGAAGAACCAATACCCGTCTCATATTTTTTTCCTTTCCGGATTCCGGGTTTTGAGTTCCGCCTTCAGGCGGCTGTTTTGAGTTCCGCGTTTACGCGGCTGTTTTGAGTTCCACCTTCAGGTGGCAGTTTTGAGTTCCGCGTTTACGCGGCTGTTTTGAGTTCCACCTTCAGGTGGCAAAAAAGGAAGGAAAAGTAAAAAATCCAGGCTTTGGTTCCTTTTCTTTTTCCTCCAAAGAAGCCGCCTGAAGGCGGAACTCACAGCGTGGAAGGCGGAACTCAGAACTTGCCTTTTGCTCCGCTGCCTGCCATTGCAAAGGTAATCACCAGTGCGCCTGAAATTCGCCACCAACCGGAAAACCTTTGGCCGGTTCCGATATGCTCGGCTTCGAAACTCCATTGAATGGCCGTTTCAGGAGTTTCTTCCAAAAAAATCCGAATATGGTTGGTTGATACCCGCAATCCCGTCCGCATGACCTTGAGCACGCTCTCTTTGGCACTCCACAGCACAATCGCCAGTTTGTCTGCCTCTTTGCTGGAACGAATCTGTTGTTGTTCTTCGGTGGTAAAAAACTCCTCAATAAAAGCGGAACTGCGGGTTTCGATAACTTCCAAATCACAGCCGATGGGGTGGCCCTCCTGATTGACCGCCGCCAAAACATACCCATTGCGGTGACTGAGGGAAAGCGAATAGGGAGCTTTTTCCCCAAAGGTAAAAACTTCGGGCGCTCCGTCCGGTGCAGCCAGAATCTCCAGGTTATTCTGGCCTCCTTCAAAGGCGCGACTGAGCAGCTTTTTGGCAGCCCACCTGCCGGCCAGCCATTCAGTGCGCCGTTTTTCAAACCGAAACTGTTTCCAAACGGATTGTTCCCGTTCCGAAAGCCATTCTTCCGGGCTGGGAATTGCAGTTGGGATAGGGGTCAGGAGCCAGTTCATACGCCCTCAAATTTCTTTTGCTGGGTTCTGAATGACGAGCACCAAATCTTGGCAAAATCTCAGTCCTCAGTCCTCAGTCCTCAGTCCTCTCTTACATGGTTGCATTCATATCCGGCAAAGCTCCCAGCGTGCGGGCGATGCCGCGCTCAATCGCATCAACCAGATAAGGCCGTAAAGTGTTCGAAGGAATAATCCGATGGAGCGACCCCACCTGCATGGCCCGTTGCACACTGTGAATCGTGTCAAACTCCTGGGCCACCTGCCCCAGTTTTTCCGAATACACCAGATTGTAGGTATCACCGTACTCGGCCCGCAGCCTCGGTTTGTCGGCGTTGTCAGCCTGGGCAATGGCGGCTTCGGCGGCTACCACGCGCGGGTCCGATTTGGTCCGTTTTTCCACGTCTCCGGCAAAGACGACTGCCGCCGCCGGGGCCCCGCCGATGACCGAAGCATAGGACCCTTCGAGGGCCACGGCTTCGATGTTGTCGTTGAGTTTGCTGGAAAAGACCACATAGGCCCCGCCGTGATAGCGGGAAACCACACAGAAAATAATCGGCCCGTCAAAGTTCACCACCGCCCGTCCGATTTCAGCCCCGAATTCGAGCTGGCATTTCCGCATGGATTCAGGCGAGCCATCGAAGCCGGACAAGTTTGCCAGCACCACCAGCGGACGGTTTCCGCTGGCCGCATTGACCGAACGGGCCACTTTTTTGGAACCGAAGGGGAACAGGGTTCCGGCAGTCCAGTGCTGCGGCCCGTCAGCCGAAACAAAGCCCAACCGGGGCAGCGGCTTGGATTCAATCCCAATCAGGCAGACTGGATAACCACCGATATGGGCATCCCAGATGACCGGAATTTCCGAATCGCGCATCCCGGCCCACCGTTCGAGCGGAGCATGGTCCTGGTCCACCACCGCTTTCATCACGGAACGAATGTCAAAAGCCCGTTTCCGGTCAGCGTTTTTCTCGGCGGTGAAGATTTCGCCCACTTTTTCAAACCCGTCCTGTTTGGAGCCATTGTAAGGGTAATCACAGATATTCCGGTTGAAGGAGTCAGTGGTTGAGCACCTGCGCGGGAACCGTTCCCTGGGCATGACATAGGTCAAATCGTAATGGTGGAGCAGAATCCGGCAGGCATCCACAATATCCGTTGCCCAGTATTGCGCCTGCCCGTTGGGTCCCATGACCCGTTCATAGCCGCCAATGCCGAAATTGTCTTCGGCTGAGACACTGCCTGAAAAATCAAGCGCCCGCTTGCCGGTCAAAACCATCGCACCGTTGGGCGTCATAATCAGGATGCCCCTGGTGTGCATGAGCATGGTGGCTTCGGCGTTCCAGTAAGGCTGCGCCCCGACATTGATGCCGTTGACGATGATATTGACCTCGCCGCCGGTTTGGGTGAAATGAATCAGGTCTTTGAGCACCACGGCAATCCAGTCCATGTTTTCCGTGCCGCTTTCCATGGAAATCTTGGCCCCGGCGGAAAGGGCAAACCATTCCAGCGGGAGGTTGAGGGCGGCAGCCATTTCAATGGCTTTACAGATACGGCGGCATTCGGCTTCGGCCAGCGCCCCTACGCTCTTGCTGGGGTCGCCCAGCACAATCACCCGTTTCATGCCTTCTTTGTATTTGGGCGTGCTGTTGCTGATGAGGCCAACAATGATATTGGCTTTGTTTTGGCCGTAGGGCCGGGAAACCGGAATCAGTTGGTTGTTTTCGTCCAGGTCGAATTCGGTAAATTCCCCTGGTGGAAATTGGGTTTTCCGTTCCAGGGAGCCGGTTAGCATTTCAATGATTTCATAGGGATAGACCATGCCCCGGCGATGGGTTTGGACCACTTTCCGTTTGTAATCGGTCAGCGGTTCCAGCGGTTTGTCAGCCGGAGGCTGGAATGAAACAACCGGTTCAAATCCTCCGGGATTCTCAATCACAATCACCATATCCTTGATGATGCCGGAAAATGGGTCGCGCATTTCACAGCGAATGGAAATCCACTCCAGACCTAGGCCGGCGGTGGCCGCCGAGTAATCACGGGCCAGTTGGTTGATTTCCTCAACAGTAAGATTCAGGAAAGGCCAGACATATAAAAAGAGCCGGTTCCATTGCGGGCGTTCCGCCGGAGTGCGGGTGGCCAGATACTTGCGAATATGCGAAGCCGATTCAATCACCATGTGCTCCAGATAGGGTATTTGAATCAGCTTCCCGGTTCCATAGCGCAGAATGGTCAGGTCACGGACCTCCGCCACCGCAACCACCCGTTCGTCTTTGGGATTTTCTTTTGCCGTTGCGTGGAACACATAAATGTCTTCCGCCGAGGGCAGCCGTTCGGTGTTGAAATTTTCCATCCGCCAGAGATGCAGCCGTTTCCCCATCATCGGATGGAGGGAGCGATAGATTTTCTCTTCCTGGTAGCCTTCCGGACCATGCCGATAGGTAAAGTGGCGTGCGCCTTCATTTCCCGAAGTTCCCGGCAGCGCCACGGAAACCGCGATGCGCCGCAACGGGCGCGGGAAGTGAATCTGATTGAGCACCCCTCTGATTTCAGCCTCCATTTCGTCAGGAGTCTGTGTCTTTTCGGTTTTCCATAAATAGAAATCCGCCATGATGTCATGGTTTTCCGGAAAACCGGCCATGATGGAGCACATTTCCCGTCCGGCTTCTTCCAGGTGTTCATAATCAACCAGTGTCGAGGCAACCCAAATTCCCACCCCGTCATGCGGGTGGGTGTAGCGGGCCGTCACAAACAGGTTCCGTTTGCCCAGCACATTGTCCAGGTGTTCCAAATCCCGTATGCGGTAGTAACGCCGCGTCAGCACCTCCAGGATGATTTGTTTCATGGCCAGCGAGGCATCCCGGAACCGTTCCGACAGTTTCCCGGCCAAGGGCAGCGGGCAATTGGTCAGTTCGTGAATCCGTTCCTCGCGGTATTCGGCATTGGGGTGCAACTCCAGGTCAGCCAGTGTCAGTTCCACTCGCAGCAACAATTCTTCCTTCGTCGAACGGAACAACTGTTCATCAAAGAAACGGAACCGAACTTCGCGGGCCAGTTCGCTGAGCGACGGGAACTGAAGCCGGGTTTCGGCCACCATCCGCGTCAGCAGGTGGTTGAAATCAGGTCCAAACTCACCATGCAGTTGTTCCACACTGGCCAGCCGCCGTTCAAGAATACTTGAAATCAAGGGAACATGCCGTTGCAGGTAGAGAAATGATTTGTAGAGTCGTAGCAGTGCGGCTTCGAGTTTTGGTGTCCGGCGCAGGTTGCGCACCTCGTAACGGGCCAGATTTGCCTGCAAAGTGTCCACAAATGAGGCGGGCAGTTCTGACGAGACAACATCAAACGTCCGCAAATAGGTTAAAAAGAATTCCTGCGGCGACAGGATTTCGCCCATTTCATTGTCGTCGGAAAAACTTTGCCGTTGAAACAGAGAGCAGACATCCACAAAAATTGAAAGCAGTTCGTTTTCGTGTGCAAGCAATTCCGGGTCATTGGGAGCCAGCCGGCTGCACAGTTTGGCCCGGCGTCCCAGCAAATCCTTGAACATGAACGCATCCACGTCATATCCCAGCAGGACACTCCGTAACACCTCAAACAGAGCTGCGCATTCCGCTTCCGGGGTTTCGGCCATGGCGGGGAAAAGCACTTTCGGGCTGAGATGTTGTTCAGAGGGCGGAATGGCCGCCTTTTGCTGGTCGGTCAATTCAAGCTGAATCAGTGGGGCCCCGGTATCCACCTGGACATTGGGCAGCACCAAAACTTTCCGCACTTTGGCTGTATACGGTGCATAAACCTGCATTTCGAGCTTCATGGTTTCAAGCACGGCGACCAAATCACCGTGTTTGACCATCTGGCCTTCCGTGACTGGAATTGAAACCACCACCGCCGGCGTGGGCGAACGAACCGCGCCCAGGTCTTCGCGGAAAATGCGATACAACGCACCTTCGACCTCGACCACAAAATGCGGCTCCGAGGCGGCAACCATGGTCCGATAGCGTTTGCCCCCGACGCTCAGTCTCCGTTCAAACTTGTTGAGCCACATGGCAGTAACGGCCACTGTTTGACCATCCACCAGAATTCTGAAATTGGCCGGGCTCAGTTGAAACACCGAAAGCACATAGGTTTGACCTTTCAGGCTGACCTCATAGGTATGCCCGGCCTCCCGTTTGACCTGTGGGCGGCCACGCGCTGCCGAGGTGCCAAACTGTCCGATTTCCACGGCGAGGTCGGCTTGCTGCAACTCGATGGCGGTCTGGAGCAGCGCCACGGCTGCCACTGTATCCGTGCCCAACAGGTCGAGAGAGAGGTCGCCGGGAATTTTTCCTGCGGCCACTTCAGGGTGATGGAGCAGTTTCAACAGGTCGGTTTTGTTGGTCGTGTAGCCTTTGACGGCCACCGTGGTTTCCATCAAAGCACATTGCAGCCGGGACAGGCTTTCCGTCCGGTTGCGCCCGGTCGTTGTCAGAACGCCCACCAGATTGGTCATCCCATCACAATGCCCGATGCCGTCGCCCACAACGTAGCCGGCGTCCAAAGCCAATCCGTGCCCGCTGGGAATCTGCAAACACTCAACCAGCCGTTCCGGAGCGGGAATTTCACCGGTTTCCGGAATCACTCGCAGCCCAACCGCCATGGCAGCTCCCAGAGGAACCGGTTCCGGACCTTCGAGCAATCCTCCGAAGGCCACCAGGAACGATAGCTTGAGCAGGTCACAGCCGAAGCGAGCCGAGACGGGTGCATGGGCAATGCTGGAACCGGGATGCACTTCCACATGACGGAATGCTTTTTGTTGATTGTCCCATTCCACCCGAATATCAACCAGGTTGTTCAGCCCGGCAGCCTGGACCAGCCGTTTTGCAGCAGCACAGATGCGTTGTTCATCTTCAGGTGCAAGAACCGGTGAAGGTGATTCATACAGGGTGGAAACTTCATTGAAACTGAGGGTCGTGTCAGTCACACCAAAAACCCAGGTGTTTCCTGCCGTATCGGTGAGGGTGGGAATTTCCAGCAATCGCGTCTGCCCAGGATTTCCTGCTTCCGTTCCATTCACCACAATTCCGGCGCTTTCACACCACTTCATGACCTGGGTTGAATCCCAGGTTTGCTTGAGCAGTTCAGCCGAATTCCCCAGGTAAGCCATCCCCAGCCGTTCACAGATTTCAGCCAGTTCGGAACGGCCTGCCATCCAGCCCCAACCGCACCAAACGGCATCCACCCTGGCGGCGGCCAGGGCGTCCTCCAGGGCGCTTACATCAGCATACCGGCTTGAAATTACAGCCCCATCCAGCCATGTGTCGGACCCCAGAAAAACGGCTTCGTCCGCTTCCTGTGCAAAAAGAGAGTTGTGGTTGGATTCAGTCACCAGCGCGACCGTTTGAATGTGGGTTCCTTGTTCGTTGTTATATTCGCGGAGCGCGCGCAGGGCGTGTAACGCCGACGTTCCGTGTTCGACCAGTGCAACACGCTTGATTGAGTGTGACATGATTTCCTCCCGGTCAGGGGTGTCGTTTTTTCTGTTTTTTCACCGCAGAGGCGCAGAGATTTCGCAAAGATTTCGCGGAGATTTGAGAGGTACTGTTTGTATTTCTCTGCGCATCCTCAGCGAAAACTCTGCGCCTCTGCGGTGAAATGGTTAAGAACCTAAAACCGTTTTCACGGCTTCGACGTGAGCGGCATCGGGTGCCGTAAACTGAATGGTCCGATAGCCGCACAGTTCAACCACCACCAGACCGTTGCCGTCGCAAACCCTGGCGTCAAAAGCATTGGTTTCCTCATTGCGGGTGACAATCGCGGTCAGGCCGTTTTCGCCTGTTTCACCGTTGCGATAGGGAACCATGCGGTCCACATGCAACGGCAGCCCCATCTGCCCGGTGTTGCCGATTTCCCAAATGCCGGCGGTTTGGAAACAAAGTTCAACCAAACGCGGTGTGGTTTTGGTAAAGAGGGTTTCCGGTTGATGGTTCAACGGCAGGTTTTCAGCCAGCCGCCCGGCCACGCCGTCCCTGTCTTTCCCGACTTTTTCCAGCACCTGATAAGCCGGACCGTGGAAATAGACCTGATAGATGGTTTCCGCCGAAACCGTGTGTTCACTCACTGCCGGTGGGTCACTCACCGGAGTTTCCAGACCTTTGGGTGCCAATCTGACCTGTCCCGTGAAATGGACGGTTTCCTGGTCCTGAGCCTGGTTTGGCAGATGCCGAATGCCAATCAGTTTGCACTTGGCCAGCAATCCCTTTCCATCCGGATAGAGTTGGACCACCACGCGCACCGTCCGTGGTTCCTGCCGATAAAATTTGAACGGGGCCAGGAAGTCCACGTTTTCGACCGCTGTCACATGCCATTCGGGAACCAGCAGGGAAGCGGCTTCGGCAAAGCTCTCCATGCCCATCACACCCGGCAGCACCGGCGTTCCCTCAATCTGGTGGTCATAGAGGAACGCCTGTTCCATTGGGTCCAGCCGCTTTTCAACCATCAAACCGGAATACAATCCGGCGGAAATGACCGTATCAGCCATCGGCCCGACTTCCGTGACGGGAACCAGATGCACATCCAGGCCGCCCTCGGTGTCAAACTCGTTGAGCATCAGTCCCAGCCGTTCGGCCACGACGATTTCACCACGGGTTCCACCGGCAGTCAGTTCCCGTCGAATGATGGGGATGCCGGCTTCGGGTTTGAGCATGTCAATTCCAGCCAGTTCCATCATCTTGGGGATTGAGCCACGGGAGGCCATTCCGATGCCGCCCCAGGCGGTCCAGTCAATGGCAATGCCACGGGTGGCTGGCCGGGAATTGCGGAAACTGGAGGTTGTCTTGCAGAGCACATCATTGGCCGAGCTGTAATCGGTCTGGCCACCATTGCCAAAGCGTCCGGCAATTGAACTGAACACCACCGTTGCCCCCAGCGGCAAATCTCCGGTGGCTTTGAGCAGGTTGAACCAGCCGTCGCATTTCACATCAAACACAAGGTCAAACTCGCGGGCTTCCTTCTCGGTCAGGAAGTGACTGATTTCCAATCCGGCAGCGTGCAGCAGGACATCCACCCGGCCAGAATGTGCCCGGATATGGTCAAAAACCGGATTGACAGCTTCGGGCTGGCGAAGGTCACCACTAAAGTAATGAACCGTTCCGCCCGCTTTCTGGACAGCCTGGATAGCTGCCAGCGCCGCCGCCGACCGTTCCAGTCCGGCCAGTTCTTTCTCGACCAGGGCCGGGGTGGCCCGTTCGCCTTTGGCTTTCAGGCGTTCAAAAATATCCCGCTTGAGGTTTTCCTTGTCACTCGTCAGCCGTTGCAGGTCGGGATTGGCGGCGTCAGGTTCCGGAATCAGGTCCAGCAAATAGAAAATGCCGCCTGATGCAGCCGCCAGGTCAGCGGTGATGGCCGAAACAATACTGCCCGCCGCACCGGTCACCACAAAAACCGTCTCTGGGTTCAATTCCATTCCCGGATTGCCGTCCACTGCCGGTTGTTCTTCCAAACCGACGGTCCAGCGGAGGTCGTTGCAGTATCCGACTTCGACCACTCCTGGGTCATAACCGGTTTCGGAGATGAACAAATCGGCAATTTCCGCGCCGTCCAGTTCCGGAGCAAAGTCAATGGCTTTGACCAGCACATCCGCCCGTTCGCGTTTGTAGGCTTTGGTGAACCCCGTCACGCTGCCACCCAGCGGTGATTGCGCCCCTTGCGGTGAATACCCATGCTGCCCATCCAGCCGGACACCCGTCACCAGGAAGGTTCCCGGTTTGGAAATCGGTTCATAGAGCGCTTTCATTGTGGTGAAGAGCAGTTTGACCCGTTCCCGCACCCGTTCGCGCCAGGTTTCCAAATCCATTTCCGTCAGTGGACCTTCGCTATCAAGGGCTGGCAGCCAGTAAACCCCGTGAATTGGCCCTTCAGCCAGCCATTCCGCAATCTGGGTTTGCACCGCTTCGGCAGGCATGGCGTTTTCCAGCCAGAGAACTTCGACCTCCAGGTCTTTCAACCGTTCATCCAGCAACTCGGCAATGAAGCCGTTGTCAGGCATCAAAACCACTCTGGTTCCGGCTTCCAGTTTGACTCCGGTTGGTTTGCACCAATCCAGATTTGGTCGGAGTTGCGGAACCGGCACCCGCCGGGGAACTGCATTGGCGGCTTCCATTGAACCGGTTATGGTTGCTGAAACTTCCAAACCGGCTTTTTCCGATTTTTCTTCTGAACCCTGAACCCCGGACCCTGAACCCTGAACCCCGGCTTTCAATTCCGGTTTCTGCTGGTAGACAAACTCAATCACGTGCCGCAGCGTCGGGTAATCACGCAACTTCCGGTTTTCATCCCGTGGAATGTCAAACAGGCCCCGGACGGCAGCGAACATTTCCGCCTGTTTCACAGTGTCCACCCCCAGGTCGGCTTCCAGGTCCAAATCGAGGTCGAGCATATCCGCCGGGTAACCGGTTTTCTCAACTGCCAGTGCCAAAATCTTTTCTTTCACCTCATCAGTTTCAACTGAAGGAACGGCAGCAACTGCCGGGGCCATTGCTTCAGCACCCTGAACCCTGGCTTTCAATTCCGGTTTTTGCTGGTAGACAAACTCAATCACGTGCCGCAGCGTTGGGTAATCGCGCAACTTCCGGTTCTCATCCCGTGGAATGTCAAACAGCCCGCGAACGGCGGCAAACATCTCCGCCTGCTTCACAGTGTCCACGCCCAGGTCGGCTTCCAGGTCCAAATCCAGGTCGAGCATATCCGCCGGATAACCGGTTTTCTCAACCGCCAGTGCCAGAATCTTTTCTTTCACTGCATCAGTTTCAACTGAAGGAACGGCAGCAACTGTCGGGGCCATTGCTTCAGTACCCTGAACCCTGGCTTTCAATTCCGGTTTCTGCTGGTAGACAAACTCAATCACGTGCCGCAAGGTCGGGTAATCACGCAGCTTCCGGTTTTCATCCCGTGGAATGTCAAACAGGCCCCGGACGGCAGCGAACATTTCCGCCTGTTTCACCGTGTCAATTCCCAGGTCGGCTTCGAGGTCCAAATCGAGGTCGAGCATATCCGCCGGGTAACCGGTTTTCTCAACCGCCAAGGCCAGGATTTTCTCTTTCACTGCATCAGTTTCAACTGAAGGAACGGCAGCAACTGCCGGGGCTATTGCTTCAGTACCCTGAACCCCGGACCCTGAACCCTGAACCCCTTCCTTCAGGTCTGGCCGTTGTTGATGAACAAATTCAATCACCTTCCGCAAGGTCGGGTAATCCCGCAGCTTCCGGTTCTCATCCCGTGGGATGTTAAAGAGGTCCCGCACAGCGGCAAACATCTCAGCCTGTTTCACCGTGTCAATACCCAGGTCGGCCTCCAGGTCCAAATCCAGGTCGAGCATATCGGGCGGATACCCCGTTTTCTCGGCAGCCAAAGCCATTACCTTGACCTGAACGGGGTCCACTTGAGGAGCAGCAACCACCGGTTTTTCGGGAACCGGAGTGGGAGCCGTAACCAAAGGGGCTGGCAGAACTGGTGCAGCCATGGAAGCCACCATCGGGGCCATAACGGGCTGAACAGCTTTGATTTCTGTCGGACCCTGAACCCTGAACCCTGAACCCTGAACCTTGGTTTCCGGTGCTCCCTGGTCTTTCACCCGCAGATTGCGCAGGTGGATTTCCAGTTCTGCCTGTGGATAGCCTGAAACCCGACTGAGCCATGCGGCCTGTGTGGTTGGATTTTCAACCCGGTAGGCAAAACCCAGTTCTTCCGGCGTGCGATGGCGGCCATCCGGATTTGGCACCCAGCGGAAGAGCGTCATGCTGATTTGGGAGCCAAACCCGGCACCCAGCCGCAGGGCAAACTGAACCGGATAGGCACCTCCCCGTGACAGGTTGAGTTGGCCCAAATCGGGGTCCACTTCCTTGAAATTCGGCACCGGCGGCACCAGTCCGGTTTCCAGAGCTTTGATGGCCACCACATCCTCGATGCCGACTCCCATTGGATGCCCGGTGTAGCCCTTGGTATTGGCAATCACAATCTGGCTGGCCACAGGGCCAAACACTTCCCGCAGGGCGTGAATTTCCGCAGCCGCGCTGCCGCCTCTGGCCGGGGTGTAGGTTTCGTGCGAAACAAACACCATCTGCGGAGCGATTTCAAAACGGTTGTACCCGTGGGCTTCGGCCTTGGCCACCAGTTTTTCCATCACCTGACAGATATGGCTGACATCCAGCCGGGTTCCGTGAAACGCGCTGTTGGCGGTCATCGTGCTGAGGACTTCGCAAATCGGACGGATGCCCCGTTCACGGGCAGCTTCGGCACTTTCCACCACAAAGGCAGCCGCGCCCATCCCCAGAATCATTCCGTGACGGCGGCGGTCAAACGGGGTCGCGGCTTCTTCCACCACATCGTCGGTGGCGGCGGCACCCGATGCCAGGAAACCGGAGCCAAACCATTCGAGCAGGTTGTCGGACGTGACATCATCAGCCGCAATGATAATCACCCGGCGGCAGCGTCCGGTGGAAATCCAGTCCTGCGCAATCGCCGTGGCCTGAGTGGTTGAGGCACAGGCCGAATTTACCTGGGTGTTGGGGCCGCGTGCGCCAATCAATTCGGCAAATTGGGAATGCCCCATCGCCAGCACCCGGAACAAAAAGCGCCGGTCAAACAGGTAAGGGTGTTTTTCAATTTCGGCTTTGAGTTCGTTGATTTGCCGGTCTACTTCGAGGGTGATTGATTCAAAACCATTCATCCGGGAACGGAGGGCAGTCAGTTTTTCCAGCGCCTCGTGGCGGGCATGGTCGGCCCAGAAACTGGAGAGGTTTTGGGCGAACGAGTCGTAGCCCGGAAAAGCCGAGGCAAAAATCACGCCGGTGTCGTCGCGCAATTCTTCGGGCAGGTTCCACCGGTCAGGCAGTTTGGTTCCTTTGGTAGTGGTCTTGTAGCGCAGCACCATTGGAATACCCGCATCACGGAGGGCGTCAATCCCGGCCCCAATCGCCAGTTGGGTCACTTCGTCAAGCGCCGGAATCCGGTCTGCCGCCACGCCGAATTCATGTTCCAAATCCATTTTTCCGGCGCGGGCCGCCAGTTTGATGACTTCAGCAGCGTTCTCAATCGTTTCAAACGAAGCTCCGGATTCGCTTTTCACCAACCGGGTAATATGTTTTTCAACCATTGCCCGGCGGAAGCGGGCGGGAATCACGTCAATACATTGTTGCCCGCGCAGAATGCGGCCCACGTTGCCGTCGTCAAAGGTCCGTTCGACCCCCGGCAGCCCCAAACCGGCACCGGTTATGACCACAGGTTCCAAGGCCGCTGTCCCCTGGTGATTGCCCCCGGTGTAGATATTCATCCCGCGTTCCAGAAATTCTGCAAACAGCCTGCCCAGTTCGTTATACATATGTTGACCGTTTTTCTTTGGTTGAGGTGGCATTGCCGGGGACGGAGCAACCGCCGCCGGTTTTTGCGCCAGTTGAGCCACGGGCGTCACCGGTGCCGCCACCGCAGCCTGGGCTTTGACAGCCACAGGTTCTTCCACCCTGACTGGTTTCGGAGCCGCAGCCTTGCGTCCGGTTCCCAGACCGGCGGCATAGAGGCCGCACAGTGCCTGGTTGAACGACACCACATCGCCCAGTTTTGGATGGTTGCTGGCCAGGGCAATCACTTCGGGGTCGTTGCCATAGACATCTTCGACAAAACCCTGAAGGGCTTTTTTCGGTCCCATTTCAACAAAGACCGTGGCACCGGCTTGGCGCAGGGTTTCCAGTCCTTTGACAAACTGGACCGGAGCCGCCACCTGTTTCGCCAGCAAATCCAGCATTTCCGGCACCACTCCCGGACCGGTTGGGTAAAATTCCCCGGTCGCATTGGCCACAATCGGCAGGTCAGGTGATTGCAGGTGCAGTCGCTCCAGCGTCTGGCGGAGCGGTTCACTGGCTGGAGCCACAATTGAGGTATGGAACGCATGGCTGACGGGAAGCGGCACCACCGTGTGCCCGGCCTGCTTGAAAATATGTTCAGCCTGAACCACCGCCTCGCTCGCCCCGCCGATGACCACCTGGTTATGACTGTTGAGGTTGGCAATCACCACATATCCGTCAATGGTTTTGAGGGTTTCCTTGATTTCTTCAATCGGAGCAATCACCGCCGCCATTTTCCCGTTATCGGCCATTGAAACGCGGGTCATCTCGCGGCCACGAGCACTGACGGCTTCCAAAGCGTCGGCAAACGGCATCGCTCCGGCGGCCACCAGGGCCCCATATTCACCCAGGCTGTGGCCCATGACCATTTCCGGTTTGATGCCATAGGCTCCCATCAATTTGGTGAGGGCGGCATCAACCGCAAGCACCGCCGGTTGGGTGATGGCAGTTTGCCGCAGGTCGTGGTCTGCCTGTTCAACCGCTTCCTTGTTGGCTCCATTCACGAAAATGTAACTGCTCAACGGTTTTCCCAGCAGGGGCGTCATCACCTTGTCAGCATCAACAAAAGTCTCTGCCACGAGCGGTTCGATTTCCCGCAGATGCTGGAGCATGTTGACGTATTGCGAGCCTTGTCCGGTATAGAGAAACGCCACTTTCCCCGGTTTTCCGCTGCCTCTGTGGACTCCCTGTCCCCGCAGGGCTTTCCACATGGCCGGATTCTCGGTTTCCAAGGCTTTGAGGGCTTTGGTTCCTTTTTCAGCCAAGTCATGCGCATCGGCATAGTCAATCGCAATTCGTTCCGGTGCCCGTAAATCCGTTTCCAGCGGGGCTTCCACGGCTGGGGCGTTTCCTTTTTTGGCTTTATCAACGATGACATCCAGTCGCTGGGCCAGTTCCTTTGAGGTTCCGGCACCAACCACCAACGCCCCGCGCAACGGAGCTTTCGGAGTTGGGTCAGAGGCTCCCCCGGCAGGCACAGCCTCAGTGCTCCTGGCTGGAGGTTGTTTGGCTTTCAGGCGTCCAGGAATGTATTCCTCCAAAACCATGTGGAAATTGGTCCCGCCAAAACCAAAGGCGCTGACCCCGGCGCGCCGGACTCCGCAACCGGGTGTTTCCCACGGGCGCAACTCGGTATTGACGAAAAATGGGCTGTTGGCAAAGTCAATGTTCGGATTGGGCCTGACAAAATTCAGGCTCGGCGGCAGCATTTTCTCTTTCAGCGCAAAAATGGCTTTGAGCATTCCGGCTGCGCCGGCGGCACCTTTCAAATGCCCAATGTTGGATTTCACGGAACCAAGCGCAATTGAATTCAGGGCCGGGTGATGCGGGGTGAAAACGTCGGTCAGACTTTGGAACTCAACCACGTCGCCGACTTTGGTGGAAGTGCCGTGACCTTCAATCAGGGTGGCGGTGGCCGGTGACAGGGCGGCATTCTGCCAGGCTCGTTCAATCGCCAGTTTTTGCCCCACCGGATTGGGAGCGGTAATCCCTTTGCCGCGTCCGTCACTGGCTCCGCCGACGCCTCGCAGAACGGCATAAATTTTATCTCCGTCGCGTTCGGCATCCTCCAGGCGTTTGAGCAGGAAGAGAGCGGCTCCCTCTCCCATCACAAACCCGTCGGCTCCGTCGGCATAGGGGCGGGTACCGGTGGCTGAGAGCGCACCGATTTTGCAGAATTTGACAAACGAGCCAATTCCCATGTTGCGGTCCACGCCACCCGTCACCACCATATCGAAATCGCGTTCAATCAGACCTTCGACGGCGGCGCTCATCGCGGCCATGGCCGAAGCACAGGCAGCGTCACAGACAAAATTGGGACCGTGAAAGTTGAACAGATTGGCAATACGTCCGGCAATGCAGTTGGAAAGCTCGCCGGGCATGGTGTCTTCGGTAATGGGCGGGAAATATTCACTGCAATTGGCATGAAATTGCCGCAGAATCACATTTCGCACTTCGGGAGGCAGTGCCGCAAATCCGGGAGCCTGGGCCAGTTCGCGGGCAAATTCGGGGAAAAACACCCGTGCCGCCGTGACATAGTGTTTCTCACCCGCCATGGCGTTTCCTAAAATGACGGCAGTCCGCTCAGTATCAATTTTGCGGTTGGGCCAACCGTAATCGGTCAAGGCTTCATAGGTGCAGGCCACGGCCCATTTCTGGCCTTCGTCCATTTCAGCCGCGACTTTGGGCGGGACCGGCAAATGCCAGCCAAGCGGGTCCCACGAAAAATCCCGCACCCAGCCGCCAATTTTGGAATAGGTTTTATCGGGAACTTTGGGGTCAGGGTCAAAATAGAGTTCCGGGTTCCATCGGTCCGGCATCACATCCCGAATCGAGTAACGCCCCCCGGTGATGTTTTTCCAAAAAGCAGGGGCGTTGGGCGCATCGGGCAAGACGGCTCCGACGCCCACAATTGCAATTGCACGATAGGCAGTGTCTTCCATAGGTTTTTTCCAACTTTCCGGGGGAGTTTTCAAAGGGAGTAGGTCTTGCAACTCAGTCCTCAGTCCTCAGTCCTTTTTTGTTAAATCCGGTCATAGAGTGTATCCGCCACAGCGGTCATATCATCAAACAGACCTTTTTGGGCCCGATGAATGGCTGACAAGCGCAGGGCCGTTTCAAAACCGGTCATTTCCGCATCGGTCACGCCATTGGCTCCGGCCACCCATTTCATTCCTTCCTGGGCAATGCGGAGGGCGGCATCGCGGGCAAAAACCCGGCTGATGGCTGCCAGTGCCGGAGTATGAAACCGTTTATCAGCTTTGGGATTAAGCGTTCCTTCGGCTGAAGCAACGGCCCGGCGGGTGAGGGCTTCGGCTCCTTCGGCCAGCGCAATCAATTCGCCCAGCCGGAACAGCATGTGTTGGTGGCGGGTCAATTTGTTGACTCTGGCCCGTTCCAGGACTTCGGCCAGGGCATGCAACGCCAGTGCGGAAATATCAGCCCCGGCTTGCGGGTGTTTGAGGTGGAGGGTTTCCAGGGCTTTGGCCTTGTCATGGTAATGTTGGCCACGGGTTTTCAAATGAGATTGCCAGCGGTCCCGGCTGATGGTCATTTCCATGATTTCGGAAGTGCCTTCGTAAATCGTGGTAATGCGCACATCGCGGCGGTATTTTTCCACCATGTATTCTTTCGTGTAGCCATATCCGCCCAATGCCTGGATGGCAGCGTCGGCTGCGGCATTTCCCGCCTCGGTGGCAAGATATTTCGCAATTGCGCCTTCGGTATTGAGATTGATTTCACCAGCCGCCAGCCGCTCCGCCACATGTTCAATGTAGGCGCGCCCGGCTTCGAGTCGGACCACATGCGGAACAATCAGCTTGTGGGTGTAACCCTGTTTTTCCGAAAGGGGGGCACCTGCCTGAATCCGTCCAACTGAATAAGGAATGGCACGGTCCATGGCAGCCCAACCGCCGCCCAGCCCAAAGGCCGCCACCATCAGGCGCGTGTAGCCAAACACCATCTGAGCCTGAATCAATCCCTGGCCTTCCACCCCACCGACCAGGTTTTCCAGCGGCACAAAAACGTCTTCCAGAGCCAGGGCCGCCGTATTGCTGGCCCGAATACCGTGTTTGTCTTCCGGTTTCCCGTGGGAAAATCCCGGAGCGCCTTTTTCCAGAACAAACCACGTTGGGCCACCCGGCGCGTTGGCCAGGATGGTATAGACATCCGCCACACCGCCGTTGCTAATCCATTGTTTGTTTCCGTTTAATTTGTAGCCAACCAGAACGCCGTCCTCATGCACCGGGGTGGCCGTCGTCCGGAGCGCCCCCAAGTCGCTCCCGGCTTCCGGTTCGGTGGCACCATAGGCAAACAACACGCCCTGTTCGGCAATCATGCCCAGCCATTTTTGCTGTTGTTCCGGGGTGCCGCCGGCCAAAATCGGGTCGCTGCCCAGAAACGTCGCCAACACTCCCGTGGCAATTCCCAGATCAAACCGGCCCATCATTTCACAAACCCGGTAAATATCGACCGCATCGCCGCCCATGCCACCACAGGATTCCGGCACGAAAAGCAATTGAATTCCTAAATCGGTGCCAATGCCACGCACGACATCGGTGGGGAACTCGTCCCGCTCGTCAAATCCGAGCAAATCAGCATCTTTGATTTGGTCTTTGGTATAGTCGTGAAACGCCTTGAGGGTCATCTCCAGGGTTTCCTGGTCAAGTCCCGTTGCCATGGTTTGCACAAGTGCCACCTTTCTCGAGGTCAAAAGGTTTTGAGTTGACAAACACAAATCCCGGCTCCTTTCCACTGAAAGCAGGGGATTTCGCAATGAAATGTGTTTGACATGAATTACAATCCGCGAGGCTGTGAAAGTGAAAATCCGGAAATTCCTGGCGTTTCACACCGCAAAGACCGTGCCGTTTGAGCAAAGTGTTGAAAACAGGCAGAAAAATGATGCACCGGATAGGGAAGTGGGGACTTTTCCCCAGTTTTCTCGTGGGATATTGCCCACTGGTCGTTTTTTAGGAAATGTGGAGCCTGTGGGCCAATTTGTTTAATCGCGTCACAGGTTCCACACACACTCACTTAAACCGCAAAGAAAAGGGCCGGAATGCACTCCCGGCCCTTTTGCAGCACATTTGATTTTGGAACCGCGTCATTAGGTATGACGCAACGGTTTGGGGGGAAACTCAGGCCATCACCCTGAGTTTCTTCCTGTTAATCCCCGGTCTTGGCCGGCGCGGTGGCCGGATGCCCGGTGGCATAATTCAATAAGGCCCAGAAGTAGTACAAAATCCCCAGGACCAACACGACATCCCCACCGCCGCAAAAGACAAAGAACGCGAGCGGATGCAGCCAAACCAATGAAACCAGTTCCATTGTCAGCCCCAGAAAAATCATGATTCCAGATATGCGCAGACGACGGTTCAGCAGTTCGGTGTTCATTTGCTTGACTCCTTCCAATATTGCAGTTCCTTCAATTTCGCAACGTTATGGGTTGTGTCATGACACTCGCTGGTGAGACAGGAAAGTTGACTCGCTTTGATGAGGGCCAGACGGTTTGGTTCCATGTTATGGGTGGCACCTTCCTCGAACGAACGCGCGCCCAAATGACATTGCAGGCATTCCCGGTTCTGGTACGGGTTATAAAGTTTCACCTTTTGCGGCACCTGGCCGAAATACTGCACATAGACGTGATTCAGGCCGCGCAGTTTGGCCGTTACGCCGCCAAACATCGTGTAATCGGTGTGGCACGTGTAACAGGCTTTGTCCCGTGGAACCAGATTGTTTTGGTAATGGACTGCCGGAATAAACGCCCGGTCGTCCACATGCAGGCTTTTTCCATAATCCTGCATGACGTGACAGGAGAGGCAGAATTCGGTGGTTTTGAACCGCTCCACATGTTGGTAATGCCCCAAACCACCGACCAGAATGGGAAAGATAAAAAAGGACAGAAAAACGAGTGTTTTGCCTCCCCGCCCATCCGTTAGGGATGGTTTCAATACCACCACGCCAACCAGAACAATATTGACGGTCAGCGCCACAATTGCCCAAGTACCAAGTCCAAA
>JAIBAN010000146.1 GCA_019695185.1 Blastocatellia bacterium | reverse complement strand
TACTTAGGGAATCGGAAATAAAAAAGCTACCAGGGGTCTGAGGTCTGGGGTCTGGGGTCTGGACTGTGAGAATTGGACCTTGAACTGATGAGGAAAGACCGTTTGGGAACGAAATGAGTGAACGATCAAACCCAGACCCCAGACCCCAGACCCCAGACCCGATTTTCCTGGGAGGTTCTTTTCTTCCGACTCCCTTAAACGTTTGGGGGATTGCCATTTCTTCCTGCTTTCAGGTGTTTGGGGAACCGCCCGAACCGCCGGAGCGAACCGCTGTTTCATCCCTCAGGGTAGCCTTAAAATTTAAGATTCTGTCTGGGAAACCGTTTTTTGAGTTCCTCCCGTTTCCCCATATGAAAAGGAATTGGCCGCGACCACCAGTTTGCGGAGCCCAGTCAGACGCTCCAATTTTACCAGCAGTTCGGTCAATTGATTGGACGTGAGATAGATTTCCTGCAATTGATCCAGGTTCCCGATTTCCGCCGGCAGGGCCGTCAACCGGTTGCCAATCGGCTGCATGACCTTTGACGAGAAAGATTGGGGCCTGACGGATACTGAAAAAACAATTTGACTCATTGAAAAACAGGTAATACTATCTTACACGTTAGTATTACTTCTATATCCACAAACATTGCTTGTCAAGAAATTTCGATTTTCCATTTCACTCAAGGAAACCGGACCCGGCATGAGAACAGGGCGGAAAAGTAAGGCGCAAAAACTGCTGGCGGAGAAGATGCTAAATCCACCGGAACCCTATGTCAAACGGGAGTTGGTGACGGAACTCAGCCGGCAGTTATTCAAAGCCACGGTTGAAGAATTTGCGGGAAAAGGGATCCTCGGCGCCCGCGTCGCTTCCATCACCCAGGCCGCCGGTGTTACTGATCCGGCTTTTTACCGGTATTTTCCCAGTCTTCGGGACGCGGCCCTGTACGTGTTGAGTGTCCATTATTGGAAACCGCTCAATCAGAAGCTGGACAATTTTCAAAGGGTCACAAGTGATCCGGTTTTGCTTTTTGAAGCAGTCGTGCGTGCTTTGATCGAGTCTTCCGCCGATAATTCGAACCAGCCCTGGGTTCCCGCCGGATTGGTCTTTCGAATTGCCGTGGCGCACCTGCGAAATCCTTTTCTGCTGCCGGATTCACTGCTTGACCCCGAATACCAGCGATTCCTGGAAAAATTGGCCTTCATCATCCAGGAAGGCCAATCCCAAGGGCGATTTCAAGCAGCCATTGCCTCCGCGACCCTGGCCCGGACCCTGGTTAACAGTCTGCATGGCCTGCTGGTGGAACAGCAGATTGCTCCGTCGCATTTCACTCCCCAAGCGGAAGAATGCCAAATGGTCGCCCGCCAGTTGGTTGGATTAAAGGCTGAGCCAGAACCGAAATCAGGGGTTCCTGCCGGAAGAGTGGCGTTTTCAGGGCGGAAACGGAAAGCCGGGGACAGATCCTGACCCTTGCCCGTTCAATCCCCCTTGAGTCACTTCGAATGAAACGACAATTGAAAATTTCGGCTGGCCCGCTCGGTAAAATTTTTCCTCCTGTAAATTTTTTGGGGCGGGCGCTTTTTTTATCAATCCCTCACCACAGAGCCACCGAGAACACAAAGAATTCACGGAGCAAGACAAGAAAAACTCTGTGCTCCCTCCGTGTTCTCGGTGGCTCTGTGGTGAAGGATTTGCAACATGTTTCCCGCCAGAGTTTCAGCACCGAAAAATTTACAGAAAGCAATTTTTTTGAACCACGGCTCTCTCTCAGGCGGTTGATTTCGTCCCCATCAGTCTGAAGGAATCGGCCCCATTTCCGGCCTACGGTATCAGTGAATAGAGATAGCCGCCATCTCCCGCCAGCAGCAGGGCACCTTCCCAGCGGGTTGAGTGAAAGCCCCGCCGCATCAGGTCCACCCGAGGATGCGGCGGAACAAGCCACCCAAAATTTGGACCACCGGGGGAACCATACGCCCGAGGGTGGCATGAACCGGAGCCGAAACCGAAACCACCCGCTTTCTCGAAGATGGCCGGAGAGCTATACTCCCCCTCTCTGACAGACACCCTGATTCCAAACCTGGAATTGAAAACCAGCGGTCCTCCTCTGCCGCAGTCTAACCCTCCGGAGGTTTTCATGTTTTGCCCAAATTGCAGTGCCGAGGCCCCGCCCAATCAAAAATTCTGTCGTTCGTGCGGATTGAAACTGGAGCCGGTCACCTAATTGCTGCGGGAACAATCGGCCGCTCTGGAATCCGACTTGACCGGCCGCGCCCGGCTGGTTGAGCGGTTCCGCAACCTGGTGGCGGTCGGCACCGGGGTGCTGGTGTTCGCGACCCTGGCGCTCCTGCTGGTCTATGAACTCCTGACCCGCCTGGACCCGCTCAAGGTCCTGAAGATCACCGTTTTGGCCAAAATTTTGTTTGGGATACTGGGAACCACCGCGTTGAGCCTGTATTTGCGTTCCCTGCGCAAAAAACTCGCGGCCCGGCGAACCACCCAATCCTCTCTTTCGCCAGCCGGAAACCCAACCACCGAGTTTGCGTTGGAATTGCCGGAAGGGAACCTCCCCAGTGTGACGGAACATACCACGGAGCTGCTTCCTTTACCCCAACCAACGCCAGTCAAACGAAGGTGAAGACGCCCTTTTCCGCGCCTTTTATCCAATTGATTACATCTGGCTGGCCCAATTTAAGGTTGGTTCACAGTGGCGGCATTTCCATTGATGACTGAATTACGCCAGCATAAATTTTCACCCGACTGCAAGCCGCACCACGCCACTTCTTTGCTGCTTGGTTTGCCAAAATGCCTTTACTCAAGTTGGGGGTGCGGCAGTGGCGGGGCCTGATTCAGTATTTCCGCTTGCATCGTTTCCGCAATCCGCTCGGCGTATCCAGCCGTGCTCCGCTGGTTATGTTGAAACAGTCTGCGCCCAATCCCCAATAGGGCGAGCCTTTCCGGATCGGGCCAGTCTCCGTACCGTTCCACCGACCGCCACAAAATCCATCGGATGGTCTGCTCATTCATCACTTGAAAATCGGTTTGCCACAATAACAGCATCGAGCAGAAATCGTATTTGTCCCGTGGCCGGCGCTCTCCATCAAACAGGTACAGTTTACGATCTTCAATGCTAATTTCGGCGATCATGACCTGCCGTGGAATGGTCTTTTCCCGATCCAGGAACGCCCAGGGGTGAAATCCCTTCCCTTGCAATCCACTCGGAAAATAGGATGCGATTGCATTCTCCAGCGGGAAGCCGGTGTCGCTTTGCACTCGCAACGGTACCCAGGTGGCTCCGATCAAATTGCACAACTCGTTCAATAATTCGCGGAACATCCCAATTCCCGCCCGCACATACCGACTCCGGACCTCACTCTCGGATTCTGGCGGCAATTCCGCCCTGGATTCCGGAATATCCCTGACATCCGTGTTCCGGGAAACAAGCTGGAGCGGCGCATCGTCGGATGGGTGAGCACTCCCGCTTCCGGTCGAGTAAACTCCGGCTTTTTCCACCACCTCATACTTGGGTTCCACCGTTGATTCCAGGCGCTCCTTGCGTTGAAACCGACGACCGAATTTTTGTTCCAAATCAAGAAACCGCCGGTCATCCAATGAAGCCACCGTGATGGCCAGATGAGCGGAAGGCTCGTTCTGGTGTCGCACCTCAAATTGATTGAGTGGATTTTCGGGGACACCGACCGGGATGGTTTGCTTGCGGACGGAAGTGTCGGAAGCATCCGCATCCCCCTTCCTTTTGTCATACTTGACCAACCGGTTGGAATCCAGTGACCGGAACGGAAACGGCGCGGAACACCGCTGGATCGTGAAAACCAAAAAATGCCACGGTCCCTGGCCGTCGGTTTTGAAAGCTTTGCCGGACACCTCAAGAGTGGTTCGTCCCTCAAAGGGAAACCGGGTCTCAATCAGTCCCAGGTTGTACAGGTTGACGTTTTTCAGAATCAACGGACTGATTAACTGCGCCTGACGGCCTGCGTACCTGGAAAATGCAAAGCGGGCCACCACCGGTGTATCTTCCAAGGTGACTCCTTGCCGCGCGTGCAAATACGCATCGCCGTGTTCGTCAATCCTGGACCGGGTCGCGTCATACAAATTTCCGCCCGCCTCATTCAGCTGCCCGAGGAGCAGCGAATTGGCCAGAAATGACCCGTTGGCGTAGTAAAACCGGAATATCTCCGAGCAGGGAATGATGATCCGCCCCGCCTTTTCCCGGTCTTTTGGTCCGGGTTTTTCAAGCGCCAGGAATTTGCTGCGGTTGCACCAACGAACGGCCGGGTAAACCGCCGAATTCAGCATTTCCAGGTTTTCACTCACTGCGTCCGTCACCGCTGTGGTACTTGAAACCAGCAGGTTCCGATAGGTGAAAACACTGGATGTCAGGCGTTTCCAGGGAGCCCGGACCAGGCGGCCATGTTTCCAAAACGTTCCAATTTGCAGGATTGGAATCAACCCGGTGCCCACCTGCACCGTGATGGCGTCAACATGGTCGTATCCACGAATGGAATTCAGGAGCTGGTCGGAAATTGCAGTTGGCTTGAGTGGGGTCAGCACTACCCGAATCAATGGCTCCGATGGGACCAGGGGATTCAGTTCCACCTCCCCAATCCATTCCAGCCGCCAGATCCGTCCGTCTTGCGGAAAAGCCTCAAGCACCAGGTTCTCTACTGTTTTCGCCATCTCGACAACCGTTTCCTGTTTTGATAGGGGTTGTCGGATTTTACCACTTTCATCACATCGGCATGCTTGAAGCTCTATGACAACAAAAAAATAATGACCTCCCGGTCCTGGGAGCGTCGATACCTGACTCTTGGGGAATTATGAATCGATGACATTTTGTCCCTTTAACCATAATTTTGCAGTTTTTTAAGGATAACCTTGCAGTAATTTGCAACAGTTAGGGGAGGTGAAAGAAACCGTTTACTTCATTTCGCCTTCGATTTTAAGCATAACTTTGCAGAAAATGCGAAAATTAAGCATAACCTTGCAGTAAGCTCTAAACCCTACTAAACCCAACTACCTCATTGTTTTTGAAGTGGTTGCCAACCTCTCAAATAGTGGTTTTGGCCTGTAAACTCCCGTTTTGTGCAAAGTTATGGTTAAAAACTGCAAAGTTATGGTTAAAGTGACACATTTTATCCTTTCAGCCACAGGAAAATTTATCATCGCCTTTTGTAATTTATCATCGTCTTTTGTAAGTTATCATCGTCTTTTGTAATCCACAAGGACTGTTGAGGCTTGGGTGCGTGGCTGGGTCGGATGGCGAAAACCGAGCGTTTCTGCAATGGCCTGGGTTTCCTCCAGCGGAAACAAAGGAAACTGCTCCCGAATATCCACCACCTGCGTAGACCATTCCAGAATGTAAAAGTAGGAAACCTCAAGTTTGCTCAGAAAATGGTGGACGCGGCCCGGTTTCCGGCTTTGAATCCGTTGGGACAAGCCAACCGATGCCACCTGTCGCACTGTCAAATGAGGCTGATACTCAATTCCCCGGCCAGGGAGATTATTGGGGGAAGGCTTTTTCTTTGCGGGCATCACCACCTCAAACCTGTGCTTGAGATTTTGAGCCAAAAACTTACCGAAAAACCAAAGATTAGTCTAGTAATATATTATTTAGTATACCAATTTTTTATTTAGTATACCAATTTTTTATAAACATACATTCCGCAACAGCTTCGTCAAGATTCATATCTGGATTGTATCTTTATTTAGTGTAGGCATCTGCCCCCAGGAAATGCAGTGACACGTAGCACTCATCTCCGACCACCCAGCTATCATGAGGAACTGGTGGCACATAAAACACGGTTCCGGGAGTCAGTTCGGCTACCGTGCCGTCAGGGAGGGCTGCGACGGCTTGACCGGAAATCACCATTCCAACGTGTTCCACCTCACAAAACTCGGTTCCAGCGGTTGGGCGGACATGCTCTGACCATTTCCAGCCGGGCTGGTAGGTCGCCCGGCCAATGGTCATTCCCCCAATGTGAATAATTTCAAACCGGCCCTTTTCAAAAGTCCGAACTTCATCCGGTGTTTCAAACCATTTCAGAATGACTTCGTTTTCCATCAATCCTCCTTGGCAGCTTCACCGATTGACCAGCATCCCGGTCAACGAATGGAGCAATACCTGGGAAAGGGTTTTGGCCTGCTGGCGAATTTCGGGAACCGCTGTGGTTTCCCACCAGATACCTTTTTGAGGTGGACCCAAGGTAAAAAGTGAGGCGGAAATTTCGCCTTCGGCATCCACCAGCGCGCCGTTCGGAGCTACATCCAGTCCCAAAGCCAATGAATCAGGCCGGATAAACCCGCCTTTGAGCAGATTGACGATCAAAGGTTGCTGAAACTTGCGATAGTCGCATTCCGGACCGGTACAGTTGATAACCCGGCGTACCCGCAGGGTCTTTGTTTCGGTCGAATAGCGTTGGCGAAATGTAACATCCAGGTGGTCACCCACCTCATCGCAACGTAAAAGCTGCCCTTTGTGGATTTGAAAAACGCCTTCTGCGGCCATGTCCGCCATCATCCGGTGAATTTCAGGTGCAATCCGATGGCGATGAATATCCCAATAAGGCCGGACATGACGCAGGAACCGCCGTTTTTCACCCAGCGGCAGGTTTTTCCAGAACTGTTGGGTCAACGGACGTAACCCATCAATCACCGTGCGCCAGTCATTCCCCCGTTCGTTTGCCCGTGCCACCCGTTCCCGAATGACACGCCAGGCTCCCAGGGTGGTATAAGGTAGGTCATCCAGGGTGAATAACTCCGGAGTGCCGTTAAACTCATGACGACTGGGAAGCAGACCTCGACGCGACAGGGCATGAATCGTTCCCCGATGACCGCGCTCGCGGAGGGCAATCGCCTGGTCCACCATGGTCAGCCCCGCACCAATCAGCAAGACCGGAGCCTCCGGTTCCAAGTGGGCCAGGGTGTCGGGTGCCCAGGCAAATCCATAATAGAGCGGGCTTTCGGAAAAACTGCCTTCCGCCGGCTTGGGGTCGCTGGGAGGAAAATTTCCTAAGGCCAGCACAACCTTATCCGCGCGCAATTGAACTCCGCTGCGCAGCCGGAGCAACGTTCCCTGCGACGCAGACTCCAGGTCCACCACCTCATCCCGAATGCAGGTCAGTTGAACATGCGGGGCTGCCTGTCGGGCGACCTCAAGCTGTTCCTGAATATAATCGCCAAACACCGGACGGGGTACAAACGACAACGGCTCCACCCCGCCAGGGATGATATCCAGTCCGGTTTCCTCGCGGTTTTCCACCCAACGCAAAAAATGGTCCGGGTTATCGGGGAAAGCGCTCATTTTGACTGCCGGAACGTTCAGCCGATGGCAGGAATGCGGCGTGCCATAGGCCACGCCACGGCCCACAACATCTTTTTTCTCAATCAGTTTAATGGCGATGGAGGTTCGACTTGAACGAAGGAGATGAATAGCCACCAGGCAGCCACTCACACCCCCTCCGATAATTGCAACGGTAGGAGTTGATTGTTCCATTTCCAAGAGCAGAGTTCAGGATTCAGGGTTCAGGGTTCAGGGTCTTTTAAGTTGAGAGATGAGAGTTGAAAGTCGGCCTCACAAAATCTCAATTCTCTTGGTATTCGAAAACCCTGAACCCTGAACCCTGAACCCTTGATTCAATGTACCTTTTCGGTCTTCTTGCGCAGAAAATCCATCATGACATACTGCCCCAGGGTCAGGGTGGTCGTGAAATAGGCTTTTCCTTGCGCCATTTGAGTTACTTTTTTGACGAAGTCGACCAGATAATAATCGTCCGCCAGCATAAAGGTGTTGATCATGATGTTACTGCGGCGGCAATTGGCGACCTCAGCATAGGTTGCATCCATAATCATGCGATCCAATCCCATTGGGTTCTTATAGATGCGTCCGTCGGGCAATGTCAACGCCGAAGGCTTCCCATCGGTAATCATAATAATCTGCCGCATGTCTTTTCGCTGGCTCGACAGAATGCGACGGGCCAGTCGCAGACCTTCGGCGGTATTGGTGTGATAGGGACCCACTTTGACCCGTGCCAGTTTGCCCAAAGGGATTTCTTCGGCGGAATCGTGAAACAACACGAGCCGCAAACTGTCGCCCGGATATTGCGCCCGAATCAGGTGGGTCAATGCCAGAGCCACGGTTTTGGCCGGGGTGAAACGGTCTTCGCCATAAAGGACCATGCTGTGACTGCAATCAAGCATGACGACCGTGGCGCAAGAACTTGAATATTCTGACTGGCGCACCATCAAATCACGGTACTCGACATTGAGCGGAACCCCCAACCCCTCCCGTTGAATGGCCGACAGCAGGGTGGCGTTGACATCCAGATTCAGCACATCGCCAAATTCATAGGTTTTGCTGGCTTCGTGGGCTTCCACCCCGGTGGATAAAATCCGGGTGTCATGGCGACCGGCATAACTTTTTCCAAAGGCCCCCATGAGTTTACTGAGGGCTTTAAATCCCAGAAAATCCGTGCCTTTGGCGGTGACCTCAAATTGGATGTTGACCTTCGGCTGGGCTTCGGCTTTTCCCTGCCCGGTCGCATCCGCCGGAGACGGCCCCATCTGGCCATCCTCGGCCTGGTTTGTGCTGATGAAGCCCGATTCCGTCAATCGCTTGATAATTTCCTCTATCAGCTCATCCAGTTTTTGCGGGATGACATACCCCTGCTCATCCATAATGGATTGCATGTCGTCTTCGTCGAGCAGTTCCCCGCGCATAATCAATTGACGAATCGCCTCGCGCAGGGCGTCGAGCGACGTATCAATATCGCGTATCTGGCGCGACCAGCCGCCCGTAAACCCGCTCTGGAGCAGGAAATCCGACAACTGCTCCATGACTTTGCCCAAATCGAAGGAATCCCAGTCAATTCCGTCCCATTTCCCGTACTTGATGAACTTCATAGGGGTACTTCCTTCAAACCAAATCACTTACCGGTTGCCAAACTCATCAACCAGTTCTTTCAGTTCCTTGACCCGTTTTCTGGTGAGGCCGGCTTTGCAGCCGTATTCCACCAGCGGATAGATACTGCCGCCCTCATTGGGAAAGGCTTCTGCCTCACAATGGGCATCGCGGAATTTAATCCATGCCAGTTGGGCGGTTTTGATTTTGCCTTTGTGAGCTTCGTCGTCAATGAGCGACATCAGTTTCTTATAGACAGCGTTCAGCTCGGCGTCAGCTTTTTCAAAGTCCTTAAAGGCACATTGATTCATTTCCTGCTGCGACATTTTGGCGGCGGCAGCTTCGTCGTCACAGGGGTCTTTCTTGGGTTTTGCGCCGGGTTTTTGCTGGGCAACCAGGATAGTTGTCATCAGCCAGCCACACAGACAAAGCAGGAACACATTTTTTTTCATAACCCTCCCAGCCAAAGATTTCAAAGGCCCTGGCTTCACTTCAATCGAGTTTCACTCAGAAATCGCAGATGGCGAATTGCCAATCGTGTCAGTTCACGCTTCCCGTGTCGGTCCAATCATAGTACCCGCTTTGGTCACGCCGCCGTTTTTCGACCACCACCTTGCCGTAGCCGCGTTCCTCGTTTCGGCTGATTTTCTTTTGGGCGTACAGTCCTTCCAACACCAGTTCCGCCGCCGCCACCATGTGCTGAGGGGTTTCACCTTCGGAGAAATTGCCCATTCGAACCAATTCCATCAGGGTTCGAATCGGGCGTAACTGTTCCAGACATTTGGTGGCCGAAGTCTGGTCGGAAAGTTTGAGGTGGTTGCCCTGATTGAACCAGTCAATCACCCGCCCTGGTTCAGCCAGTTCGAGGTACTTGAGGTAAACCTTGCCACAGGCTTGTCGAATGAGTTCGCGGGCAATTTTGTCGGCCCCCAGTTGTTCGCCTTCGTACTCAAGTTCTATTTTGCCGGTAATGCTCGGCAGTGAGGCATAGACATCGCTGATGCGGGGAATAATGAGAGGTTCCTGGTGAATGAGCGCCCGCCGTTCGGCATTGCTCACGGAATTTTCCAAAACAGAAATTGGCAGCCGCTGACTGACCCCCGAACGCTTGTCAATCCGGCTGTCTTCGCGGGCCAGAAACGTCACCTGTTCAATCACTTCAAGAATGAATTGCGGAACGTGCAGCTTTCCGGGTGAAAAACGGTCGGTCCAGGCTTCCTGCGCCGTGATGCGGGTTCCTTCCTCAACTGAGGCTGGATAGTGGGTCATGATTTCGGAGCCAATCCGGTCTTTCAGCGGCGTGATGATTTTGCCACGGGCGGTGTAATCCTCCGGGTTGGCCGAAAAAACCAGGACCACATCCAGCGGCAAGCGGACCGGATAGCCTTTGATTTGAACATCGCCTTCCTGCATGATGTTGAACAGGCCGACCTGAATTTTTCCGGCTAAGTCAGGCAATTCGTTCATGGCAAAAATGCCGCGATTGGCACGTGGCAATAGCCCATAGTGAATCGTCAGCTCATCGGAAAGCAAAAAACCGCTTTTGGCCGCTTTAATCGGGTCCACGTCTCCCAGAATGTCGGCAATCGTCACATCCGGTGTGGCCAGTTTTTCCACATAACGGGCCGCCCGTGGCAGCCAGGCAATCGGAGTGGCATCCCCTTGTTCCGCAATCAGGCGTTTGGCATAGGCGCTAATCGGGGCATAGGGATTGTCATGGATTTCCGACCCGGCCACAACCGGGATTTCATCATCCAGCAGTGTCTCCAGCATCCGCAAAATACGGCTTTTGGCCTGGCCGCGTCGTCCCAGCAGAATCAGATTGTGGCGGGACAACACGGCATTCACGATTTGTGGAATCACCGAGTCATCAAACCCCACAATGCCGGGAAACAGCGGTTCCCCGACTTGTAGTTTGCGAATGAGGTTTTCGCGCATTTCGTTCTTGACAGTGCGGTGCCGTAGCTGCGCTTCATTCCAAAAACTGTTTTTCAACTCGCCTAATGTGGATGGTTTCATAAATTCAAAGGGCTGAGGACTGAGGACACTTAACAAGGACTGAGGACTGAGGACTGAGGGCCGAGGGCCGAGGGTTGGCAGAATGATTTTCTGTGCTTTGAATAATCTTGATTTCCGGCAAGAAAAACTCAGTCCTCAGTCCTCAGTCCTCAGTCCTTGTTAAGTGTCCTCACTCCTTATTCGTCAAGCATTTCCAGCATTTCTTCGATTTCGGCTGCCATGGTTGGGTGGCTGTGCCGTTCTGCAGCCTGTTGACCAGCCCGAAACGCCTGACGGGCTTCCTCTAACCGCCCCAGTTTCTGCAGGGCCTGCCCCAGCATCCGATAGCCGGCTCCCTGGTCATCTGTTGCCTTCAGATACAGGCTCAAATGCTCAACCACCTGGGCATATTCGTTCAGTTTCCAATATTCATTTGCCAATCCATACCGCACCATGGTGTTGGTTGAATCAGCCGCCAGCATTTTGAGAAAAGCTTCAATTCGCGGATTTGTCATGTTTTTTTGGACTGAGGACATTTAACCAGGACTGAGGACTCAGGACTCAGGACTCAGGGTTGGCAGAATGATCTTCTCTGCTCTGAAAAATTTTGATTTCAGGCAAGAAACCCTCTGTCTTCCGTCCTCCGCCCTCCGTCCTTGTGATTGTCCTCAGTCCTGATGTTGATGGTGTTCACATTCTTCAGGTTTTTGGAGCTCGTGCCGTTGAAAAACCAGTTCAGGGTGCATCTCGGTGAACTTTTCAAAAACATAATCAGGCATTCGCATCCCGCGTGTTGCCCAGAAAGCACCGAAGTTTTCCAACTCTTTTTGCAAGTGAACCGGAAGGCCGCGCACTTCAACTTCACGGGCCCAGACAATCACATCGTAAGTCAGCGCTTCGAGCGCCATTTTGGTCGTTTCAGACATATTTTTCAGGGTCTAGGGTCTAGGGTCTAGGGTCTAGGGTCTAGGGTCTAGGGTTTAGGGTCTAGGGTCTAGGGTCCTCTCTTCGACTCCCAGGGCTCCCAGGACTCCCAAGACTTCCAGGACTCCCAGGACTCCCAAGACTTCCAGGACTCCCAAGACTTCCAGGACTCCCAGGACTTCCAGGACTCCCCAGGTTTTCAAGATTTTCAGACGGATTAGCTGATTTGAATCAGTTGGTCAATCATATCTACCACAGATTCAGGCCGTTGGATATTCCAGACGCCGACTATGCCTTT
>JAIBAN010000056.1 GCA_019695185.1 Blastocatellia bacterium | reverse complement strand
GTGGCAGCGAGACATCTGAGTTATGGGTTTATTCTGGAATCGAAAGAAAAAAGAGTCGGCTGAAAACGAACCGGCGAAAAGCGAAACCCCTGCATCGGGGTCAGGATTTTTGAACCGGTTTTTGGGCCGGGAAGAAACCGAAGTCAAACCGACGGAGTCAGCGGCGGCCACGCCTGCTCCGGTTGAGGTCGCCAGCGAGCTTTACACACATACTGTCCCTTTGGTGGCTCCACCGCAAACATTACCTGAGCCTGAACCCCCGGCTCCGGTTTCAGTCAATGAGCCGATTGCCCCTGCCCCAGTTGAGGTCACAACCGAGCTGACCAGTACCGGTGTCGAAAAACAAGGACTCTGGGGGCGTCTTTTTAATCGCTCGACGACCAAACCACTCCCTGCGGTGGAACCCAATCCACCCGCCACGGCCACCATGCCGTTGCAATCGCTTCCACCTGCCGCTTTGCCGCCTGAACCGGCGGTTGCACTGCCGCCAGCGGCTGAAACCGGTTTGCTGACTTCCTTGCCGCCGACCCCAGTGGCTCCGGAAGGGACCGCCAAACCCGGCTTTTTCTCAAGATTGTTTTCCGACGCTGGCTCAGGGACCACTGCGCCGCTCACGGCACCCCCTTTGCCCCCGGCTGTTTCCGAAGAGCAGGAACAGCAAAAGCTCTTTTATCGGTTCAAAAAAGCCGTCCAGCGAACCCGCCAGAACCTGGTCGGACGCCTCGACACACTCTTTCTTGGAAAGAAAACCATCAGCCCTGAAATGATGGATGATTTGGAAGAAATTCTGATTGGGGCTGACATTGGTGTTCAGACTACGCTTGATTTGGTTGAACAAATCCGGAGTCAGGTGGACCGCAAACTCATCAATGATGCCGAGGAGTTGAAACGGCTGCTGCGCAACGAATTGTTGACCATTCTCAAAGCCCCGCCAATGAAGAAATTTGGCAAAGTGGTCAGTTCCGAAGTGGATGTGGCCGCCGACATCCGTCCCTATGTGATGATGATGGTCGGGGTCAACGGGGTCGGTAAAACCACCACCATTGCCAAACTGGCCAATCTCATCAAAAACGAAGGCAACGATGTGATTGTCTGTGCAGCGGACACTTTTCGCGCAGCAGCCTCGGACCAGTTGGCCATTTGGGCCAACCGAACTGGAATTGATATCATTCAACAGAAACCCGGCACCGACCCGGCTGCCGTGGTGTATGATTCACTTTCCGCCGCCAAAGCCCGCGATGTGGATGTGGTCATTATTGATACTGCCGGACGCCTGCATAACAAGGTCAACCTGATGCAGGAACTGGAAAAAATGTCCCGGATTGCCGGACGGGAGGTTCCAGAGGCACCTCACGAAGTCCTGCTCGTGCTGGATGCCGCCACGGGCCAGAACGGATTGGAGCAGGCCCGTCAGTTTGTCAAAACCGTGCCGGTGACCGGGCTGGTCTTAACCAAACTGGATGGCACGGCCAAGGGCGGAATTGTAGTGGCGATTGCCAAGGAACTGGGAATCCCGATTCGTTATGTCGGGACAGGCGAACAGTTGGATGACCTGGTGGTGTTCTCTCCAGAGGATTATGTCAACGGACTTTTTGAATAGGACGAATCCAGGACTGAGGACTGAGGACTGAGTGGGCAGAATCTGCTGCTTTGCTTTGAGTTTTCCACATCAATAAAAGGACCTCAGTCCTCAGTCCTCAGTCCTCAGCCCTGAGAAAGATTGGGAGTTTGGCTGAAAACTCAGACCGGGGCACAACTCTGGTACAGCCACGGGCAAGGGCTTCACGGCGCAGTTCAGCCTGGACATGAGAATAAAAACCAAGAATCGGCAGGGAAGAGAGATTTCCTTCGGCTCTCAGCCGAGTCAGCACTTCCAAGGCATCCAAACGGGTACTGTTCAAGTCCAGAATCACCAGTTGCGGACCCAGAGTTTGAGCTTTGGCCACCACCTCGTCCATCCGGCGGGCGAATTCGATGGTGATGCCCGTTTGGACACCGGCCTCTTTGATTTTGGCGGAGAAAAACAGGTCGCTTCCGACGGCAAGAACAAGTGACATAAGAGTTTTGGGTTTTGAGTTTTGAGCTTTGAGGATATCTGGTGGGCAGCATAAACAGGTTCCCAGGGCAAAATCCAGCGGTCTTTCCAACCCGTCAAAAAGACTTGTTTTGTTCTTTCAGAGCGTGAAACAATGATCTTTCTGAGCGAATTGCTTTCACCAAGGGAATGCAACCTCCAACCTCCAACCCAAAACTCAGAACTACAAAAAGGGACTCATGATGCGCGAAGAATTGGAAGTCTTTCATCGCCACCTGCAACAGCAAAAGCTGAAACGGACCAGCCAGCGTGATTTGATTCTGGAAGTATTTCTCGACATTGAGCGGCATTTGAGCGTCGAGGAACTGTATGATTTGGTCAAACAAAAGGACTCATCGGTTGGATTTACCACTGTCTATCGGACCATGCACCTGTTGGTGGAGGCTGGTCTGGCCCGGCAGGTGGAGTTTAACGACGGTCGAACCCGTTATGAACACGAATATAAACATGATCATCATGACCACCTGATTTGCACCGAATGCAGTGCCCTGATTGAATTTTACAACCCCGAAATCGAACGCCTCCAGGAAGAAATTGCCAAATCCTTTGGGTTCCACGTTCAAAGCCACAGCCACCGGTTATTTGGCACCTGCAACGCATTTTTTGCAAACGAAGGTGATTTTCCGCCCTATTGCCAGAAAGCCAAGCGCCAGAGCAGCAACCAGTAAAACCATTTGCGATTTGCGATTTGCGATTTGCCATGAATAACGCCGCGAGTCTGGAAAGCATTTCCCGTAATGGCCATTGGGCAAAGTCAAATGCCTGAACCAATCAAATGGTCAATCGCAAATGGCAAATGGCAAATGGCAAATCAGTCAGAACCGCACGCATACCGCCGTAATTTCAATCGGGGTTTTCCCCTGGGCCGCTTGGAGGCTTTGACCTTGCGCCACAATCGCGCGGACCAGTTCCTGGGCCGGCAGGTGCTGTAAGGGCAGGATTTGGTCGCACAGTTTTTCTTCCAGGCGGACCGGACTTGATTCCGGGTCAAATAAATCCCACATCCAGTCACTGTTGAGCACCAAGGCGTCACCCGGAGCCGCTTTCCAGATTTGGTCCTGGATGATGGTGTTGTCCATTTTTCCCAAGGGAGGGAGTTTTTGAAGGTGTTTGAGGAGGGCTTTGGCGGCCTCAGGTTTTTCTTTCAGGAGCAAGGGTGGAACATATCCGGCGTTGCAAAAAGTGAAGGTGGAGTGCTCAAAATCCGCAATTCCATAAACCATTTGAATGGTGGAATTGGTCTGTTGCAGTCGTTCCGCCAGAAACCGGTTGATTTTTTCAAGCGTCTGAGCCGGACTGTCAGGATGGCGCAGGGCTTTTGATTTCAAAGTGGTCATGGTGACGGCCAGGAGCATCGAAGCCTCAATGCCGTGCCCACTGACCTCTCCAATGGCAATTCCCAACCTGGTGGGGGACAGCGGGATAAATGAAAAAAGCTCCCGCCCGTGGTCAGGCAGGTGCAGATATTCGACAGCAATGGAGCGTTCCCGTAACACCAGCCCATTGGCTGGAATCAGGTTTTGATGGATGGACCATCTAATGTCAAGCTCCTGCTTGCGGCGTTCGTGCTGGAAACGTTCCCGCACAAAAGGCGGGGCAATTTCAAATTCTTCGATTTTGCCGGTCCGGGGAGCCACCTGCCGCACCAAACCCAGCAGGGCGGGAATGGCCAAAAACGGCAGACCCAAAAGCATTTTGGCCTGAAACATGCCCGGAAACCGGCAAGCCCACAACAAAGGGAAGAGGGCAAAGGGAACCATCCAGCCCAGAGCAGTGGTCAGCCAGCCAAACCGGACGAGCATAACGGCGGTCAAGCCAAAGAGAATCAAAAGTTCACTGGCTGCCTTGAGGGAAGGATTGATGACCAGGAAAAAGACCAGCCAACTGAGCGCCACTACGACAATTCCGGCTCCCAGGGGATGATTTCGGATCCGCAAAAGCGAGCCGTACAGCGGCATCAACCAAAATCCCACCACTGCCTGCCACAGAAAAAACAGGAACAGCATTTCGGTCGGCTTAAATAAACCAACGGCGAAGTTGTGCGAGAAAAACAGCAACCGTAACCAGCCACCAGCGGCGGGCTCCAAGAGGACCCCAACCGTTTCGAGCAACAGCACCAACACGCCGAAAGCCAGGCCGGCCAGATATATCTGCCGAATCCGGACCCATTCCAGGGTTCTGAGGCGAACAACCCGCAGAACATCGGTCAGGAAATTGGCCTGAGTGGCCCAGTCATTTGACTCGGTGGCGCTAAAAATAACAAAGGCCGGGATAAACAAAAAAACAGTGATAAAGATGCCCAAGATGCCAATCAGGGCAATCATCACCCAGACCGGATAGGGCAAATTGGCCTCCAGCGTGGGGGCCATGAGGGTTTCGACAAAGGTGTGGTATTTGGCGGTTTGTCCCTTCAACTCACTCCAGGTGATGACCATCAGCGTCAGGAACAAAGACCCGTTGGCCAGCAGCACGGTTCCCAGACTCAGCACGAGCGAGGCCCGCGAGCCAATCTCGCGCCGTCCGAAATCCCGGAAAAAAGAATAGATAACCGGCAAAAAGGAGCCAATCAAAAGAATGATGCCAGTGAGGCCAATCAAGAGCCGCCGGGTGAACGATTCCGGAAGTTGATCGGGATTTTTCAGTTCGACCGCTTGTAAATCCGAACCTTCAAAAGTGACTTGCAGGTTTTTTGGTTTTCCATCCCAGTTGAGTTGATTGGTTTCCCACCGCACCACCCGGCGGGGATTTCCCGCTACGGAAGCCGTTACGTCAATTTCAGGTGGTTTGGACAGCAACACCCGGCTCAGACCGGCGGTCTCGATGGTTTGGCGGGCTGTCTGGAGGGCAATTTCACTGGAAAGGACCGGAGAATCAGTTTCCGGAGCTTTAACCAGATGAAACACGCGGAAGCTGCGCAGGCTGCCATCCGTTTCCAGATAGATTTGGTACAGCCATTTTTCTTCTTTGAGGTAGAACCCAAACTCCCATTCGGCGTCCAAAATCGAGCGCCGTAACTGAAAGGTATGAGAGGTGGCATATCTTGCCAAGGGGACCGCAGGTTGGGAAACCGGGCGAAGTTTAAGCAACCATTCTCCGGCCCGAGCCTCGGCCTGTGCTGCTGTCAGTTGAACTGGCGGGGGGGCCTGAAACCCACGCGGTACCAGAATGACCAGGAGCACCAAACCAATCAGAATGATTCCTACCGCAATACGGTTGGAAAGGGCAGAACCTGTTGAGAGGGCAAAAGACATGGAAGAAATCCGGAACACCTGAAGATTGATTGAAAAGGTTGTTGGCGCTGGAAGCCAGCAAGATAGAATGGGGGGATTGGCTTTGCAACCGGAAGTTTCGGATTCAGGGTTCAGGGTTCAGGGTTCAGGGTTCAGGGTTCAGGGTTCAGGGTTCAGGGTTCGGGGTTTTCGAATATCAGCAGATTTGAAGCTCTGGATGGGGCTTTCATTGTCAATTGTCCATTGTCAATTATCCATTCAAAAAACCCTGGACCCTGGACCCTGAACCCTGAACCCTGATTAAAGTTTGCCTAAATGTTCCTTGGACAGCTTGCTCCACCGGCGGACCTGCCCCCGCCGATAATAGGGCATGGTGCGAACCGCTTCGATACAATGCTCAAAAACCTGCCGGGCACGTTCTTTCTGCCCCAGTTTGGCCAGAGTTTCGCCAAACAGACACAGCCCTTCCGGGTCGTACTCACGCCGTCCGGTATAACGTTCCAGTGCCGTCAGAGCATCCGCTGTCATACCCGCAGCCAGATAGGTGGCTCCGATTTCACGCCAGATTTCATGGCGACAATGTTTGTCGTCGAGTGAAACCACGGCGTCAAAATGCGAGATGGCCTCTTGCAGGCGTCCCTGCTCGCGGGCAATTCGACCCAGTTGGAAATGGGCGTCAATCTCGCGCGGGTCAATTTCAATCGCTCTTTTGAACCGGTTGATGGCCTCGGTATATTGCCGCCGTTGTTGGTAAATCAGCCCCAGTTGATAATGGGCTTCGGCATCGTGCGGATTGACTGTGGCCGCCACCAGGTTATGGTGCAGGCTTTGGCGGGTGCGAAACGCCGAGTCAATGTCAGTGATGTCTCCCCGGAAATAGACATAGGCCCAGTATAAAATGAAGGGCGAGGCCAGCATGAGAATGACACCTTCGAAAATCATTGACATCCAGGCGCAGGAAATCACCACGAGGGCTTTGCCCCAGGTTGTGCCAAAAACCGTGCGGAGAGTGAAAATCATCAGGATGCCAAAGTACAGCGTGGCTGCCATCCATAGAACAAAAGCCAAGGCCGCCGCCAGTTTGACCGGGTCAAAGACCATTCCGGTCAGCGCCTGCATGGGAGGGCTGAGCACTCCGGCGGCACTGCGACAAATTACATCCAGCAGCAGGCCGAGCAGGGCGAAAGGCAGGTGAGAGGCCGCCCAACTGGACAGCGTACAGGCCAGTAGCGGCCCGTAATCACGGCGCAAAATGACATCAAAGCTCCCCAGGTGTTCGGTAAAAGTCATGATGAGAATAATGCCCGGCACATACAGCAACCCCAAAACGGCAAACGTGGCAAAAATGCTGAAAGGCTTGAAACTGACAAACCACCAGCCGACCTGCCCGACCAGTGGCAGTGGTTCGCGCCGGTAAAATGTCCGCGTTTGCGGATAGCTGGCTGCCGGTGCGGCCTGTGGAGCAGCTTCATCATCCATATCCATCTGGGCCGGCAGGGTTACCGTGTAGGGCACTTTTTCAAAATTCTGGTAAATCCGGGACGCAATGCCCAATTGCCACAGGGCTGACAGTACCACCACAAAGCCGAGGAAAAAGAGCAACCGGCCCCGGTCCATGATGTCGCTCATTCCGGCAATCGGACGCAGATAGAGTTTAAGCAGCAAAAGTGTGTTTTCGAAAATCATAGTGAAAAATCAGTCAAAAGGTTGAGGGAGTTGAATCGGATTCCGGATTTTAGGGGCTCTTGAGGTAAATGGTAAATGGCGATTGGTGAACCGTAAGGAACATCTGCCGTAACCAAAAGTGGATGGCATTTCCCATCTACCATTTACCGGTCACTCTTGGCCGGTTGGGGACAGGCCCCCGGCTCCGTTGCTTCATACGCGATGGAAAAGCCGCAAAACGTTGAAAAAAGAGAATGGACAAGCGTTGCCGGACAAGGGAGAATTGGTCCGAATGCCGTCCCCTCGGTCGCCTGGTTCCACCCCTTCACCCCACATTTCTGACAGGAGTTCAGCTTCCTATGCGAAGTTTCTACGTTCTTGAGTTTTCCGTGACACCAGGAACGGTCCGGCGGTTTGAATTATGGGCCTTGAACGATATTCAGAAAATCAGGCAACGGTTGGAAGAGGAGTTTCGCACCAACCAGGGAGTCTGGCTGGCGGTCGTGCATGACGAAAGTATTTGTTTGACGACATATCAGCACGGCATCAATGTACAGACGTTCAGCCTGTTGCCTTTTTTCACTTTTCAGATTCCCGGTTATGCCGAAATCACGATTGATGAAGAGGGCACGGTGGAAGGCTACAGTCGCCGGGCGGACGATTTGCTGCCAACCGGAGACCAGTTATCCCACCGGCTGGTCAACGAGGCAGTGGACGGAATCCGGGTTGAGATTGATTGGGATTCAATGCCGATTCTTCCGCTGGACGGGGATTTCCTGCATCCGGGTGAAAAATTCGATATTCCCTACGAATGCGAACGCTATGGCGGCATGACGGTCTATTACGGCCTCAACGACCACGAAGCCGGGATTTACGGCTACTATGACGAGGACGGCAACTGGATTGAGACAGAGTTTGAAGAGGAATGATTTCTCTATGCCGAGCCTTATGGAGAGGCCGCCCGCTGCCGCAGGCGGTACTGACCCGGAGCCGCCCGCTGCCGCAGGCGGTACTGACCAGAAATCATCCCGGCACTGTGGCACCTCTTCACCCTTTCACCTCTTCACCCTTGTGCCACGGGCTGATTTCAGTACAATGCGGTTGCTTGTGCTCACCATCTTTCTTCGTTCAATTGCTTGAGTTTATCAACAAAAAGGGTACCAGGGGGCGACCATGTCTGAACATCAAAGTTTGAGTTTGCAGGAATTGGAGCACTTTTTACGTCTTTCGATTGAAGCGAATTACTGGCTGACGTTTGCCGATGTGAACCCGGCGGCGATTGTGGAGCAAATTGAGGAACAACTGACGGACCGCCGTTTTGAGTTTCTTGACGGAGCCACCTATGTGCCGAATTTGCTGACCGTGTATGTGATGGAACCGCACGCCGAAAAGCTCGAAGAAGTCGAGGTGCTTTTCAACTCGATGGTGTTTATGAAATACCTGTATGAATACATCACCGAGTCCGGGTATAAACTCTTTGATTTCATGCGGGTGGAAATCAAATTTGCCGAACCCGACCAGCGGGAACTCGGTGGCCCCTGTTATCTGTTTTTTGATTGGCCGGCAGAAGAAGAATCGTTGGAACAAGTCACTGCCAAGTTTGACACCGGAGCCCGCAAGATTTTGGAAGTTTGCGAGCCGAAACCTGAAATCCCCCGGTTGGCCCGTCTGACTGCGCTCAATGCCGAAGTCTATCGCAACGATTACACCATCACCCGCCCAACGGTGTTTATGGGGCGGTTGCGTAACGTAATGGACAAGGCCACCAATCAGGTCATCCGCCGCAATGATTTTGTTTTTGCCCGGCAACATGTGCCCGATTCGGTCAATGCCAGTGTGTCACGCCAGCATGCCAAAGTGGTCTTTGAAGACGGGGAGTTTTTCTTTTACGACACGGGCAGCGCCAACGGGAGTTCGGTCGAACGCGCCGGAGCCGTGATTGATGTACCCATTTCAACCAATTTTCGCCAGCGGGTGCAGCTTTATGACGGGGATGTTTTGTGTTTGGGCGGCGCACGGGTGCGGTTTGAGCTGATTCATTCACCCGACCAGGTTGCCGGTCGCATGCTGATGTCAGGTGATTTGTCTTACGACACCAACGAACATCTGGCCAATCCGGATGATGCTGAAACCATTATGATTCGCAAGACACAGAAGGAAGAAGAATTGGAACGCACCCAGTAGCCGACAGCAGCATTGGCGATTTCCATTTGTGTAGGAGCAATTCATCATTGCTCAAAGGCATTTCCCTGAATTTCCGACCGCCTTTTTCATAAATGGCAAATGGCAAAAAGGAACCACCTCCATGATACTTTCCAATGATTCGGTTGACGCAGGGGTTTTGGAAAATCTGCGTGAAATCATGCAGGAAGACGATGATATTGCGCCTTTTATCGAAATCCTTGATTTGTTTGTCAGTGATTCACCAACCCATTTACACAATATTGGAAAAGCTTTGGAGCACACTGACCCCAACCAGCTTAAACGGGCAGCCCACAGCCTGAAAGGTAGTTGCAGCAATGTTGGAGCCTTGAAAATGGCGCAAATCTGTCTGCAATTGGAACAAATGGGAGCCGCTGGAAAGACTGAAGGAGGCGCTGCGCTTTACATCGATTTGCAGGCCGAATACGAACGGGTCAGAACCGTGTTGGGAGAGGTTATGCGGGATTTGTCCTAGACCTGGTTGGACATCCGCAGCCTTTGGACCGGCCTGAACATTTTCTTTGGAACCATTTCCCCTCCCAGGCGACAACAGCCCCAACCACCGGATTTCATTCGTTTACTTTGTTGGAGGCTTATTCCATGCACCACTACAATACTTCAATCGCAATCCCCGGATTTTGCCGGGGAGTTTTTCTGCTGATTGCCGTGTCGGTTTGGGGACTGACAGGCTCGGCTTTGGCCCAGGGCATTCTGATTCCACGGGAACCGGACATCACCCGCCCGGTGCCGCGCCCGCTGCCCAGACCGGTTCCGTTACCCCATACGCTGAAAGTAAAAAGCGTCAAAGTGACGACCACCATTAAAAATCAGGTGGCGCGGACCTCGGTGGAACAGATTTTTCTGAACGAAACGCCCGCCACACTGGAAGGAACCTATTGTTTTCCGATTCCGGAAAATGCTGCGCTGTCGGAGTTTGCCATTTGGGACGGACCGCGCCGACTGGTGGGTGAAGTGGTCGAAAAAAACAAAGCCCGTCAGATTTACAACGATATTGTCCGCACCATGCGTGACCCCGGACTGCTTGAATACGTCGGTAAAGACCTGTTTCAGGCGAGTGTTTTCCCGATTCCGGGCAACAGTGAAAAGAAAATAGAACTGGTCTATTCGCAGGTGCTGACGGCGGAAAACGGCCTGGTCGCCTATCGGTATCCGTTGGCCAGCGGCCAGCGGGCGATGGGAGCCCCCGCTCAGACGGTGGCCGGTGTGGTTGAGATTGATTCCCAGATTCCGGTCAAAACCGTGTACTCACCCAGTCATTCGATTGACCTCAAGCGGGATGGCGAGCGCAAGGCCCGCCTCAGTTTTGAATCCGGCGGAACCAAAGCCGCCGAGGATTTCCAACTCTATTATGGATTGAGTGACAAGGATTTCGGTGTCAGCCTGCTGACCCACCGCGAACCCGGCAAGGATGGGTATTTCCTGATGCTGGTGGCTCCGAAAGTCGTCGTTTCCGAACGCGAGCGGCTGACCAAGGAGATTGTGTTCGTGTTTGACACCTCAGGTTCAATGAGTGGTGAAAAAATCGAAAAGGCCAAAAATGCGCTCCGGTTCGGATTGAATTCGCTGGGCGGACAGGACCGCTTTAACGTGATTAAGTTTTCGGGTGAGGAACATCTGTTTGAAAACGGTTTGATTCAGGCGACTCCGGAAAACATCCGGCGGGCAACTGAGTACGTCAATGGTTTTCGGGCCGAAGGCGGAACCAATATTCATGATTCGCTGGCGGCTGCGCTCAAACTGTTCCCCTCCAATTCAGAAAATACCCGCATGATTGTGTTTATGACCGACGGTTTGCCAACTGTCGGACCAACCGACCCAAACGCCATTGAGCAAATGGTCAAAAAGTCGAATGCAGCCAATGTGCGGCTGTTCACCTTTGGCGTTGGCTATGATGTCAACACGCGGCTGTTGGACGCGCTGGCGCAAAACAACCGGGGTGTCAGTGATTACATTGAACCGAATGAAGACCTCGAAGTCCGGGTTTCAAACTTCTTTGGCCGGGTCAATTATCCGGTCCTGTCCGATACCAAACTCGATTTCGGCAGTGTGACGACCGATTATGTCTACCCACGCAGCCTGCCTGATTTATTTCGGGGCGGGCAGTTGGTGGTGGTCGGACGGTATCGCAACGATTCCGACCGCAAAGTGACCGTCAAGCTGACCGGCAACGTGCAGGGACGGGAACAGGTCTTTGGTTTTGAGGAACAAGCTTTTCCACGAGTGCAATCCGAGAATGAATTTTTGCCGAAGCTCTGGGCCACCCGCCGGGTGGGAGCCTTGATGGAACAGATTCGGCAGAATGGCGAACATAAGGAACTGACCGACGAAATCATCGACCTGGGCACAAGATATGGCATTGTGACGCCCTACACCTCATATCTGGCAACGGAAGACAATTACCGTCCGGGACAGCCGATAACCGCTCAAAATCGTCCGGCTCCGATGGTTTCCGGCGGATTGGGGGCGGGCAGCGGTGGCCGTGCCCGCGAAGGGGACCGCCGAGACCAGATGGCGGCCCGGAAGTCCGCTCCGGGTGGTGTGCCGGGCTCAACGGCAGATGGGGTGATGAGCCAGAGCAATTCGTCTGAAATTGTGGCCGTGACAGGTGAATCGGCTGTGCGGGTGAGCAAGGAAACCGCCAAGCTCAAAGATGCCGACAAGGCCGAACGGTATGAATCCAGCACTGTGCGCACGGTGGGTAAGAAAACCTTCCGGCTGCTGGATGATGTCTGGACGGATGACGACTTCAAGCCAGAGGCCAAGACCGCAACCGTGGAAGTGAAATTCGGCAGCGATGCCTATTTCGCCCTGCTCCAGCAAAAGCCGAAACTGGCGGACTTTTTCGCCCTGGGAACCAGAGTGGTGGTGGTGTTTGAGGGCAAGGTCTATGTGGTGAAAGAGTGAATTTTCTGATGAACGTGCGGTGGTGCAATCCGTTCACCTGGGGCAGTCACCCTCCAGGCAGTCTGGCTGGGGTCACCTCAAATGGTAATTTTGCCTGTAAAATAGGTCACGGCTGAACCGGCAATGAGAACCCGTTCACCCAAGTCCTGACAATACAGTTTTCCCCCCCGTGGTGAGACCTGCAAGGCCATGAGTGATTTTCGGCCCAAGCGCTGGCTCCAGAATGGAATCAAGGAACAATGAGCCGAACCGGTCACCGGGTCTTCAAAGATACTCGCCTGGGGGGTAAAAAAACGTGAAACAAAATCAACTTCGGTGCCGGGTGCCGTGACAATAACCCCACCAGGGTCAATATTGATCTGGTTCATTAGACTTTGATGGGGTGTCAGACAGCGGACAATTTCTTCGGTTTCATAGAGCAGCACATAATCCCGTGCTTTGAAGGCTGCCAAAGGTTTGACTGGAAGCGATTTGAGGATGAGTTCAGGAACCTCACAGGGGACAGGCGGTCGGGAAGGGAAATTCAAAGTCAGGCGCGATTCCGACACTTCTACCGATAGTTTTCCACTTGGAGATTGAAAGTGAATTGTGGTTGCAGGGTAGTGAAAATGCCGGGCCAGGACATGCGCCGTGGCGAGAGTCGCATGGCCACACAGGTCAAGCTCAATCTCCGGGCTGAACCAGCGAATGGCGAATCCTTCCGGATGTGGAATGAAAAAGGCTGTTTCCGCCACGGCATTTTCCATGGCTATCTTTTTCATGACTGCATCAGGCAGCCAATGTTCAAGAGGGCAAACCGCAGCCGGGTTACCGCCAAACACTTGGTCGGTAAAGGCGTCAACCTGAAACATTGCCAATTGCATATAATCCTCGGCGAAGTCGAGAAATGGAAGGACCGCAAAAAAAGCAACACCGATCCAAAGAAAGCGCCGTGCCGGGATGGTACCCTATCAGTCAAGGTCCAATTGGCCTCAAATCGGATGAAGTACCCAGGCCAACCAAAAGTTCCAGGCTCAAGCAAATCCCAAGCATTGATTGATAGAGGGCGGCCCTCGCTGCTTCAGTTTCACAAAGAAAGCCGGATTTCTGTGTGTTCTTTGCCCTTCTGTGCCTGTGGTCAAAGAATTCCAACCTCAGGCCACAAGGCTGAACTTCGAGCAAATAAATAGCAGAAATTTTTCAAAAAAATTTTTCACGCAATAATTTCGCAATAAATCCGAGCTACAAAGAGGCCGTTCGGGAAAGATTTCCTCTCAAAGGTGGCGTGACGGCTGAACCTATGCACGGGAAGGGCAGGACTTCCGCAGGATGCCCGTGCTAGTGGGAGGAAAGCTTTCCCCTAATTTTTTTCCCGCCTTGTTTCAATCCTCAAGCAGCTTCCGTAACATTTCCAAGACCGATTGTGGTGAAGCCACATCAATGGCGGTGAGGTGGTCGGTATCAGTTCCGATGGCCTCCGCAATGGCTGCCATGTCAATGGTGGCCTGGGTCCGGTCAAACACGGCAGCCACAAAGGGCAGCCGATAGGATTCACTCATCGAATTCAACAGGTATTTGGTGTAATTCAGTTCAAACCGATTGTGGGCATCAATGACGTAGACGGCTCCCCACAAATCGCTGCCGACATGGCGAATCAGGCGGGGCAGTTCGCCTTCCACGGTGACATGGTAAAGTTGGATTCCACAATCAGGTGCCAGCGGCAACCGTGCCAGTTCCGAGCCGGGAATGGGCGGCGTCTGAAAGGTGACCGGTTCGGTCAACCGGTCCTGAAAAGCATGGCCCAAGGTCCGAACGGAGGCCAGGAACGCTGCCTGGACTGCCCCCACCAGTCCGAACACAACAATTTTGGCACAGTTGGAACCGGCTCCAAACCGTTTGTGCAAATGACGGCGGAGGAGTTCGACTTCTTCCGGGGTAAAAAATTCCAGGGCTGGAACCGGAGGTGGCGCTGGTTCCGGTTCCTCGACGATTTCCGGAACGCTTCCCGCCGCAGGCAGTGGGGCGGTGGTTCCGGCAACACCTAAAGCATCAAACTGGGATAACAAGAGCCGGGCGGTCTTGCCGGTTGAATGGGTCGGGAGCGGTTCGATTTTTTCAAGCAACCCAAACGTGACCATGTGGGCGGTCAACAAGTTGATTTTGGCTGCGGCAATGGCATGTTGTCTGAGAATTTCCCCAATGGACCGAACCCCGTCAAAGAGGTCAAAAAAGCGAACGGTTTCCTCTTCAAAGTTTCCCAATGCCAGCCTGATTTCCAGCGCTTCGGTTTTGCCAAAAATCGTCTCAGGTGAAGGCAGCGGCAGGTCAGTGGCCAAAATATCAATGATTTCGGCTGAGATATGAGGGTCCAGGTCAAACCGGGTCAAGGTAAAATCGGGAGTGGCCGGCGGTTTGGCAACTTCGTTCCGAACCGTTTCAATCAGGGTCAGGGCCTTGAAAGGTTTGGCCAAAAAAGGCCAGTTCCATTTTTTGTAGGCTTCGGGAACCTCGCGCACAATGGCGCTGATGATGATAATCGGGATTTTCTCGGTTTCGGGCTGTTCCCGCAGACGGCGGGCCACTTCCAGGCCGTTCAATCCGGGCATCATCACGTCAAGCAGGACCAAATCCGGTTTGACATTGGAAATCAGGTCGAGCGCGTGCCGCCCCTCAAAAGCGATACTGACCCGATAACCTTCGCGCTCCAGGTGGCGTTCAATCAATGCGGTGGTTTGAGCGTCATCATCAACCACCAGGATATGTTTTCGGGTATCACCGCTGCCTGCGGGAGCACCAATGGTGCCAACGTTTTCCTCAATCCGGCCCTTAATCAGGTAATAATAGCCCTCGTGCCAGCGAAACAATTCCGAGAGGGCATTTTCACCCGTGGCATCACCCAGCCAGGCCCGATGAAGTTTCCCTTCAATCATGTGGACGGTGGCACGTTCCTTGGGGCTTTTTTCACAAACCAGGGTTGCCGTGGCGCGGCGCAAACCAAGCGCCCGCAATAAATTGGGAAGGGTCCCTTTCTTGATGTTGCCGAGTAACGCCATACAATTTCAGATTTCTGGGGAAAAGGGGCGGTTGGAGAATTGAGAATTGAGAATTGAGAATTGAGAATTGGTGTTGACTCCCAAGACTCCCAAGATTCCCAAGACCCTCAAGACCCTCAAGACTGTTTGTTCAGTCTGCCCAAGCAGGTCAACCCTGGAAGAAACTCAGCAATGTTTTGCGGTTGGGTAACACTACCGAGTTTTTTGAGTTTTGACTATAGGGAAGTTGCACGAGGCGGGGGAACCCAGGCATTGGCCCTTTGCCTTCAAAAGACTCGAACTCCAATTACAGAAACCTTTTGACGGTTCTTTCAACTGATTGGGCATAACTGCCGCCAAACAGCCGGGCATGAACCAGCAGGGGATAGAGGTTGTAAACATCACGCCGGGTTTCAAAAAAACCGGGCTGAATAGGGCGGATTTCATGATAGGTGCTGAAAAAGCGGTCCCCAAACGTGCCAAAGAGCGTGATAAAGGCAAGTTCGATTTCCGGATGGCCAAAATAAATGGCAGGGTCCAGAAATCCGGTGATGTGGTCGGACAAGGCCAGGACATTGCCGCTCCAGACATCACCATGGATGAGTGCCGGAGCCTCAGGTTCTTCCAACAGGGTATCCAGTTGCAGGGCAAGTGTTTCGATGGAAGTCAGTTGTCCGGAGGAGAGATGCCCCACGCGAAAAGCTTCACGAGCCATGAACAGCAGCCGTTGTTCCCGAAAGAAAGTTATCCAGGAATCAGACCATGGGTTGGGCTGTGCCAAGCCGCCTATCAGGGTTGATTGTTCAAAGCCGAATTGGTGTGCCCGGATGGAATGAAGGCCGGCAAGCAATTGGGCGGCATGGACTTCGGCCTGTGGGGAAAAACTGCTGCTTCCCGGAAGAAACTCCATGACCAACAACTGGTTGGATGAAAAAAGGACTTGGGGAACCGGCAAGGTCGTTGACTTCCGCAGGTAGTTCAACATGAACCCTTCGCAGGAGAGCACGGCTTGCTTTGACTGGTCAACTTTGGCAACCACCGAGGAACCATCCTTGAGCCAGACACGATAGACTTCGCCCACACATCCACCCGACAGCGGGGCGATGCGAACCGGCGGGGTTCCAAGGGTCTTTTCAAGCTCCTGCGCTAAATTCGGTTTCATGAACGGGAAGTTTTTTCCTTGAAGGCGTTCCGGGAAATAAAAACAGGGTGACAGGTGCCGAATTTTTGTCCGGCGATTGTATCCTGTCACCCTGGCTTGGTTCCAGTTGTACCTTGTTTCAGGTGCAGTCGGGATGTGGCTTACCAGACTTTATGGGCCTGACCATAGTAAAAAATAACATCCGTTCCAGGTTGCAGCATCGGCCCTGTGGCAGGTTCATAGGGAGTTTGACCCCCATTGTCCACTCCGTCAAACCCGGCCAGCCACACCACGGGTTTGCCGTTTTCAAGGCGGTATCCGATGGGTTTGCGGGTAACCGGGTCAATTGGGACCGCTACGCCACATTCTTTCATCGCCAGCTCCAGTGTTTCGGGAAAATGGCCGTGGTTTTTGTTGTAGGCGCTACACGCAATCAGAGCCTGAAGGGCCGCATTGCCAGCCCGGTCGCGGTACATTGACCGCATGGCGGCCATCCAATTCGGTTGTGGGCCTTGGGTAAGAAATCGTCCGGCCAGCTCTCCAGGGAAAGGGGTCAACCACCAGTGATAATTTCGAAAAATCTCTTTTTGGGTTGAATCACCATGCGATAAATCCCAGTTTTCCAGGTTGGGTCGAAAGGACTCTAGCAAGAATGTGTTTGTGTCAACAAAGCTTTGGTAGGTTCGGGTACGCAAGCCAGGAAAGAGTTTCACTATATTTTCAAGTCTTTCCTCACCATACGGGCTGGTATGCGTTGAAAATGGATCCACCATCAGCCTTTTGTACAAATTTTGTCCTGCCAACTGGTATTCCTTCTGAAAAACCTGATAGGGGGTGGAGGCATTTGTCACTGAGGCTGCCAATCCTTTGACCACGGTGGCTTCAGTGGCTGCATCCGCCCCACCTTGACTATACCAATAAAACAAGGTCGTATGTCCGGCCCCACGGCCCGAAATCGCAATCAGGGTTGTCCATACTGATTCATCAGTTTGATTGACTGCGCTGACCAGCCGATAGGAGGCCATCAACAGTTCTGCGGCTTCTTTGCCTTTTCCCTCTTTGACCAGACGGCGGCAGTTAGCCATGGCAATGTGATTCAAACTGCGAAAAGCCAAAATGTTTTTGGTTGGTTCCAATGGTTCAAAGTCAGCCGCATTCCAATTCGTGGGAATACTGAGTTGGGGAAACCGGGCTCCAGCCAGCAGATGGTGCATGGCTTCCTGATTAGAGTCCAGGAAGTCTTGGGTTTCCTGGGTCAATTCGGGTGCATCACCACTTGCGTACTTGGTGACATTAACCGGAATATCCAATGTGTCCTTTGGGGTTTTGCCTACCTTTTTCAACGCTTTGTTATATTCAACCCAGCCGTTTTCCCCTGTGGGAACGGTTCGGGCCACCGGTTTGTCAAACCGGGGCGGCAAGCCGACCGGAGGAATATACAGAAGATACGTGGTTTGCAGGACCAGGGCCATGAGCAACGTCGAGGCGACCAGCGCAGGCAGGCGGAACCGCTGCCCATAATTGCCGGTGAGTGGTCGCAACTCCACCACTTTATGGTACCCGCCATCCAACTGCTCTCCGGCCACTTCACGGGCCCGGAAATAGAGCAGGCCGCGAGTCAAGGCCAGTGGAGTTCCAAACACAACCCCCAGTCCAAGGCAGCCCAAAAACGCAACTCCCAGTTTGACAATGAAGGTGCTGGCCGGATTCTCGCCGAAAATCTGGAAAATCTGATGGGTGGTGCCCAATAACAAGACCGTGAGTGCCAGTTGTCCGGCTGCAAGCGTGAATTGGCGCAACCAAAGCGGAAGAGCAAGTGGGTTCAAATTTGCCAGCAAACGCCGGGACCGGGTGACTGCATTGGGCAAAGTGATTTTTTCAAAGGCGGTTACCGGTGTGGCCAGCAGGGTGGAGGGGGAAAGGAGCCCTTTGAAGGTACTGCCAACCATTGTTTGAGGGGTGGTTTTCAGATTAAGTTGAATTTCAGGAAAAGGTTGGTTGGTCAGTTGGTTGCGCCGGATTGCCTCAACCGACAGGGTCTGGGTGCCGGCATTGGCTTCCAGTCCAATCAACAGGCAGACAAAGGGGATAACCCACAAGGCAGCCTGAATCAGCCAACCGCCCGGAAGGTCAAACGGGATTCCTGCCTGCAACACCGCCCCTGTCAGACAGGCTGCTGCAACCCACAGTCCCTGACTCTGGACTGAAACACGAGTCAACTGCGGGAAAAAGGTGCGAAAAAGGTGCCGGGCTTCACGCGCCAGATGGTGCTCGCCCTCGTGATGCAGGCGGGCTGCCGTTAAAAACGAACCGGCGGTGGAGGGACGGTGAACCGGGTTTTTCGCCAGGGCTTCCATGACAATGGCTGCCACCGGGCGCGACAGTTTCGGGCAAAGGGGGGCCAGGGCCGGAGGCTCGGCATACAGATGCCCTGAAATCACCTTGGGGGTTTCTCCCGCAAACGGCGTGGTTCCCGCCAGCATTTGGAAGGTGATGACGCCCAGGCCGTAGATATCCGAGGCTGCTTCCACCTGGCCGCCCCGGCATTGTTCGGGCGACATATAGAGCGGAGTTCCCATCATGACGCCGGTGCGGGTCAGTCCGGCGTGGTGGGTTTGTCCCGCTGACTGAAGTTGGGTCAACCGTTCACTGCCGGATTCAAGTGGGCTGCGGGTCCAAGCTGGAATCTGGCGGTTTTCAAGTATTTCTCTTAGTCTTTCCGGCGTTGTGTCCTGCCCTGCCGGAAGGAGTTCGTCGGCTTCCAGCAATCCGGCGGCTCCACGGAATTTGGCCAACCCGAAATCCAGAATTTTGACCGTCAGGCCGCCTCGTCCATTGGGTTCCAGCCAAATATTGTCCGGTTTGAGGTCCCGGTGAATGACACCTTGCTCATGGGCTGCGTCAATGGCAGGGCAGATTTGTTCCAAAATCTCAAAGACCTTTTCCACCGGGAGTTTGCCGTTGTCTTTCAGATATTTGGTCAAAGAAAAGCCGTCCAGGTATTCCATCACCAGATAGGCCATCTGGAACCCTTCCTTTTCAGCAATGCCGAAATCGGTGACGTTGACAATGTTCGGGTGGCGGAGCCGGCCAGCGGCTTTGGCTTCGCGTTTGAAGCGTTCGACAAATTCCGGATGCAGGGTCAATTCGGGCGTGATAACTTTGACGGCCACAGTTCTGCCCGTACCAAGGTGTGTCGCCCGATAGACGCTGCCCATGCCACCTTTTCCAAGCTGTTGCTCAATTTTGTATTTTCCGTCGAGGGTCTGGCCAATCATATTGGCCAGGGCGGTGGGTATTTTCGAAGCCAGTTGAATCGGGGCGTCCACCGCCGCTTCGTGGTCATGATAGGAGAAGAGTTCCATCACTTCGCGCCGGATGGACTCGTTTTCACAAAATTCGGCTAAACGGTTTTCACGCAGGGACGGTGGCACGTCCAGCGCCAATTGAAAATATTCTTCGACTTGTTTCCAGCGTTCGGGAGTCATGGGGAATCCTCTTTCATTTCGAGTTTGAAATATGGTTTTTTTGACCTTTCGAACGGGAGAAGCGTCCTTTTTTTGAAAACGGGATCATCCGGAAAAAAAATAATTGAGAATTACGAATTGAGAATTGAGAATTGAGAATTGAGACAGAAAACACTGTTGATGTTCCGGAACAGAAATCAGAGAGTGAATGCAAGAATCCGGGTACGAATACCAATCCCTTCATTCCCATTCTCAATTCTCAATTCTCAATTCTCAATTGCTGCTGCCCTATGTCCACCACCCCAAGCATTACGCAACTTTTGGTTGAGTTTCGCAATGGCAACCAGGATGTCATGAATCAAATCTGGCCGCTGGTTTATGACGAACTGCGGCGACTGGCCGGAAGATACCTCCAGGCGGAGCGCCCTGACCATACCTTGCAGCCCACCGCACTGGTTCACGAAGCCTATCTGCGGTTGGTTGAGTACGAGGGCGGTGGCGTGCAGGACCGGGCACATTTCTTTCGCATTGCAGCCCAGGTGATGCGTCACATTCTGGTAGACCATGCCCGTGGTCAGGTCCGGCAAAAGCGGGACGGCGGTCCGCTCTCACCGTTGGATGATTGCCTGCCGGTTTCGGTCGAGAAGCCGGCGGAGGTTGTCGCCCTCGACGAAGCCCTGACCGCTCTGGCGGCGTTTGACCCCCGGAAAAGCTGGATTGTCGAACTGCGCTATTTTGGTGGACTGACCGTTGAGGAAACCGCCGAGGTGGTTGGTGTTTCAACTCCAACCATCAAACGCGAATGGAGTCTGGCACGGGCGTGGCTCCAACGGGAGTTGGAAAAGAAATAAGGTTCAGGACTGAGGACTGAGGACTGAGAACTGAGGACTGAGGACTGAGGACTGAGGACTGAGGACTGAGGACTGAGGACTGAGGACTGAGAACTGAGGACTGAGGACTGAGAACTGAGGACTGAGAATGGTCTTGGAAATCACCCAAACAACTTTAACCTCAGTCCTCAGTCCTCAGTCCTGGATTTGTCCTCAGTCCTTGAGAGTCCAGCTCAGTTGTGGTTGACTTGCGCCCACACATACAAGGCTGTTGTCGCAGTTTGGGGCAACAGCCGGTTAAATTATAAAATAGAGGAATACGTTATGCTTACGACCGCTGATTTTAAGCGCGGCGCACAGATTTTAATTGACGGCGAGCCTTTTGCCGTCGCTGATTTTACGGTTCACTCCCCGTCGGCACGGGGAGCTTCGACGCTTGTCAAAGCCAAGGTCCGGCACATGATTTCCGGTGCTGTATTTGAAAAAACCTTCAAGGCGGGCGACAAGTTTGACGAACCCGACATTGAGCAGCGCGAAGCGCAGTATTTGTATGAATCCGGTGGGGAATACCACTTTTTGGACCAGGAAACATACGAACAGTTCGCCCTCCCCACCGAAAAAATGGAAGACATCGTGCCCTATCTGGCCGAAAATGCGATTCTTAAATCCATTGTTTTCAACGGGGAAGTGGTCGGTGTCGAACTGCCGCAATTTCTGGAATTTGACGTGGTGGAAACCGAACCTGGCTCACGGGGCGACACGGCCACCGGAAAAACCCTCAAAAACGCCACCCTCAACACCGGCGCGGTGATTAAAGTTCCAACCTACCTCGAAAACGGTGAACGGATTCTGGTGGACACAACCACCGGTGAATTTGTCAAACGCGTCCGCTAATTATTTTTCCGGCCCCGTTCCTGGATTTGATACAAAGGGATGGGGTCATTTTCCAGCCGCCCTGGTCACGGGCTGGCCTTGGAATATGGATTTCCCGACTTTCCCTCCTCCGGCTTCCCCAGAGGTTTTTCATACGCCAGTTTCTGAATCATCATGAGTGCAAAAGCCATGGTGAAACAGTGCCAGGAACCGAAAATGAGAAATCCATTCAGAACATACCTGAGGCGAGTGACTTCTATCTGCTTACCATGGTCGGTGAAATAATAATGTTCCTGCGGGGCAAACACGGTGGTGTCCTGACTCGTAGGATAGGAGCCTTTTTGCCAAGCCGTTGAGAGCAATACCAACGGGATTCCAATCATTCCCAGGACCATGAAAAAGAATGCAACCGATTCATAGAGTTTTCGGTATGTGGCAACCCAGGGAACCACGACCGCCAAGGTGATTGGGGTGGGTTCAAGGCTTGAGTCCGGCGCTTTTTCGGTGGTCGTTTTTTTCTTTTGCCTCCGGGATGACTGGTCCAAACTGATCCACCCCATTCCCCAGATTCCCAGAAACCCTGCCATACCACACCATATCCAGCTATGGCTCAGGAATAAAAGTCCAACCAACCCCAATCCCACACTTCCAGCCAGGAACAGGAGCATCCCGATTTGCAGAAATCGAAACCTGATGGCAGTCCGCAAGTTTTCCGATACTGGCGGCTGAGGCAGGTTTTGACACCGCAAACACACTCCGGTCTGCGGGTCAAATTGGTCCGCCTGATGGCAGATTTCGCAGCGTTCGGGTAATTTTTCATTCCGAATCTGAAAGTCTGATTTGGCTGGCATCTTCGTTTCTTTCTTTGAACCCAAGCGGGCTGGTCGGGGGCAGGACATAGGTTCGAATCAATTGTTCCACCGTTTCGGCCTGGGGAATGCTTTTGAACCCAATCCCATTTGCCTTAATTTCGGCTTGGGGCTGTATCGGGTGATGGTCAAAAATAAGGCTGCTTCGTTGCCCGGAATGACGGATATGGGTCACCCGCTGGAGCTGGGAGCCAAAATACGAAAGTGAGTTGGTTTGGAACAACCTTTGGGTCACTATCAACACCCGCCGGTCTGAAACCAGATAAACGGGCCGGTTGAGACAACGGTTAAGCCCATCGAGAAAAGCGCCTCCAATCAGAGCCCAGAGCAGGATTCCCAGCCAAACCAGATGGTTCACTATACAACCAAAGCCAATCAACCCGACAATCAAGGTAGAAACAACAAAGGAGCCAATGGTTTGACTTGGGATATACCACCAACTTGGAGTTCCAACCCAAAGAACCCGTTCATTCGGCATCAGTTCATGGCCCAGAATTCGCCGGACACGCTGTGAAAATGCCGGACTTTGCGGGTCAAGCACCTGGGGCGGTGGAATCCGGCTGGGGGGGCAGCGGCGACAAATTCCGGAAACGGGTTCAAAAAGGTCAATCTGGTGGCAGATTTCACACCTTTGGGCAAGTCCTTCGTGCCGAACCAGGAGTTTTCTGTCAGTTGAAACCTTCGGGGGCATGTGCGGAGTCTCCGGGAAACGGCGTGGTTCGGAGCAACTGCCTTTGAATCAGCATTTTTACTTCATGAACCCGTTCAATATTTTCAAACCCGCGAAAGGCCGGTTCATCCTGGGTTCCACCATCGGCTCCATAATGCTTCCAATACAAACTGCCTGAACCACTCTTTCGCTCAAGGCATTCAAGGTGGTGGAGGTCTGTCGGAGTTGCCAATCGGATTTTGGTGATGGATTTTCCTTCCAGATACGCGAGTTTTCGGTCTGTCACCACATAATACGTGGAGCAGTTTTTTTTCCATTGCAGGTACATGAGCAAAACGGCTATGCCAGACCAAAGCAGCAGGACAACCGGATGCAGGACCAGGTTGATTCCAATCCAGCCTTTGCTCAGAGAAGAAAAAAACCCTCCCACCAAAAGCAAAGGGAGGAAAAACAACAGGGAAGCAAAAAAAGTCAAAATGATTGCATGCCATCGGGCAGGCTGCCCGGTCCACAGAATCCCTTCACCCATCGTCAGGTGACTTTCCAGAACTGATTGAAAGGGCTGCGGAAGTGATGGGATTTGGGCTTTGGCAACTAAAGAACGGTCAAGCAACGGGGCACAGCGCTGACACACCCCGGTCTGCGGGTCAAACTGGTCCGCCTGATGGCAGATTTCGCAGCGTTCTGGCGGTGATTCATGGCGGATAGTCAAGTGAGGGCTCGTCATGGACATTCCTCCTTGAAAGAACCTTTTCAGTCTTCAGAGCTTTGTGAAAGGTGATTCCGGTGACCAAGCAGGCGCAGCAGGAAAGCGGTAGTTCCGAGCAGCAGGGCGGAATTCCAGACCACCTGGGCACAGATTCCATTCAAGACAAACTGTTGCCGGGGAACTGCGGTTTCCTTTCCACGTTGGCAGAGCAGATATTGGGAGCGTTGGGCCAACAATGCCTGCGGGTCGGTTGAACTGGGAATTCCATTTCCGGAATAAACCAGCGTTGCCAATGCCAGCCCGCAGCCCAACACCAATACCTTGAGCAATCGGTTGAGAGATTGTTCAAGCCGACAGAAAAAAACCGGGTCGGGGCAGCGGGCTGAAAGCCTGCTGCCGGTACCAAGATGGGAAAACAGACCCAGGATGACCGTGACTGCAAAGCCGGCTTTCAAACAAAGATTTCCCTTGGTTGCGTCAAACCAGAGGGAACAAACCAACCCGCCCAACAGCAGCAACAGGGTCAAGGCTCCCAATCCCAAGGGCATCCAAATGAAAAAGGGGAATTGGCCCGTTCGATTGGAAACCGCCTGTGGTTGGGCGAACCCGCTGGTTGAAAATGGAGCCAAACCAGTCAAAACCTGGGGTTTTTGATGTGACATAAAGCAGTACGGAATCAGGTCCAACCGGCAGGCGCAAGGATTTCCCGGCCCTGGGTTTCCAAGCGGTAAACCCCTCGCGCCTGTAGTCGTTTGGGGGTTAGCCTTGACTGGAGGTTTTTGAGCCTTCTCCAGCTTTTTCCGAAAGTTGTAACATTGGTTTGAGTATCTGCCCGTTGAGCATGGTGGCGGCCAGAGCCGAAAGCGGCGAACCTTCGCCGTTGATAAAGACATCCGGTGTAATCTTGATTTGCCCTTCCTTCACGAGTTTGAGGGTTTCAAGCATCATGACGCCTTCGCGTCCCACCTGTTCGGTGAGCATTTCAAAGGCGATTTTATTGGCTTCGGCGCGGAGCTTGATTTGGGTGGCTTCGGCTTCGGCACCAACCACTGTGGCTTTGGCCTCGGCTTCGGCGGTAACCACAACCGACTGGGCTTTGGCTTTGGCGATGTCCACCGCAGCCTGGGCGGCCACAATGTTCTTTTGCTGGTCGGCCTGGGCCGTGGCGGCGTCGAGGTCGCGGCGAGTGTCTTCGGCTATTTTCTGCTCTTTATAGGTCTTTTCCCGTTCCTTGGCCAAAAAGCGGTCGGTCTGGGTTTTGAGCAGTGTCTCAGGAATGCCAACATCCCCCACCAGGACATCCACGGTTTCGATGCCATATTCGCGCAACATGGTAATGGTGATTTCCTTGGCGTTGGCCTGCTGCTGCGAACGATTGTTCAAAAAGTCGAGCGCATCGCATTTTTCGGCGTTGTTCCGGAACGTCGCCCCAATGGCCGGGTGAATCACGCGGTCAATTGCGTTTTGAATCGAACCGATTTTCGAAACCACCATGGGGGCTTTTTCCTTCGGTACCCGAATCACCACTTTGACATCCACCGGGAAGGAGAACCCATCCCGGCTTTTAACGGTAATCGAGTCGAGGGGCGTTTCCCGATTGGTGGTGCTCCAGTCAATCGTCAGGTTCAGGGTTGAAATCGGAAAGACCACATGGGCAGTCGGATTGAGGTAATAGGTATTGGGTTCCAGCACCGTTTTGAGCACACCCCGATAGCCTTCGTCCACCAGGTCGGGCGTCCGTCCATCTTCACCGACGGGGGGCAAAATTCCGACGTTGGAACGCATCACGCCCACTTCGCCGATGTTAATGACGGTGGCATCCTGCACGGTTACGCCAAAGAGCATGGTGTTGATGTAGTATCCGCCCGGTTTCAGAATATCCAATTGCGGACCACGCTGACCGCCGTTGTCCAAAAACGCCTGTCCGTCCTGAAAATCATTGTGGCCCGGCACGCTGTCACCCAGGATTTGCTCATCGCGCAGGTAGCCTCCGTCATAGGCTTCAATCAATCCGATTTCGCCAATGCTGACCCTGATGGCATCCGCCAGGACAATCTGGAAAACCCGGGGATTGATGTAATACTGCCCTGGCGTGAGGATATCCACCTGTGGGCCTTTTTGACCGCCAGCGCGGTAGAACGCCTGACAATCCTGGAAGTTTTTATGGCCGTGAACCCGTTTGCCCAGGATTTGCCCGGTTGCCAGCGGAGCCCCGTCGGCTGCGGTCACCATTCCGACTTTGCCCTGCGGAATGGACACCACCGGAGCCAGTTGCAGGTCAAACAAGCGGGTGTTGATACGATACCGGCCCGGCGTGAGGAGGTCCACCTGCGGCCCTTTTTGGCCGCCGTTGCGCAGAAAGGCTTCGCCGTCCTGAAAATTGAAATGGTCAGGCACGCTGTCGGCAAACATCTGTCCGGTCCGGAGCGGAGCCCCGTCAATCGCCGTCACCAGAGCGATTTGACCCTGGGGAACCTCGATAATCTGGAACCGCGTGACCCGATAGAACGGGGCTGGCAAAAAGTGAAGCCCTGGCGTCAGGGTTCGGGCCTGCAATCCCTGTTGACCGGTCGCCAGCACCCTTCCGGCAGGCAACTGGCCGCCGATGATTTTCTTTTCCAGCAGACCGACTTCAGATTCACGAATCAGATAAAACGGATTGATGATTGAAAGAACCACCAAGCCAAGCACAACCAGCACAATAACGCCGATGACCGGTTCCATAGAAAACTCCTTTATGAGGGTTCAGGGTTCAGGGTTCAGGGTTCAGGGTTTGCCAAAGTCTAAAGTTGGAAATCAGCAGGGAAAAATTGGGACTTCTTAATCCGTTTTTTTCAGCTTTGTGCTCTGCCTTTTACCTTATGCCTTCAACAAATTTGATTCCCGACTCCTGTGGTTCAGGAAAGTTTGCTCAAATAGCGAAAACTCATCACGGTTGCGACCACTAACCCCATAATGGTGATGACCGCACATGAGATGGCGTAGGTTTCGAGACTCAGATTGGGAACAAAATAGAGTGTCACCGTCATGACAAAGGAAAGAATACTCGCCCAGAAGAGGCATAAACCGGCATAGGCATTGGCGGGATACCAGATATGCGGATTGTTCAGGGTTTTGGGAACCCGGAAGCCATACCAGTTGTTGGGTGGAATTTTGCGCAGAATCATCGGGATGGATAATGCTGCAATCAAAAGAGAGGAAAAGACATAAGCAGCAAAAATCGTGGTCATAGGATTTTCCTTTTTGCCTGAGGGGCAGCCAGTCTAAAAAAAGAGGAAACAAACCGTTTTTCCTCATTCGCCTTCATCCGACCGGGAGACGTTGACTGCTACGGTCGGGGGGCGGAATTCTTCGCAATAGCGGCCAAAGACTCCGGCTATCCGTTTACAGATGGCTTCCAGAGGTTCGGCCAGTTCTTTCACCCCCAGCCCTGGCGTGGGATTCGCCATAGGTTGGGGCTGATGGAACGGAACATATTCGTCCGGGGCAGGATTGTTTGGTACAGGTGGCTTAGGCAGTTCGTCACTGAGGTCCACCGAAACCTGGTACAGCCCGCCATGTTGCAGGGCTTCAAGAAACTCGACCGTATAATGCTTGAGCAACCGGCAGGGATGACGCCCTGTAATCGTCGTTTCCACACCTGCAACCCGCACCGTCCCAGAGTAAGGCGCACGGGGCAGTGATTTTTTTGATTCGACCCGCAACTGACATAAGGCGGTCCGGCAAGGTGAATTTTCTTCCACTGTCGGAGGTAAAACCGTAATCAAAACCTCAACGCGGTTGCTCATAAATACCTTTGGGGTTCAGGGTTCAGGGTTCAGGGAGATAAAGATTTTAGTTTGAATCCCAATTTATGCCTGTGGGAGCAGGGTTTGAAACCCTGAACCCTGAACCCTTTCTTCAATGCGTCAAATGATAGGGCACGCTGACGGAAATCACTCCTCGCCGAAACAGGAGGGCTGCCTTAATCAAAATTGCCGATTGATTATGGAGGAAATTATGCCACCACCGGGCTGGGACAAACTCCGGCAGCACGACGGTAACAAACGTATCTTCATTTTCATTGGAAACCTCGTCAATATAATCCATTAGTGGTTTCAACAGTGAACGGTATGGGGAATCCAGAATCACCAGCGGCATAAAATCAGCGTACGTTTCCCATTCTTTTTTCACCTGGGCAGTCGCTGCCGGGTCAATACTGATATAAACAGCTCTGGCATCCTTGAAATCCTTCGAGAGGGAACGGGCATATTCCAGGGCTGGAATCACACCATTGTGAATTCCTGAAATCGGAACAATGACGGTATGTTTGCGCTGTTTGAGTTTGGGTTTCCAGGTGATGACAAGCTGGTCGGCCACATTATCATAATGCCTTCGCACGCCCCGGAACATGATGACAATCACCGGAATCAGCACGCACACGACCCAGGCTCCGTGAACGAATTTCGTGATGACAAACACCACCAGCACCACGGCACAGGCGATTGCTCCCAGGGCGTTAATCATGAGCGAGGTCTTCCACCCGCTGATTTCGGTGAAGTCCCCAATCAACCGTCCGGTGTCAACGTCTTTGCTCTTTTCCTTGCGTTCCCGTTTGGTCGCCTCAGCAGCCGTGTGAACCCGGCTTTGGTCACGTTCCCGCAGCCAATGGAGGACCATACCTGCCTGGGACAGGGTAAAGGAGACAAAAACACCCACGGCATAAAGCGGAATCAGGCGGTGCGTATCTCCCTTGAACATTACCAGGAGCAAGGAGGAAAGAACGGCCAGGACCACTACCCCATTGGAAAAAACCAGCCGGTCGCCCTGGTTGGCAAATTGACGGGGAAGAAACCTGTCCCGTGCCAAAAGCGAAGTCAGGCGCGGAAAATCCGCAAAGCTGGTGTTGGCGGCCAGAACCAGGATGGCTGCGGTGGCGGCCTGAAGAAAAAAGAAAAACCATTGCATCGGTCCCGAAAAAATCTGGCGGGCGATTTGGGACGTGACGGTTTCCGCTTCGCTGGGAACAACTTTGTAGAAATAAGCCAGTACGCTCACGCCCAGGAACAGTCCAATCAGCGTGATGCTCATCCAGACCAGGGTGGTGGCGGCGTTGCGCGACTCCGGTTTGCGGAAAGCGGGAATCCCGTTGGAAATGGCCTCAATCCCAGTCAGTGCAGTACAGCCATTGGAAAACGCCCCCAAAAAGAGCATCAGGGTTAACGGACCCGGATGGTAGCCTTCAGCGATGGCGGGTTCCAAAGGCGGAGTCGGCGTCACACCAAACATGAGGTAGCGGCCCAAACCCCAGACAATCATTCCCACGAAGGAAAAAATGAAGGCATAGGTCGGAATGGAAAAAAGCAGTCCCGATTCTTTCACGCCTCGCAGATTGGCCAGGGCAATAAAAACAATCAACACCAGGCACATGGCCACGGAATGGTTGGAAACCCAGGCAAAGGAGGTTCCCTGAGCGGCAGACGTGATGGCCGCCACCCCTGCCGCCACCGATACGGACACCGTCAGCACATAATCCACCAGCAGTGAAGCCGCAGCGACCAGTCCCGGCATTGTTCCCAGGTTTTCCTTGGCAACGATATAGGCTCCACCTCCTGACGGATAGGCATAAATCGTCTGCCGGTAGCTCATGCCTACCACAGCCAGGAGGATTGAAATGCCCACCGAAATCGGAATCACGTAGGTAAAGGCATGTCCTTGGCCAAAGACCACGGCAACCGCCAACACCCGCAGGATTTCTTCAGTTGCATAAGCCGTGGAAGACAGAGCGTCGGAAGAAAACACAGCCAGCGCAATCCGTTTGGAAAGCCGTTCGTGGTGCGCTTGCTCAGTTGGAATCGGATTTCCAACAATCGCCCGTTTCAAAAAAGACCACATAGAAAAAAAGCCCCAAAAAAGCAAAAAGCCACAGACCAAGCGGTCTGTGGCTCTAAAAATGAGTACACGCAGATCGTCTGCTCATCCAGAATGGGCCTACGAGGTTAGCTGACGGATTCGGGCTCTGAAGTACCCTACCAGCGACGGTTGCCCGTCACCGGATTCACCCCTGAAAGCGAAACTGCACTTTCGAATTGGTTCCCCCGCTCTGCTTCTCATCTGGGCGGAAGCAGACTCGGCTGCAAAACTGACTCTGGCAAAGAACTTTGGTAAAACTAAAAAAGCAAGTGAAATGCTAATCCGATTTTTGGGGCCGTCAAGCAAAATTTTCAAAATTCTACCGGACTGCATCTCAAGGGGAGGGAAGCGGGAAAGTACAGGCGGGTGATTGAGGGTTCGCCTTCAGGCGGAACTCAGAACTCAGAACTCAGAATTCGGAACTCAATCCCGGTCCCGATTGTGTTTATTCTTTTTGTCTTTGCCACGGTCCTTGTTGTTTTTATCTTCGCCGGTAAGGACGCCGAGCATCCCTTTGCCCATTTTTTTCCAGACATTTTCCTTTTTGGGTGGTTCAGGTCGTTGAATGGGGGGACGGTCACCTGGGCGAATTGGTGGAGGCTCAGGCTCATGCGAAGCGGTCGGCCTGGGGTCGGGAGCGGAGGTGGGTTTTTTTTCAACCGGGCTGGCCGGTTGTGGTTGGACATTGGTACCGGGGTTTTCCGGGGTCAACTTGGTGCTGGCCGGTTCAACCGGTCCCGGTTTGGTAACGGGCGTGCTGGGTTGCGCCGGAGCGGGTTTGGGAACAAACATCCACCAGCCTCCCACAGTCACTGCAACCAGACTGGTCACCAATCCTCCCACCAGTAGCGGTGTGCGCTTGGACCGGGCCTGTGTCGGTTTGATATTTTCAGTCAACGGAAGCGGCAGGGGGTCGCGCAAAGTTGCCAGATTGCCGGATTGCCCGGTGGAAACCGGTACCGATTGACGGGTGCGATAGGCATCAGGCGGGATTACTTCTTTGTCAAGCGGTTGACTGGAACCCAAAGAGATGGTTCCGCCTTTGGTACCAGGAGCGAGAGTTTCTTTCAGGGTAGGCTGAAAAGAAGAGTGCTTGGGGTCGGTATCCTCCACCACAGGGCTGGAGAGCGGTACCACTGATCTGGATGGCGGTGTTTCCTTTAAGGTTTGAAACGGAGTTGGACTGGGTTGCTCGCTGAGTGTGCCGGAATACGATGGGACAGGCACGGCTCCAAAGGCTATTCCATTCAGGTTCAGTGTTTGTACCGGAGTTGCCAATTGTTGGGTGAACGCCTGTTCCAACCGGGCGAAATAGTCCCTGACCGTTGCCGGGCGGTCATTGGGGTCTTTGGCCATAGCGGTTAAAATCGCCTGGCTGACCTGGTTGGTGACAATCGGGTTGAAATTGGAGATTGGCTCAGGGTTTCTGGTGGCGTGCGATTTGATGATTTCAACCAGTCGTCCCTTGAACGGCGGACGGCCCGCCAGCATTTCATAAAAAATGACGCCCAGGCTGTAGATGTCTGACCTTTGGTCAAGCTCTGCACCGTCACATTGTTCCGGTGACATATACATGGGAGTGCCCAGAAATTCTCCGGTTTTGGTCAGGTTGTCAGAGCCTTCAATGGCTTTCGCCAGCCCAAAATCAAGCACTTTGACCGTCCATCCACCCCGGTCCAACTGCTTGAGCATGATGTTGGCCGGTTTCAGGTCCCGATGGACCACCCCTTTGGCATGAGCCGCTTCCACTGCTGCACAGACCTCCCGGATGATGGGGAAGGCCACCTCAAGCGGGAGTGCGCCTTGCCGGACCAAAATCTGAAACAGCGACACTCCTTCGATAAATTCCATTTCCAGGTAGGCACACCCGTTGGTCAAAGCCCCGAAATCAAAAATGGTGATGACGTTGGGATGTTCAATCCGGGCGGCGGTGCGGGCTTCCCGCAGGAACCGGTCAACTGCCTGCCGGTCCGCCACTAGGTCCGGTTGAATGACCTTGACTGCGACGGTCCGGTCCAACCGCAGGTGCCGCCCTCGAAACACCGCTCCCATTCCACCCTCGCCCAGAACGGACTCCAGGAGGATTTTGTTATCAATGGTTTGCCCAAGCATTGAGGTCAGCACAATGAAGCTCCCAGGACTGAGGACTGAGGACTGAGGACTGAGGACTGAGAAAAATTCAGGACTGAGGACTGAGAAACAATTTCTGGATGATTTATACCATCGAAGTACAGAAATGTCCTCAATCTGGATTAAATGTATCCAAAAGAAGACTCTCAGTCCTCAGCCTTTAAGTTAGGCAATCGCCCGCAAATAGCTCCAGCCACCGGTGAGCAGGTCTTCTTCGGAAAGCCCGTCTTCAGGACTGCCGGGAACCACAAACACCCCATCCGCCAGAATGGCTTCAGGGTTCAGATACAGGAGTCCGTTAAAAAGTTGGCGAAAGGTCTGGCGCTGCCAAAAGAGTGCTTCGTTGGTGACATCGGCGGGCGGGAACGGTTCGCTGAGATGCAGGATGATGGTCACGCAAATATAGTCTTTTTTCTTGGAAAGCCGCCGCATGCCATCCACATCGGAATCAAATTCCTCATGCTCAGTGGCAGTGGTAGCCGAAAGCTCTGCTGCCCAGGAGTCAAATTCCGCCGTTGCCTCACCGTGGTCGGTTTTATAATCCCAAAACCCCTGGCTCCAGTAGGGTTCCTGTTCCAGCAATAAGGCCACAATCCGTTTGAGGTACCGGCGTTTGGCTTCGACATCCTGCAAACTGCCGTCCGGGTCTGCAATCACATTGGCAAAGCGGGCCCGAATGGTGTCTTCACCAAAGGCCCGAATCAAAACCTGAAGACCCAAAAAGTAACTTTGTTCGCCGCCGAACATGCGTGAAAACCACGACATGGTTGGAACATCCTCCAAATTTGAATAGGAATCGGTTGCAATCAACCGGTTTCAACTTCTGAACCGGTGGTGAGCGGATGTTGGACCACCGGAAAATTCTGGGTCCGCCAGCCATCCAGGCCACCGAGCAGGGGCCGCACATTGGTAATGCCTTTTTTCTGCAATCGGAGCGCCACCCGGGCGCTGCTGGCTTCGTTCGGTCAAGTGCAGAAAAGAATTACCTCCCGGTCCGGTGGAATCAGGTCGTTTTTCTCGTCCAACTCGTCGGGGTCAACGTGCCTGGCTCCGGGAATGGTATCCGGGTCATACTGGAGTGCCGCCGTGTGCCGCAGGTCAACCACAATCACATTTTCTCCGGCATCCAGTTTTTCTTTCAGTTGTTGGGGCGTGATGCGGGCTGAACGCAAATGACGGATGAACAGTTGCCGCTGAATGTACTTCCAACCAATGTAGGCTGCAAGCGTGCCGCCAAGTAAAAGGCCGAATTTTTCACCAAGCTGCGAAGCCAGTTCGAGGACCAGCTCAAGCTGGTTGGAAAAAATCATGCCCAGCCCCATAAAAAGGCCAATCCAGAGCAGCGCCCCGCAGGCATCAAAGAAAAGGAACCGGCCCAGCCGCATCCCCATGATTCCCGCCAGAGGCGGTGCGACCGTGCCCAGTCCGGGAACCAGTTTGGCCAGAACCAGTGACCGGGCTCCATTCCGGGCAAAGGCGTTTTCAGTGTTTTTGACGCAGGAGTCTGGCTCCAGTGAAATTTTGCAGAGGAAGGTCAAGACCCGGCTGCCGCGCCGCCGCCCGATTTCATACCAGAGCAGGTCGGCACAAACCGAGGCCGCCAAGGCCAACCCCGCTGCCAGGAGCAGGTTCATTTTGCCCAAGGCCACCAGCGCTCCCGCTGCCAGCAGGACCGGAGCCGCCGGGACCGGAATTCCCAACTGTTCCGCCAGCACCCAGCCAAACACGACCGAGTACCCATGTTTCATCAGAAACTGAAAGAAATCACCCATAGGTTTTGGTGCATGATGAATGGTAAATGGAAGGGCCTTCACTCAATCAGTCATTTACCATTCACCGGCTTTTCCATATCAAACTTCATGACCCTGGCGACGCACCGCCAGGAATGGAAACAAACTCAGTTTTCAGTCTTCAGCCCTGTTTCCATGTCAGTTCTGTCCGACAGTTTTTCCGTTGACACGGGCCCGGATCAGTTCAACCTTGATAGGGCCGCCAATCGTATTGTCAAGCTGTTTGACCAGACCGACATTGGGGGCAAACCACTGTTGCAGCGCTCCCGCATCGGAGCATTTGGGCTCAAAGGAAAGATGCAGGCAATGTTCAAATGTCCCTGCCGGAACAGTCACGATTTCATCGCGTCCCACCACCCGGAGCACCGATTGATTGACGCAAACCGGCGTTTCGCCCATCACCTGGATGGTCCATTCCTCTTTTTCACTGGCTCCAAACTTATACCAGAGCAGTTTTTTCCCATTGTCGAATTCATAGATTTTTTCGGCGTTTTTGGCCAACAGCCAGCGGGGCCGGCCATCACCCCAGTAATCGGAATGCTGGAAACGGCGGCCTTCGTTCTGGAGGACAATGTCGGTCCATTCAACGGCCTGCCCGCCCAGACCGGTTTTCCGGTAGGTGTGCTGGTCGCCCACGTTTTGCGGGAAAAAGGCGGATTTGGGTTCCTGCAAAAAACCGAAACCGGTCATTGGAACACAGAGCAAAAACAAAACAACTGTGATTAGGGTTCGAAACATAGGTACCTCAACTGTTTTGGTGCAAAGGAATGAAGGCAGCCTTTGTTCAGGTTGCGAAACATCCATTCTATCGTGGAAAATCGTCCGGTTTGGTTGCAGTTATCCAAAATTCCTGGAAATGTGCAAGTCATCGGGACGGTTTCTTGGAAGCACCCGAAGGGTAAAACACCGGAGCAACGCCTTAACTCCGCTGATGGTTATGATTTGATTCCCAGAGTGTCCAGGATTTCCTTGCACTTCTGCGCTGCCACTATGTCCGATGGGTCAAGTTTTGCGATTTTTTTGAAGATTGCCAGAGCCTTTACCAGTTGATTGTTTTTTTGATAGCTCGCTCCGATTTCGTGAAATCGTCTGGTCAATTCCTGGATGTCATACAAGTCGCCGCACAGTTCACCCAGGGTATTCAGGGCTGTCAGTTCCGCCAGCGTCATCTCCCCGTCACCGGTTTTTTGGGCCAGGAAGGCACGCATCTGTTCGGGAGTATGAAGGATGGGGGTGCCATCCGGTCTGGCTCCCATCACAAAGGTTTTCACAAAGGGCGGCAGGTTGTCGCTTTGAGGCGATGGCTTGCGGGGTCTGCGCGGCGGTTTTGGGGTGGACTTCATACAACCTTCGCGGGAAAAGAAACTCTTCAGTCTGAAGCTGGGTCGAGTGTTTGTTGCCCAGACTGGCGAAAAAACCAGTGCCAGCCGACACTATACAGCAGGAGTCCCACAAAACTGAACGAGAGGGAGGAAATTCCCAGCCGGGTCAGGAAAATGTTCAGGGTTCGGAAATCAAACCCAAACGGTACTTTGTTCCAAATAAAGATCACTCCTCCCAGGCTGCCAAACAGAATGATTCCAACACCAGTCAGAAATTTTTGTTTCAGGGTAAGTTGAAGCATGCCTGGGGTGGTGGTTTCAGGAGCAGTCTGAAACCAGCGGCGGTATCTGAAAAAGAGCACCGCTCCGCCGGCCAGAGTGCTCAGGTGTTGCAGCAACTTGCACCAGGGTAGGGAAACCGTTCCGAAGGTAACCGCCGGAGCCAGTAAAAAGGGCAACCGTTGGACCGACCAGCCGGGTTCGTGGGTAAAGGAATCCCAAACGATATGGGTAACGGTCCCCAGGCACATCTGGCTGCTGATTGAAAAGAGCTGGGCCAGGGATTGAACCGCAAAGGCACGGGTGGGAAGCAGCAGCCGGGCTTGGTGGGGTGGCGACAAAAGCGCCAGCAGGGGCCATTTGAGCAGACCATGAAAAAGCCCTAAAGCCATCCAGCCTGCCGGCAGGCAAAAAAGGAAAATACCGGGCAGGGTATGGCCAAAATGAGTGCCCGGCACCAGCAGCAGGAAATACAGAAAATCCGGGGCCATGCTTCCTGTGACCAGGGCCGACAAACTCCAGCCCCGGCGGGTAAAGGGAAGCACCGCCGCCGGATGTGAGAGGGTAAAAGGCATTCGGAAAACCGCTTATCCGCCTGAAGATGAACCGCTCCGGCCAAACGAGCCGCTCCGGCTGGGCGAATAGTAGCCCGACCGTCCAGGGCGGGTTCCGACGACCGAACCGCTCGGCGAAACGCGAACTGTGGTGCGACCGAAACCGCTCGGTTTGCTGCGTCCGACCCCGCTGGCCGAACCTCCGATGCGGGTGCCTGAAAACATGGTCGGGCGTGGTGCAGGCAGGTATCTGGGCGCGCTGACCGGCGGCGGTGAGGGCGGGCGCGAATAGGTCGGATACCGTTGCACATACGACGGATAGGGCGAATAAAACGGGTACGAGTAGAAAAACCACGTGTGCCCCAGCGGGTTCCCGCCATAATAATAATGCCGCACCACCTGGGTTTGCGTGGTTCCGTCGGCCTGTTTTTGGGCCACGGTTTCGCTGACGGGGGTGAAATCACTGAGCGGCAGGACGGCCACGCTCAGGCCCTGGTCTTTGAATGCGACAAAATCCTCGTTCAGGTCGTCGAGTTCCTCGCTCCGGGCCCGGTCCGGTGTGATATAGAGAATGGATTTGATGCCTGCTTCACGGAGTTTCTGAGCCGAGGGCAGTTTGGCCAGAAAGCGGTTGTCAAACTGGGTTTCTTCGTCCTTGTACTCGGAAAGCCGCTTTGAATCGAGCAGAAACACCGCCGGAGCCGTATCCTTCACCTGGGCCTGTTTGGTTTCGATTTCGCCTGTGTAATACAGCAACGCTCCCAGCGTTTCGTGCGAGGGAACCACGCCCAGCGGGTGCGGAAAATTGTCAAACCCGGCAATCAGGCGGCCCGAATCGGCCATGCCCGCGCCAAACGCGACACTGTCCCGTCCGGGAACATCCACCACAATGGCAGTGTCGGCGGCATTCTGGGCATTGGCCAGAAAATCCCTGGCGATGGATTGCGCCCGTTCGTAGGCTTCCTGCATATCGGGCGTGAAAACCGGTGTCATCACCTTGCGCAGGGTTTCAAACTGGAGCGACTGTATCAGGGTTGGCACAAAATAGGGTGCCCAGTTTGGTGCTTTGGGAGTCCAGGCCGCCAGCATGGCATTCTGGTCCAGATACTTCTTCCAGTTTTCCGTTCCCAGCGAATCCTTGGTTTGGGCATTGGGAAGCGAAATGGTTTTTTCCTCGGAACCAATGTTCCAGCCATGTTTTTTCTGCAAGTCCAGCGAGTCGTGATTGACTTCGGAGGTATCGTCTTTGAGCAGCCAATAGAGGCCGCCTCCAGCTACAGCCAGGGCTCCGACCCCGGCCACCGCCCCGCCGATGATGAATTTGCGGCGCGATGTCCGCCACCAATCCTTCGATTCGCCGCCGTAGGCAGCCGTCCGGCGATTGACGCGTCCAAAAGGTTTCTGCTCAGGAAAATTCCCATCTGACATGGTTTTGCTTTGCTCCTTGATTCACAGCCAAACAATTTTTTCAGTATGTTCACCTATCAGCCGATGAGTTGGCAACAAAAGTTGGCACCGTCACGGCGTCATACCCCGTACTTTTGGGGGAAAGCCGGGTAAAGAAACCGGCAGTGCTCCCGCCCAGCACAAAGACGCCGAAATTCGGCAACCAGCCGGCGGCATCCGGTTTGACGTGGAAAAATCGTTGGACGACAAAATGTTCGGGGAATGCCATGTCCAGACTCTTGTGCCAGATTTCATCACTGACGAAAGGGCCGACCACGGTTTCTGCACCTTCGCAGCCGTAGTCGCTTTTGAGGACCCACCGCTCCCGTTCAGCCCGCAGCAATTCGAGCGGCACTGTGGTCATACGATAGGTTTCCGGAATGTGTTTGCGAATCCAGCGGGCCGAGCGGGGGGAGAAGCGGGCGATTTCCTCCCAGAAAAAGGCCAGGGAAAATTTATTTTGGGTAACCACCGCTCCAAACGGATTGACGACGGTCACCACGCCATCCAGTTCGGCTTTGAGCAGGGTTTTGAGCGGACCATAGAGCGGGTCCGGGTCGGGAAACTCGGCTTGGTCGGCCCACACGGGAAGCCGTTCGCCCCACCAGTCGGTTTTGTAATGCCGCACCACCAAATCCACCGGCACGCCCAGGATTTCCAGTCGGTCTGCAGTGCGGTGCAGGTTGAAAGGCGAACCCACCACCACCTGGATTCCAGCAGCTTCCAGCCAGCGGCGGAAAAGAGTCATCATGCCCAAATCCTCGGTGAGTTCAGTGGGATAGATGATGCCGACCTGTGCCAGCGGCTGGTCGGTTCGTTTGGCATGGCTTTCCTGGAGCATCTCCAGAAACCGGGCGGCAAATCCGGCGTTTGGGTCTTCCGGTTGGCCATTATGATTGTGTAAAAGCTGATTCAGGACGACCGCCTCCGGCTGACCCGAAGGCGTGTCGCTGTTGAGTTCGCAACAGAGGACCCGTCCGTCTTCGCAAAGAAAGAGGTCGGCGCGGGCCATTCCATGCCATTCACCGCCGGAGGTTTCCCACATGGCCTGCTGGCACGGTGTCAAATGATAAAATTCGGCCACCAGTTCCGGGTGCTCCAGCAGAATTTCCACCAGTTCCTGATGCAGATAGGCCACCCGCTCGGCAGTTTTGGCCAGTTGGCGAAGGGTGTCGGATGTCAGCCGGATGCCTTCCAGCCGGAACCGTTCGTTCCCGTCAAACCAAGGGTCCGACAGAATCCCGGTTTGATAAAGGGCTTGGGCAAACTCAGCGTAGGAAGTAAAAACAGGACTGAGGACTGAGGACTGAGTTTTTCGTGTGTTGGCCATAGCAAAATTATGCAGGGGAGTCTTTCATGGAAAGTCTCAGCTTCAGGTTGCTGCTCCGGTTGGTTCTCAGCCCTCAGTCCTCAGTCCTCAGTCCTGATTCAGATTGATTTCCATCCGGATGTCAGCAATCAGCGAATTGATTTTTTCATGCAAGGTGATGCGCTCGGCCCGTTGCAGGCTGATGGATTTCTGCAATTGCTCCAGACGTTCCTCCTGACTGAGCAGTTTTTCCACCAGCCGGGTGCGGAGTTCCTGTTCACCCCGGCCTTCCTTGAGCGATTGCAGATTTTCGCGGATCCGTTTCTGGTCGGTTTCAATGTCACGGCTTTCAACTTCCGCACGCCCCAGGTCGAGGTCAAGGTCGTTGATTTGCTGTTTGAGTTCCAGCACTTTTTGCAGGGTCTCTGCCGCCTGCCGGTTGACATAACGCTGGCCAATGTAGAATTCCAACTCATCGCTTGTGATATTGCGCAGTTGATAATAGTGGCTCCGTTCCTGCTTTTCATGAACCGTAAACCGCGCCGTGCTGTCGGGTTCCAGTTTGGCCTTGAACCGGTAATAGGTGGGCGTGGTCTCAACCGGTTCCGGCGTGGAAGTCAGTTCCCAACCCAGGTCGCGCGGATGTTCAATATAAACGGTCCGTTCCGCTTTGACCTTGTTGTTGAACACATAGACTTTTTGCCGGACATCCAGATAACAGGCTTCCAACGTGCCGTTGACGATTTTGACAAAGTGGGTTCGTTCCTGCCGGCTTTCCATTTTGGCCTCGGCCACGACACCCAGCTCAACCGAATAGGGCACCAGTCGTTTTTCCTCCGGCTTCATGGTTTGCAGCATGGCCTCGCCCACATAGGTGTCTCCTTCGAGCACAGTCACCGGACCGCCTTCCAGCGTCAATTCGGTGGTGTTTTCCATCTCGACGCAGGTCAGCGGGTTACGGGCACGGGTTTGTTCATTATAGAGGAGGACCGACCGGCCTTTGAATTTCTTAAACACAATTGGAACCAGCGCCGACTGGTTGCGCTTGATGGTGACCGGCGTTGTGATTTCGTACTGGAACAGGTCGCCCACCGCCCGCTCGCGGGTTTGGACGTTGACGCTGCTGATGCCTTGCGGAGCGGTCCGGCGTTTGGCCTGATGCCCAAATGACATTTCCTGCGCCAGGCCGGTGGTCGCATAACTTTCGGCTGCCGGAGCCGGAGCCGGAGCTGCGGCTGCCCCCGGATAGATTTCTTTGGTGGCGCGTTCCTGGCGGTAGACGGGTTCCTCCATCATCGGTGGTGCCAGCGAGGTTTCCTCCTGGACGGCCACCACCGGGCGCGGCAGATAGCGGGCGGTATAGAGGTCGTGAATAAACGAAATCGGAAGGCCGGAAACCAGCGACAACGAGACGTTTTCCCAGTCTTCGTCCTGGGTGTTGTCCACCACGGCCCAGCCTTGAATGATGGATTCGCGGTTTGGCTCCAGGATGATGCGATAGGTCGCCTTCCAGACCGGCATGGGCAGCGTGTAGCTCACCTGCAACCGGCGGGTACCTTGCCCCTGGGTGAACACAGTGAATTTCTTGATGTCCTTCTTTTTGGAGGACAGATGCATGGTGAGGTAATACTCCAATTCCTTGCGCAGTCGTTCCTCAAGCAGGGTAATCGAACGAATCTCGCGCATGGAAAGTGATTGCAGTTGCCCGTCTGAAGTCAAAACCGTGATGGAGGGCGTGGTTGTAATGCCGTCCGCCGAGCGGGAGGTCGTCTGGTCAATTCCCACAATCATGGCTTGCAGGGTTTCACCGCCACACTGGATTTCCACCTGTGCCCCTTTCAATTGCGGCAGGAGTCCGAGCAGACTGTTGTCGTCGGGCACCGACAGGGAAATGTCGCGCAGCAGTTCGTCGAGCGGCTTGATGGAATCATAAGACACCGAGGCAATCTCGCCTCCGTCCAGGTCAATCACCGTCAGCGATTTGAGGACGTCGCTCACTTCCGAGGTGCGGAAAAACAAATCCACCGCCCTGTCGCCTTCGATGGAACCGGCTCGTTCAAAATATCCAATTCCGTGTTTGTATAAAATCACCCGGTTGATGTTCAGCATGGCAACCTTTGACTCCCTGTCATGAAAATAAAAAATGCGGCTGCATCCTAAAACAGCCGCCGTCAGAATTCCTACAAATTTTGAGTTTCAGGTTTTGGGTCTATGGCAGAGGAGTGAAAGGAAAGCTGAATATCTGCTACAGCCTCTCAAATTTGTACCCACTCCCTCCGCCCGGCCTTCATCGTCAAAATCAGCAGTTCTTGGCTAAATCAATCCACAAAAGATGGGAACATTTTAAATTTTTACTTTCAGCGTGAAGACGCGGAGTTTTCGCAGAGTTTTCGCAGAGTTTTTCTGTTTTTTTCTTTGCGCATTCTCTGCGTTTTCTCTACGCCTCTGCGGTGAGAAAAAAATGGCAAAGTGTTCCAATGTTGGGTGGTCCGATTTAGCAAAAATGTGGCACGATGGGTTTCATCGCAGGTTTACTGTTTCTTGAAGCCGTCAACCAACCGAGCCACAATCGCCTTCCACCAAAAGTCGCTCTGGGTTCGACCTCAAGCCAGGTGCGATAAACACATCGCGCCCCAATTCCTAAAAACGTTTTTAAGGGATCGGATTGTGGGGAGGGTCATATTTTTCACTGAATGTCTTGGCAATTCGTTCACGCCGGTTGTTGAGCATCCAGCCGGCAACGAACAGGGAAGCCCCAATGACAGACAGGTAAACGGCATAGTGAATCTGCCCCCAGGGAACAAACTGAATAATGACGGCCAGCAGGTGGATCGAAAGCGAAGCAATGCCCACCATCAATGGTGCGCGTAATGGCAGTATGACCCCGGCCAGAATCATCAGGAGGGAAATGGTGTCCAGTGTGATATCCGACCGGTACGACGCATGTTCCAGGAAAAACCTGGATTGCAAGGCATGGAGCAGGGTTGGAACGCAGGCCATCAAGCTGCCCTGCCAGATAAAGAAACGTCCGAGTGTTTCGGTAGCGCCACCTCGACGCAGGTTGATATAGCCGGTAACCAGCAGGGCCACGCCCAGGGGAACCGCATAAATTTCGACGTCTTTCCAGATTTCAAACCCCAAAAAACCAATCCAGCGGACATAGAGCAGATTACCCAACCCAAAACCAGCCCAGCCAAACCCGCTACGGGTTCCCTCACTGCGGAGGACAAAACTGCTGACTGCTGCCGCAACCACACCCACCATCAACGAGACCAACAGTAACCGTTGGTCGGAGGCTAAACCAGGGAACCAAAGGATGCCCTGCAAACCAACCAAAACCAAACCCAGCCAGGAAAACACCTGGCCGGTTTTCCGGACCTGGCTTTCAAACCGGCTGGCCAGCTTGGGCAGGATTTGGACTCCGGCAACCAGCAACACGAATCCATAGAACAAAATCGTTGCAGGGAACATGGTTTCCGGCATTTGGCAGAAAATCAAAATCCGGAGATAGGCCAAAAAGAAACAGCCCAGGGCCGGATACATAAATCGGTTATGCCGCCGCTCGGCCAGATAGGTGCCCAAAACGCCAATGGTCGCAAACACACACAGGGCATGCTGTCCAAATGCAGCCGTGGCCGGTCCAATATGAGGCAACGAGATGACCACCAGCCAGGGGGCAAACACACAGATGAACGCAAAAGCCGCTTTCCCAAACAGATGCCACAGGTTGTCGGCACCGGTCAGTTTGGCTGTTTCCAAAATGGCGATTCCGCCAATGGTTAAAACAACCGCATAAAAAGAAGCCTGAAACGGAATCAGACGGGGCAGGCCGGTATCTCCGCTGGCAGCCACAACGGCAAACACGTTGACCCAGGCGGCAAAGGCTGAACCGAGAACAACGGCTTTGCGGAAACGGGGACCGGAGGTTTCCGTTGTGTCAATGCCAAACCCGGACACCAGTCCGTTTGGTGCATGCCAAAGGACCCCTGCCTGTACAAAAGCCCAGAGGGCAAGCAAACCGGCGGAAAGCAATTCGTATTTTTCGAAGCGAGGGAACCGGTCAAGGGAAATGGTCAGGAGGCGCATTCCCAAATAAGCTGTCAAACCGGTTCCATACAGAGTTCCGGTTGCCAGCAAACCGGCTGGCCAACGAAAATCATTCACCGGATTCATCTTCAGCATTCCGGCAAATGCAACCGCAAGCACAACCGCCCACAGCGCGGCCCAGGCCAAATGCTCTTGGGTAAAGACAAGATAAGAGCCGGTGGCAAACACCGCCATGACAAACACCTGGGCCATTCCTGCCAACCGGTTGCGGGTGCAGTGCCCTGAAATCGCAAAAAAAGCCGCCAGTTGACCGCCCAGCACCAGAACCCTGAACCGGTCGCCGTAGGAGAGCTGGTCCAACCAGTGGACGCCATTCACGAGGGCAACCAGAACCGCCACGGCCCACAGCGTTTCAATGATAATTTGGGGACGGTCAGGACCTTGTGTGACCGGCTGGGCATTCCGGCGCACGGCCAGAGCCGCACCGAGAAACGCGAACCCTGTCAGCATCCAGAGGTGATACGGACCTAGTTTGAGCCCAGCCAAAGGCTGCTGCCGGACAGCAAAGGCACAGACATCCCAACTGATGATAAAGAGCGCCAGCCAGGCTGCCAGATAAGAAAGTGTCATGGTGGCGCGCAGGCGGGCATGGTGGGCGAAATAGAGTGCCAACAGGAAAAACTCAAATTGAACCAACAGGTTGACGGTTCCAAACACATCAAATCCGCCAAATCTGATCGTTGTCAACGTCAGCAGGGCCGAAACCGCAAAAAGGGCATAGGAGCAACGCCGGAGGGCAAAAATATACTGACCGCCCAGCCAGTAAGTACGGCCTGACCGTTGAGCCGCAGCCGCAGCCGCCTCAAACCACGTCACCAGCCGCAGAAAGAGAAAGGTCCCTGCCATCCAGATACCAACCCGAACCAGTGCGGAAATCTGGTCATGCCGGAACCAGAAAATTTCACTGCTGTAAGCCCAAACCGTCAACAACGTGCCCAGATACATCAGAACCGGCATCTGTTTCTGGTAGGCCGTTGCAAAATAGGCCAATGCCGCCAGCAGCAGGAGGCCAACATACCCGGCCTGTGAAAGCGCACCTGCTGAATCTCCGATAATGAGCCGGATTTCATACGCTCCCGGAGAACCCACCACCGGGTAAACCACCAGATAGACGGCCAGGGTTGCTGCCAATACGAGGTGCCCTACATGCAGGAAAGGCCGGGAAAAGGGAAGCGAGCCCGTGGGCGATACCTTGGGGGGATTCTGTTCCAGTTGGGTTTCAGCATACAACACCACCAGGGAAAAGATGGCGGCCAGCAGGGCGTACCCGTCCGGAGGTGCGTGTAAGACCGTGTTCAATATGCCAAATCCGGAAAGCAGCAGGGCTGGCAAGGCTAAATAAAGCAGGAGCGGCTCGTTGAGAATGACAGTCAGGGTTCCATAGGCAACGGTGCAGAACAGTCCGACCGCCCAGGCTTTGTCTCCCCTGGGCAACAACCCGGAATGGACCAAAAACCAGGGGTTGACCGGGATGAGGAGCGACCCCAACAGGACCAATCCCCGGCCCGCCAATCGTTGTTGCGTGCGTTTCAGCAATCCGATGCCACTGGCCAAGGCCCCAATGGTCAGAAGTGCCAGCAGTCCGGCCTGGACAACCGGTTGTCGCAATTGCTGGGCGATCACATCCCGCAGATAAACCAGCGTTCCAATGACAAACAGACCGGCTCCGCCATAGACCATCCACATCAGGATCTGCGGGGCGGAAAGTCGTTCAATCCAGGAAGGTTGCGGTGGAGTAAAAGGGGGCGGCTCAGGCCGGGGAGGAGTTCCCGGAGCCGGTCCGCTGGGACCGGAATACCCACTTGGGGGTGTTTCTGGTCGGGGTGGTGTGCCTGGAGCCGGCCCCCTGTCGGAACCGGGATACAATCTTGCCGGGAATTCGGGCAGGGGAGTCAGGTTGTTTGGAAATGGTTGTTCCGTGGATTCTCTTGGGGGGATCGGCGGACGCGGCAGGAGGGACCGAATCAGGTGATGTCGATTCTCCTGGTAATAACCGGTTACCTTGTGCGCCACAGGTTGGGAAATCAGTTGTTTTTGAGGCCACGAATGGACCTGTTGCAGCAAGTAATCAATATGGGAAATCTCTTTGAGAACGGCCTCGTCCAGCCGTAACCCGCAGGTCATGCAAAATTCCCAGGTGGTGGCAACCTGCGCTCCACAATGACAGCACCGTTGTGATGGGGGAGCATGAGTCGGGGGAGTCTGGTCCATGGAGCCTCCTCAAAACATTTGAATTTCCCCTTGAATGTAGTGTGAATGTGCCAGGAACGGGTGAAAAGCTGGGACACTTTGGCGATTGTCACAAGACAATAGCGTGGCCTGTATCAGGCTGCAACAAACAACCCGGCCTAAAGCGGCTAACTGCGAGGAGGGAACTGAACTTCCGGTGAAATCCGAAAGCGGGAGGCCTGATGCACCTTGGTGTGATTTGGCCATCCTCGTTTTTATGAGCGTCCCTCTTGCCAAACGGGCGGAATTTTGTCATATGGTTCTATCCAGCCGCGTCGTCCTTTCGCCCTGGCTCACATTTGGATTGACCTAACTCGTTGGTTTAAGTGCTCAAATCGCTTCAATTCCGGGGGGCAGTGAGCTTAAATCCAGCCGGGTTTCCCGGACACAAGTGGGCTCCGGCTGAGAAAATTTGGATTCGGAGTTGCCTGATACCGGAAAAAGTGTTACGTTAGGCCGAAATTTGCATCCGCAAGTAATCCAGCTTCCAAGGTAATTTCCCAGCTCTGAAATAGTATTTGAGTGTGTGGTTTTGGCTCAGGTTCTGTGCCGGAGCACGAACATAAGGTGAGGTTTTAGCCTGTTCAACGCTTTGACCCAAAGGATTTTCGTCTGTTCGCATATGCTTTATCCTTATGGCAGCCCCCATCCTGGCTGTATGTCCTTTTGGTTCGATTTACAAAGGTTTTAAGTTGGGCAAAGTCGTTGGGCAATGGCTAGATCCCACTGTGGGTCTCCGGACCTTTCGCAACTGACATTTCGGCAACGAAGTTTGGATGAACAATTTTTCAAGATTTTCATCCTTTACGGAGGGGAAGATGAATTTGACACACGATAGCGGCAGGTTATTGCCAAAGTCCCTAAAGAAAATTCTCTTAGTATTTTCGATTCTGCTTGTGGCTTCTGCCACTTTGGTGTGGGGACCGATGACTCGGACCCGTGCGCAAACTGTTACTGTGACGCCCGCCGCTGCACCGACCCCAACGGATAACGATTACACCCGTATCCGCAATGCAATTCAGGCAGCGACGCCGGGGAGCACGATCAATCTTTCCGGTACCTTTAACTGGACAGAACCAAACGCGGCGGCCAGTTGGGCTTTGGGGAACGATGGAATCGGCGGTACCATTGACGATTACAGCATTCTGGTTCCGGCTGGACTCAACAACGTGACGGTAACGGCTGCCAGTCTGGGGGCGGCTACCATTCAAGGCCCGGGGGATTTGGCTGCCTATGATTTGGAAGGAGTTTTCTTCTTCAACGGCGGACCAAACCAGAACTGGGTGATTTCAAACTTACGCCTGTTGGATTTTGACCTTGGGATTGGGATGTTCCAGGGAGCCGGTGGCGGCACTGCTTTCAACGGAACAACCATCACCAACAACTACATTCGCGTGCCAACCGATCTCAATCCGGTGGTGGCTCCCAACGACGTTTTTCAAAACATCGCCATTCACTTTTCCTGGGGAGCCAACCAGACCATTTCCAACAATACCATTGATATTGGCGGAGATGGGGTGAGCGCTGCCGGTGCCGGAAACGAATCGGCTTCGACGGCAATTCAATCCAACACGTTTAACAGCAACAATAACGTGTACAACGGATTGTTGATTGACAACAACCGGGTTCGGATTTTGAGAGCCCAGTCGGCTACCCCTGAAGTGATTTTGGGAATTTGGGAAAATGGATACTCCCACCAGGGGAACCAGACCATTCGGAACAATCAGTTTCTGAATTTTGCTGGCGGGAACGTTCCGGCCAATAACCGCCAACGCGGGTTCCGGATTACCTCGCACTCCACTGCCGCATCCACGACGCTGTATCAAGGAAACACGGTGATTGGGGCCAACATTGGCTTTGAATGGATTGAACCGGGCTTTATTGAAGATTTCAGTGCCTTTATGCCGGTGCAACTCCTGTCTGATACGGTGCTGGATTGCAATACCGGGATTGTGGTGCAAAGCCTGGGACGGGCCACCATTGCCAATTTGACGGCTGGTAACAGCATTTTCAGTGCAACTTCAACCGGAGTCCGGGTTGATACTGGAAGTATTGCCACGATTCAGGGAACCCTGGTGAGTGGCAGCAATTGCGGAAACTTCATGGGCCGCTTTAATGTGGCCGTGGATGTCAATGGTGGCAATGCCACCGTGCGCAACACCACCTTTATCCGAAATGTGACTGGTGTTTTGGTACGCAATGCAGGAACTGCCAACCTGGGTGATGGTGTCACCCCTGGCAACAACTGCTTTGTCCAAAATACTTCGTTTGCTGTCAACAACACCACTGGTGCTGCCATCAACGCGTTGCAGAACTGGTGGAATGCAGCAAACGGACCAGGTGCCCCAGGTGGTACTGGCGGTGGTGACCCGGTCAGCACCAATGTCAATTTCACTCCGTTCCTGACAACTGGTTGCCCGGCTGGCTCAACCTCCTGCGGCAATACCGGATTTGCCGAAAACGGCGTGCTGTTGGTGGCTGACACCCAAAACAACCGGGTACAGAAATTTGACGGTTTGAACTGGACGGTGGTCGGAGCCGACAACAAACCAGGAAGCGGTCCGGGCCAATTCACCAAACCTGAAGCAGTCACCGGAAACTTCAACGCCTCATTGATCTTTGTGGCGGATGCCAACCGGGTACAACGTTCAACTGACGGCGGAAACACCTGGATTGACGTCGCGGTGACCGGTGGTCTTCCGCAGAACGTGAATGCCCCGCAAGGCTTGGCCCTTGATTTGTTGGGGAACCTTTATGTGGGTGACACAGGCCAAAATCGGGTGAAACGGTTCGAAGGCGGCGCACCCGGAGTTCCGGTGGTGCTGGCCCAATTGGGAGCCGGAGCCGGTTTGGTCAACAACCCACGTGGTTTGGCCATTGACAACAACTTCAACCTGTTTGTGGCCGATACCGGCAACAGCCGGGTGCAACGGTTCAACAACGTGTTGTCGGTTTTGACAACTCCAGTAACACCATTGCCGGCGGTGATTGTGGCTGACAACGTATCCTCCACCACTCGGGTACGGAATCCTGAAGGGGTGGCAACCACCAATACTGGTAATTTGTATGTGGCTGATACGCAAAACAACCGGATCTTGCTCTTCCCAGGCGGCAATCCTGGAGTTGCCACTATCATTGCCACTGGCCCTGGAACCGCGATCAATCAGGTGTCAACACCTGAAGGCGTGGCCGTTAATCAATTTGTTTTGGGAACGTTGCCAGTCCCATCACTCCAGATCAGCGATACGGCTAAACACCGAATCCTGAGTGTGCCGATTCCGCCTGGAACGTTTGTCAGAATCGGTGGCAACATCACCAACACGTCAGGTTCGATCATTGGACAATTCAACCTTCCGAGCAAGATCAAGTAAGCATCAAGCCGGGAAGGAATCACAGAAAAGGAGGCTGAAATTCAGCCTCCTTTTTTCTTTGCCTCAAGGCAAGTCCAGGAACGGAAAAAACCTTCATTTCAAGATCGGTATCTGATTTTTCGCTGGGTTGGAGGGCGAATATCCGAATGGTGCAGTTTCAAGGCTGGATTGACACCCAAGGTCCAATCGGAACGTTCTCCCCGAGAAAAACGGAAATGCCCCGCTGCTGCAATCATGGCGGCATTGTCAGTGGTGTAGACCGGACTGGGAACATAAATCGGGGTTTGAGAATGAGCTGCAAGTTCCTCTAATCCCTTTCTGAGGGCTGAATTACAGGCCACTCCACCACCAATGACAACGGTTTGGACTGGATAGTCACGGAGGGCGCGGCCCAGGGTTTTCACCAAAGTCTGAACCACAGCCTGTTGGAAACTGGCGGCCACATCGAAGTAAACCTGGGGTAATGGCTCGGCTGGCACTTTGGTTTCCAGGTGCTGTTCCCGGACAAAACGCAGCACGGCTGTCTTCAGGCCGCTAAATGAAAAGTCGTAGGGTGCATCGGGCATGAGCGGTGGCCGGAAGACCAATGGGGCAGCGGCTGCATCACCGGCTTTGGCCATGCGGTCCAGGATTGGCCCGCCGGGATAGGCCAATCCCAACAGTTTTGCCACTTTGTCATAAGCCTCCCCGGCGGCATCGTCACGGGTATGTCCCAGACGCACGTAATGACCAGCCTCCGGCATCCAGAACAAATTGGTATGGCCCCCGGAAATGATAAAGGCAAGGGCTGGATAGGAAACCGGCGGATGTTCGAAAGCAACCGAGAAAATGTGACCTTCAATATGATGGATGCCAATCAAAGGTTTTCCCAGGGCAAAGGCTACTGATTTGGCGTAAGCGAGGCCCACCAGCAAGGAACCAACCAAACCGGGTCCGCAGGTGACGGCGATTCCATCAATTTCGGCAAAGGACTTACCGGCCTGTTCCAGGGCCTGAGCAACCACTGCGGTGATCTTGGAAAGGTGTTCCCTGGAAGCGATTTCGGGAACCACCCCACCGTAGATTTTATGGGTCTCAATCTGGGAAGCGATGACATTTGAATGTACAATACGGCCATCTTCAACCACCGCTGCTGCGGTTTCATCACACGAGCTTTCAATACCAAGCACAAAACGCATATCAGTCTTGAGGGTCGTTCAAAATGTTTTCAGCAGTGCTTTATACCAAAGTCGGTCCCACTTCGGGAATAATTAGCTCACTTCCATGCTTTGGGAAGGTCAACGTATCGGTCTTGCAAGGCGAAACGTCCACTCACGCAAAAAAAGGAAGATCACAGGAACTCGTCCGAACGGCTCTGAGCTGGATTTGGCTCTGGCTCTGGTTGGTGTTTCCGGTGGCCGGGCAAACCCCTCCTGCCCTGGTATTGACCCCAGCCAGTCCGGTTGAGAAGGAAATCCCGGCAGCCACCAAAATCAACTGCACCGTTCTGGTGGATCCGGACGAATTCATTCGCTTGCGGGTTGACCAACAGGGTATTGATCTCGTGGTGCGGGTGTTTTCACCTGTTGGAAAACTGTTGTTTGAGGTCAACACGACCAACGGAACCCAAAGCCCGGAAACTGTTTTTTGGGTAGCACCGGAAAAAGGGCGCTATCGAATCGAAATCGAATCCTCCGATGAACAAACCACAGGCGGGCGGTTTGTGGCCCGCATCCTTGAATTGCGGCCAGCCACGGCGCAGGACCGGGACCAAAGCCAGTACCGGTTTGCCGCAGAGGCAGCCTTGCAGGAAGCCAATCGGCTCAGGGGCAGCCAAGCTAAGGCAGATTTGCAAAAAGCTCTCGTGAAATTGGCAGATGCGGCCACAGCGTTCCGGGCGGCACACGACCAACCTGGCGAAGGCACCGTGCGCAACCGAATCGGGGAAGTCAATGAGGAATTGGATGAATTTGAAGCTGCGGTGAAGGCATACCAAGCCGGGCGAGATTGTTTTACGGCTGCCGGAGACCAAGGTGGCATTGCTCAAATGTTAGTCAATGAAGGGGTTGCCTTAGGAGATGGACACGACCAGCACCAGGCCGATCTGGAATGTCAAGTGAAGGCACTCTCTCTGGTGCAGGCATTGCACGACCAGTTCACCGAAGGCATTGTCTTGAGCAATATTGGGCGAATTTACCTGGACCTCAATGAACCCCGCAAAGCGCTGGAATATTTGCTGCCTTGTTTGAAAATAAGACAGGAAGTCGGACACCAAACCGGGGAAGTCATCACACTGGTAAATCTGGGCGGGGCATATGCGCTTTTGGAAGAGAGCGAAAAAGCCCTGGAATACTATTTTCAGTCCCGTGACCGGGCCAGGGGACTCAAGAACAACAATGCTGTGTCCTATGCCCTGAATAATATCGGCACGATATATGGTTCAATGGGGCGGACCCAACGGGCGATTCCTTATTATTTGGAGGCGCTCGCCATTCGCCGGGAGACCAAAGACAAACGGGGGCAGATTTCCACGCTGCAAAGCCTGGCCACCATGTACACCAATCTGAAACAGTTTGACAAAGTGCAGGAAATCATCACGGAAGCCCTGGAAATCAGCCGCTCAATCAAATCAATACGGTATCAAACCATGTTGTTGGAACAGTTGGGGGGAGTGGCTTTCCGTCAGAAGGATTATCAAAGGGCTCAGGAGCTGGCGAGTCAATCATTGGACCTCAGCCGCCAGGCCAAAGATCGTTGGGGAGAGTCCAAGGCGTTGGAGAAACTGGGGCGGGTCCGGTTGGCTTTGGGGGACTTTGACCAGGCCGAATCCTGCTTCAGACAACGATTGGCGGTGTGCGAAGAGGTGGAAAGCCAGGAAGACACAATGTATGTCTGTGGCTCTTTGGCTCAGGTGGAGCTGGCCAGGGGCAATCTGGCTCAGGCCAAAACCTATATTGAAAGATCGGTTCGGGTTGCGGAAGGACGGCGGGCGCTGTTTGGGGCTCAGGAGTTTCGCAGCTACTATTTTGAAAAAACCCATCGCTTCTATGATTTGTACCTGGAAATTCTGATGCGGCTCCACCAAGCCGAACCGCAAAGCGGGTTTGACCGGCGGGCATTCACAGTCAGTGAACAGGTCAAGGCCCGTTCGTTGCTCGACCTGCTGCGAAATGCAAAAGTGGATATTAACCAAAAAATCCCGGTCGCATTGCGCCAGCGGGAGCAGGACTGTCGCATCCGGTTTACCGCCGCCAGTGAAAAAGTGACCCGCCTCAAGTTGACCAAGGCACCGGAGACGGTGTTGGAAGCAGCTTTGGCCGTTGCCCTGGAGGCATCCACCCAGCTCCGCTTGGCCCAGGCGGAAATTCAGAAAAGCAATCCTGCATATGGGGCCTTACTGGCTTCTGAGTTTATCACTCCCACCGAGGTGCAGCAGCATGTGCTGGATGCGGAAACCACCTTGTTGCAATTCCACCTGGCAGAGGAAAAAAGTTATGTCTGGGTATTGACCCAGAATTCGTTTCAAACCTTTGAACTGGCTGGAAGTCAGGAAATCATCGAGGCGGCCCAGGCACTTTCCGCCAGTTTGACAGCCACTTCAGCGGCAGTCCGCAATCTGACCAAAATTGCTCCGGCGGTCAGTGCCAATGAAAGCCGTATGCTGTCAGCCGCCCGCCATTTGAGTCGCCTGATTTTGGATCCGGTGAAAGAGAAAATCGAATGCAAACGATTGGTGATTGTAACGGACAAAAATCTGGCCTACGTTCCATTTGGCATCTTGCCGGTGACGGAAAAAACATCCAGGGTTGCAAAAATGCTGATTGAAGACCATGAGATTGTTTTGGCTCCCTCCACCATGGCACTGCGGGAGATTCGGCAATCGCCCATCAATCCGGTTGTGGATGGAAAGACGGTTGCCGTGTTTGCCGACCCGGTGTTTTCACGAAAAGATAGACGGCTTGTGCCCTATCGAAGAAAGTCAACCCCGGAGGTAAAATCGGATTTTCCCGCGCTGGAACCGAACGAACCGGTTTCAACCCGGCAAGAGGCTGCCGAAGTGGCCAGAAGTATCTTTGGCACGGAGTCCATGGCGCTGCCGCGATTGCTGGGAACCAGGCGGGAAGCTGCCGCCATTGCCCGGCTCGTACCTGCTGCCGAAAGCACCTTTTTGGTTGATTTTTCCGCCAGTCGGGCTTCTTTTGAGAAATTGGATCTAAGCCAATACCGGATGCTGCACTTTGCCACTCATGGAATTATCAGCCAGGACCAACCGGAATTTTCGAGTCTGGTTCTTTCTCTGGTGGATGAAAAAGGGGACCCCCAGAACGGTTTCGTGGTGTTGCCGGAAATCTTCAGGCTGAAACTGAATGCCAGTCTGGTCACTTTGTCTGCTTGCGAAACAGGCAAAGGTGAAAGTGTGGGAGACGAAGGCATCATCGGGTTTACCAGTGGGTTTTTACATGCCGGAACCCGCCGAGTCGTCGTCAGTTTGTGGAATGTCAGTGACCAGGCTACGGCGGAACTGATGAAACGGTTTTACCAGGGTATGTTCAGGGACAATCTGCCGCCCTCAACGGCTTTGCGCCAGGCACAACTTTCCATGCGAGCTGAAAGACGTTGGCGGTCACCCTATTTTTGGGCGGCTTTTCAAATTCAAGGGGACTGGCAATAATTTTCATTTGAATAATGAGGTGAGGATCCGGATGCCATCGGAAATCGAACTGATAAACGCCAGGATGGTCAGGCAGGAAATCGAAAGCTTGACTGAATTGTTGCAGGATGCGGTTGATTCCGGGGCTTCAGTCGGATTCCTGCCCCCACTGGCGGCAGAAACAGCCCGGCAATACTGGCTGGAAATGGCGGAGGAAGTTGAAAACGGAAGCCGCCAGCTCTGGATTGCCCGTCAGGATGAGTTCATTGTTGGAACCGTCCAATTGAGCCTGGTGACCAAACCCAACGGACTCCACCGGGCCGAAGTCCAGCGGTTGTTGGTCCATCGCCGGGCGCGGCGACGGGGCCTGGGGCAAGCACTGATGGAGGTACTGGAAGCCTGGGCCAGGGCTCATGGTCGTACTTTGTTGGTGCTTGATACCCGCCAGGGAGAGCCGTCGGAACTGCTCTATCGGAAAATCGGTTATCAACCAGCCGGAGTCATTCCGCAGTTTTGTCTCAGTGAAACCGGCAAGCTGGATCCAACGGTTGTCTACTATCGAATTTTGGACAAGTTGTAAGCAAAGCTGTTTCAAACGGCAGGGCAAGTATTTTATGCAAGGTCCTCTTCAGTATTTTCTCAAGCAACCACAACCCTTCCATTCCGGATTGATATGGCTGCTGGCCGTTACCATGTTGCAGCCAGGGCTGACAGCCTGGGCAGCAATGCAAACACCGGCGACGACACCTGGCGCAGAACCCAAAACAGCGCAAACGGTTGAGCCGGTGGCCAGCCCTTTGGAATCGGGAAACAGAGTTGAACAGGCCATCAAAGGTGGTGAAGCACAGAATTTTTCCCTGCGCTTGGACGCGGACCAGTGTTTGGCTTTGACGGTGGAACAGGCGGGAATTGACCTCACGTTGCGGCTGGGGGAAGCCGGAAAAGAGGCTGTGCTGGTGGTGGGCAACCCGACCGGAAGCTGGGGACCGGAAATACTGCTGTTTGTTGCTCTGAGTGCAGGAGACTATCGGCTGACAGTGGAAAGCCCCAACCGGACAGCACGGGGGGGACGCTACCGGTTGCAGATGGAACCGCTGCGGGTGGCCACCGCGACCGACCGGACCCGGTTTGCCGCCATGCAGGCGGCCATGACCGGGGACCGGGAGCGCAAAAAACAGACCAAGGCCGGATTTGAGGCCGGGTTGGCTCAGTATGAAAAAGCACGGGCCGGATTTCACGAAGCCGGTGACCAGCGCGGGGAAGCCGATGCGCTGACCCAGG
>JAIBAN010000055.1 GCA_019695185.1 Blastocatellia bacterium | reverse complement strand
CATCCTGATTCCGCGCTCCGGCAGGAGCGCCATCTCTCCGTGGGGAACGCACTCCTGCCGGAGTGCGGGTGGATTTGGCATCCCAGTCCAGGGGTTTCGCTCCGCTTCACACCCTGGCTATCTGAATCTGCTCCTGCCGGAGCAGGTGGCATTCCTCCGGAATGCGTGGAAGGCGTGCCGTGCCGGTCAATGAACTTCTGATGGCGAAAGACACGGTTGCCGCAGGCGGTCCTGACTCGTTCTTTCAGGTTCAGTCGAGAACCGCTGAAAAAAAGCAATCCCCAGTCAAGTGGTAACGCCGACTGCCTGCAAACCAAAAAATTGCTGGGGAAAACTCCTCTCAGGTGGGTGAAAAACCGCCTGTCACAGCGGCGGCGCAGCCTGCCCCGGATTCCATTCACTATTGGGAACATGCGAAAAATCCAGAAACATCCTGATTCCTACAGCTTGGCCTGATGAGCCGGAAACGGTCCTTTCCTGGTACGTCAATTGCACTGAAGAACAGCAAGCGGAAAAGTCTCTTTCACAAGCAATCCGGCTTGGTTTGAATCAGATTTTTTCCTGCCTGGGCTTGGACCCGCCGGAAAAATCTCTTTCCGGCTTGGCAAGAAAGGAGACAAGCCATGTTGTTTCTCACGTTCAAAGCGTTGGCCCCCGCAACTATCCATCCTGCACTGCGCTCCCGTTTGGCCGGAGCGGTCAGGCTGGCTGTTTGGCTGTCGCTGGTGGTGGTTCTGCTGGGACTGGGTTCGCTCCCGGTTTCGGCTGAAACGCCGCAAGACGACAAAAACAAAAAGGAGCAAAAGAAAATTCGGGAGTACCAGAAAGACGTCAAGGAACTCATCGAACTGAAGGAATACGGCGTCAAAAAATACACGGGAAAGGAGGAAGACGACCTTGAATTCCGCGCCCAGGTCAACCGGGCTTTTGCGGAGCTGAAACGAGGCCACCAGCTTCAGGCTTTTCAAATCAATACCCGCGCTCCGTTGCGGGTGCTGGGTGAGCTGGAAGGCGAGGGCGGCAACAACGCGGCCCGCAACGCTGGTGCCCAGGCTGCCATGAATGGCGTCGAAGCCCTCTATGACAATCCGATGTTGCAGGATTATGTGAGCCGGATTGGACAGGCCCTGGTTCCGCGCAATTCGAAAAAACTCTATGCCTTCCGCATTTTGCAAGACCCGCTGCCCCGTGCGGAATCGCTTTCCACCGGCACGATTTATCTTTCCACCGGTTTGATTGGACTGCTCGACAATGAAGCGCAACTGGCTTACATCATCAGCCATGAGATTGCGCACGTCGAGGCGGAACACTGGTTCTATAAGGCCATGCTGCCGCTTGCCCTGGAGGAAAAAAACCAGGACAAAGAGAAAAAACGGCAGAAAATCAGCCTGCTGACCGCCCTGGCCGGGGCGGCCATCGGAGCCAAAACCGGTGGGGCTGAAGGTGCCTTGCAGGGCAGTTACTTTGGGTACGGCATGGGGCATGCCGCCAGCGACCTGTTCATCCGCAATCTGAACATCACCGAATGGGATATTGCTGATGAGGACGAAGCCGACCGCTATGCCTTTGCCAATACCATCAACCATTTCTATGACGTGCAGGAAATTCCCAAACTCTATTCCAATCTGCGCAATGCCGTGGTGGCAGACTCGCGGGTTGGCCTGGGGTTTATGTCCTCCCTGCAACATGTGGAGGAACGCAATCAGGCCATTGGTTCGCTCCTGGGGCAACATGCCCAACTGATTCAACAGCTTGCCTCGCAGGGGAAACTCTATGGCAGCCATTCGGATTTTGAAGTCCTGATGGCGGAACTCAAACGCGACAACGGCGTGGTCGCCTTTTATTACGACATGTTTGATATGACCCGCCGCAATCTGGAATGGTCACTGCGGATTCGTACGGATGACGCCAAAGCCCATTACTATCTGGGCCGGGTGCTGAAACTGACGGCCCGCACCCCGGAAGAAAAAGACCGGGCGCAACGCGAATTCATCGCGGCCCACCAACTGGATGACGGACGCGGCTCCATGCCGGGAATTCATCTTCAGTTGGCCCTGGCTTTAATGGATTTGCGCGACCCGAACAAGAATGGGGAAATTGCCGGACATCTCAAGGAGTACATCCGGCTCTACAAAGTCAACAACGGCGGCAGTGTCCCACCGAATATGGACATTTTGTATGACTATCTGGGTCAGGTCGGTGACAAGAACTGGTTTATGCCGCCCACCAACAACATTTCAACCCAGGACGTGGCTCCGGTGGTCGTGAAAACCAATCTGGCCAATGCGGTTTCCGAAGCGGTACCGCCGCCAGACCGGTCGGCGAAACCGGCCCGTCCGCCGGGAAAACCGTAGGTAATTGAGAATTGAGAATTGAGAATTGAGAATTACAGCAATTCCCGGTTGAGCGAATTTTCACGCCTCAAGACGTAACTCTGACTCCAGCTAAACTGGGAACTGCCGGTTTTCATTCTCAATTCTCAATTCTCAATTCTCAATTCAAAAGGAGGGCGTATGAAACTGCTCTGGAAAGTTATGTTCTGGATATTATTGGGGTTTCTGCTCATCCTTCTGACCCCGCATGTGGTCGGGCTGAATTTTTCCCAGCCGGCCAATCCGCTGCGGTTTATGGTGCGGTTGCCGGAATTGGGCCTCCAGCAATTTGAAGCGCCGGTGGTCAATCTTCCCCATCATAACCTGAGCCGGTTGGAGGTTTTGATTCCCAAACCTTTTGCAGACCAGATTCCGTATGGCGGCATTTTTCTTTCCATCAACGGACAGGCTGCCAACCGGATTATGGATAAGGTCAACACACCCGCCGGGAAACTGCTCAAAGTGGATTTGACCCGGATGCCCGGCTTTTTGTTTCGGGAGGGGAAAAATTCCCTGGAAGTGTTGACCGACCTGGGAAACGGGCAGGAATTTTACCAGGCGTGCATTTTGTCAACTCCTTATGCAATGGCCGCTCCATTGGTGAAAAAAGCCGTTCAGGTCGAGAAATTTGCGGGTGAAAAATATGCCCTGGTGATTGGGATTTCCCGTTATCGGTTTGGGAATTCCCTCAAATTTGCCGACGCTGACGCCCGCGCCTTCCGGGATTTTCTGTTGACCAAACAGGGCGGCGGGTTTCAGCCGGAAAACATCCAATTGCTTGAGAATGAAGCCGCCACCCGTGGGGCCATCAAAAAAGCCCTGGACGAATGCGTTGAGAAACTGCGTCCGGAGGATTTGCTGGTTTTCTTTCTGGCCGGTCATGGCGGGCCGGACCCGAACCAGCGCAAGACCCGCTATTTTATGACCACCGACACAAACGAGGATTTCAGCGCCACCGCTCTTTCCATGAGTTGGCTGCGTGACCGGTTGACCAAGGAAATCAAAGCCCAGCGGCTTATCTGTTTTATTGACACCTGTCACAGCGCCGGTATTGGCGGAGACGGTGAGGAGGCGGTCGGAATGCGTTCCTTTGGGCTGAACCTCATCAATCAGGATTTTGAGAATCTGCTGTTTGGCGCACCGGGAATTGCGGTTCTGACTTCGAGCGACATCAATGAAAAATCCTATGAACACAGCCGCTGGGACGGACATGGCGTGTTTACCTACTATCTGCTGCGCGGGTTGAAAGGCGAAGCCGATTTTGACCAGGACCGGGTGGTGACCGCCGGCGAACTGTTTGAGTTTGTCCGCAGCCAGGTGCCGTCAGCGGTTGAGTCCTATACCCAGGAACTGCGGCAGAAAGGCAGCACCGCCGAATTCACCGGACAACATCCACGGGCTGCGGTCGGAAACAACAACGGCCTGCAATTGGCCCTGGTCCAACGGGCCGGTACATAACGGAGGTGCCTATGCTGACGCCCGGAACCGTGCTGCAACAACGTTACCAAATTGAAAAACTCCTGGCCCAGGGCGGGATGGGGGCTGTCTATAAAGCCACTGACAGGCGGCTGGGAAATGTCGTGGCGGTCAAGGAAACCTTGTTTCACGAAGACGCCCTGCGGCGGGCCTTCGAACGCGAAGCCCGCCTGCTCGCCAAACTGTTTCATCCGGCCCTGCCCAAAGTGACCGACCATTTTTCCGAAGGTGACGGCCAGTTTCTGGTCATGGAATATGTTCCGGGTGACGACCTGTCTGAACTGCTCAACCGGCAACAAGGGTCTTTTCCGCTTGAACAGGTGCTGGAGTGGGCCGACCAATTGCTGGAGGTGCTGGAATACCTCCACAGCCAGCAACCGCCCGTTATCCATCGTGACATTAAACCGGCCAACCTGAAACTGACACCCGAAGGCCATATCCTGCTGATTGATTTCGGAATGGCGCGGGGAGCCGGTTCGAGCGTGGCCGGTTATTCGGTCAACTACGCCCCGCCTGAACAGATTGACCAAATCAGCACCGATGGCCGGAGCGACCTCTTTGCCGTCGGAGCGACACTCTATCACCTGCTGACCCGGCAGACTCCGGCCTGTTCGATTCGGCGGGCGGTGACGGTTGGGAACGGCGAGGCGGACCCGCTGGTGCCGCTCAAAGACCTGAATTCGCAGGTTCCCCAGCCGATTGCCAGCCTGATTATGCAGTGTATGGCACTGGAACGGAATCAACGTCCGATTTCGGCAACCCACCTGCGCAACTCGCTCAGGCAACTGCGGGCGGAATCCCGGATGGTGCAAAGCGCCTCCACCCTGGTTGAACGGGTGACGGAACCCGGTGCCGGTGGAACCACGCCCTACAGTATTCCCGCGCAAGCTCCATCCGGGGGCGCACCAGCCATGCTTGGTGTCGGGCCGACGGTGGCCGCCGCCGGAGTTGGAACCTTACGCGCAACCGTGGCTGGAATTCCTCAGCCGGACAGCCTCAGAGGACTGGCTGGAACCGTGGCTGCTGCCGGAATCCACCGCCCGGCAGCCCCCACCGTTGCCGCCGGACAGCCTTTCCCGGAAGCTTTTCAACCAGTTATACCGGTGGCGGATGGCCCGCCGCCGTTGCCGGTTCAAATCCCGGTTTCAATGACTCCGAAAACCAGGAAGTCCGGACTGGGCGGCATTCTGAGCGCAGTGGGGTTGGTGTTGCTGCTGGCAGCAGGTGGGGGATATTGGTGGTGGAACCGTCCGGCTGATGACAAAAAGGCCACTCTGGCAGCAGTGACGGAAATCCTGCGCTATGACCTGGAACTGAAAACCGGCGCATCCGGCCAGCGGGTGACCGGGAAAAAAGAGTTGAGTTCCGGAACCCCTTTCAAATTTCATTTTGAATCCGCCAGGGAAGGGTATCTCTATCTGGTGGCTCCGGGTGAAGGAAACGTGGCCCAGACCTTTTTGACCAATCAGCCGCTGCCCGAAACCGGAGTTGAATCGAACCGGCTCACGAAAAACAACGATTTTGTCTTTCCCAAAGGAAACGAAAACTGGATTGGGTTGCGCAGTGATACCTATTCCACCCCGTTCACAGTGGTTTTTTCCACCACCAGACTGACGCACCCGGCGCTGTTTGACCAACAGGCCGGGCGGAAACTCAGTCAGAGCGAGCAACAGGAATGGGAGGATTTCCTCAAATCCAGCCGGCCCGGTGACCTGCCCGCCACCCAAACGCAAGACGAGGGAAAGGTTGCCGTTTCTGTCACACTGGCGGAAGGAAAAGACCTGACCCAGCCCCTGGTTTTTGAAGTGGTTCTGAAAACCAAAGCCGTCGGAAAAAAGAAATGAAGGAGGATATATGCGAGTCCGCTGGTTGAGTTGTCTGTTGTGTCTGCTGCTTGCTGGTGGCTTTCTTCCCATCAGCCGGGCACAGGAACCCGAAGACGATTCCGGAGCCCGCAGCGCCTTTCTGATTACCCGCAAAAAAACTCCACAACGAACTCCGGGGCACCGCCCCGTGCAGGGTTCAATACAGGCTGCGCTGGGTTTGGGCTATACGCTGTTTTCCCGAATCAAAGGTGCGGGTGCCGCCGCTGCCGTGCGGGTCAATCCGCTCCAGGTGTTTCAGGGTGGGGAAGCGGTCCGGTTTGTGCTCGAATCAAATACGGACGGGTATCTCTATGTCTTTCACATCGAAAACCAGGGTGACCCGGTGATGCTCTTTCCCGATATTCGCCTCAACGGGGCCGTCAACCGGATTCAGGCTCATGTGCCTTACGAACTGCCTTCCAGCAAGGAAACCAACCCGCAATTTCGCTGGTTTTATTTTGGCGCGGCTCCGGCAGTGGAGAAAATTTTCTTTGTGCTGACCCGCCAGCCGTTGCCCGGAGTACCAGTCGGACCTGAGCTGCTGGCCTATTGCCAGCAGTTTCCGGGTGGGTGCCCGTGGCAGCCTCCGACCAGCGCCTGGAAGCAAATCGAGTCGTATCTGTCCATTCCGGCCCGTATCAGTCAGGTCAGGAAGTTTGGCGAATCACTCAAAACCGAGGAGGTCGAGGCCATTGACCGCAGTTTCGGACTGACGGCAGCCAATCCGGAACCTTCGGTGGTCAGAATGAACACCTACGCCACGGCCTCGATATTGATTGCTCAGGTCAACCTGACCCATCAGTGAAGGCGATATGAGGACTGAGTGTGTGTTTGGAAATTTGGTTCGGAAGCTGCGAAGCAGCAAAAGAATACTAGCCCAGGGCTTGCGCCCATAGGTGCCAAGTTAAGCCGCAAGTTCTTTGTTTCCAGCAGCGAAGCTGCGATAGAATGCTAGCCTGGGGCGCAAGCCCCAGGAAAAGGTGGCATGACCCACTAGCCGCGAAGCGGCGGCACAAGTACGGATTGGTTCCGTTTCGGTTCTTTCGCCGCTCCGCGGCTTGGTTCGTGGGGGCAACTTTCCTGGGGCTTGCGCCCCAGGCTAGCATTCTGCCACCGCTTCGCGGCTGAAACCAAAGGGTTTATGCTTAACTGACGCCCTCGGCTGGCATCCCGCCGCGTTGCGGCTCAAACACGAATTCTTCAAATTTCCCAACAGGCTCTTATTGACCTGTCCAGACACTGTACGGGGCCGGGCTGCACTGTGGGCCAGCGGTCGAAACCAGATTTTCAAACAGCCATCTGCCAACCTGGGGATTCAACCGGAGCGAGCCATGATTATCCCAATTCCACGGCCCGGATTGAAACCGATACCAGGTACCCGGAATGGTTCTTCCCTGCACGGTCCAGCTTTGGCTGTGGTCAAAATAATAGGGCTGGCTGGTTCCCAGGCGATAGCCAAGCGCGGAATCGAGTCCGACCATGCCGTCGTTGTCAATTTCGCCATCGGAGGTTTTTTCCACATAGCTTGAATCATTCAGCCGGGTGCGGTTGGGAGCCAGATACTTGGCAAAAAGGGTGTCAAAGAGCCCCACTTTTTCGCGTTCCCAGTTGGTTTTGAGGTAGTAGGTCGGAAACAGCTCAGGCCGGGTTTGTGGCCGGGAGATGTCTCCGGGCGGAATCACGGTTTGAAACGCACGGCACACCCAATCCAGTTCCGGTGCCTCAGCCGGTGTTTCCCCCCAGGAATCCGGTCCTCCCGGTGCCATGTGGAGAGCATAATCCAATGACATCAGGCCAATGGTTTCATATTGGGTTTTTCCCTTTTGCCGGCTCATGGTATGGGCCACATCAAGCGTGGACTGATTGGGGTCCTCGGTGAACTCCCTGCCGGGGCTGCGACTGCCCAGACAATAAACCGGAATTCCGGTTCCATCCGTGCGCAGTGCCAGATGCGGAGCCAGTGGTCCAGTATTCAAGCCTTCCCAAAATCCCAGTTTGAGATGATAGGTGGCTTCCGAATTGGCTCCCAGCCAGGCCATAACCTCGGCGCGGGGCGACTCCATCCCAACCATTTCATAAAAAGCCTGGAGGCCAAGCGGGGTTTGCGTCAGAAAATCCGAAATCCAGGTATATTGATCTGCCAACGGCGACCCTTCGTGCGGAGTGGCCAGGGTAATCAGGAACAGGGTCCGGTCCCGCAGGAAATCGGCCTTTGCATGTTCGGTTTCGGTCAAGGTCAGTTGGCCAATGGGCTGGGTTGGATTGGTTACAATGTAACGCCCGACATTGCCGCCCATACTGTGGCCTACCAGTATGATTTGCGGTTGCGTGGCAGGTTGTTGCGGGAGTGCGCGGTACAGTTTTTCAATTTGGGAAATCGCCGTTTTGGCCTGCTGAACCAGACTTTGCGAGCCGTCCCGATAGGTCAGCAGGACCGACAGGGGCGGAACGCTATTGGACGCAGCCGATTTGTCCCCAACAGGATTGGCCGGCACCAGAAAATGGTCCAACGGTTCATCAGAACGAAGAGCGGCGCTTTCCCAATTGGCCGCCGTCAATTCCGTTCCGGAAAGAGTGCGGAGTGGCCCTTTCGTGCCCAGCAGGGCTGAAACAAATCCATAGCCCCAATATTGGCGGGCGAATTTGAACTGTCCGATACTTTTTTCCGGATGCAGTTGCGGTTTGTCCGTCGCTCCGTGCAACAGAACAATGACTTTCGGGCGGCTGGGTTGGAAAAACTCCCTGGAAACGGTTTGGCCTGGGGTACTCAATGAAACCAAACCAGTCAGAATCAGCAGAATTCCACAGAAAACATACGTGCGAAACATACCCCCACCTCCTTTCCTTGCGGAAAAATTCGCTTTTTGAGGGTTTGTTTTTTATGCAGCACATTCCGTGCCAGGGATGAATGGCTGAGTCCTCAGTCAGCAAAGGGTGTTTGGGAAATTGGAGTGCGGTGACTTGTCGCCGCTTTCACTGGTGGTGACTTGTCGCCACCAAAGGCAAAAAGCTTCAAATTCGGCGACAAGTCGCCGAAAAACAAAGCGGTGACAAGTCCCCGCACTCCAAAAAAGCAATTCCCAAACACGCTCTCAGTCCTCAGTTCTCAGTCCTTAGTCCTCAGTCCTGTTTTTACGTCAGTGGTTTCCGCACCCGGAGATGCAGAAAATAGGAAACCACCTGCGCGTCCTGCAAATAAGGATATTCCTGCACGGTTTCATCGCTGGGGCGGGGCTCGTTGACCCGTTCGAGTTGAAATCCTGTCTCAAGCAGGAGGTTCAGCCAGGCGGAAAGCGTCCGGGTAAAGCGGGGAACCTTGAATTTGGGCAAACCCTGTTTGGCTTCGGGCGGGGCCGCGCCAAAAATCCATTCCTCAATTTCCCCGTTCTGCGAGCGAAAGTAATCACCCACCTCGATGGCGTAGGTTATCCGGTTTTCGTCGCGCAGATTTTTCCGGTGTGGCGTATCGAAACAGGGATGGGTGATGGAAAACTGCAAAAATCCGCCCGGTTTGAGAATCCGAAAGGCTTCCTGCAAGACCTGTCCGGTCTCCGGAACATCCATGAAGCTCATAAAACCGGTGGCAAAATCAAAGGTCTCAGCCGGGAAGGGAAGTTCCACGGCGCTGGCCACGCGGTAATCAATTCCCAATGGTGCTTCGGTTTCGGCGGCCTGTGCGTAATCAATGAAAATCTCAGCGATGTCAATCGCCGCCATGTGTGCGCCCCGTTTGGCCAGCAAGCGTGTGTTGTAGCCTTCGCCGCAGCCAATATCCAACCCCTTTAACCCTGTCACATCGGGGAGCATTTCAAAAAAGGCCGGGGTGTTGAAATGATTGCGGTACAGGTCATAGCCCTCCCGTGCCAGCTTGGTCCAGGCGGCGGCATTGGCGTTCCAGAAACGCCCTGCTTCTTCGTGATTCATGATTGGTCGCTTTCTACGGTGTCCGGGTCAAAGTGGAAGGTGTGGAGCAGCCGGTGGACCAGCGGTCCGACCACCAGACCCGCCGCCACCAGAAAAACAAGACCGGAGAACAGGGCATAGGTTCCGGCAAAAATCTTGCCACCCGTGGTTTTGACTTCGGTAACCGGCCCCATGCCGCCGAGAATCATCGAAGCATTCAAAAAGGAATCAATCCAGTTCAACGACTCGAAAGAGTGGTAACCCAACATACCCAGCCCCAAGGCAACCGCGACCAGGGTTGAGGCCACCAGGAAGAATTTGACCAGCCGCAGCCGAAAGGCGGGCAGGGAAAGCGGGGGCTGGTCCCGATGTTCAAAAATTCGCGGGCGATGGTGTTTGTGATGTTGTTTCACTGCGGGTTGGTTCCAGGCTTGGGCGGTCAATGGTTTTACGAAACAGGTGAGACTTTTGCCTCTGATGGATTTGGTTATTGTAGGCCCCAGCTCTGCATTTGCAACCCCGGCCAAACCCTTTCCAACCTGCCAAAGCAAGGCAAGCACAGGAAAATCCTTTACAGCCGCGCTTCGGCTGGGTAACCTCCACGGTCTTTTGGTCAAATGACCGAAAACGGACCGCTTTGGTATTCCATTCTGCTCTCGAAAAAGGACCATGTATGTTGGATCACTTAGGAAACCTGGAACGCACGCACTATTGCGGCGACTTGCGCACTGACCATGTTGGTCAAACCGTTACGCTGATGGGCTGGGTCAACGGACGCCGTGACCACGGACCCCTCACGTTTGTGGATTTGCGCGACCGCGAAGGGTTCGTCCAGGTGGTTTTGAACGAAGAACGCGCCGGCGGCGATGCCCATCAGCGTGGCAAGACGATTCGCAACGAATATGTGATTTGTGTGCGCGGCACGGTGGTGCGCCGCTCTGAGGAAACCATCAACCCGAAAATCCCGACCGGCGAAATCGAGGTTCACGTCACTGAAATGTATGTGCTGAACGACGCCAAAACGACGCCGATTCCGCTCAATGACGACAAAGGCGCGCCGGCTGCCGAAGACACCCGACTCAAGTACCGCTATCTGGACCTCCGCCGCCCGAGCATGCAGGCGAACATCCGGTTACGCCACAAGATGACTTCGACGATTCGGAGTTACATGGACGGGCAGGGTTTTCTCGAAATCGAAACACCGATGTTGATTCGCTCGACGCCCGAAGGCGCACGCGACTTCATTGTGCCGAGCCGCCTCCATGCCGGTGAATTCTATGCCTTGCCGCAGTCGCCGCAGTTGTTCAAGCAGTTGCTCATGATTGCGGGCTTTGACCGCTATTTCCAGATTGCACGCTGCTTCCGCGACGAAGACCTGCGCGCCGACCGGCAGCCGGAATTCACCCAGTTGGACGTGGAAATGTCGTTTCCCCGGATGGAAACGGTGTTCCAGGTGATGGAAGGGCTGGTCGTCGAACTCTGCGCTCTGAAAAACATTCCCGTCACGCTGCCGTTGCCACGCATGACCTATGACGAAGCCATGCGCCGCTATGGTTCGGACAAGCCGGATACGCGGTTTGGCATGGAACTGGTGGATTTGACCGAAACCGTGCGGGGGTCGGACTTCATTCCGTATCAGAAGGCCCTGGAAAGCAACGGTCAGGTCAAGGCGATTGTGGCCAAAGGCAAGGCCGACTATGCCCGCAAGACCCTGGATGATTTCACGGACTGGCTGCGCAAGGACTTCAAGGCGGGCGGGCTGGGCTACGCCAAAGTGCTGGCCGAAGGTGTCAGCTCGCCGCTTACCAAAGGCGTGGGCGAAGAGCTGATGGCCAAAATCGTGGCCGCAACCGGAGCCGAAACCGGCGACATGGTGTTCATTGTGGCGGGCTCCGCTGCGGTGGTGGCAGCGGCCCTGAGTGCCTTGCGGCTCGAAATCGGGAAACGGGAAAAGCTCTATGACCCGAATCAGTTCAATTTCCTCTGGGTGACGGAGTTCCCGATGTTTGAGTACCACGAGGAAGACAATCGCTGGTATGCCATGCACCATCCGTTTACCTCGCCCCGCGACGAAGACCTGGAACGCTTTGCAGGCGAAAACCCGGACCTGGGCGGAGTGCGGGCCAAGGCGTATGACCTGGTGCTGAACGGAGTTGAAATCGGCGGCGGCTCCATCCGGATTCACCGTCAGGACATTCAGCAGCAAATCTTCCGGATTTTGGGCTTTACCGATGAAGATGCGCGCCGCCGTTTCGGGTTCTTTATGGATGCCTTGAGCTACGGCACGCCGCCGCATGGTGGGATTGCTCTCGGGCTTGACCGGCTGGTCATGCTCTTTTCCGGCGAAAGCTCGATTCGGGATGTCATGGCGTTTCCGAAAACCGCCAGTGCCTCGGACCTCATGTGCGAATCACCGGGACCGGTGGATGATTACCAGCTCAAGGAATTGCGGCTGAAAATCGTCACCTAAACCCAACCATAAACAACGGGACAGCCATCCGCTCTTGGGTACTTGAAGGGATTTCCAAAATCATTCAACCCAGGAGCAGGTGGCTGTACTGTTTTTTGTGGTCGCTTTGAGTTTCCTGGCCACAAATCCGGTGGTTTCCTCAGCCTGGAAATGATGACCCATCCCACTTTTCATCCATTTTTATTGATGGCCGGGAATGGTTGCCTCATGATGGCTGGCCTCAGCACCATTCATCGGTCCAGACAGTGTACCAAACAGCAGGCCGCACAATTTTTACGGGTGAGAACCATGATGAAATCAGTCAAGAGTGCGGATTTACTCTATGAGGTGGAACGGCGGGCCGAATATGCGACGCGGCCCGGCTTCCGCATCCGTGAACTCCAGCTCTCATCGGAGCAAGCTGTTCCGTGGCATTTGCACACAGCCATTGCCGACACCTTTTATGTACTCGAAGGCCAAATTCGTTTGTCCCTGCGGGAACCAATCGAGGCAGTTCTGCTCGCACCAGGACAAACCTTCACCGTGCCTGCCGGACGCCCGCACCACGTCACCAATTCCGGAGGCTCCTCAGCCACCTTTCTGATTCTTCAAGGGCTCGGTGAGTATGACTTTGTGCCATTGGACTAAATGGAGAAAAGCACAAATGTGTTACTTCCCAGAGTTCATGTGTCTGCACACGTGTCTCGCAAATACCTGTTTTTCGAATTCCAGCTCGCCAGATTCAATTCAATTTTTTTAGACCTCTGAGTTCGACTTTATCCACCAGGCTGCAAGCAGAGCGTGTCAGTTAAACGCTTTAATAAGGAGCTGGGGACTTTTTCCATCTTCTTTGAATCCAACGAGGTTGAAAATGGGCCTCCCACCACAGGCGCGAACGGACCAGAGCCAGGGCATCGGAGAAAGCCGGGAGCCGCTTGGGATACCAGGCGGCCCCTTCGACCGGGACAGGGGTGGACTGACTCATGGCGTGAGCCGTGAGGGTCACGATGGAAAACAAGGCCAGCAGGGCTGGAGTGGTGCGGGCAATGACGAGATTGGACCATTGCCGTTGGGTCTCGACGCCCAGATGAGGCCGTGTCTCTGCAAAGGTAACTTCCACTTGCCAGCGTTGGGCAACCCACTCCACGATCTGGGCCGGAGCCGCGTCCAGCCTGGTCGAGAGAAACGCCTGGGGTTCAAAGTGGCCTTCCGGATCCCGCACCACCACCCACCGAATCGGAACCACGGGTTTGCCGGTGTGGTACCAGACGGCGGTGCCGGAAGTCACTTCCAGTGCCCGGTAGCGTCGCTGATAGCAGCGGGGCAGGATGATGCGGGTCCAGACCGTGTCCGGATCAGCCAGCACGGCGGCGGGAGTCGGCAGACGCTTGCCTTTGCGGCGCGGACGGCCTTTCTGACCCGGCAACCGGGGCGGAGCCGGTTCAGAGAGCGCCGCACCAGCCGCAGCATCTGCCGTCCACGTTCGAGCAAGGTCTGATGGCGTCGTCCGCGTTCCTGATCATACCGTTCCGACGGGCACAACCCGGTCAGAAACGGCAACGCTCACACCCGCTCGGCCCAGGGCATTTCAACCAGCACCATCAAGCTCAATCAACACAACCCGCTGGCCTTCACAAAATGGCTGTCGGAGGATCGCACCGGATCGCGGTAGATACCTTTGGCGGCGATCTGTTCCCCGCGCCGCCGTTCAATTGTGTCGTCGAGTCCCAACACCAGCACGCCGGTTGGGGCCAACACCGTGACGATCACTCCCAGCAGGACGCGACTCGCGGCCAGGGCCAACCAGCGCGCCTGGTTCAGCACCCGGTGATAGTTTTGGAAATGCGCTTCGTCGCCCAACCCCATGACCCGCAGGCAGGCGCTTACCGTGCGTTTGCGCAGCGTCAGGATGGCACCGGTCAGCAACACCTGGGCATGCTCCCAGACGGGTTGGGTAAACAGGGGCGCAAATGCTACGATCACGTTCATGAATTCTTCAGGCAGCGTAAGCATGGGGGGCTCTTTTGCAAAGAGTTTCCCCAAACTTAGGCTGCCTGATTCGTTTTTTCAAAGACCATCAAGGCCCAGGCTCCGCCAACAGCGGTGTACTCCGTTGGGAACGCGCAGAACCGTGCCATCTTGCCGCCCGTCCGGTTTGAAATTAAATGAAGGAAACCGAAGTAAATGAAAAAGTTTTTTCTGATGTTGCTGATTTTGGGGCTTTCAACCGTAAGTTTTGGACAGGAATTCCAGGAGGTTTGCCACGTGTATGTGGTTGATGTCAAAAAAGCGCGGCAGACGGCGGAAAAACTCAGCCAGCAGCCGGGGACTCCAGCCTCTGAGACAGGTTTGTTGCCTGGACTGACGGTCTTTCCTGTTTTTTATCCAAAAATCGGGGAAGAGGAATTGACCCTGCGCCATTACCGGTTTCCGCACCGTAGGCTGTTTTTCACGGCTTCGATTTTTTTCACGGATGAATCTGAAATCAGTCCGGACGGCAACTCATTGACAATGGAAATTCAGGTTGGCCGGAAAAAATATTTTCACTCTGGAATTTCGGGCGGGGCCATCACCGAGGCAGCCTGGCCCATACCCTCTCAAACCGTGCGGACAAAACTGTTTACCTGGGTTGGCAGGCGGTTATATCTGGTGGGGCTGGAATGTCAGTGCAAGGAATCGAGGAAAGCCAATTGACCATTTGGAGGTGTGGACTGGGTGATTCCCCCTCCCTGAAATGACAAAGGCTGCACAGCTTGTTTTGAAAGCCGTACAGCCAATGTGTTACAAGTGAGAAACCGAACAATCCGTTTATTAGCTCAAAAGCCGCACACACAGACGGCTGAAAATAAACAAATATCCGTTAAATTTGGCATAATCAACCAGCGTCCGTTGCACTGAAGCGCTTGGCATGGTGAATTTTTCAGTGATGTCAGGCACAACGCCCAGCCAGATGGTCCGCGCCAGCATCAAAATGCCGAAGGTGCTCCAAATGGCAATGAATCCAAGTAAAAAAATTGTTGCAACCCAGTTTGTCATAGGTTCTGACCCCTTTGGAAAGAGAGTTCTTGTTTTGTTTTCAAGTTCGAAAGCGGCAGAGAATCAACTGTTTTAAGTTGATTTATGGTAGAGCAAATGCCGTGCCACAGAAAATGAAGCAACCGTGATGGTAATTTTCAGCAATTTTGGCGCTGGCTTCTGCATTTTTGTTGAAAAAGTAGCCGTCTGATGCAAGGGTTGAAAGGGATACTGTCTGACTGGTTGGATATTTTGTAGGAAATTTGAGGTTGTAAGTAAACCAAACTGTGTTGTTTTTGGTTTCAGTTTATGATGGCAACGACACATCCACACGAAATTGAAAAGAATGAGACCGCACCCTGCACCACCCGCAAGGATGTGACGGTTCTGATTCCGGTCTATAACGAAGAGGAAAACCTGGAGACCCTCTACAGCCGGCTGTCGGCGGTCTTATCAGGCTGCACAGCCAGTTATGAAATGGTCTTTATCAATGACGGCAGTGCAGACCGGAGTCTGGCCATGCTGCGGGGATTTCAGGAAAACGACCCACAGCATGTGGTGGTGATTGACCTGACCCGCAACTTTGGCCAGCATCCGGCAATTGTGGCCGGGTTCCATCACTGTCGTGGGGATGCCGTCATTTTGATTGATGCGGATTTACAAAACCCGCCTGAGGAAATTCCCCACCTGTTAGCGAAATTTTACGAAGGCTTTGATGTGGTTTACGGCATTCGCCGCCAGCGGGAGGACCAGGGCTGGCGCAAACTGGGGTCGCGCAGCGTGGTTTGGCTGATGGAAAAACTGCTGGGGGTGCAGCTCCCGACAGATATGGTGAGCAACTTCCGGGTGATTCACCGGCGGGTGGTGGCAGCACTCAATAAAGTCCGGGAACAGCAGTATGACTATGCCCTCATGATGGCCTGGATGGGGTTTTCCCATGCCGGTGTCGAGGTCGGTCATGCTTCGCGGGCTGCCGGGGAATCAAAGTATTCGACCTGGAAACTGGTGCTGTTGACGCTCGACATGCTGATTGGTTTTTCCGACGCACCACTCCGGCTGGCCAGCATTTGCGGTGCGATGCTGGCCGTGGTTTCAATTTTGGCCGGCCTGTATCAAGTGGCCCAGCGGTTGCTGGGTGTGATCGACGTGGAAGGTTATACCTCGCTCTTTTTGGGAATCACCTTTTTGGCCGGCATCCAGCTTTTGTTCTTGGGTGTCATTGGCGAATATGTGGCCCGGATTTACCGTGAAATCAAGGGCCGCCCTTACTATGTTGTGAACCGAATCTACCAGCAGGAGGAATAGGGTTCAGAGTTCGGGGTTCAGGGTTCAGGGTTTTCAGTCCCAGAGATTTGAAAATCTGGATTGGTTTTGATTCAAAACTCAAAACAGCCAGTCCCCAGTTTCTGAACCCTGAACCCTGAACCCTGAACCCCGAACCCTGAACCCTAAGTTTCTATGAAAATCACCCTCACCTATCTCAATGGAAGCCGCCAAGGACAAACCGATGAATTTTCCCTGCCTGTCATTCACTTGGGGCGGGCGCTCGAAAGCGATGTCAAATTGACGGACGAGTCGTCGGTGGACCGGGTGGCCTCCCGGCATCACGCCGAGTTTCGCCGGGAAGGCGACAATCTGGTGATTTACGACATGGGCAGCCGGAACGGGACGCTGGTCAACGGCAAAAAAATCGAATGCGCCTTTTTGTCGGACGGAGACCGGGTGGAACTTGGTTCGGGTGGCCCGGCGATGCTGATTCGCATCATTCTTTCGGAAACGGAAGATATTGATTTTCTGAAAAACTCGCGGTTGTTTGATTCACTCGATAACGAAACACTGAAAAAAGTACTGGCTGCCGGGGTGCTTGAAGTCTTCCCGGCGGAAAGCTACATCTTCCGGGTTGACCAGCCCTGTGAATTTCTTTATGTCATCAAATCGGGTGTGGTTGAGGTGTGGCGGGACTCGGATGCTGACGGGGAACTGGATGTAGTTTCCTACCTGAGCACAGGCGATGCGTTGAGCCCGGCGATTATTCTGATTAACAACGTGGTGCATCAATCAGCCGCCCGGGTACCGGAAGGGGCTGTGGTGTTGAAAATCACCCGCCAGGCATTCAAAAACCTGATTCTGACGATTCCGGAACTGGCACTTTCGGTCTGTACTTCACTGGCCCAGCAGTTGGAAAGCACTTACAAGAAACTGCGGACAAATTCCTACCGCCGATTGCAGGGCAATTTAAATTTCTTCGATTTGGCAACCGTCATTCAAACCATGATGACCGCCCGCCAATCAGGCGTGCTGACGATTTCGGGATTGGAAGTCGGATTTGCCCGGTCAGGGCTTTGGGCATCTTCGGATGATTTGGTCTTGCCGACCGCGCAGATTCATTTTCTGGATGGGAATGTGGTCTATACGCGTTGCGGTCTGCTTAACGGGGAGGAAGCCTTTTTCCAACTGTTTCAAATTGAGCATCGCGGCAGTTTCACCTTTCAGGAAGGTCAACCGCCACAAAAGACCAATGCCCCGCTGGGAACCATTCACCTGCCGGGCTTCAATCTCATTTTGGAGGCGGTCCGGTTGCAGGATGAACTGAAGGTTTTGCGCGATCAACTGGCCGATCCCAATACCCGCTATGTGGCCCTTTCCAGTCGTCTCAACTGGACCGAACCTGAATATCCACGGGCGGCTCAACTGGTGTGGGACCGGTTACAGCAGGGAGCCTCGATTGCCGGTCTGCTGGGGGAAGTGCCGTTTTGTGATTTCGCCATTTACTTTGTCGTGGCCAAACTGCTTGAAACCGGACAGGTTCGGGCTTTTTAAGCAGACTTCCAGAAATGGAATGGGTTTGAGGATTGGCCCTCGCTGTTATATCCGAAATGGAAAAGGGATGAATTGGACTGTGGGGAAAAAACTGGAGCCGACTACCGGACTTGAACCGGTGACCTACTGATTACGAATCAGTCGCTCTACCAACTGAGCTAAGTCGGCTTTGGGGTGGTGCTAACGAAAAAAGAAACGACACTATAGCACGCTTGTCAAGCCCCCCAGGGGTGAAATCGGCAAAAATTCCTCAAGGTACTGGTTATTCAGTGGCTGATTCGGTATAGTCAGGATTCTTCCAAGTCAAGATTTTTTCAGTTTTAATCAATTCCAAGGAGTTTTCATGAAAGGACAGCAGAGCCGGAAAGAGTACGGCTGGAGGTGGATTGTGTGTGTGATGGCGGCAATCACGTTGTCAGGGTGTCAGCCCGGCAAACTGGATTTGGCCAGTATTCCCAGAACGTTTTCAGCGACCATGCATGTGAATGGCAATTCCGAAGAAATCAAAATCAGCGAGATTAAAATTGCCAAACAGGAAAAAAACGTGCGCGCCGAAGTATCTGCCGCCGGGCGGAAGCAGGTCAGCATTATGAATGTTGACAAAAAGAAACTGTATTTGGTGAGCGAGGACCTGAAGTCATATATGGAAGCCCCGCTTGACGAGAAAACAGTCACCCAGAACGATCCGTTTCAACGGTTACTCGAACAGCCGGGCCTGCAAATTGAAGAACTCGGAAACGAAACGGTGGACGGTCATCCCTGTCGCAAAGTCAAAGCAACCGTTATGAAGGATGGAAAGCAACAGGTCAGCTATTTGTGGTGTGCGACGGACCTGAAAAACTTTCCCATTAAAATTGAAGAAGAAACCAGCGGTAAAAAACTGACCATTACCTTTACGGAATTGAAGTTTGATGTGGCTGCTGCGTTGTTTGAACCGCCCACTGACTACAAACAAATCACGGTTCCCGCCGGAGTGACCGGTCCGGCCCCTCGGCCCAATGCCCCAGCCCAGCCATAGCGGGTGCAGGCTGGACCGGCGCAAGGCGGAGGAACCCATCGGTTCCTTGTCAGGGCGGATAGGGTTTTGTTAGGTTTGCCTGCTTTCAGTTGCGAAACAGATTGCTACCAAACAAGGATACGAATTGACTCATGCTTGAACTTGATGAACTTTCACAAACATTTGCAGATATAAAAGACCGGGTCGGCCAATTACGGAGGTTTCTTTGACCCGGAAACCAAACAGGCGGCATTGGAAAAGCTGGAAGCCAAAGTCGGCGCACCGGATTTTTGGAACGACCAGGCCAATGCGCAAAAGGTCTTAAAGGAACGCAGCCGACTGGACGGAGCCATTCAGCAGGCGGCCTCTTTTGCCCGTTCCGTCTCGGATTTGGAAGTGCTCTTTGAATTTGCGGTTGAGGACGAAACCTCGCGGACCGAGTTGCAACAAACCCTGTCCCGACTGGGTGAGGACGTGGCGGCAGCCGAAACCAAAATGCTGATGGCCGGACCGGCGGATGCCAACAATGCGATTGTCCGAATCCAGTCGGGTGCCGGAGGCACGGATGCCCAGGATTGGGCGGAAATGATGCTCCGGATGTATCTCCGCTGGTGCGAGCGGCGCGGTTTCAAAACCGAAGTCGTGGATGTGCAGGCCGGTAAAGAAGCCGGGCTGACCTCTGCCACGTTTACAGTTGAAGGCGAATATGCCTTTGGTTTGTTGTCATGTGAAAGCGGGGTCCATCGCCTGGTCCGGATTTCGCCGTTTGCTTCCGGAGCCAGCCGGGAAACCAGTTTTGCCTCGGTGTTTGTCACTCCGGAACTGAACGATGAAATTGAAATCGAAATCAACGAAAAGGACTTGCGGGTTGATACCTATCGTTCTTCCGGGGCAGGCGGACAGCACGTCAACGTGACCGATTCGGCCATTCGGATTACCCACTTGCCGACCGGGATTGTGGTCAGTTGTCAAAATCAACGCTCTCAGCACCAAAACCGGGAAGTCGCCATGAAAGTGCTCAAATCCCGGCTGTATGAACTGGAATTGCAAAAACGACGCGAGGAAAGCTCTCGCCTGGAGGCCACCAAAAAGGATATTTCCTTTGGTTCACAGATTCGCAACTATGTGTTGCATCCATACCGACTGGTCAAAGACACGCGCACCAAGTTTGAGGTTTCCGACGTGGATGCCGTGCTGGACGGCGATTTGGATGCTTTCATCAAAGAATATTTAATTGCCCGCCGCAATGCTCCGGATGGAGTGCTGGCGGCTTCGGAAGAATAATTGAGAATTGAGAATTGAGAATGTAAGCCCAGGCTTTTTGAATTCTCGGTTCGACGGTTATGAACCCACAGGTTCATCGGGAATGATGGAATGAATTTCATCATATGCCTGGCTCAATTCTCAATTCTCAATTCTCAATTCTCAATTCTCAATTCTCAATTAAGAAGATGGCTGTTGTTACAAAAATGGTACCCACCACGAAACGACTTGACAGTCCAGCCGAACCGTCGCACCTGCCGGAAGGAATTGGACTGGTTCTGTTTGCCGTGACTGTGTTGGTGACCTTGAGTCTGGTTTCCTTCCAGCCAGCCGACCGTTCCTGGAGCGTGGTCGGCACCACCGGGGCCACCGGCAACTGGATTGGGCCGGTGGGAGCCAATATCTCCGATGTTTTATTCCAAACCTTCGGATTGGTGGCGTTTCTGGTCCCGGCTCTGTTGGCGATTCTTTCCTGGAAGGTTTTTTGGGGCCGCTGGACCTGGCCAACCATTCCCCAGACCTGTGGGTTGCTGGGTTTGTTTTTTTCCCTGGCAGGATTGTTCAGTCTTTTTCCGGAAATTCCGTTGTTTCGCAGCCGGATTCTGCCTGGTGGATTTTTGGGGCAGGTGCTGGAACGGTTTCTGGAAGGGGCATTCAATAAAATCGGCACCAGTCTCTTTTTAGCAGTGGTCGTGTTGTTGGCCTTGATGCTCCTGACCCGCGTTTCGCTCCGGCAGGTGCTGCTTGAGTACCTGCACTTGGATGCAGTGGGGCGGGCCTGGGCCGGGTTGCGGACCAATGTCCGTAACTGGTTTCGTCGTTCGCCCAAATCCGAGCCGCTGCTGGCCGAACCCTCCGATAACCGGCTGGCCTCGCTTTCAAATGTGACAGCCCTGCCGACGGCAGTTCCGACAGGGAAACTGGTGGAGCCTCCGGCAGGACGGAAAAAGAAATCCTGGTTTGGTTCCAGTTCAAAAGCAGCACCGGTCAGTGAAGACGAAGAGAAAGTCCAAAGTGAGCAAAAGGTGCTGGATGCCCTGTATTCGGATTATAAAAGCCCTTCCGGAACACTGCGCGGCGAGGAAGGTGTCGGGCAGGTTTCCAGCCTGCCTCGCCTCTCAGAGCCGCCGGCTTTAGGGGAATTGAACCTGGCTTCCGGCGATACCATCGATTTGCTGGAGTCGCTCAAGGAATTCCCTGAAATTCCATCCAATGAACCGGCTTTGTTAAATGCACCGGGTCCATCCGGGTCAGGTTCCATACCGGGTGAGGCACCGATTTCCAATACCCGGAAATTTGCCCGCGAAGCCATTCGCAAGGCACAGGAACGGGCCAAAGGGATAGCCAGTCATGAACTGCCGCCGCCTGAGCCGGTGGCTCCCAAACCGGAAGTCATGCCGCCGATTGTGAAAAAGCTGGAACCACCAGTGGAGAAACCCGACCCCGAAATCGAAAAAATGGTTCAGGGAGCCAGCATTATCCGGCATAAATCGACTGATACGGGCGAGTGGCGCACGGGGCAACAGCAACGGGTGGTGGCTGCCGTACCACGCGCTGCAATGAAGCCAGTGGGGGGAATTCCGCCACTTCCCAGAAGTCCTGAGCCTGTGGCTAAAAGTGCAACCTTGTCATATTTCCTGCCGCCTCTGGAAATGTTGCAGGAAGCCCCGGAACCGGAAGAACAGGCTGAAACAGAATTGCGCCAGCGAGCCAAGGTGCTGGCCGAAAAATGCCGGGAATTCAACGTTACCGGGGAAATTCACCATATCAACCCCGGCCCGGTGGTGACGACGTTTGAGTTCAAACCCGACCCCGGCGTCAAATACAGCCGGGTGGCCAATCTGGTTGACGACCTGTGCCTGGCCCTCAAGGCTGAATCCATCCGGATTGACCGGCTGCCCGGCAAATCCACTGTTGGGATTGAAGTGCCCAACTCCAAGCGGGAAGTCATTTTCCTGCGGGAGATTGTCGAATCCGACAAATACCAGACCAGTGGCTCCTGCCTGACCATCGCCCTGGGCAAGACGATTGAAGGGAACACCTACGTCAGCGATTTGATGAAAATGCCGCATTTGCTGATTGCCGGTTCGACCGGTTCCGGCAAATCGGTCATGGTCAATACCCTGATTGTCTCAATTTTACTGAAAGCCTCTCCGGCTGATGTGAAAATGATCATGGTGGACCCGAAACGGCTGGAGCTGGGCTTGTATGAAGGCATTCCGCATCTGCTGACGCCAATTGTGACCGACCCCAAACGGGCCTCGAATGCGCTCAAATGGGCGGTGACGGAAATGGAAAACCGTTATAAGCAACTGGCGGGTTTCGGTGTCCGCAATATTGACCAGTTCAACCGGGAAATCTGCGGCAGCAACGATGTTTCGCGGTTTGGCATACAGGAACCGCCGCCGAAACTGCCCTACATTGTGATTGTGATTGACGAACTGGCCGATTTGATGATGGTTGCCTCATCGGATGTGGAAACCTCCATCACCCGGCTGGCCCAGATGGCCCGTGCCGTCGGCATCCATTTGGTGGTGGCCACCCAGCGGCCTTCGGTGGATGTGATTACCGGTCTTATCAAAGCCAACTTCCCGGCGCGGATTTCCTTCCGGGTTTCATCCAAAGTGGATTCGCGGACCATTCTTGATACAAACGGGGCGGAAGGGTTGCTGGGGCAAGGGGATATGCTCTTTTTGCCGCCCGGCACCTCCCGCTTGGTGCGGGTCCACGGTTCCTATGTGGGAGAAGCCGAAATCAATCGGATTGTGGACCACATCAAGTCACAAGGTCAGCCCCAGTATGACGAAAGCATTCAGATGTCGGATGCCGAAGCCGAAGCCGCCGAAGCCGGAATGGGCGAGCGGGATGAGCTTTTTGACGAAGCCATGAAAATCGTGGTGCAAATGGGGAAAGCCTCCACCTCAGTGCTACAGCGGCGGTTACGGATTGGATACGGGCGGGCGGCGGCCATTCTCGACATGATGGAACAGGAAGGCTACATTGGCCCGCCTGACGGCAGTAAGCCACGGGTGGTCAAACAGTTGGCCTATGATTATGTGGAAATGCTGGAAGGCAAAGCGCTCAATGGGGATGATGATTGAGAATTGAGAATTGAGAATTGAGAATTGAGAATTAAAACTTAGTTCGGAGCCTTGATTTACCTGAAATTCGAAAATCCCAGACCTCAGAAAAGCCCCCTTTCCTGGCAGATAAAGTAAAAAGGAAAACGCATGTCAAACGAACAGAACAGTTGGATGAAAGCGGCGGTTGAAACCCGCAACGCCAAAACCAAAGGCGAACTGCAATTGCTGCTGGAGAACGATGAACTGTTGGGAATTCCGGTGATTGTCGTGAGCGGAGCCCGTCCGGGTGCCACGTTGCTTGTGACGGCGGCCATTCATGGCAGTGAGTTTCCGGGGGTTGAGGCGCTGCTGCGACTGACGGAAAAACTGGACCCGGCGGAAATGCGCGGAACTCTGATTGCGGTTCCGATTGTCAATGTGCCGAGTTTTTATGGCCGGGGAATTTTCAACAACCCGGCAGATGGAAAAAACCTGAACCGGATGTTTCCGGGTAATCCGCAGGGGACCGAGACGGAGCGGATTGCTTATGCGATTACCTCGGAATTGATGCCGCTGTGTGATGCGGTGATTGACCTCCACAGCGGTGACCTGCCGGAGGATTTGTCTCCGCACCTGTACTATCGCCGGGGAGGAACCCCGGAACAGGAAATCACCACCCGTGGGATGGCCGAATGTTTTGGGGTTCCCTATATTGTGGAATTGCCGTTGGATGATAAAAACGCTTTTAGCGGAACCTGGTATCACTATGCCGCGTTGCAGGGAAAAGCAGCCATGCTGGTCGAATCCGGCAGGCAGGGATTGGTGGAGGAATCCGCCATTCAAATCCACGAGCGGGGCGTGCGCCGCTGCCTTTGTATTTTGGGGATTTTACAGGAAACCCTGATGCCGCTGGCGTTCGAACGACTTTCCAATTTCTTTTACCTGAATGCGCCAGCCGGGGGCCTGCTCACGATGTATGCCCACGCGGGCGAGCGGGTGGCAGAAGGGCAGTTGATTGCGACCATCCGGAACCATTTTGGCGAAGTGGTGGCCGAAGTTCCTTCACCGAAAGCGGCAGTGTTGCTCTATCACATCAGCACCCTGTCAGTTATCAACGGCGAACCGTTTGCCGAGTTTGCCATTCCGATGAGCTAAAATAATTGAGAATGGGGAATTGAGAATTGAGAATTGAGAATTTCTGACTTGCAAAAAAATCCTTTTACAGCACAGAAGCCCAACCGGATTGTTTTGCCAATTCTCAATTCTCAATTCTCAATTCTCAATTCAAAAAGGAGTTTACTTGTATGAAAATCCCAGGATTTCCGGGAATGCCCAATATGGACCAAATCATGCAACAGGCGCAGGCCCAACAGGAGCAAATGCGTCAAACCCTGGAAAAGGAAAAATTCGTAGCAACCTCCGGGGGCGGAGTGGTTTCGGTCACAATTGACGGGTCGAAAAAAATGCTTGCCATTGAAATTGATGAAAGCTTGTTCAAGGATGGCGACCGGGAAATGCTCCAGGACCTGATTAAAGTTGCCAACAATGCAGCCCAGGCCAAAGCTGACGAGTATTTGCAGCGCTATTTAAGTAACATGATGGGCCAAATGGGTTTGGGCGGGTTTTAATTGAGAATTGAGAATTGAGAATTGAGAATAAAATTCGCCTGAAATACGTAATTTAGTGTCAGCAGGTGTTTCCATCTGGTTTACCAACTCAATTCTCAATTCTCAATTCTCAATTCTCAATTGAATGTATGTCTGAATTTGCAGAACCAATTGCCAAACTGATAGATGAGTTCAAACGCCTGCCGGGAATTGGGCATAAATCAGCCCAGCGGTTGGCGTTTCATATTTTGCGGACCACCTCGGAAGACGTGGAGCGTCTGGCCGCTGCTTTGCGGGATGTCAAAGAGCGCATCACGTTTTGTTCCACCTGCCACAATATGACGGATGTGGACCCATGCCGATATTGTACCAACCCGAACCGGGACCAAAAGCTGCTCTGTGTGGTCGAGGAAGCCCACAACCTGCTGGCTGTGGAACGAACCGGGGAATATCGCGGGTTATATCACGTCCTTCACGGAGCGCTTTCACCCATGCGGGGCATTGGACCCGATGATCTCAAGATTCGGAGCCTGTTGGAACGATTGCGAACCTTGGAAGTCGAAGAAATCATTCTGGCCACCAATCCCACCACTGAGGGGGAAGCCACGGCCAACTATGTCGGAAGGCTTTTGAAACCACTCGGCATCAAGGTCACCCGGATTGCCATGGGGTTGCCCGTGGGAAGCGATTTGGAGTACGCCGACGAAGTGACCATGCACAAGGCCATGACCTATCGGCATGAAATCTAGGAAAAAGCAGTCTTGGGAGTCTTGGGCGTCTTGAGAGTCTTGGGAGTCCAAATTCTCAGAAGTCAGAAGTCAGAAGTCAGAAGTCAGCGGTCAAGCTGTTCCTGACGCCCAAGACGCCCAAGACGCCCAAGACTCCCAAGACTCCCAAGACTCCCAAGACTCCCAAGATTTCCAAGGCTTTGAGACATGGCTAAAGACAAAACCATTTATTCCTGTCAACAATGTGGCTACCAGTCACGCAAATGGCTGGGCAAATGTCCTGACTGCAATGGCTGGAACACCTTTGCCGAAGAGCGGGAAATCAAACCGGCTCCGGGAGGCGGAGCCTTGGGGACGCTGGCCGGAGCAGTGGTCAAGCCATCCCGCTATACGGAAGTGCCGAGTCAGGATGATGTCCGGTTTTCCTCCGGAGTGCCGGAATTTGACCGCGTGCTGGGTGGCGGTGTGGTGCCGGGCAGCCTGGTTTTGATTGGCGGTGACCCTGGCATTGGAAAGTCCACCTTGCTCCTGGAAGTGGCCGAAAAACTGAGTCTGACCGGCCAACGGGTGCTCTATGTCAGCGGTGAGGAATCGGAACGCCAAATCAAGCTCCGGGGTGAACGGCTGGGACTCAAGCCCGGTGACTTGCACCTCCTGCCGGAAACCTGTCTGGAGCGGATTTTTGACGTGATTGCCAATCTGAAACCTGAAATGGTGGTGGTGGATTCAGTTCAGACAGCCTATTCAGAACGGTTGGATTCGGCCCCTGGGAGTGTTTCCCAAGTGCGGGAAGTGGCGGGGCAGTTCATGCTCTACGCCAAACAGCATACCATCCCTGTCTTTTTGATTGGCCACATCACCAAAGAAGGCACGCTGGCCGGTCCCAAATCACTGGAACATATCGTTGACACGGTTTTGTATTTCGAAGGTGAACGCCACCACAATCACCGAATTATCCGGGCGGTGAAAAACCGTTTTGGGGCAACCAATGAGCTGGGAATGTTCGAAATGACCGGCGGTGGCCTGATTCCGGTCAAGAATCCTTCGGAACTCTTTTTGCAGCAGCGTCCGCTCAATGTTTCAGGGTCAGTCGTGATGGCCTGTATGGAAGGCACCCGTCCAATTCTGGTCGAATTGCAGGCGCTGGTCAGTTCCAGCAAATACGGAACCGGTCGCCGAATGGTCCAAGGGGTGGAACAGAACCGGGTGGCGCTGCTGATTGCCATGCTCGAAAAACGGGTTGGCCTGCAACTGCTGGGCGATGATGTTTTTGTGAATGTGGCGGGCGGGATTGTTTTGGACGAACCTGCCGCCGACCTGGGCATTGTCGCAGCCATTGCCTCCAGTTTCCGGAACTTAACCGTGGACAACGGATTGGCTGTTTTTGGCGAAGTCGGTTTGGCGGGAGAAGTCCGGGGCACCACGCAACCCGCAGCCCGAATCAAAGAGGTGGCGGCAATGGGCTTTTCCCGCTGCATTCTTCCCAAGGGAAACCTGGCGGGGCTTGAGGCTCCCAAAGGTCTTGAGCTGATTGGTGTCCGGTCTGTCATTGAACTGTTGGATGTGATTTTCTGAGGAACGGGTTTAGGGGCCAGGGTCTTTTGAATGGACAATGGACAATTGACAATTGACAATGAAAGCCCCATTCGGAACTTCACATCTTCTGATATTCGAAAACCCTGAACCCTGAACCCTGAACCCTGAACCCTGGCCCTTTCCTTTCATGCGTGTGTATTGTTTTCAAGCCACAACCCGTCGCTGGGTGTTTTACACGGAGCCACAACCGGCCCGCGCCCATATTGATGAGACGATGCCGGTTGGCTGGGTGGGGAAATTTTGGCGACGGCTGCAACGAACCTATGTTGCGTCACTGACTTATGTGCAAACCTCGCCCCGGTTGTTTTGGATTTGGGTGCGGAAACTGCTCAAATATCTGGAACGTTTCATTCATCCCACCGAAGCCCTGATGCGGTTTCTGCTGGATGCGGAAACGGTTGAAATCCACTTTCCCTCCGATGCCAATCAAGCGGAAGTGGAACGGCAGTGGCAAAAACTTTTGCATCGCTGTTCACGTCGGCATGGCCGGGGAATCATCGTCAATTTGTTGTTCCTGCCTTTGACGGCTGCTGCAACCCTTTTGCCTGGACCAAATGTTTTTGTTGGATGGAACGGTTTGCGCTTGTACGGCCATGTGATGGCCCGCCGGGGAGCAGGGCGGGCTTTGGCAGAGCAGATCCCGCTGACCTTTATCCGCCAATCGTCGTTGGCCAGGAGTAGTCAGGATGTGGCAAAATTGACTTTTGAGGAAGCTGTCTGTTTGGAAAAAACTTTGGAAATAGAGGGGTTGGTTGAGTATCTGCAACGGCTCAAGCTCATTTGAACCGGATTTTTCACGCCTCACTTTCGTTTTGACAAAAACGCCTCCCCTTCGCTACACTCGGCCTTGTTCACAGGGTGCGAAAACCAGTCACTTCAGTTCCAATCAGCCTTTGAAGTCAAGTGGTGCCGCGCACATCCGAAACCGCCACACAATAACGAGCAACCACGTATCGGTACACTTTTATTCACGAGTTCGATCAACGAAAGCGAATTCCCCTAGGTCGGTGTCTGTATTTCTATCAGATACCAGATTCGCATGGACGGTCATGCGCAGGGAGTTTTCGCGGCAGGTCCGCGCGATGAAGCAGTGTGAATCATGCAAGCGAAACTTTCCCGACCACATGGTATTTTGTCCATTTGACGGCGAAGTGCTCGAAGAAAAAGAAATTGATCCTCTCATCGGGCGCAAGGTGGATGGAAAGTACCTCATCGAGTCCAAAATCGGTGAAGGCGGGATGGGGGCGGTGTATCGAGCCAAGCACATCATGATGGATCATGCGGTTGCGATTAAGGTTTTGCACGCAACCCTGGTGGCCGACAAAACCGCAGTCGCCCGGTTTCAACGGGAAGCCCAGGCAGCGGCCCGGATCAAGCATCCAAATGCGGTCACGGTCACTGATTTTGGCGTCACCGAAGACAATATCATTTACATTGTCATGGAACTGTTTCTGGGGCAGTCGTTGCGGGAAATGCTGGAAAAACAACGGCGGCTGGATTGGGAACAGGCGGTTGAAATCACCCGGCAGGCATGTGCGGCATTGGATGCGGCCCACCGGAGTGGGGTCATTCACCGGGATGTCAAGCCCGACAATATTGTCATTGAACATCGCCCCGGCCAGGGGGATGTGGTGAAAGTGCTCGATTTCGGTATTGCCAAACTCAAGGACGAAGCGCAAAACACTGCCGGAAATCTGACCCGGCAAGGGGTGATTATCGGTTCACCTCATTATCTCTCACCTGAACAATGCCAAAGTGCCAATTTGGATGCCCGTTCGGATGTATATTCCTTTGGGGTGGTCCTGTACGAAATGCTGACCGGGGAGGTACCCTTCACAGCCAATACACCGGTGGCAGTCGCCCTCAAACACGCCAACGAGATTCCCCGTTCCATGCGGGTGGACCACCCGGAAATTCCCGAAGTGCTTGACAAAGTTGTCTTACGAGCCTTGAGTAAGGAACCGGACCGCCGTCAGCAAGGAGCAGTGGTGCTGGCGGAAGAGTTTGAACAGGCTGTCCGGGTGGCCTTAACCCAGACCTCTTCAGGTTCCACCGGTCCCCAAACCCCTGCTCCCTCCAAACGGATTGACATTGTGCCAGAGCGGGGCACTTCAACCACAGGGTCCAATATTCCGGTTTCCGAGCGGCGAAATGAAGTGCCGCTTCCAGTTCCTCCCCGATCCTCAGGGGCCAATCAGGCGGTTACCAACCGCCGTCCGGAGGTGACCCGTCCACCTGCTCCACCCCCGCCGAAAATCACAACCCCAACCTCTTCGTCCGGCCCCAAAAAACCAGCCCCCTTAAATCCGACTCCCAAACGGGTTGATGAAGGAACCGGGAGTGGCGGTCGCAGTTCCACCCCCTCTTCATCAGTGGTTTATCATTCCAGTGTTCTGGATAATTATGGTGGGGATGATGGGGATAAGCAGCGGCGGACCATGATTTTTGTTTTTATCGGGATTGCGGTTGTGCTCCTCATTGGAATCATTTTAATGGTGGTGTTTTCCTGAAGCATTGAGCGTTGGGCATTGACCATGATTTCAGCCCGACTTGGTTTAGGTGAATGCCTCAACTCCTTCCTGTTTTCAATTGGTTCCACAAAAGCTGGATTGCTGCTGGTTTTTCTTGGAATGAATTGAACAGGAACGATTGGCTGATGCACAAAACAATTCTCAATTCTCAATTCTCAATTCAAACGGTGTGTTGTTATGAAACAGAAATGGTCGATTGCAGTGGTGCTTGGACTTTGGCTGCTTGGTTCACATTCCCTGTCGGCAAGCGCAGGCGGGCAGACCAAACCGGAAATACATTACGGTGACCCTGGTTTTGTGGGGACGCCCATTAACTTTGCCTGTGGTGGCTGTGGTCTGGCGGATGCCATTTATTCAATTGCCCAAAGGGCAAAAGTCCCCTTGAAATTTCCGGGAGTTGAAAAATGGGCCTACCTTACCCAGACCGTCAATTTTGTGAACAAGCCCTGGAACCAGGCATTGGATGAACTGTTGGGTCCCGGACCCTTAAAAGCGGTCTGGAGCAACAACCAGTTGCTGATTGTTCCCAAGGACGCAGGGGATACCGAACGAGCACCCCGTTCGGAGTGGCTCCCCTCAGTGCCGCCATTGCCCTCTACGGTGGCCAGTCTTGCGGGCAGCGGGCGAGCCAAGGAAGCCGACCGGTATTTGCGGGAAGGGGTGGATTATGTGCAACTTGGCACAGCTTCAGATGCCCTGAAAGCAATGACCCGGTTCGTCTGGGCTCTGGAGCTGTATGAAGGGTTGAAATTTGCTGGTCAGCAGGCTCATACCCTGACTTTGTTGGGCACCCTTTTGGACGACCGGCAAAATTCCCAATCGGCCCTGCAGGCATTTCAGGAAGCGCTGCCCCTGGCCCGGACAGCTAATAACCAAAGGCTGGAATTTACGTTAAGCGCCCTCATTGCAGAAATTCATGCCCGCGATGAAAGCCTCAAAGCGCAAGGACTGGAAGAGGCAACCACCACGTACGAGGCAATCCAGGCCGCTATTCAGGAAAACAGTACCAAGCTTTCCCGTGCAAGCACGACCTTGGACCGGGTTCCGGAGGCGTATGCCGCTTTGGGGAGCGCTTTTTTAAGCGCAGGTGAACCTAAACGGGCCGTTGAATGCCTGCAAAAAGCCCTGATTCAACGCGCCAGTTCCGATAGCGGGACAAGCCTTGAAACGTTGATTTTGCTTTCACGGGCCAATGAACAGGCTGGCAATAAAACAGAAGCGCAACGCAATCTGGAGGCCCTGAAGGCTTCGTTGAAGAAAAATCCGGAAAGCGCCGCCGCCTGTCTGCAACGGGTGCGCATAGCCAAGATTTTTCGACGCTTGGGCGATGCCGGAGAGGCTTTGAAATGGTTGCAGGAAGCCCAAACCTTTCTCAAAGGGGCCAATGACGTCAACCTGGAAATCAGGGTAAACCGTGATTTGGGACGGGTGTATCAACAATTAGGGCAGGATGGTGAAGCCCGCAAAGCGTTTGAACGGGCTTTGGCGCTCAGTCAGGCTAACAAGGACAATGTGACCGCTGAACAGTTGCAGGAAGAATTGAAGAAAGTGAAATAGAAGAGGGTTCAGGGTTCAGGGTTCAGGGTTCAGGGTTCAGGGTTCAGGGTTTTTTCAGCCGGGAAGTTGGTGTTGAATGTTGAGGGTTGAGGGTTGAGTTTTGAAACCTGGCTTTAACCTCAATCTCCCAATATTCAAAACCCTGAACCCTGAACCCTGAACCCTGAACCTGTTTATCAGGCAATTTCCTCATTCACCTCCGGAGCCAGCGCTCTGAGCAGGTGTATTCCATGGCCAATATTGCCCTCTTTTTCAAGTGCCAGCATCAGAAAGTATCCGTCTCGTAACACCTGAATCAGGCAGGTTCCAGCCTCATACTGACAAATGACAGTCTGAACCGTACCGACCTCGGTTTCCTCAAAAAAGCGTTGGCAGGTAGCCAACGTGATACCGTGATAGGCCCCCAGCAAATCAAGGTTGGCCACCCCTCGGTTCACGCATTGATGCACAATTTCCCCGTCACGGGCGATAAAGACAATTCCCCTGGCCCCAAACACTTTTTCAAGGGTGGCACTAAACGATTTTTCAAAATTCATGACAATCCCTGAGGCTACCCCAAGCGGCAGCATGGTTTTTGGTTTGGTTTTGGAGTTCGGCGAACCTCGGGCACAAATCTACAACCGCCGACAGCCGACAGCCAAACCAAGAGTGACCTGTGAAATGAGTGGGAACAAACCGCTTGACAGGAGACTGTACCAATAGCCGTCAGTTGAACCGGACTCCGGTATCAGTCGCACGTGGTTCTAACATATTTTGCTGAACTTTTGTAGTGTTTCCTCAGTTCATTTGCGATTTGCGATGGACGCTTTTGGTGATTCAACTTGTTTTACCCAAGGCAGCCCAACCCCGGCAACCAACTGCCGGCAACCAACCCGATGGCCCATGGCACGGAGGAAATCGCTGACCCGGAATTTCAAATCGCAAATCAAAAATTCCTGCTGTGCCCCTGCTTGACGCTCGGAAACGGTCCTGGTAATGTCGCCCGGTTTCCAAAGATTCGGTGCAAATCTTGGCGGTTTTTGGCATTCAGACAAAATCCGGGCTTTCCCGGAAAGAAGCTTTCCGAATCAGGCTGCCGTTTCACAAATCGCACGTTTGGTTCAATTCCCAGTTGAAAAAAGTCGGCTGATTGATTAGGTTGTTTGTGGTATCAGCATTCTTTTTTCCGGCTTTCTTATCCGGATCAACAACTTGGGTCGTTGTTTGGGCGACGACCTCATGATCAAACTTCGGTTGGCAGGCTGGTTGGGTGAATTGAAAAAGACTTGCGGCCACTGGGTTTGGCACTACAAATACAATTGAGGTGACTCTTTTATGGCGAGCGTTGATGACAAATACGCAGATAATGTGGCGGGACAGTTCTATGTTGACACGCAGTGCATTGACTGTGATGTCTGCCGCGATACAGCGCCGGGTAATTTTACCCGCAACGATGATGGAGGTTATTCCTACGTTTACAAACAACCGGAGGGCGATGAGGAAATGGAACAGTGCCGCGAAGCCATGGATGCCTGTCCGGTTGAAGCCATCGGCGATGATGGGGAATAATTCCTGCTCCATTCTGTTTTGAAGGTTGGGTTAAACAAGTCCGAACCGCTGGGGAAGCGTTTTATTCGCGCCTTACCCCGTATTCCCCTTGGGAGGAATCAGGTTCGGATTTTTCCTTTAGGGTTCAGGGTTCACAGTTTTATGAATTGAGAATTGAGAATTGAGAAAGAGGGGCTCATTTTAGACTCCCAAGACTCCCAAGACTCCCAAGACTCCCAAGACTCCCAACCCTGATGATGAGGTACACACGATGTGCGGAATTGTTGGCTATGTCGGACAAAAACAGGTTGTTCCAGTGCTGCTGGACGGACTGAAACGGTTGGAATATCGCGGCTACGACTCAGCCGGGATTGCCGTGGTTGACAACGGACAGCTTCAGGTACGGCGGGCTTCGGGCAAACTCCGCAATTTGGAGGAGGCGGTCCGGTTGCAACCCCTGGATGGCACCTATGGCATCGGACACACCCGCTGGGCAACCCACGGACGTCCAACGGAGGAAAACGCCCATCCGCACCGGGATGGCTCCGGGCGGATTGTGGTGGTTCACAATGGAATTATTGAAAACTACCTTGAACTGAAACGCGAACTGCAAGCCGAAGGCCATGTTTTTGTCACGCAAACCGACACCGAAGTTGTCGCCCATCTGATTGGCAAATATCGGCAAAACTGCGAGACCTTAGAGGAAGCTGTTCGCCAAACAGTGGTCATGCTGCGTGGTATTTATGCGCTCACCGTTATGTCGGCAGACGAGCCCGACAAAGTTGTTTCGGCCCGGATGGGGCCGCCAGTCGTGGTGGGATTGGGAAAAGATGAATACTTCGTGGCTTCGGATATTCCGGCCATTTTGTATCATACCCGCGATGTGTTTTTTCTGGGCGATGGGGAAATGGCGGTGCTCACCAAATCCGGTGTGATGGTGAGCGATTTCGACAACAACATCATCACCCCCAAAACCCAGCGCATCACCTGGGACCCCATCATGGCTGAAAAAGGCGGGTTCAAGCACTTCATGCTCAAGGAAATCTATGAGCAGCCGCGCGCCGTGCGGGAAACCCTGGCCGGGCGGACTTCCCTTGACGATGGCCGGATTTACCTGGATGAAATGGATGTGCGGCCCGATGAGTGGAAAAAATTCACCAACATCAAAATCGCTGCCTGCGGTACCAGTTGGCACGCCGCTCAGGTGGGCAAATACTTCATTGAGGAACTGGCCCGGATTCCGGTTGAAGTTGACTATGCCAGCGAGTTCCGCTACCGCGACCCGATTCTGGATGAAAACACCCTTGTCATGGTGATTACCCAATCGGGTGAAACCGCCGACACGATTGCGGCGCTGCGCGAAGCGAACAACCGTGGCTGCCGGGTGATTGCGATTTGCAATGTTCAGGGCTCGATGGCGACCCGTGAGGCGGGAGGAACGATTCTGACCCATGCCGGTCCGGAAATCGGGGTGGCCTCCACCAAGGCTTTTACGGCCCAGATTATTGCACTGTATTTATTTGGCCTTTTTATGGGGCAGCAGCGCAACCGGATTGACAGTGCGACCGCCGTCAAACATGTCATACAGCTCAATGAACTGCCGGTCAAAATTGAATCCCTGCTCAATCAGGATGACACGATTGCCGAACTGAGCAAGGAGCTCTTTCGGGCAACGGATTTTCTGTACCTGGGACGGGGTGTGAACTTCCCGATTGCACTCGAAGGAGCATTGAAACTGAAGGAAATCAGCTACATTCACGCCGAAGGTTTCCCAGCGGGTGAAATGAAGCATGGCCCCAACGCCCTGATTGACGAACGGCTTCCGGTGGTGTTTGTCACACCGTGCGAATTTGGCAACCGCGTGTCGGAATTGCGCTTTGAGAAAACGCTTTCCAACATGGAGGAAGTCAAAGCGCGGGACGGCAACGTGATTGCCATCGTCACCGAAGGCGACAGCAAAGCCCACGAAGTCGCCGACCATGTGATTTATATTCCGCAGGCGAGCGATTTGCTTTCCTCGGTGCTGGCCATCGTACCGTTGCAGTTGCTGGCCTATCACATTGCGATTCGCCGGGGCTGCGACGTTGACCAGCCGCGTAACCTGGCCAAGTCCGTCACGGTGGAATAAGAAGAAATTAAACCGCGAAATACGCGAAATACGCGAAAAAAAGAAAAAACAAAAAAGAAAAAGAAAAACACAAGACAGACAAAAAAGAGAGACAGTCTAAAATAGTCTGGAGCCATGACCGATTTACTGTACAAAGATGAATGTTATGCGATTCTGGGAGCGTGCTTTCAGGTGTACAAAGACAAAGGTTGTGGCTTTTTGGAGGCGGTGTATCAGGAATGTCTGGCGATTGAGTTTGAATGCTCAGGGGTTCTATTTGTGCCGCAGCCGGAGCTTGAGCTTTTCTATCGGGGACGGAAACTGACACAAATGTATCGTCCTGATTTTGTCTGCGTTGGAACAATCATTGTCGAATTGAAAGCCGTGCAAAAGCTATCAGGGGAGCATCGCGCCCAAACCATGAATTACCTGAAGGCAACCGGGATGAAATTGGGATTATTGGTGAATTTTGGACATTATCCCAAACTTGAGTATGAGCGGATTGCATTCAGCCAGTCTCCAAAAAGTTTTTGATTTTCTTTTTTCTTTTTTTCGCGTATTTCGCGTATTTCGCGGTTAAAAAATAAAACCGCCCCGAAGCGAGTTTCTCACTTCAGGGCGGTTTGGTTTTTGGGAGGGCTGCTTCCCAAAAACGGCTCCAGGTTGTTACGCCTGAACGGATGCCTGCGGCTGGGGAGGAGCCGGAGGCGGAAGGGTGGCTGTCGGGGTGGTCCGCTCCATCTGACGGGTGATTTTCCAGGCAGACAGGATGGCTTCCCGATTGGCAAAAGCATTTTTAATCACCCGGTCCAGCCGGTTGATGGTGAGCATCCCCCGGTCAATGGTTTCTTCAATTTGCTTGTCAGCCGAGGTTTTTGTCACCCGGCCCAGATTCTGGTTATTGATGGATTGTTCGAGGGTTGTAATATCGGTATTTAATTGCTCAATAAAATTGACTGCCATTCCATATTTTACAAATTCATTTTGGAAACCTTGGGCACTTTGAACAAACCCTTTGGCCTCAATTAACAGGGCTTCAATTTTTCCTTTCCGGCGAAGCTGGAATTTTTCATCAAACCGGGGCAGGTCAAAGGCAATCAACTGCGCCGTCTGATTGATGGAGGCCAGCGTTTGATAAATCGCATCGCGCAAGTCACGTTTTTGCATCGTGTTTTCACGCATTGTATTTTTCCCGGTATTTTTTACCTGGGAAAGGGTCCGTAACTCCGTGATGATGTTGCTGAGATTGGTTTGTAATTCGACAGCAAAGGGAATTGTGTTGAGGGTGGCGGTGTTGGCATTGCAAAACTGTTGGACACGTTGAAAAACATTCAATTTGCGGGCTAATTGTTGGTTCATAATCTGACCTCGATAGATTCAATGTATAGATGAAATGGATTTCCGCTCACATTGGTGAAGCGGAACGTCTTACAAAAGCCACACGCGCCGGGTGAAATGCGACTGGTTGGATTTTGCTCTGGATTTTTCCGCAAAAAGCTGGATTCTGTTTCAGGATGAGCTGCGGCAACATCCGGATGGAATGCAACGGAACCTGGAGCGACTGTTTGGGATATTGGACCATGTGCAACAAAACCTGGATGACACGTTTCAGGTTTTGGATAACCTGTTCAACTTTTGAATAGGCTGTGACAAAACCTGGAGCGTAGACACTGATATCCGGTTCAGGTAGGGCACAACCTGACACACAGGTTCGGATGACTGCCACACTCGAATCAGGTTCGGAAAACTATTAGGTCAGGGTTGCTCACACCGATTTGGCTTGAATTTCCTCAATCCAAGAAAAAATCCACAAAATTACATTTGGGAATTGACAAAACAGGGTAGCCTGTTGATAATGCGCGTTCCCTAAGCGGATGTGGCGGAACTGGCAGACGCGCATGGCTCAGGACCATGTGGGCTTCGGCCCTTGAAGGTTCAAGTCCTTTCATCCGCATTATTTTTTGTATGCACCCATAGCTCAGTTGGATAGAGCGTTTGACTACGAATCAAAAGGTCGGAAGTTCGAGTCTTCCTGGGTGCATCCAGCCAGTTGATTAACCCGAAAGGTACACACTAAACGTGCCCTTCGGGTTTTTTGCTTTTCGGTTCATTTTCATTTGGGATGTGGAGGGCGACATGCAGGGTGGAAGCACGATTGTCAAGGTGTGTTCCAAGTGTTGTCAGACCAAACCTTTGGAAGCCTTCAATTTCAGGTCACAGGCAAAAGGTACCCGGCATTCCTACTGTCGTGATTGCGGCAGCGCGATGACCCGCCACCACTACCGGCAAAACAAACAAGCCTATCTTGAAAAAAATGCCCGTGCATTTGCCCAACGGAGGGCTTTTGTCAGGCAAGCCAAGCAGCGTCCGTGCGCCGATTGTGGTGTGCAATATCCATACTATGTGATGGATTTTGACCACCGGGACGGTGATGAGAAACTGTTTGCATTGAACTCGGTGGACCGCGTCACGCTCAAGGCCATCAAACTTGAAATCGAGAAATGCGATGTGGTTTGTGCCAACTGCCACCGGGAACGAACCTTTCAAAGAATCCAAAAAAAGGGAACAGAACTTGGTGAAAACCTGGGTTGATTCAAACCAATCAGAAGGTTACCGGTATTCCCCCTGCAACTGAAACGCGGCCCAGAAATAAGGCGCTTTCCAGCGGTCCTGTTTCCACATGGCAAGCTGTGCCTTGCGCAGGGCGGCGGCGGGCGACAGGTTTTCCTGCAAAATTCCTTTATAAAAAAGAATCATCAGGTCGGCGGTGGCGCGGTCGTTGACGTTCCACAGGCTGACGACGACACGGGGCACGCCGGCATACATAAACCCACGGGTCAGGCCGACGATGCCTTCACCCCGGACGGATTTCCCTTTGCCGGTCTGGCAGGCGGAAAGCACGACCAAATCGGCGCTCAAATCCAGGTTGTACAAGTCCGACGTGAGCAGGAATCCGTTTTGCGGAGCACCTTTTTCATTCACGAGAGAGAGAATCAACCCGGAAAGTTCGGGACGCTCGGTGTTGACCAGGCCGTGGGTGGCAATATGGAGCATCCGGTAGCGTTTCAGGTCCGGGTCGAAGGCCAGTGCCCGGCTGGCTGCGAAATCAAGCGCCACTTTGCTCTCTTTGGGCGAGACCAGCGCCAGGATTTCATTGGCTTCCTTGCGGGTGCCCAGCAGGCGGGGAAACAGCAGTCGTTCAGGGCCGGGTTCGTCCCCTTTGAAGGAACGTGACAGTTCATTTTCCAACAGGCTCCGCTGGGCGATGGCTGAATTTTCAGCCTGCGGGGTTTCCGGTTTGGCAACGGTGGCGGATTTCACCCGGATATCCGCCGCTGAAAAAACCGGGTCGGCCAAGACAGCCAGCTTGAGCGGAGCCGGTGTGCGTCCCGGAATTTCCTTGCGTAACGCGGCCAGGGCTGAAGCCGATGGCAGGATGACAATTTCATGCTGAACCAGCAGCGGACTGGGGACTGGGGACTGGGGACTGAGAACTGAACCCTGAACCCCGGACCCTGAACCCTGAACCCTGAACCCTGAACCCTGTGGCTGTGGCAATGCTCCAAAGGGAACGTAGTGCAACGCACCATCCGGGACGATGAGCAGCCGTTTGTTTCCCAGCCGGTCGGCCATTGGTTCCAAAATCATGCGACTGAGGGTTGTGGCTGTTTCCAGCCAGGCATCCGAAGGGGAGGGAATCACCGGCTTGAGGTTTCTATCGGTTGCGGATTTGGTTTCCGCCACCAGCGGCCTGGGAGTCGAGAGTTGTTTGTTCAATGTAATGGCCAGACGTTCGATTTCGGTCTGGCGCGGCAATTCATACGAAACGATTTCCTGGCGGGAAATCAGCCACACAAAACTGGCTTCCGCACCCAGGGCATATTCCAGCAGCACGGTGTCGGCATCCACCAACTGTTCCTGGATGTCTTTCACGGTCAGCGGCTGCGGCTGGGTCAAAGTGGCAAACCGAGGGCTTTTCAGTCGGATTTCGGTTTGCAGTTCCCGGTATGCCCGAATTATTTCGGTCAGCTCTTTTTCGGCTTCGGCGATTGAGGCAGGGGAGGCTTTGGCTGTTTTCAGTTGGGCCAGCCGAATGGTTTTCCCATTGATGCGCTCGCGCAAATCACGGTCTTGTTTCTGGAGTTCCGGCGTCACGCCCCGGCGAATTCCCGTTTGGCTTTCATTGAGCAATTCCAACAGGCTGCGTGCCCGTCGTTTTTCGCTGACTTGCAATGCCTGACGGTCAAATCCACCCTCTGGTTCGCTTTTGTGCAGGCGCATCAAGGCTGCCACATAGAGGTCGTAATAGCTGCTGACTTTTTCAAAATACGAGGTGCGCAATTCCTGGCTGGCCACACCCGCCCGGACAAATTCCACCAATTCAATCGCCCGTTCGATTTTGGAAATGGCGGCGCGGTATTGGCCCTGGTCAAAATCAACGCCGGCCAGATTGCACAAGGTTTCGGCTTCATCCTCACGATTTCCGGTTTCCTGAAAGATGGTCAGGGCTTGGTTCAGCGCAGCGGCCCCGGCAACGATGTCTTTGAGTTGCAGGTGCAACAGTCCCAATTGGCGCAGGACTCCAGCCTCACCATAACGGTCTTTAATGGTTTTTCGCAGGGTGAGGGCATTAGTGAAATAGGTTTTGGCTTTGGCAAAATCTTTTTGTTCAAAAGCGATTTTCCCCAAATTGGTTAAGGTCAGACCCTGTCCGGGCCGGTCCTCAACCGCAACCCAAAGGGCCAGCGCCTGGTTGAGCAATTCGGCTGATTTGGGCAAATCCCCGTGTTTGAAATACTCCAAAGCCAGACCATTCACAGCGTAGGCTTCGCCGCGCCGGTCTCCGAGTTTGCGCCGCAGTTCCATGGACTGTGTGTAATAGGTAATGGTTGATTCACTGTCGCCCAGGTCCGAATAGGCCGAACCCAGATTGGAAAGCATGCGGGCAACGCCGCGCTGGTCGTCGTAGGTGCGCATCATCTGCAAGGCTTTTTGATACGCATCCAGAGCTTTTTGTTTTTCACCCAGACCGGAATAAACCACGCCCAAATTGGAAATGGCGGTGGCTTCCTGACGCAGATTGCCAACCGAATGGTAGAGGGCCTGAGCCTGTTCATAGAAACTGAGCGCCCGCCGGGTTTCTCCCAAACCCCGGTTGGCCAACCCCAGATTGTTGTAAATTGAGGCTTCGCCGGATTTGTTGCCCAGGGCGACAAACAACGGGAGGGCTTGTTCGAAGTAGGCAATCGCTTTTTGTTTTTCCCCGATGTCGGAATTGGTCAGGCCCAGATTGTTGAGCACTTCGCCTTCCAACTGCCGGTCCGGGTTGCCACGGGTCAAGGGAAGGGCTTTCCCGAAACATTCAAGCGCCTGTTGTTTATTGCCCAGGTCATCATGGACAATCCCCAGCCGGTTCCAGACATAGGCTTCTGAAAACAAGTCGCCGCTGGCTTGAAACAAAGGAATTGCCTTTTCAAAAAGCGGAATGGCCTGTTGCAGGTCTTCCTTTCTCTTTTGCTTGTAAAGACGCTGACCTGCCTCGGAGAGCTTTTCGGCCTGAACCCGGTTTTGGTCCTGGACGGTGGCAGCCCGGAATGACAGCAGGCGGATTTCATAGCGTCCTGGTTTGGTTTCGGGTGAACTCGTTTTTACATCAAACTGATAGGTTCCGTCAGTTTCAATAATTGTGAAGAGAGTTTCGCCAACATTCCCCAATCGTTCTATTTCATCTACTACCCGGACCGGTTTCCCCTCCGGTTCCAACAAGGCAAGCGCAACATCCACTGAGATTTGCCGGGCCTGTACCTCCAGATACCGACCTGCTGGAGCGGTAACCCGGTAGGAATGAGTTTCTCCGGCCTTGATTTCCCGCTCAATGGGTTTCTCCAGCTCCAAAAACGGAACTTCTGTTTGAAGGGGCACCGGACGGGTGGCTGCCTGTGACGGATGCGCGCTGCCAAGTCGTGCTGTCAGCACCAACATTAAAACCCAACCAACCGAACCAAGAACAACGGAAAGATGCTTCGGGCGGGCCAGTTGCACCAGCGACCGGAAAACAATGCGGGACATCGGGGAAAACTCCTGCGGACAAACATTTGGGAAGGCTTGAAAAATTGAGGGCTGCCTTCTTCTCAGGTAAACCAATTGTGACACAACCGCATCGGTTTGTCCTTCTGACAACAACAAAGAACCGAGGATTGCGGACTGCGGACTGCGGACTGAGTTTTTCCGTCCGGATTGATAAAAACCTGTTTCTTTCGGTTCAAACCTTTCACTGACACGTTCAAACAGCAAGGAACCCTCATCTATGAAACAAGTGATTCTGGCATTGTGTTGCGTCTTTTTCTTTTCAACGGCGGCTTTGGCCCAAAACCAGGAAGTGGAATACAAACTGCTGGCCACCAACAAAACCTCGACCATGCAAAAGGAACTGAATCAGGCTGCGGAAAGCGGTTTCCGGTTCAGTGGCGTGATGGGCGGGGAAACCTCGTTTGGCGGCTCGGAAACCGTAATAATCATGTCACGCCCCAAAGTTGCTGAAGCCAAGGCCCGGTATGAATACAAACTGCTGGCCACCAACAAAACCTCGACCATGCAGAAGGAAATCCAGGAGGCTGGCGACGCGGGGTTTGATTACTGTGGCCAAACCGTTTTTCAAACCACCTTTGGCGGACAGGAAACGGTAGTAATTTTGGAACGCGACCGCCGCGAAAAACCGGTACGGCGGGAATTCAAGCTGCTGGCCACCAAGAAAACCTCGACCATGCAAAAGGAATTGGCCGAGGCTGGAAAAGACGGGTTTGGCTTTGTCGGGGTAACGGTTGGGGAAACCGCCTTTGCCGGACGCGAAGTGGTGGTGATTCTGCGGCGGCAATAAGGTAAAGTGAGGAAAGAGTGTGAACCGTCTCTCCAAACAGGCGGTTCACACCTCTGCAAAAAAGACGCTTTCCTCAACCAAACCTTGCCGTGCCTGCACTATGAACCGAATCCCGCCTCGGCTTTTATTACTTTCATTCTTACTGGTGAGCCTGTTGGTGGGTTTTGCCAAACCGATTCCGCTGGCAACGGCGCGGACCAAACAGGAAGTTTCCGGGGCGGCACCTGTGGCCGAACGACTTGAAACAGGCACTTCCATCAAGCGGGAACTCTCGCAGAACACCACCCTGACCTTTGCCATTGAGTTAAAAGCAGGTCAGTTTTTTTCGGCTACGTTGGAGCAGTTCGGCCTCTGGACCAAAACGCTGTTTCTTGACCCGGAGGGGAAGCCAACCGGGTTTCAGGCATTTGGCCAGGAGCGGTACGCTGCCAAACTGCTGGCCTTTGAAGCGCTGCACGATGGAACCTATCGCCTCACAATCGAATGCAGGCCGCGCTCATCCCCAGCGGCTCATCTAATCCTTTCCCGAATTCAAAAAAATGTAGTCACTGCTGCCGACCGACAGCGGTTGACCGGTTTGCGGCTGTGCCAGGAAGCCCAGAAATTGACCGAACAGGAAGGGGAAGCCCCGGCCCGGCAGGCATTGCCGCTGTTTGAGCAGGCGCTCACCATCTGGCGGGAACTGGGTGAGAAAAATCAGGCAGCTCAAACCTGTTTGGCTTTGGGATTTGCCTATGAGTCTTTAGGAGACCGGTCCAAAGCCATGGAATGGGCGGCTTCCGGAGTGGCACTTCTGGGGCCAGCCGAAAGTCAGGCTCTCAAGGCCTTCCTCCTTCGTTACGTTGGGCGATGGGGACGGGCCTCCGGCAAAATCCCGGCTGCGGTGGAAGCCTATGAAAACGCCCTGACCATTTGGAAATCATTAGGTGAAATTCGGGAACAGGCTGAGGAACTGAAGAATCTGGGCTATACCTCAAACACCATCGGGGATGACCAGAAAGCCCTTGAATACTATCGGCAGGCAGAGCGGTTAAGCAGTGGTTATCAGGATGCGGAGCAACAGGCCAGCCTCTGGCACAATATGGGGATGGTCTTTGATGCCGCCGGTGACCGCACTACCGCGATTGATTATTACAACCGTTCCCTCAAAATCAGCAGCGCCGAAAAATTGCTCACGCAACAGGCGTACACGCTGACCACGCTTGGGGCGGTATACTTCACGTTGGGAGAGCGCCAAAAAGCGCTGGATGCCTACAATACCGCCCTCCCTATCCAGACCGCTCTCAACAATAGGCCAGGAAAAGCACAAACGCTCAACTACCTGGGCATGCTCTTTAAGTCCAGCGGCGAATTCGACAAATCCCAAACCTATTTTAACCAGGCACTCGAATTGGCTCAGGCAGGTTCCGACCCATACGGGGAAGCTTACGCTTTGACAAATTTGGGACAGGTATATTGGAGCCAGGGAAACCCTGAAGAAACTTTCAGGGTTTATCAGCAAGCCCTGGATTTGGCCGTCCGTATCAAAGATCGCCGCCAGCAGGCCGGTACGCTGACCATCATGGCGGTTTGTCACCAGGAACTAAAAAACTATGCCAAGGCGGTCGAGTTGCTCAATCAGGCGCTGGAGATTCAAACCGCCATCAACCAGCGGGCGGGTGTTGCTTACACCTGTCAGGTGTTGGGAAAGCTGTATCGGCTGCTGGGTGAATACCAGAAGTCAGAGGAATTTTTGATTCGTTCGGTGAATGACCAGATAGCCGTGGGAAATATGAGCGGTCAGGCATACAGCAATTTTGAACTGGCACATTTGTATTTCGTCCGGAAAGAGTTTCAGAAAGCCCGTGAAAAAGCCGAACTCTTTTTGGGACAGTTTGAATATTTGCGTTCCCGCACGCTTAGCCAAGAGAGCCGGACCAGTTTTTTTACCTTTATCCAGGAGGGGTATAACCTCTATCTGGATATTCTGATGGACCTCCACCGCTCGCAACCAAATGTCGGAGCGGACCGGGAAGCCTTTTTGTTGAGTGAAAAAAAACGCGCCCGGATTTTGCAGGAAATGCTGTTGGAAGCCCGTGCCGGTTTGCGCAATGAAGCCGACCAGGGGTTGCTTACCAGGGAAGTGGAAATCCAAAAACAGTTGGTCCTGAAAACCCAGCAACTGGTTTGGCTGCGCGACCCGCAAAAACGCAAGGAACTGGAAACCGAGTTGGCACGGCTGACGGAAGATATGAAAAGCACCCAGGAGGAAATCCGGGCCAAACTGCCACGCTATGCCGCGTTGCTCCAGCCACCGCCATTGACGGTGGAACAGATTCAAAAGGAGTTTCTGACGCCCGAAACCGTGCTGGTGGAATTTGTTTTCACCCAGCAACGGACATACCGGTGGGTGATTTCACCCACCTCTTTTTCAGTTAAAGAATTGGACCAGGGAAAAGTAATAAACGACCTTGTTGGCCAATACAAAGAGGAGTTACTCAGACCTCGCTCGATGAGAAATATCGAATTGGGGAATAAAGAAGAAGTGGTGGTAATCCGCCAACCAATTATGAAAGAGGGAATAAACTCTGTCAGTCAGGCATTAAGTTCGGCACTCTTGGGCGACGTTTACCAGGAGATTAAAGGCAAAAAACTGATCATTGTGGCTGACAGTGCCTTGCATTACGTTCCGTTTGCAGCGCTTCCCGAACCTGTGCCAGCCGACAAAAACGGAACTGCACCAGGCGACAAAACCACTTTTATTCCTTTGATTGCAGGCCACGAACTGGTCATGCTGCCTTCGGTGGCGACGCTTTCGGTTTTGCGCGCCCATCCCAAGGCACCACCGGCAGAGCAAAAATTACTTGCCATGATTGCCGACCCGGTTTTTTCCGGGGCGGATGCACGACTCAAAGGAAAACCGGTAGTCAAACCGACGGAATCTGCTGTGGTCGGACAGGTTGCGAGCCGCAATTTGACGAAAATCCCAGCCTTGCAGACCCTGCTCCAACCGGGAACCGGCAGAAGCGAAGCAACCATTCCCCGTTTGCCAGGGACCCGGACGGAAGCCACCCGGATTTTGTCTCTGGTGCCCAAACAAAAAAGCCTTGCCCTGCTGGATTTTGCGGCCAATCCGGATTCGTTGGCCAAAGCATCACTCAAAGACTATCGCATCGTTCATTTTGCCACCCACGGCTTTGTGGACAGCCAGAATCCGGACCTTTCCGGTTTGGTTCTTTCACTGGTAAATGAAAAAGGCGAGGAACGCCCCGGCCTGATGCTCGTGCCCCAGATTTACAACCTGGATTTAGCGGCGGACCTCGTGGTGCTTTCCGCCTGTCGGACCGGTTTGGGCAAAGAAGTTGTGGGCGAAGGGCTGGTCGGCCTGACACGGGCCTTTATGTATGCCGGAACGCCACGGGTGCTGGTCAGTTTGTGGAATGTCAGCGACACGGCCACCTCCGAGCTGATGACCCGGTTTTACCACGCCTTGCTCAAAGAAGGAAAAACCCCGGCGGCAGCCCTCCGCGAAGCCCAACTGGAATTGGTGAAAGACCGGCGCTGGCACCATCCCTACTATTGGGCGGCGTTCCAGTTACAGGGAGATTTCCGTTAATATTGAGTTTTGAGTATCGAGTTTTGAGTTCCGCCTTCAGGCGGCGGTTTGGAGTTCCGCCTTCAGGCGGCGGTTTGGAGTTCCGCCTTCAGGCGGCAGTTTTGAGTTCCGCCTTCAGGCGGCAGTTTGGAGTTCCGCCTTCAGGCGGCGGTTTTGAGTTCCGCCTTCAGGCGGCGGTTTTGAGTTCCGCCTTCAGGCGGCAGTTTATATTTTGTCTGATGGTCTTTAGATTTTTTCAGTAATTCGGTCGCGTCAGCGACGGTTGATAGAAGTCGTGTGTTTTAACGCACAGGAAAAAGGCCCAAATTCATTGCCGAATCAAATTGCCACAAACCATCAGACGGTGGCTTCTCCGTTTTTTCATTCTGGGAAACCATCCTGAAGGCTGGCACCCAACAGCCGCCTGAAGGCGGAACTCAAAACTCAAAACCTTCCCCTCAACTCACCATCTGGAACCCAATCTCCAGGCGGTTTTTTCATGTCCGGTTCATTCAGGAAGAGAGAGTTGACATATTGTTATATTTATATGACAATTTATTTCCCTTAACCCGCGCCAGTCAACGGCGCTTCCGCACATTTCCAAAATTTTTGCCAAGTCTGTAAAGCAATTGAACCGGGGTTTCCATTGGCGCAACTCAATTTCCTCAAAGTTGGCTGAACAAATTCACATTGGTGTTGGTGTGGTGAGGCGGTGACGGCGGCCAGACATGCGGGCTGCCTGGGCTGGTCACCCAACAACGGCTGGGAATCTCAGGTTTGGATTTCAAACGTTTCTTTTTTCCCGCAATCCAGGGGAGGATTTGTATGCAAGCTTTCTTTCGTCAACCACACCGGCTGTTGGGGATGACACTTTTCCTGACAGTGTTGTGTTGGATGGTTTCCCCGTGGGGACCAATTCCCGGTTCCCATGCCAAATCCGGTCGGACACAGAATGGAACCGTTCAGGCGGACCCGCAGGAACCGCGCAAGCCGGAACAACTCAGTGAACAGGAAGAATTCCAGCGGCAGTTTGACCTGCGCAACCGCGTGCGTCTGGAAGAAGACGCCCACCACCAACAGAACCAGCAGCGCACGTTGACGCCCAAGGTGCCGCCCGGAAACGACATGTGCGCCGGGGCCGTGAATATTCCCGCGACCGGGCCGTTTCCTTTTTTGACCAGTATTGTTGATATTACTGAAGCCACCGCCACCAATGACCAGCTTCCGACCTGTACCTTTGGCGGGGCGGCCAATGCCACCTTTGGCGTGTGGTATACCTTTACACCGAATACAACCACGAACTACACGATTGAAACCTGCTCCGCCACCACGGGCACCACCGTGAATTTCACGGTGCTTGGGTTATACACCTCGGCGGGTGCCTGCGCCGGGCCGTTTACCCAAATTGCCTGCAACGACGGCGGCTGTTCCTCCGGAAAAAGCACAATTACCCAATCACTGACGGCGGGCACGACCTATTACATTCTGGCAGCCAAGAGCGGCACGGGAGCACCCACGGCAGGGCAGACCTCCATGCAGGTGCGTGTCTCGCAAATCCTGCCGCCGGCCAATGACACCTGTGCGGGAGCCATTGCCCTCACGCTCGACACAGAAGCCACGGGAACCTTCAATCAGGTTGCCACCAATGATTACATCGTGAACTCCACGGCCTGTTTCACCAACAACACGGTGACCAACACGGCAAATACATCTCCGGGGCGTGACTTGGTGTATTCCTTCACGGCCCCGACCGCCGGAAACTACAATATCCGGGTGGCCGAAACCGTCAGTGGCAACAACCTGGTGTTGTATGCCGCAACTTCGTGCCCGGCAGCGACTCCGGGCACTCCGGTGGATGTCACCACCTGTCTGGTGGCGGTCAATCGGAATGGCAATTCCAGTGTACCCACTGCAATTGAAGAACTGACCTGTGTGCCCCTGACCAGCGGGCAGCAGATTTTTCTTTTCGTTGACGAGACAGCGGCCACGATTACCACACCCTACAGCTTTACCATTGAGGTCACCCGATGCAGCACGGAAACGGCCTCGAATGACACACCGGCCACGGCCACGGCTTTAACCTTGCCAGCCTGCAACATCCGGGGCGCGCTGACTCCGGCTGCGGATGTGGATTTCTTTAGTTTAGGCACTCCGGCCAACAATTCCCGTGTCTTTGCGGTCGTGGAAGGAGTGGCTGCCAATTCCACCGATTTCGATTTGCGTGTGACGACTGACACGGTGGCGATTGAATATGACGACAACGACAACGACATCCGCTTTGGCGGTAACTCTCCGAACATCGAAGGCCGGGTCTTGACCGGCGTTCCGTCATATTTGCGGGTCAGCCATTTCAGTGGCTCTGCCGCAGAACCATACCGGTTGTTTGCCGTGGTGCAACCACCGGGCGGAGGTTTCGGCAGTTCCTCGGCGACCGAAGAAGTTGAACCCAACAACACGACTGCCCAAGCCAATAGCGCGGCGAACAATTTCTTCCACGGAACCGTGGCCAGTGGAAACGTGGATGTGTTTAGTTTCACTGCTACGGCGGGCAATACGCTTTTTGTCGGACTCGACTCAAATCCCTCGCGGAGCGCGCAGGCGGCCAACTTTGATTTGGATTTGCTTGATTCCGCCGGAAACATCATTTTCACCGCCGCCGACACCCAAAGCGCCAATGTGACGAGCGGCACCGGCAGTGGAACCCTGACTGCCAATTTCCCGCGCAGCCCGGCAGAAGCCATTCTGTATCGAGTGCCGACCTCCGGAACCTATTTCATCCGAGTGGTGCCGACTTCCGGCAGCGGCGATTATCTGCTTTCCATCTTCCCCGGCTGTGCTCCGGTTGCACCTCCGGCCAACACGGCACCGACGTTTACGCCCGCCAGTGCGATTTCGCGGCAGCAGGGCAGCCCCGCCGGAGCCGCCGTGACGGTGGGAACGGCAGCGGATGCGGAAACCGCCGCCGGAAGTTTGACCGTGACGCAAATTGCGGGGGGAACGGCGACGGGTATCACCGTAACCGGCATCACCAACAGCAACGGGACCATCACGGCCATGGTGGCAGCCGGCTGTACGGCCACGGGCGGAACCGTGCGGTTCCAGGTGACGGACGGCGGCGGGCTGACGGGCACGGGAGATGTAACCGTGAACGTGACGGCCAACAGCAATCCAACCCTGGGAACCTATGGCAATGCGACCATCAATGTGGGGGCTGGAACGACGGTGACGCCGAGCGCTGCTCCGACCGACAACGGGAGCGTGGCGACCGTAACGGCGACAGCCAACCCGAACACCTTTACCGGAACGCTGTCAGGCAATGCCACTACCGGCGACATTACGGTGACGAATGCCGGACCGGCAGGCACTTACACGATTACCGTGACGGCGACCGACAACTGCGGAGCGACCGCCACAACGACCTTTACCCTGACCGTGAACGCAGTCAACACGGCACCGACGTTTACGCCCGCCGGAGCCATTTCGCGGCAGCAGGGCAGCGCGGCAGGTGCCGCTGTGACAGTCGGTACGGCAGCGGATGCGGAAACCGCCGCCGGAAGTTTGACCGTGACGCAGATTGCGGGGGGAACGGCGACGGGTATCACCGTAACCGGCATCACCAACAGCAACGGGACCATCACGGCGCTGGTAGCGGCGGGCTGTACGGCCACATCGGGAACCGTCCGGTTCCAGGTGACGGACGGCGGTGGGCTGACGGGCACGGGAGATGTAACCGTGAACGTGACGGCCAACAGCAATCCGACCTTGGGAACCTATGGAAACCCCTCTGTCAGTGTCGGAGCCGGAACGACGGTGACGCCGAGCGCGGCCCCGACCGACAACGGCAGCGTGGCGACCGTAACGGCGACAGCCAACCCGAACACCTTTACCGGAACGCTGTCGGGCAATGCCACGACGGGTGTCATCACGGTGACGAATGCCGGGCCGGCGGGCACCTACACGATTACTGTGACGGCGACCGACAACTGCGGCGCGACCGCCACAACCACCTTTACCCTGACCGTGACGGCAGCCAACACTCCGCCCACAATAACGGCTGGAGCGGCGGCTACCCGGCAGCAAGGTTCGGCAGGCAGCACGGCCACAATTGCCACCGTGTCTGATACTGAAACGGCAGCCGGTTCTCTGACGGTGACGGCAACCACGGTTCCCGCCGGCATCACGGTAACGGGCATCACCAACAGCAACGGGACCATCACCGCCACAGTGGCTGCCGGTTGCACCGCAACCCTGGGAGCCAACACCGTTGTTCTGACCGTAACCGACGGAGGTGGTCTGACGGCCACGGCCAATTACACCGTGAACGTGACAGCCAACACGGTTCCGACTTTGGGAACCTATCCCGGCACGACGGTTGTGCAGGGGAATTCCACAACGGTCACGCCTTCGGCTGCTCCGACCGACAACGGCACGGTGGCAAGTCTGACGGCCACAGCGAATCCGAACACCTTTACCGGCACCCTTTCCGGAAACACGGCCACCGGCGTCATAACGGTCACGAATGCCGGACCGGCAGGCACCTACACGATTACCGTGACGGCGACCGACAACTGCGGCGCAACTTCCACCGCGACCTTTACTTTGACGGTGACGGCACCCAACACGCCGCCAACCATCACCGCTGCCGCTGCTTTGACCCGGCAACAGGGCAGTGCCGGAACCGCTTCCACGATTGCCACGGTGACTGACGCCCAGACTCCGGCAGGCAGCCTGGTGGTAACGGCCACAACCGTTCCAACAGGGTTGTCCGTCACGGCCATTACCAACAGCAACGGCACCGTTTCCGCCACCGTGACGGCAAGCTGCACGGCCACGGTCGGGGCCAATACAGTGGTCCTGACCGTAACGGACGGCGGCGGACTGACGGCAACAGCCAATCTGACGGTAAACGTGACAGCCAACACTGCCCCGGTGCAGGGAAGCTACGCGGGCCTGACGACCACTGCCGGAACCCCGGTCACCGTCACGCCAACTGCGACCCCAACTGATAATGGGACGGTGGCTGGTGTTTCAGTGACCGCCTCGGCGGGCTATGCCGGAACGCTTTCAGTCACCAGCGGCGGCACGGTTTCCGCCAACCCGGTGAATGCCGGAGTCTTTACCATCACCGTCACGGCGACTGACAATTGTGGGGCGACTTCGACGGCGAGCTTTACGCTGACGGTGATTCCCTATGGAAAAGCCCCGTTTGTTGCGTCTATCAGCCCAAACATTGGTCCGATTGGAACCACGGTGACCCTTTCCGGCTTCAATTTTGGAGGCGTTCAGACCGTGTTCTTCAACACGACTCCGACGACGAACTTCACGATTGATTCCGCCAATCAAATCACAGTCAACGTCCCGCCGGGAGCCTTGACCGGACCGGTCTCGGTGACCAGTTCGACCGGAACGGCGGTTGGTCCCACCTTTACAGTGATTCGGAGCAAGTAGGAACAGGTTCCGAGTTCCAGTTTTAAGCGGCGGTTGGGCGTTCCACGTTCAGACGGAACACCCAACCGCACTTCTTTTTTCCGGTTGAATTTAATGATTTGACAGATTGTTATAAATATATGACAATATATCCATAGTTTCTCTCGGTCACACACCTTCATTCATGGCCGGGCTTTTTCACCCAAATCAATTACTCAAATCACATGATTTCGAACCGGGGTTTCCGCTTGGCACGGTTGTTTGGCTACAGGTTTGGTTTCGTCAGAAAAGCAACATTTTGATGGATTGCCGGGCTGGTCTGCGGGCGGTGAGCGCTTGCAACCACGTCCAACTGTTGTAGGTAAATCGGAACCGATAAGAAGTTTGGAACCTCAGGTTTTCGCGTTCACTCAGTTCGTTTTCACGAAAATCCGAGGAGGATTTGTATGCACAACTTCTTTCGTCAGCCGCACCGCCTGCTGGGCATGACGCTTTTCCTGGCGGCCTTGTGCTGGATGGTTTCCCCGTGGGGACTGGTTCCATTCACCAACGCCAAGGCAAAGCTCACAAGACCGCAGGTCGAACAAAGCCAGGAGCCGCAACCAAAAATTTATACCCCGCAGGAAAAAGACGAAATTCTGCGACGGGAACGGGCCGCCACCTTTACCGAGGAGCCGCCGACCAGTCTGACGGTGGCCGGGCGGGTTTCAGCCAACGATGTATGTTCCGGGGCTGAAGTAATTCCGGCCAGCGGGCCATTTCCGTATGTCAGTTCGATTGCAAACATTTCCGGAAATACTTCCACTGGCGACCCTACCGCAGCATCCTGCTTCACTGTGGGAACCAATGGTTTTTTCAGCGTCTGGTACACGTTTACCCCAACGACCACTTCCTCCTACCGGATTACCACCTCGGCTACCGGTGAAATTGACCCGGTGGCCAGTACCAGTTCCTTTTTTGCACCGGCACCCACTTTTACTTCGATTGGGGATGGCAGCGGCAGTTTTGAAAGCGATACCATCCTTGCCCTTTACACCAGTGCCGGCGGGTGTGCCGGTCCCTTTACCCAGCTTACGCCGACAACCAGCAGTTGTGACGACGATGCCGGGGCGGGCGGGCAATCCGAAATCATTCCCAGCCTGACGGCGGGAACCACCTATTACATTCTGGCTTACCAGCGGAGTTCCACCGCTCCGACGTTTCCGCTGAATGGCATTCAGATTTTTGTGGCTCCGGTTTTAACCACCACCGGAACCCCGGCCAACGACACCTGCGCCGGAGTTGCGCCGTTGACACTCAACACCATCACGCCCGGTACGTTGTTTGCGGCTGGCAGTGACTTTACCACCACAGCCGCAGATGCCGGGTGGGCCAATGGAGGCGCAGGCAACATCGGTGTCGCCGCCGCCGGACGCGATGTGGTGTATTCGTTTACCGCCCCGGCAGCCGGGAATTACACGTTTTCCGTGACCAACGCCTCGGTGATTACCGGCACTTCGGTCAATCCGGCGATTTATCTGGCGTCGTCGTGTGCTGCCGGAACCGTAACCTTGCTGGCTGGCGGCAATCGGACCGCCGGTGGCGGCTCCGTCTCAGGAGCCGAACGAATTTCCTGCTTTCCCATGACTGCCGGGCAACAGGTGTTCTTGTTTGTGGACGGTTTGGCCTCAGCGGACAATTACGGCTTTTTTGTCCAGGTAACCCAATGCTCCAGCCAGGAAGCCGAACCCAACGACACGATTGCGCAAGCTTCAACCATCACATGCGGGATGGAAGCCCAGGCGGGAACCTCCACCGATGTTGATTTTTATGCCTTGCCTTCGTTTGCCACCGGCAGTCGCGTCTTTGCCATGGTCAACGGTGCGTATCTGAACGGCGGGGACATTGATTTGCGGGTCACCACCGCTGCCGATACGTTGGAATTTGACTCATCTGACAACACCGGGCTGTATGGAAGCTCCTCTTCCAACGTGGCCGGGGTGCCGTTGACGGGTGTCCAAGCCTACCTGCGGGTCAACGGCAATACGCTTGGGGTTGGCCCCTATCAACTCTATTCAATTGTGCGGGCTCCCGGTTCTGAAACCGCAGAAACCGCAGCGGCAAACAACCTGATTACTGATGCGGGAGTGCAAACCGGAGACTATTTTTCCGGCTCCATCAGCGCCTCAGGCGACAGCGACCTCTACCGGTTTAATGCCACCGCTGGCGATGTGATGTATATCGCTCTGGATACTGACCCGGAACGCAACCAGGTTACCTTTAATGGTGTGTTGGACCTGTTGGACGCCAATGGAAATTTGTTGGTACGGTCGAATGACACCAACGGTAGTTCAGTTGCCTGCTCCTCCTGTACCGGAACCTTGACGGCAACGACGCCTTCGGCTCCGGCTGAAGCCATTCTTTTCACGGCTCGCACAACCGGTCAGTATTATGTTCGGGTGTCAGCCAATTCCGGCGGCGGAGCCACCTTTACCTACCTTGTTTCAACTGCGCTCAACTGCACCGGCAGTGCTCCAGCCAACACGGCTCCGACGTTTACGCCCGCCGGAGCCATTTCACGGCAACAGGGCAGCCCGGCAGGGGCCGCCGTGACGGTGGGAACGGCAGCGGATGCGGAAACGGCAGCCGGAAGTTTGACCGTGACGCAGATTGCGGGCGGAACGGCGACGGGCATTACCGTGACCGGCATCACCAACAGCAACGGGACCATCACGGCAATGGTGGCAGCGGGCTGTACGGCTACCAGCGGAACCGTGCGGTTCCAGGTGACGGATGGCGGCGGGCTGATGGGCACGGGAGATGTAACCGTGAACGTGACGGCCAACAGCAATCCAACCCTGGGAACCTATGGAAACACGTCTGTCAGCGTCGGAGCCGGGACCACGGTCACGCCGAGCGCGGCCCCGACCGACAACGGGAGCGTGGCGACCGTAACGGCGACAGCCAACCCGAACACCTTTACGGGAACGCTGTCGGGCAATGCCACGACGGGTGTTATCACGGTCACGAATGCCGGACCGGCAGGCACCTACACGATTACCGTGACGGCGACTGACAACTGCGGTGCGACCGCCACAACGACCTTTACTCTGACGGTGAATGCGGGCAACACGGCACCGACGTTTACGCCCGCCGGAGCCATTTCGCGGCAGCAGGGCAGCCCCGCCGGAGCCGCCGTGACGGTGGGAACGGCAGCGGATGCGGAAACCGCCGCCGGAAGTTTGACCGTGACGCAAATTGCGGGCGGAACGGCGACGGGGATCACCGTAACCGGCATCACCAACAGCAACGGGACCATCACGGCGCTGGTGGCGGCGGGCTGTACAGCCACGGGCGGAACCGTCCGGTTCCAGGTGACGGACGGCGGCGGGCTGATGGGCACGGGAGATTTAACCGTGAACGTGACAGCCAACAGTAATCCGACCTTGGGAACCTATGGCAACGCCACACTCAATGTTGGGGCTGGAACGACGGTGACGCCCAGCGCGGCCCCGACCGACAACGGGAGCGTGGCGACCGTAACGGCGACAGCCAACCCGAACACCTTTACCGGAACGCTGTCGGGCAATACCACGACGGGTGTTATCACGGTCACGAATGCCGGACCGGCAGGCACCTACACGATTACCGTGACAGCCACTGACAACTGCGGCGCAACTTCCACGGCGACCTTTACCCTGACCGTGAATGCAGTCAACACGCCTCCAACGTTTACACCTGCCGGAGCCATTTCGCGGCAGCAGGGCAGCCCCGCAGGGGCCGCTGTGACGGTGGGAACGGCAGCGGACGGGGAAACCGCCGCCGGAAATTTGACCGTGACGCAGATTGCGGGTGGAACGGCGACGGGTATCACCGTGACCGGCATCACCAACAGCAACGGGACCATCACGGCGCTGGTGGCAGCCGGATGTACGGCTACCAGCGGAACCGTCCGGTTCCAGGTGACGGATGGCGGCGGGCTGATGGCAACCGGCGATGTGACCGTGAATGTCACCACAAACACGGCCCCGGTTCAGGGAACTTATGCCAATGCTTCCGTGACCGTAGGCGGAACAGCCACCTTTACGCCAAACGCGGCCCCAAGTGACAATGGCACCGTGGTCAGTGTGACCGCCATTGCCACGCCAAACAGTTTCACCGGTACCTTTACAGGAAATGCGACCACCGGAGCCGTTACCGTAACGAATGCCGGT
>JAIBAN010000054.1 GCA_019695185.1 Blastocatellia bacterium | reverse complement strand
TCCAGGCGTAGGTGGTTGCCCCGGCTGGTCCGCTCGCCTGATTGCCGGTTGAACTCGCACAAACAGACGCTGGTGTTGGCGTTATCGTTGGCGTTGCCGGTGGTGCGTTCACGGTGTAGGTCTGTCCGGTAAAGGGCAGGTTCGTCACACTTTGCGAAACTCCCGTGCTGTTGACCATGTTCAGCCCCAACGTGCCCGCACCGGTTCCGGTTGAGGCTGTTACAGTCCAGGTTGTTCCCGACCCGCTCACGCCTGTGATGGATTCCCCCGTCAAACCGCTGGTGCCATCCACCAGCGAGAAATTACTGCTCGTGACGCCGGTGACGGAACCGGAAAACGTGACAGTCCAACTCACACTTGCCGAACTGCAAACAGGATTGCTGCTCGCCCGATTGATAGAGGAAACGGTTACCCCTGGCGGAGTTCCGTTTAATTCATACGCACCTGTATCAGCAGCATCAGGCCGCGAAAATCCCCGCTGGTCCAAGGTCGGCGCAGCCGCGCCCGGTAACCCGGAAGACACTCGATTGACGGCTGGGCTGCCGGCCTGCAAGGACATGGTTTGAGTTGGGCCGCCATTGCTGGCCAAAGCGTTCACCATTGGACTCAGAGGACTGCCTGCCGTTCCAATCAGATTATTATTGACTCCGTTGGCCAGGTTCGGGCTGTTGATAATACTGGTATTGTCCCCAATGACATTGTTAAACCCGGTCATGGAACTGGTGGTTGTTCCTGAAGTAAAGTTTGAAAGTTGTACCGTCGTGCTTCCGTTGGTGCCATTGGGAGTCGTGTTCCCGGCAATCAGGCAATTGTTGAATGTATATGTGAACGTGGAAGTCCCGGTGCGCACCCCTCCAGCAGTGGTCTGAGCTGCCTGACTACTGGTATTGCCAACAACCGTTACATTGGTAAAGGTTGAGGTAGCAGTCACATTGATTGCACCGCCGGTCCCCGCACTGGAATTTCCTGTGACCGTGCAATTTGTCATGGTGGTTGCAGTACCAATATTTATTGCACCCGCAGTACCTGTCGTGCTATTCGAATTGAAAGTACTGTTACTGATGAAGTTGGGTCCGGGGCTGGAGATAATTATCGCACCGCCAGCGTTGGCACAGGTATTGTTTGTAAAGGTGCAATCACTGACGGTTAACACCCCGGCCGTGGTTGCTGCATCGACGGCACCACCGCCATTGCTGGAGTTATTGCCGGAAAACGAACAACCGGTCAGTGTCAGGTTCCCGGCAGTTGATCGAACGGCCCCTCCGTTCAAAGCGGAACTGGTTCCAGGAGTTGAATTTCCATTGGTGAGGGTTAATTTGTTCAGTGTGACATTGGCGGAAACCAGGAAAAGTCTAAAATTGGTGGCTCCGGACCGAGTGATCGTAACCCCGCTGGTACCGCCATCAATGGTAAGATCGACGGTAATGTTAATGGTGGCAGAGGTCAGGGTCACGGTTGAAACACCGGAAAACACAATCGTGTCACCGGCGGCGGCGGCGGCAACGGTATCGCGGAGCGACCCGGCCCCGCTATCGTTTCCATTGGTGACGGTCAGGGTGGCACGTGGCTGGATGGTCCGTTTTTCGCTCGGCCCCTGCCAAAGCCCTGGTTGTGGCTTTGGATTGGCTTCGTGGTTGGATTTGAAGGTTTCAAAAACTGATTGAAATGGCGGGTTGGAAAAACTGAACAGGCTGGTCTGACCTAGCGAACATAAAACAGTCACGAGTACGGCAGCCAAACCAAACACACGCAAACCAAAGCGATAGGAACTTGGCATAGGGGGAAACTCCTCATCAATTCAGGCAAATGGCAATAAGGTGTCCCTTCCTGCGCCCGACAAACCCTGGTGGGAAAAGGCTGTCACTTCCTGAGCGGCAGGAAAGAAATCCGAAAATTTGGGTTTGCAGGAAATCCGGCTGCTCACCGTCTTCCTACATTTCTGACCGGAGAGACACCAAAATAAAGAGGAAATCAGTAGTTTTTTTGTAGGCTCCATTTTTTGAATGGATTGGCTGCAAAAATACCCCGCATTGGCTGAAAAAACAAGCAACCATAAAAAAACCTCACAAGGAGGAAATACCCTTGTGAGGTTGTCGGAATCAGTTATTGAAAGTGTTCAGCCCAGGTCGCAAAACACGACAAAATCCGTTCCTGGCGGGGTTACACCGAGCATGCGCAGCATATTGACCACTTGCCCCCGGTGATAGGTGGTGTGGTTCACCACATGAAGGAGTAAATCCCCCAGGTGTTTTTTGTCCTGTTTGCCACTGAGGAAGGTATATTCCAGTTCCCGGTCAAGGTCCGCTTCGGTCAAGGTTTCGAGAAAAGCGGCCCGCTCAGCGGTAATTTCGCGGAATGTATCCTGCAATACGGCAAAAGAAGGTTCCTTGACCCACTCTGGAGGCCCAGCCGGGCTGGTTCCCTGCCAACGGGCCAGCCAAACCCAATCCGCCACCAGTATATGAACCAGGGTTTCCCGCACCGTGGGATAGCTCCCGCCCAAAGGCCGGGCGTATTGTTCCTCGGTCAGGGTCGCCACGGCCTTTAACACCAAATCATTGGCCCAATCATTATAGGCCCACATTTTGCGTATAATTTGAACACTCATAAGCATCAATTGAGAATTGAGAATTGAGAATTGAGAATTGAGAATTGAGAATGTCACCGTCTTTCAAGGTTTTACAGTAAACCTGTCAGCAATAAACCTCTGATTTCTGCATTCTCAATTCTCCATTCTCCTTTCTCAATTCTCAATTCCCTCAGTCCGGATAAATCACCCGGATGGTTTTGACTTCGATTCGTTTGGAGGGTTTATCGGAACCTTCCGGAACATCGGTTGCGGCAATTTTTTCCACCACGTCCATGCCTTCGATGACTTGACCAAAAGCTGTGAATTTGCCATCCAGAAACGAGGCTTTTTTCAGACAGATGAAAAAATGGCTGGTGCCGCCGTCGGGGTCGTCTCCCGGATGCGCCATCGAAAGGGTCCCGATGTCATGGACGGCATTGGATATCTCAGCCTTGATTTTGGGTGCGTCGAAATAGATTTTCCGATTGGGGCTGTCTTCGGGCCACATGGCCGGGTTTCCTCCCTGAATGACAAACCCTTTGACAATCCGGTTAAAGCAGGTTCCGTTGAAATAGCCCTGGTCAGCCAGCCGGAGGAACTGCCGGACATGGTTTGGCGCAAGCTGCCCATACATTTCCAAGGTGATGTCACCTTGAGAGGTTTCAATCACCGCCTTGAGGGTTTCCAGTTCCTTGGGACTCATGGACTCCACCCGGCTGGCTTTTGGCTTGGGTGGTTCAGGCGGTTTTTGGGGCGGTGGTGCCGGAGGAGCCGGTTTGGTGGCCGCAGCCGGTTTATTTTGGGAACCTGCGGGTTTGGGTTTTTGCTGGCCCAGCGCATTCCCGCCCCACAGCAGGAGCAGGGTTACAAGTGCGCAGGATACGATTTTCATGGTCGCTACTCCTTGTTATTCGTCGTCACCCGAATTTTCGTCTTCTGCGGCTGAATTATCCGGGGTTGCGGGTACTTTTTCCGGGTTTTTGGTCACTGGCTCCGGCTTGCGGGAAGGCAGTTTTTCAAACCCTGCATTCCTTCCGTTGAAACGGTAGCGCAGAATCGGCTGTCCCTGCCAGCGGGGATTGGTTCCCGTATAGTACACCGTAATTTTTCCATACAGCGTATTTTCCAATTCCGCCAGGATGGTGAATTGCGGGCTGTTTTCTTTCAGCCACTTGGGAAATTTGCGGCTGTTGGAGGCAATGCCTTTTTCATCCACAATAAACACAAAATCCCTGCCCGGCAGTTTACGCCAAAACCGCGATTTGCAGGCCAGATAGGTTGGCTTGTCGGTAAAAGCCAGCCAATGGGTCGGATAGCCCACCGGAACGATGTCCGGCGGGACCGCCTCGCGTAAGGCAGCAGCCAGTTCGTGGTACGGGGCCGGTTGAAACGATTGCGTCCAGCGCAGGTAACGGGCAAACACGAGTCCTGTCCAAAGGGCATACACCGCCAGCAGTCCGGCCAGAACCTGCCCCATGCGCCGCCATTGCACGGACTCCTTTCCGAACTCCAGCAGTCCTGTCACCATTTCTCCCAGGCAGACCGCAAACCACGCCATCAGGTGGGGAATGTAGTTGGGGCTTTTCGGTTCGTCCAAAATCGTAAAAAACACAATGATAAAGAAGGTGGTGGCCAGCGAACGAAACCAGAACTTTGACGAAAGTGTTGCGGACTGAGGACTGAGGGCTGAGGTTCTGACTTTGAAAAACAGGACGGCTCGCACCAATCCGAAAAGCAAAGCGGCGGCAATCAGCAGCCAGGTCAGAAACAACCGGGTCTGGGCACCGCCGTAATTCAGAATCGTCACGCCCCAGGCATAGTACCGCCGCCATTCGTGCAGCACATTGTCAAACAGCCCCCCTTGCAGGGCGGCATAACGGCCCGGTGTGCCTCGCCATTGACCGACAAACGAAGTCCAGTCGCTGGCGGCATAGAGTCCAAAGGGAATCAATGAAAGCATGACGCCCAGGGCGATGCTCCAGGCTGCCGTGGACCGCCACAGCTTCCAGCCATCCCGCAAAAGCAGCCATAAACCAAAAACTCCAAACACATAAAGGCCGTTCAAATGTGACTGGACTGCCAGCCCGGCTCCGATTCCGGCCAGCACAAAGCGAAAATCCAGCCATTTGAACCTGGGAGTTTCCGGAACCGGTGCCCGCTCGGCCCACAAAAACAGGTTGAAGGCAATCCAGGCATGCACAAGCACCGTGAAGTCATTGCGAATCATGCGGGCAATGTCAAAGTAATTCGCCTCCGTAGCCAGGAATGCAACCGCAGCCAACGCTCCCACCGCGCCTTGCGTCCGGCGGGCAAAGGCAAATACCAACGCCAGGGCCAGACCGGCCAAACCGAGATTGAACGCCCGCGCCGAAGTCAGGCTGAATCCGAACAGGCGATACCACAGGGCTGACTCCAGGTAAAAAACCGGAGCGTCAAACACTTTGGTTTCCAGGTGATTGCCCCGGTTGCGAAACATCGGCAACCCCAAATGTCCTTGGGTGAGCAGTTCATGAGCGGGTTGCATGAGCCAGGGCTCGTCCTGCCACGGAATGGGCAGCACATCCAACCGGATGGCGGCAATCCCCCAGAACAGGAGGACAATCAGGACCAGTGCCGGAATTTCAGCCCGTTCAAGCATGGATTTTGGTGGATTGGAAGCAGACGATTGCATAAGGGCGGGAGTTTATTGATTTTGTCAGGAAAACCAAGGAGAAAAAAGCGGCCTTCCCTATTAAAGCCCGAGAAAACAGCACCTTGAGATTTGGTTAAAAAGAAACACCGGCAATTCCCGGTTTGAAAACAAAATGTGGCGCGATTTGTTTAATCGCGCTCGGACAAAGCCATTTGGTTCTCCAAATTGAATGGAAGAGCAGGGCAAAAGCGCGATTAAACAAATCGCGCCACAGCTCACAAAAACGCCCTCAAGGATTTACCACAACCTCAGGTCTTGATTAAGACCGAACCCTGAAATGGGATTTTTGGTGAAAAATCCTTTTCCTTTTCGTTTCAGGAAATACTGAGGCATTCTGCATTATCAGCCGACAATCCCGCTCAAAAAAGGAAACCATCATGTTTTGTTCAAAATGTGGAACAGAAGTCCGGTCAGGGATAAGTTACTGTAACCGGTGCGGAACCGAGTTGAGCCAGAAAGCTGCCAAGGCGACGGAATTCCCGACCAAGTTTCTGATCTTTGGCATGGTTGCAACCTGTGTGTTCGGACTTGCCTTTCTCACCTTCCTCACCATTGCCATGAAAGTTGCCCAATTGCCGATTGATTTAATGGCAATGTTCATGGGGCTGAGTTTTCTCCTGCTGGCAGGTATCGAAGGATTTTTTGTCTGGCTGCTGGTGGGCGCGGTAAGACAAAACCGGGAACCACAGCCGGTTTCCCTGGCCAGAGGGGTGCCGACCAATGAGCTTCAGGGCGAAAGTGCAACCCCGCTCCTGCCCGAACCGCCTGTCAGTGTGACAGAACACACCACCCGCAATCTGGAACCGGTTCGCCAGGAACGGTTTCAGCGGCAATAGCTCTCAGTTACCGTTCGGTTCATTGCAAAACCCATGACAGATTCGATTCCAGTCTTTGGTTTGGTTGAGGAAGAAGCGGAGTTTCATCTGCGTCCGGGAGGTTATGCCGTGATTTTCCGTGTGCCGGGAGAAATTGCCGTCGTTCGGGCTCCGATGGGCTTTGCCCTTCCTGGCGGCGGTCAGCACGAAGGCGAAGCTCCGGAACAGGCTGCCATCAGGGAAACCCGTGAGGAATGTGGCCTCCGGATTGAGCTGACCGGCTTGCTCGGCATGGCGGACGAACTGGTGTTTGCCGCGGATGAAAACCTTCATTACCGCAAACGCTGCACGTTTTTTCTCGCCCGGATTGTGGGAACAGGAAAAGCGGAAGAGTCTGACCATGAACTGGTCTGGCTGGCACCCCAAACAGCCTTTGACCGGTTGCGTCATGCCAGCCAACGCTGGGCCATCCGGCGTGCCTTGGAAATTGATTGAGCAGTCAGTCCTTCCAGACGGAGGGAAGCTCCTGGAGCGATTTCAGCCGGATGGGTTCCACCGGAAGTTTGACTTCATCCGGCTGGGCGGACTGAACCACGACGGAGCGGACTCCGCGTTCAATCCAGACAGGCTGCATGCCGACCTGGGCTGCCCCCATGACATCACATTTCCAATCGTCCCCGACATGTGCCGCCCGGTGCGGGTCAATTCCTGCCTGGTTGAGCGCATGTTCAAAAATCCGGGGGTCCGGTTTTTCTGTTTTGAGGTCCGTCGAAGTCACCACCACATCAAAAGCGGAGGAAAGCCCATAGCGAGCCAGAATGGGCCCCAGTGAATCATCCCAATTGGAAATGACACCCAGTCGAAACCCCTGGTCATGGAGGGAATCAACCAATCCATGGGCATCGGCATATACGCGCAGATTGTCACCCCGGTGATGTTGTTCCCAAATCCGGTCACGAACCGTCAACAGCGAAGGTTCCGGCACGTTGTGGTCAAGCGTGGCTTCGCGCAGGGCCTGTTCATACAGTGTCATCCACCAGCGGCGGTTTTCCGTCGGGTCAATATAGCTGGGGTGGGCGGTGGGCAGGTGCGGCACAACGCGTCTGACGGCGGATTTGATGGGGTCAACCGGAACCACATGGCCTGCACGACCCAGGTAATCGTGCATGACCTCAGCCATCGGGCGGTAGATTTCCAGCAATGTGCCGCCAATATCAAAAAAAATCCAATCGGGTTTTACTGCTTTGCGTCGCATCAATGATTTATTCCGAAATATTGCTGAAAGAATTTGTTCGCCTTGGTGAAACGTTATGGTAAGCTGACGTACTTTTCAACGCATTGACGCATCCTCACACAATATGACGCAACGAATTTCACGACTGGGTTTGATGGTTGTGCTGACCGGAATCGTGTTGACGGGCACTGTCCGAATAACATTTTCGGGTCAGAAAGGCGAAAGTTCCACGGCGGCCCCATCCCTCATGGCGACACCTCCGGCGGCATCAGTGGCGGTGGTCAATCGGGCCACGGCTGCCTCTAAAAAGAATTCCTCGCACAAACGTCGGCAGTCACCCCAGGTGGAAGCCACGGAGGCCCTTCTTACCGAGCTGAACCTGGACCGCTATTTGGCCAATATTACGGCGCTCGCCAATTTCAAAAGCCGGTATACCGCTTCTCCCGGTTGTGAGGAAGCCGCCAAATTTTTACTGGCCTATTTTCGGGAACGGGGTTTGAAAGTCCGCTTGCAGCCGTTTCAGAACGGTAATTTGAAAGGCAACAACGTAGTGGCTACCCTGCCCGGCACCGATGACCCCGAAGGAAAACGTGACTTTATTGTGCTGGGTGCCCACTACGACTCGGTGGCCCGTGACGGCAACCCGGTCACGACAGCACCAGGAGCCGAGGACAACGCCAGCGGGGTCGCCGCCATGATGGAATTAGCTGATTTATTCCACCAGCATCCGCCCCGCACCACACTGGTGTTTGTTGCTTTTGCCGGTGAGGAGGAAGGACTTTTCGGCAGTCGGGCGTTTGTGGATGAAATTGTGGCCAATGGTTCCGCCTCCCGGATGCGGGCGGCGCTCGTCATGGACATGATTGGTTTTACTGAAGACGACGATTTGGACATTTTATTTGAAACCGACGCCGCCCACGAACAACTGGCCAATGCCTCAATCACATTGGCCAAGCAATATACCAAACTCCGTCCGGAAAAATCGCTCAACCCCTTTGGCAGCGACCATGTTTCTTTCCTGGATGCCAAACTGCCTGCATTTCTTGTGATTGAAAACGATTGGGATGCCTATCCGGCTTACCATAAGGTGTCTGACACGCCCTCCATGATTTCACCGGCCATGGCCCGTGAATCCCTGCGGGTGGTGACGGCCTGGACCTATGAAATGGCCAATCTGGCCGAAGCCGCACCGGTCATTACCAAAGTCAGCCTCAACGGAACCTCACTGGTCCTTTCCGGCGACGGGTTCCGCAATGGGGCAACGATTGAAATTGGAACCGACCTGTTGTCCAGGACGAAAACCGCCAAGCCAACAGGACGCGGTGACGGAGCCTTTCAACAAATCAAGGTCAAAGATACCCGCCTTCCCTCTTTGATACCGGCTGGCCAGACCGTTACGTTGCGGGTCGCCAACCCTTCAGGCATGAAATCCACTCCGTTTACTTTCAAAAGGGAGTAAACACCTATTCTCATTTGCCATTTGCCATTTGCGATTTGCCATTCCGGGCTCATTGGGACTGCCTGGATGATGTAAGGAAATCCAGGAAACACTCCAAACCCAAAAATCTGGAATCGCAAATCACAAATCACAAATCACAAATCACAAATCACAAATCACAAATCGCAAATCGCAAATGTGTTATGGCTGACAACGTTTTCGAATCGGTGTACGAGTGGGTTTTGCGCATCCCGGCTGGAAGGGTCATGACCTACGGCCAGATTTCCCGGTTGATTGATGAACGGCTTTCCGCTCAGGGCGTCGGCTGGGCTTTGAAAGCCTGTCCGCACGATGACCGCAGAATTCCCTGGCACCGGGTCGTGAATGCCCAGGGAGCCCTCAGCACGCCCCGCATTTCCCGGCATACCGGCCACCTGCAAAAGGATTTACTGCTGTCCGAAGGCATTGCGTTTGATGAAAACGACCGACTGGACCTCTCCGCCTATCAATGGAAACCGGAACCGGAAGCTGAGAATTGAGCCGACCGGGCGTCAGCCTGCAACCCCCGCAACCGTGGGTCGGTGCGCAACACATACCCAATCAGATGTTTCGGAGCTTGGCTTTCCTCCAGTGACTTGAAGGCAGCGGCCTGGTTCCCCAACCCCACATAAATCATAGCCAGATTGATTGAGGCATCCGGTCTGCGGGGCAGCTCCTGCTGGAACTCCCGCAGCAGTTTTTGCACCTCCCGTTGCTGGCCGGTCAAGGCATAGAGGTGCCCCAGGTCTTCCCGCAAATCAAGCCGGGGGTTCAGTTCCTGGGCTTTCTGAAAAGCCGCCAGAGCCTGCCCGTACTCGCCCTGCGCGACCAGCACTTTCCCAAGTTGCTCATAGGAAAAATACACCTGCGGGTTGATTTCGATACCTTTTCGGCATAAATCCTCGGCTTCGGTGTTTTGCCCCTGGCGGTAAAGTGTTTCAGCCAGCACCCGGTTGATGGTGGGGGAAATCGGGTCCAACCGGTGGGCTTCCCGAATATGTTGCAATGCCTGGACAAGTTCTCCCTGTCGTTCCAAAACGGCATGAATCCGCAAATGGGCGGTGGCTGAATTCGGGTTGAGCAGGAGCGCCCGTCGGAGTTCCACTCTGGCAGCGTTCAAATCCCCGTCGGCGTGAAACTTGACCAGTGCCAGGGCAATATGGGCTTCGGCCAGCGATTTATCCAAGGCAAGCGCCTGTAACGCAGCGGAACGGGCCTGCTCAAAGCAAGCAGCCGGGGACGGGGCGGAAACACCGTAATAGCCCAGCAGGCCATACGCATCGGCCATCCCGGCAAAGGCCAGCGCATAGGCAGGGTCTTTGGCAATGGCCTCCTCAAAGCACGAGATGCTGTGCCGCAAGTCAGGCTCCAATCGTTTATTCCAAAAAAACAACCCCCGGCTGTAGGCTTCATACGCAGCCAGATTTTCGGTGGTATGCCGCTTGAGGTGTTTTTGATCATCCAGGGTTAGTTTAAGATTGAGGGCCTGGGAAACATCCGTGGCAAGAATGTCCTGCAGGGCAAATACATCCGTGAAACGTTCGTCAAACTGTTCCGCCCAAATCGGCTTCCCGGAACGGACCTCAATCAGTTGAACGGTCATCCGAACCCGTTCGCCTTCACGTTGAAATGTCCCTTCAAGGACCCCATCAACCTCTAGCTGGCGTCCCACGGTAACGGAATCCACCGGCGTCTCGGCAAAATGAAAAATGGTTCCGGTTGAGCAGACCCGGATTTTTCCCAAATTGGTCAAACGTCCTATCACGGCATCCGCAATTCCCAGCCCCAGATGAGGATGCTGCCGGTCTTTGCCCAAAGGACGAAAAGGCAGAATCACCAGTGATTTGAGTGGGGTGTCGGGCTTCGGCGGAGAAGAATGCGGTCCCAGTGCCAGGAGTGTCACGAAAAGGCTGACCCCCAGCAAAACCGTTGCTCCGGACCAAAAGAGCATTCGCCTGACGGGCCATCGTTCAAGTTGTGGGCGTTGCACCTCTTGGAGAACCAGTGCCGGTTCCGAGGGCGGAACGGGTGGCGGTGATGGTTGTTCATCCTCGCCGAATTCGATGTAGACCTGGGCCACAAACCGGAAGCCCCGGCGGGGGACCGTTTCAATGTAGCTGCATTGCCCCGCCTCATCTGCCAAAGCCTTCCGCAAGGCCCGCACGTTTTGCGAAAGGCAGTTTTCCCCCACCATCACATCCGCCCAGAGTTCCTCCAGCAGGGTATCTTTCTCCAGCAGATGCCCGGTGCGGGAAAGCATATAAACGAGCATGTCAAAAGCCTTGGGCGTTAAGGAAACAGGCTCACCATTGCGGGTACAGCGGCGTTCCTGCACATCCACCCGAAACGGTCCAAAGCAATAAACCGGACGTGCGCCATTCATAAGTTCCAACCTGTTGAAAAAGAAGGATTTCAGAAATTTTTCAGAAAAGTTTCAGGGATTGCTCACGACATTGTGCCGGTTCCAAAGGTAGAAAAAAAGCCTGTCCCCAACAGGTGGATAAAAATTTTCAGCTTTGGACGGGAGGTTTCAAAGAGGATGCAACGTTTCTGGTTTCAAGTTGTTCAGGTTTCTTTTTGCTGTTTCTGGGCGGGGGTTTCAGGATTTTGGGCTCATCGTCAAGCTCAGGAGCCAATGCCCGGAACAGCGTTTTACCTTCAAAATGAAAAGGAGTCCCGGAGTGAAATTCCCCTACAGACAGTTCCTGAAGTGTTGTACCGGGGAAATCCCCAGCGCACGGGCGTTTTTCAAACCACCGGACCCAAAACCGGAGCCACGGTCCAATGGCGCAGGAACGGTTTTGGACTTTTGGTTCACATGTCGCCGGTGGTGGCGGACGGGGCGGTGTACTTTGGTTCGGACGATGGGCGAATGAATGCACTGGACCTTCAAACCGGTCAACCGCTTGAAGGATTCCGTTATCAGTCCACTCAGGCCAAGGGCAAGCCGGGCTCCCCTGTGGCGGCTGCAAACGGAAGCCTCTATTTCGGAACCGAGAAGGGTTTGCTGGCCATCAATGCCAAAACCGGTGCCAAACAATGGTTTTTCAAAACCAAAAAGATGGTGTGGACAGCTCCCCTGGTAGTAGGAAACCTGATATATGCGGCAGACGAACGGGGCATGCTCTATGCGGTTGATACCGTGACTCATACGGCCAAATGGACCTTCAATGCCAATACCTTCCTGTTGTTTCCTCCTGCTTATGACAACGGGCTGATTTATTTCGGACGGGAAAAGACCTTTTATGCCCTGAATGCTCTGACCGGGGAGCAAAAATGGAAGGTTGAACGGACCGACGGGTTTGAATGGCGGGCTCCGGCGGTGGCTGGCGGAATGGTTTTTGTCGGACACGACAACGGCCAACTCTATGCCCTCGACAGCACAACCGGGGATGTCCGTTGGACCTTCCGGTCAACCGGCGATGCCTGGTCGGCTCCGGCCATTGCCGGGGATGTGCTGTTGATTGGAAACAAAGACGGGTTTTTCTTTGGACTCGAAGTCGCCACTGGAAAAGAAGTCTGGCGGTTCAAGGCTGAGGACTGGGCCGTCACGGACCCAGTGGTGGCTGATGGCGTGGTTTACTTTGGCGTGGGGAACCACCAGGACCTGGAAGGCCCCCGGTTTCTTCACGCCCTGGACCTCAAGACCGGGCTGGAATTGTGGAAATTCCAGGGTTCCAGCCGGATTTTGGCCAGCCCTGCCGTTGCCGACGGTTTGGTGATTGTGGCCACCACCAACGGAGAGGTGACAGGGCTGAAAAACCAGGACTGAGGACTGAGGACTGAGGACTGAGGACCATCCCAGCTTGAAGCCTGAGAATTGAGAACAATTTCTTTCGATGAAATGAGAAGAAAGGTTGAGGTATCAATTGCTTTGCAATTCGGCCTCAGTCCTCAGTCCTCAGTCCTCAGTCCTGGTTCTTCAGTCCTCAGTCCTCAGTCCTTGCTTTTCAGCCTTCAGTCCTGTTTTTAGGTCTGAATGGGCACCCACAACACGCCTTGTCGTAAAATCGTGATTTGGTTGGGTTGCAGGCCGATATGGAAGGCATCGCACTCCGAGGCCCGTTGAATACACTGCGTACAAAGGTCGTTCAGTTCCCTTTTGGTTTCGTCCTCAATCCGTTGCAGGGTTTCCTGAAGTTCGTGATATTCGGGGTCTTCAATTTGGAGCGAAGGAATGCCGTCGCTGCTCGTTACCAGCAACCGTTCGCTGCTGGAAAAAAGCGCTTCCAGACGCGATTGACTGGCAAACAGTTCATGTTTGCGTTCGAGCAGGATGCTGTTGAGGTAGGTTTCCGGGATGTCGAGTTGTTGTCCCCGCCGTTCCTGGGTTTCCCGCACCTGCGAGAGTTTCAGGTTGACCCGTCGGACCAGCTTGTTCAAATCATCTTCGATGCTTTCCGATGCCGTTTCCGCCAACCGGGCGATAAAGGCGTCGCGGGTTTCGTCCACCTCGGAAAATTTGTTGAAATTGGTGTTGTGGTAAATGGTCAGTTTTTCCGCCCGGACGAGCCGACTGAGCAGTTCCTCTCTGCATTCGTCAAAAAATGGTTTAGTGAACTGATAGTCGTTGGTCAGGTGGGACAAATTCAACGTCGGCCCAAAAGCCAGATGCAGACTCGAATTGAGGTCAATCGCCGGATTGTCCCAGTTGGGCAGGGCGTACCCTTTGGGATACCACGCGGTATATCGGCGTTCGGCGGTATGTTTGAATTGGGCTCGCAAATGATGGAACTTGAGCTGACATTCAACCAGCAGTGCCGGACGATAATGTGTATATGTGGGTTGGTCGGAATCCGCTGCGGGCGGACATAACCAATGCTGTTCAAGCGGTAATTTAGGCGTCTCAGCGGCAGCCATAAACCCCAAGTTCTCCCCTTGGCAAAAGAATGCAGCAAAAACCCTGGGAACCTGTATCTTTGGACAGCAGGTTCGCTCCTGGTCTGCGAAAAATGACAAGCCCGTTCCTGACGAGTCGTGAAGTGAGCGTGAAACTGTGGTTCTTTTTTGATTGTCTGAGAGGTGGAAGCCAGAGTTTGGCTTGTTTTGGCAAATTTGGCAACCCGGTAAAGATAAGAAACAGGACTGAGGACTGAGGACTGAGGACTGAGGCCGAATTGCAAAGGAATTGATGCCTCAACCTGGCTTCGCAATCGGTCGAAAGAAAATGCTTTCATTTCTCGGTCTTCAAACTGGTTTGGTCCTCAGTCCTCAGTCCTCAGTCCTCAGTCCTCAATTTTACATTCGGGCCGGTACTTCAATCCCCAGCACCTTCCCGGCGGATTCCAGGCTACGTTGAGTCAGTTTCACAATGCCAAAGAGCACTTTCTGCCGCATTGGGTCAGTTTGTTGGAGAATTCGGTTGTTTTTGGTGTTATAGAAGGCACTGAATTGCTGGGCCAGTTGAAAAGCATATTTAGCCAGCCGGGCCGGTTCCAGGATTTCCGCCGCTTCCTGGAGCACCTCTTCCAGCCGCAAGGCAAGATTCACCAAAGACCACAGGTCGTCACCTTCAGCACCAGAAAAATAATCAGGAATTTGGGCCAGATTGTCCGCCAGTTCCTGCGCTAAATTGTCGGTTTGAAGGCCTCGTGCATTGGCTTCTTCAAAAATGGCATAGGTACGGCGAATGGCATAGAGCAGAAAGACACCTGATTCACCTTCAGCAGCCAGAGCTTCCTTAAAGTCAAAGGCAATCACAGTGTTGCGGGTAAATTTGAGCAAAAAATACCGTAGCGCACCAACGGCAATTGCTTTGGAGGCAATGACCTGTTCCTGTTCGGTCAGTTCTGTTCCAGGCTTCTTTTGAGCTCGGTCAACTTCATGTTCGGCCACGCGTTTCAGGGCAGCCGCTTCCAGGCGGTTGATAAGGTCGTCAACTTTGACGCCCAGCCCCTTTCGTCCGGCCATGTTGATGACGGTCCGTTTGCGGTCTTCTTCGGAAAGTTCAAAGCCAAGTTCTATGCAACTGGCCGGAGTGAGGGCCACTTTTTCATAGTTGACGTGGGAACTGCGGGCAACCCGGACCCGTGCCGACTCCTCGGAGACGGCCAGAATTCCTTTTTTCACAAAATCCTGGGTGTAGCTCTGCCCCACGTCAATCACGTTAAAATAGGCTGCTCCGTTGCCGAAGGCTTCGTGCGAGATTTCAGCCTGTGGGGTTTCGGTCGTTGAAATCCAGACCTGATGGCCGTCGGGATAGGTGAAAAAAGGCCGGTAATGAAAATCCATGCCAAGCTGGCCCAGCTTCCACAAGTGATAGGCAATGTCTTTCCCTGTGTAGTTCACCGTCCCGTTGGAACGCACCAGAATTTTGTCCGCGTCGTGTTCGGTTTCCTCACCCGCCGCCGCTTCGTCGCCTTCAGCAGGCAGGACCCAACAGCCTTTGTTGCGGCCTTCGGTTTCAAGCACAATGCTGCCCGTCGCTTTCAGCCGTTCAAAGGCGGCATCCCAGAAATGCAGGTGGAGCACTTCGCTTTCCCGTGGCATCACATCGTAGGAAATCCCCAGCCGCCACATCGTATCCAGGTGGCACTGCAAAATCCGCATGGCCACATGTTCGGCAATTTCCGCCGTTTCGCCGGTACCGGCTTCGATGGAATGAAGCGCGGCGGCGCGCAGTTCCAGGCGCGCTTTGTCCTCTTCGTAAAAGCGTCCGACTTTGGAATACAAATCCCAGCAGTAATCGTCAAACTTGCCCGGAATGGCTTTGATGTCGTCCAGGGTTTTCTTTTCGATATGCTGGAACCCCACCACCACATCCGCCACCTGCACGCCGGTGTTGTCAATGTAGTTTTGCACTTCCACCGTTTCGCCGCAGGCCCGCAGCAACCGCACCAGCGTGTCGCCCAGCACGGCATTGCGCAGGTGACCGATGTGGGCGGCTTTGTTCGGGTTGACACTGGTATGCTCGACAATCAGTTTGCCGCCAATCCGAGGGGTCGCCGGTTCCGTCTGGGGTTGCAGGCTGCGCAGGAAGACATCCGAGCGTTTGAGGAAAAAATTCAGGTATCCGGCCCCGGCCACCTCAACCCGCTCAACTTCCGGCAGGTCCAGCACGTCTTCGCGGATTTTCTCGGCCAACTGGCGCGGGTTCTGTTTGGCACCCGTGGCTGCCTTGAGCTGTTTGGCCAATTCAAAAGCCACCGGAGCGGCAAAGTCACCCAGCGAAACCTTGGGCGGATGTTCCAGCACCAGGTTTTGCAAGGTCAGATCAAAATTTTTGGCAATGCTTTCGCGGATGCGGGTCCGGATTTTTTCCTGAATTGAAAGAAGCATAGTGTTTCTGTAAAAGGCTTTCGCAGTGAGTATTTTGAGGAAACGGACCTTATAGCGCAGATTTGATTGAGGGGACAAGGTTTTTGCTTTTCGCCATCGTCTTCGGAGGCCGCGAACGGCACACCGCTACGGATGAAATTTGGCTCAGTCCTTAGTCCTCAGTCCTCAGTCCTTGGTTTTCAGTCCTCAGTCCTCAGCTTGTCGTTTCCCAGCCAGATTGGCCCACTCACCCGACTCGATAAAAGCCGCCCAGTAATACGGATGGCTCCGTTTGGGGTCTTTCAGCATTTCCAGTTGTGCCTTGCGCAGAGCGTCGCTGCGACCTTCACCGGCTTTCAGGCGGCGGTAATAACCGGTCATCAATTCCTGGGTGGCCCGATCCGAAACAGCCCACAGGCTCATTAACTGAGCCTCACTCCCGGCTAGTACCAAAGCCCGGCGCAGACCATAGACCCCTTCACCGGTTTTGGTTTCACCGAGTCCGGTTTCACAGGCTGAAAGGGTGACCAGTTTGGTGCCCCACAAATTGAGCTGGGCGACTTCCAGAGCCGTCAACGTTCCCTGTTCGTTGGCAGTGTTGGCCTGATTGGCCCCGGCAAAAAAGAGCCAGGACCGCAGGAGCGGGTTTTCCACCTTGAGCGTTTCCACGTCAACTCTGGCGTCTTCGCGGACCAGCAACCGTTCATCGCTTTGGGAAGCCGTCCGGGAAACGTCCTCCAGAAAATACCCGTGGGTCGCCAGATGGAGCAGTTCCGGGCGTTGAACCGCCTTGATGGCTTCAATGGTGGCAGCCGACTGCATCTTCAATTCGGCCTGGGGAAACAGCCCCTTGATGGCGGTTCCCTCACCTTCCGTTCCCTTGAGCCGGGTCAAGGGTGCATATTGATGCCCGACCAGAACCGGTCCCCTGCCTTCGGCATAGTCCGGGTCAGCCATCACCAGCGGCGGCGTCCGGGTTTCAACCTTTACGGCCAGCCGCAGCAAATCCCGGCCACTCGTCAAGTAGGTGAGCCGGTACTGCTCGTTCAGATATTTTCCTTTGGGGTCCATCAAGGCGGCGAACGGCACCAGACACAGCGAACCATCCGGGGAAATCAGCAAGTGACCGGCTTTCCCCAGCAGTCGGCGCACCGGTTGAAACACCAGGCGTTCCAATGCCTGGGAAGCAGGTTTGATTTCCCTGGTGCGGCTTGATTTCCGGTTTCGCAAGCGGTCCCGCAGGCGATTCACCAAGCGGTCAATGGTTGCAGCTTCTCCTAAATCGGCCCCTGCAATCTCTCCCTGCCGGTTGAGCACATACACCACAAAATGCGGCGGACCGGCCTTTCCGGTCTGGGAATCGGTCGGCTGATACACGGCATATTCGAGCAAAACCGCATCGGCAGGAATTTCCTGCCTGACGGCTTCCAATGTGATTGGTTTGGATTTGACCTGAAACTCCTTGCTCCGGCGGCTGATTTCGTTCTCCAGGTTTTCCTTTTGCTCCTCCAGCGTTTTCAGTTGAGCCAAATGGTCTTCCGGTTTTTGTCGGCCCGGACCACGCAAGGTGAGAACCGAAATCCGCCCGGCCAGACCGGCATACTGCTCCAGCAGGGTATTGATTTCCGCATCCTGTTGTTGCCGCAAGGTTTCAATGGAAGAGGCCAAGGCATCCAAGGCCCGCCCCTTGCGCCGGAGCAACACCGTCAGGGCTGCCTGCCGGGCGGTTTGGGATTGCGGCGCATCCTGTACATTGAGTGCCAGAGTCCGGTCGGTATATTTTTCCGTCTGCCTGAGGTAGAGCAGTTTCTGGCGTTCCGAACCGGTCACCAGATTGCGGACCAAATCGCGTTCACTGACCTCGTTGGCACGGGTCTGGCAGGCAATCGCCTGGGGAACATCACCTTTGGCACGATAAAGCGCGGCCAGATTATTGTAATGGCGGGCCACATTCGGGTGGTCCGGCCCCACCACCGTTTCCCAAATGGCCAGTGCCCGCTTAAACAGCGATTCGGCGTCTTCATAGTCTTTTTGGTAAAGCTGGATGCCGGCCAGGACGCCGAGCGTGGTGGCAACTTCCGGGTGGCGCGGACCCAGGGCTTTTTCCCAAATGGCGAGGGCGCGTTGAGCCAAGCGTTCAGCCTGTTTCAGGTCACCTTTATCCTGCTGGATTTTGGCCAGATTGTTCAGACTTTGAGCCACCGCCGGGTGGTTTGGGCCAAAAGCCTTTTCCCTGATGGCCAGCGACCGCCGGTACAGGGGTTCCGTCTTGTCCATTTCACCTTGGTTGTAATAGACCCCGGCCAGATTATTCAGGCTCATGGCCAGACTGGGGTGTTCCGCTCCCAGCACTTTTTCCTGGATGGCCAGTGCCCGTTGGTAAAATGATTCGGCTTTTTGGAAATCGCCTTTCAGCCGGTAAAGCTCTCCCAGATTATTCAAATTGGTGGCCAAGTTGGGGCTTTCCGCACCGACGTTTTTCTCCTGAATGTTCAAAGCCCGCTGGAACAGGGTTTCCGCCTGGGCATAGTTTCCGGTTTCCTTGTAAAGCACAGCCAGATTATTCAGATTGACGGCCAGAAACGGATGTTCCGGCCCCAGAGCCTTTTCATTGATGGCCACCGCCCTCCGGTACAACGGTTCCACCTGGAGGTAATCCCCTTTGGCATAATAGAGCGCCCCCAGATTGTTCAGGCAACTGGCCACGTCCAAATGGTCGGGGCCAGCCGCTTTTTCCAACATCGCCAAAGCCCGTTGATACAGCGGCTCGGCCTGTTTGTAATCGCTTTTCAAATAGAGCAGCCAGCCCAGGCTGATGAGAGTCGCTCCGACATTGGGATGGTTGGGCCCAAGTGCTTGTTCACGGATGCTCAAAGCCCGGCGATACAACGGTTCGGCTTTGGCAAGCTCGCCTTTGCTCACCAAACCGTCCGCCAGATTGGCCAGACTGTCAGCCAGCAGCGGATGTTCCGCCCCAAAGGTTTTCTCGCTTTTTTCCACCGTCTGTTCCAACAACGGCAACCCCTGGTCAAACTTTCCGGCCTGAAGCAGTTCACCGGCTTTGAAGTTAAGCTTTTGGATTTCCAACTCCGTCTGGTCCTGCGGGGTTGCGGCCTTGATGGGTTCGACTTTCAGTTCATAACTTCCGGCTGGAGCGGTGGAGGATGTCGCCGTAATTTCCAACGTATAGGTTCCATCCTGTTCCACAAGAGTCAAAATCGCCTCGTCTCCCTGATTTCCGCTGTTGGGGTTGTTTTGTTCCAGCACCGGTTTCCCCTCCGGCCCCAGCAACCTGACAGTCACATCAATTCCCTTTTGTTCCACCATCAATCTGAGGACATCATTGACTTTGAGCCGGAACGGATAACGGTGGGTTTCACCAGCTTTCAATTCACGGGTCAAGGGAGACTGGAAAGCAAAGGCCGGTGCAGGTTCCTGACCTGAAAACAGGACTGAGGACTGAGGACTGAGGACTGAGCCTGTTTTCATTGCTGGTGGTGCGCTGCCGCCAGATGAAATCTGATTGGTGGGATTTGAGAGGTGTGGAAAGGCTGGCTGGGCCAACCCGGACAGGAGAAAACCGACGATAAAAAAGATTTTGGAATGCGAACAATGGAAAAACATAAAAAAGCCTCCTCCCCTGATGGTTCGTTTTTGCCGGGAAAAACACGAGCCAGCCTTGAGCCAGCACCGGCGGGCTTGGGTTGACGACCCTAAATAACATTATAAAAAGTTAAAAAATGATGTACCGGTGTAGCTGCCGGTAAAGGTGAGGAGGACTTTTTGGTATGTTTGCAGCATACCACGGTTTTCACACATTGGCGGTTAATTTTGGGCCGGGAACTCTTTCACCATGTTTTCATTCACGATTTACCTTTTCCAACCAACCTGAAATTTTCCCGTCCAGCACTTGTTTTTTCCATTTTTTGGGTAATTCCTCTAAAATGCCTGAGCTTCAGTGCGTTTCACCGGAATGTCCTACTAAACCCGGCAGGATTGCACATTTTTCCAAATAATCGTGTCACCGAACCACATCCAACGTTCATTGTGGAGAAAAACCATGCTGCCCCATTCTGTCCGGTTCATATCCTCTGTGTGCCTTGCCTGGTGGCTGATGGGCTGTCTCGTGAATACCGGTTGGGCATCAAGTCCGGGGTTCCAACCACTTAACGGCAACCTTTCTCAATCTGACGGCCCAGCCCAATCCCGTCCAAACTTTCCCGTTGAACCGCAAACCCTGAAGCCTGGAGCCAAACACACCTACCCGCTGACGTTACAGGCCAATGACTGTCTGAAACTGGTGGTGGAGCAAGGCGGGATTGACGTGGTGGTGCGGCTGCTGGATTCCGATGGGAAAATGTTAAAGGAAGTGGACAGTCCCACCGGCCCTCAAGGGCCGGAGTCGTTGTTATTTATCGCAGACCAAAGCGGCGGCTTCATCCTTGAAGTGGAATCAATGGCAAAGACAGGGCAACCGGGGACTTACGAACTCAAGCTGGGAGCAGTCAAGCCCGCCACGGAACAGGACCGCGCTCAGGTTGAAATTGAGAAACTCAATGCGGAGGTTAAAAGGCTCCGCCAAGCCGGAAAGTACAATCAAGCCCTGCCGCTGGCGCAACAGGAACTGGAAAAAAGTGAAAAAACATTCGGGCCCAACCATTTTTTGGTGGCCCAGAGCCTCAAAAATCTGGCTACGATCTACTATTTCACCAGTGACTACGGCAAGGCTGAACCACTGTTCAAGCGTGCATTGGCCATCCAGGAGAAAACGGATGGCCCCAACCATCCATCGGTCGCCCAAATCGTCAACAATCTGGCTACAGTCTGCCTAGCCAATGGGGACATGGCCCAGGCTGAACTGCTGCTGCACCGGTCGCTGGCCATTAGTGAGAAGGCGTTCGGTCCTGACCATCCGAATATCGCCACTATCCTCAACAACCTGGGGGCGGTTTGCCAGGACAAAGGCGATTTTGCCAAAGCCGTATCCCTGTTCCAGCAAGCGCTGACCATCCGGCAGAAAATGCTGGGGCCTGAACACCCACAAACATCTGAAAGCCTGAACAACTTGGCAATGGTCTACGGGGACAAAGGCGATTACACCCAGGCCGAGCTGCTTTCCCAACGTGCGCTGGCCATCCTGGAAAAAGCGCTTGGGCCTGACCATCCAGGGATTGGCACCAATCTCAATGGGTTGGCCTCGATTTATAAGGACAAAGGCGATTACGCCCAGGCTGAGGCGCTCTATCAGCGTGCACTGGCCATCCGGGAGAAAGCACTTGGCCCCAATCACCATAATGTCGCTACCGCCCTCAACAACTTGGCAGGTCTCTACTATGCAAAAGGCGATTACGACCGGACCGGGCCGCTGTGGCAGCGCGCCTTGGCCATTCATGAAAAAACGCTTGGCCCTGACCACCCGGCTGTCGCCACCAACCTCTGCAATCTGGCTGCGCTCTCCCAGACCAAAGGCGATTACGACCAGGCCGAGGTGCTGCTCAAGCGTGTTCTCGCAATCCGTGAGAAAGCACTCGGCCCCGACCACCCGGAGACAGCCACCAGTCTCAACCTTCTCTCTATCCTCTACCAAATCAAAGGTGAGACGACCCAGGCCATTCAGTATCGGACACAGGGCGATGACGCCACTGAACGAGACCTGCTGCGTAATCTGGCCGCCGGCTCCGAACGACAAAAAGCGCTCTATCTGAAAAAAACGGGAGGTCTGAAAGACCGGTCCATTTCGTTGAATGTTCAAGTCGCACCCCAGGACAAGGCCGCGCTCCGGATGGCCTTGACGGTCATTCTCCGCCGCAAAGGACGTGCCCTTGATGCCATGACCGGAGCTATTGAAATGCTGCGGCGACAGCAAACTCCTGAAACACAGAAATTACTGGATGCCTATGCCAGTCTGGCCGGACAAATCTCCGTCTTGACCTTGCGCGGGCCGGGTCCCCGGAAACCGGCGGACCATCTGGCATATTTGAAGGAACTGGAGCAACGGAAAGAAACACTGGAAACTGAAATCAGCGCCAAAAGTGCTGAGTTCAAGGCTCAAGCCACCCCAATTACGTTGGAAAATGTGCAGCAACAAATTCCAGTGCAGGCCAGTCTGGTGGAATATGCCGTGTACCGTCCTTTTGAGGCCAAAACCCTAAGGTATGGCCCTCCGCGTTACGTGGCGTATGTTTTAAGAAGTCCTGGGAGTCCTGGGAGTCCTGGGAGTTCAAAAAACCAAAAAACCAAAACCCGGAACTTAACCCTTTCTTTTGACTCCCAGGACTCCCAGGACTCTCAAGACTCTCAAGACTTTTTGTTGCAGTTTGCGGATTTGGGCGAAGCCGAGCCGATTGACCGGGCCGTGGCCGCCTTGCGCAAAACCTTGAGCAACCCCAAAGCCGACCTGGACAAGGAAGTCAAACCGGCAGCCCAGGCGCTGGACCAACTGGTGCTAAAACCAGTCCGGTCTTTGCTGGGGGGAACCAGACACCTGTTGCTTTCGCCCGATGGGGCGCTCAACCTGATTCCCTTTGCCGCCCTGGTGGATGACCAAGGAAAATTCCTGGTTGAAACCTACACCTTGACCTATCTCACCAGTGGGCGGGATTTGCTCCGGCTGGGGGTCAAAATCTCCCATCGGGAACCGGCCCTGGTGCTGGCCGACCCCGATTACCAGAAAGGAACCGGGCCGCTCCTGATGGGGAAACAATACGCCCCGCTGGCGCGCCTCAAGGGCACCGCCCAGGAAGGAACCCTCCTGGAGCCTCTGTTGCCGGGGGTCCGCCTTAAAATGCAACAGGCTGCCACCAAACAGGCACTACTGGAGGTCCGACGACCTGAAATCCTCCATCTGGCCACCCACGGGTATTTCCTGGAGGACGTGCCTCGTGAAGCCTCCACCAGCGGGACCCGTGCCCTGGGGCGGGCTGAAGAATTAACCACGGTCAATGTGGACCAACTGCGAGTGGAAAACCCGCTCCTGCGCTCATGGCTCTTTTTTGCCGGAGCCAACCAGAGCGGCACCGTCAACGACGGCACCATGACGGCGCTGGAGGCAGCCCGACTGGATTTGTGGGGAACCAAACTGGTGACCCTGTCAGCCTGCGACACCGGACTCGGTGACGTGAAAAATGGCGACGGCGTGTATGGCCTGCGGCGGGCGCTGGTGCTGGCCGGGAGCGAAGCCCAGATGATGAGCCTTTGGTCCATTTCAGACCAGGGGACGCGGGAACTGATGGTGGATTACTACAGCCGGCTCAAGGCCGGTGAAGGCCGTTCCGAAGCTCTGCGCAACACCCAACTCAAACTGCTCAAAGACCCCAAACACCAACATCCGTTTTACTGGGCGTCATTTATCCAATCAGGGGAATGGGCCAATCTGGCAGGAAAACGATAGCCATCGGACCGGAATTTGGCTTATATCCAACATATCTCAATACTTTCAGGAGGTTCACATGTCAGTCAGCGACACGTTCGAAGATTTCAAGAAATCCAAGGAAGAGGAATACTTCCACAAAAAAGAACAGGAACTGGTGGCCAAAATGCGGGAACGAACCGCAAAGGAAACTCAACTCAAAGCCCTGGGTGAGGCTGTGGGCGTCGCCGATGAAGATGTTCTGACCCTGTTACAGGATTTGGGGTTTAGCCGCGAAACGGTCAGCATCCTCCATCTGGTGCCGCTCATTCAGGTGGCCTGGGCCGACGGCAGCGTTACCTCGCAGGAGCGGAACCTCATCAACCAGTTGGCGGCCCAGCGGGGAATCACCCCGGACAGTCCCGCTTCAGTACAGCTCAACCAATGGCTCACGGTACAACCCTCAAAAACTTTTTTTGAAACCAGCCTGAGAATTATTCACTTCGTCCTGGACCATACGACCAAGGAAAGCGAAAAAGAAAATCCCTCGGATTTGGTCGGGTTTTGTCTGCGGGTGGCGAAAGCTTCGGGTGGTTTTCTTGGCTTTGGACACAAAATCTCGGAAGAAGAACAGGAAGTTCTTTCCAAAATCAGTGAGACCCTGCTCAACAAAGACCCGGATTTGGTCACCTCAATGCTGGAAAAGAAATGAAGGGTGAGGGTGGATGGTGAGGAGTGAAGGGTGAAAAACGGGTTGTACCTGTAAATATTTTAGTGCTGTCATATTTTTCACCGCAGAGGCGCAGAGAACCCGCAGAGGATGCGCAGAGTAAAGCAAAGAAAACCTCTGCGAACCTCTGCGAAACCTCTGCGTCTCTGCGGTGAAAAGAAAGTTGTTCGGCAAAGCACCGAAATATTTACAGGGCCAACGGGTTGTACGCCCCTTCACCCTTCACCCTTTGCCACCGAACCAGACTTTCCCCGACCGAAACCTGACAGCCAGGGCATGAGGCCAAAAACCAGCAGCATTCCGTAATAGGCAATTCCGGAAACCGCATCGCGGCTGGTGAAAACCTCCACCGGAGACATTTCCCGCAGAAAAACCCCTACGCCCACATCGGCCAAGAGCACCAGACTCATGGCGGTCAGACCATACGCCAACCGTGAAGGTATTGCCTTTCGAACTTCCAGCCAGCGGTTGACCCGGCGGGCCGCCAGGATGATGGCAATCAGCATCAGCGGCATCTCGAGCAATTCAGCCGTTCGTTCGCCCAAACGTGGTACCAGAAGCAGGACCCGGACAATTCCCAACAAAAACCCGGTTCCAAAGACCAAGCCAAAATACATGAGTGCCGGTTTGAGAATCTTCATGCCTGTATCACTTAAAAGTTATTGGAGGCCATATCAGCCAACGAAACCCTGCGGGTCCAGTAGGTCCAGGGTTTTCCTTCCTTTTCCCAATTGACCAGGACACCAATTCTGAACTCCTGGTAATTACCCAGATGAATGTCAAAATCAACGGCTCCCCGTGCGTCCAGAGGGTTCATCTCCAGCGGGAAACATCCTGGCGTTTCACGAGCCTGAACCCCATTTTCAAAGTATTGGACGTGGCCAAAAGGGTGAGGCTGTTCCTCCGGATGAAATTCTTTCCAATTGGCTCCATAAAACCAGCCGGTGAATGGTTGTTGGTTGGTCAGACGCAACCGGGCATAAAGATACCTTTCCTGTCGGAAAAATTTCACAAACCTGAGGGAAAAATTGGTATTTCCGGCTACCAGTGAATTCCGCCGCCAATCCGGCAGTTCCGCCATTTTGGGGGCCGGTTCTATCACGTTGGGAACAGGTCGGAAAAACCGCTCAAAGCTTGCCAAGCCAAGCCCAAAAGCAAGCAGCAACAGCAAACAGCGAAAAAGGACTGATTTCATAGACAGGCACTCCGAAGGGTCAATCCGTCACCACCAAATCAGCCGGTTGGGAATATGAACCCACCGAAGGTGCATAATACTCATAAACCCGTGAGGGAAAAGTCCGGGTCTGAATCGGATATTTGGCCCGCAACTGATACGTGAAGGCAAACACCTCTCCGGCTGCCAGTTCGGTCAGATAGATGGTCACGGTGTCCCCTTTGACCGTGTATTTGCTGACTTTGGACTTTGCCGGGTACAAGACAAAAAAGGCAGCCTCAAAATCCTCCCGGTTGATTTCAAAACCCGGTGGAATGGCCAGTTCCAGCATAACCAGTTGGGCGGGTTCGGACAGGTTGTTCTGGACCTGACAACTGGCGGTCACGCTTTCATCAACCTTCAGGCTGGTTTTGTCATACGCAACCTTGAGGTCCAGCAATGGCTTATCAACTTGGCCCGAAACCGGTTTTTTCCAGGGTACATAATACCGGGCCGCAATCTGGTAGGAAAATCCGCCGCCGGTCCCGTCATAACTCAGTTCCACCGTGTTGTCTCCGTTGTGCTTTATCCACTTGGTCAGGTCAATTTGCTGGAGGATGTCAAAGTTTTCAGGCTTGATGTCCAGCTTTCCAGCTTCCACGCCATTCACCCGCAGGGCCACGGTTCCCACGGCGTCCCCGGCAGCTTTGGCGGCTGTGGTCAGGGCTTTGAGGCACAACACCGTAGCCTGGGTTGAGTACCAAGTGCCGCGCCAGTCCTTGTTTGCGAGCAGAAACCGGAGGGCTTTTTGGGCCAATTCCGGATTTTTTTCCCATCGCACCAGTGCCAGTGCGGCCAATGCGGTTGTTTCAAGGGTGGCCGTCCCCAGATGGGCATAGGTCGGAGTTGCATCTGTAATCTCCCAAAAAGCGGTTGCCTCCCCAAATTTGGCTTTTTGCACCAACAGGTTCACCAGACGGGCAGTTGGATTCTCTTTGGCCTTGATTTCCAAAGCGAAATTGGCCACCAGCGCCAATGTATAGGCATCGGTCTTTTCGCTCACTTTGTTTTCCAGATACTTCCAGGCACGTTCCGCAGCGCCGCTTGTGTCACCGCTGGCAGCCAAAGCCCAGCCAATATAGGCAGTCGAACGCAGGTTGGCCGGCCCCCCGTTGAATGGTGAACCGTACTGAAAATATGGCAGCGCGGAAAATCCGCCATCTGAATTTTGTTGATTGGCCAGCCATTTCCGGGTTCGCTCGATGACTGCCGGTTCAACTTCCGCCACTCTGGCCATATCAGTCAACTGCATCAACCCATAGGCCGTCACCATCGGATTGGCTGGACTTCTTCCATAGAGTGAAAATCCCTGCCGGTTGACTTCAAACGTGAGCAGTCGTTGATACCCCTGCGAGATGTACCCCTCAGCCGTGGTCTTGAGGGTTGGTGCCAGTTTGTGCGTGGTTTTGAGATATTCAAGCACCATGACATTCGGATAGGTGACCGAGGACGTCTGTTCAAAACAGCCGTACGGCATTTGCAGAACCCCTTGCAGCCCTTCTGCCAGATGTGACAGCGGGGCCGGATAACATTTCAAAAACATCTGGCTGGCTCCTGGAATTGCCTCCGCCGGCAGATACACCCGACTGGTACTGTGGGAGTTCAGAATGTCGTTGACAACCTGCGTTTCAGCTTTGCCATTGGGTACGACCTCCACCGTGCGCGAAACAGCGTCTCCAACCAGCGGACTGGGGACTGAGGACTCAGTACCGGCCAGATTGACTGGTTTGCTCAGGCGGGCGGTGACCGTAAAGGGGTGTTTCCCGACTTTTTCCGCCCGAATCCGGAAAAATATGGTTGTCACGGCGTTGGCCGCCAGTTTCAGATGTTTGACCGGTTGGTCTTTGACCAGTGACAGCCAGTTGGCCTGTTCCAATCCGATTTCAATCTCCTGGGCTTTGGGCAGATAGTTAAACACCGTCACCGGCAAGGCCACGGTGTCACCTTCGGTCAAGGCCAGCGGGGCGTCAATATCAATGAAAAAATCCTGGAAAACCTTGGCCGTGGCAAGCCCCGAACCGATTTTCCCGTCGGCGGTCGAGCCCTGGAGCAAAACCCTCCAGGTCGTGATGGAGTCGGCCATTTTGACCGTGATGCGGGCATGGCCCAGCGCATCGGTAATCACTGCCGGGTTGGAATAGAGCGTTTCGGGGAAATAGGACCGGACCGGTGGCGAACCGCCACCCGTTCCCCCAAGGACCCCACCAACAACCCCACCTGGAACCCCACCTGGAACCCCGCCTCCCACACCGCCTCCAATTCCTCCACCAGTCCCCCCCAGGACGCCCTCGACCGCTCCACTTGGAATGAACATTTCAGGTCTTGGACAAGGTTTGATGATTCCCTTTCGGTCAATGTACAAACCATACTGATTATCCCATTTCGATTGTTCCGTGGTACTGAGTTGAATCGGATGAACCGTGTCAGGGTCGGCTTTTCGAAGCATGATTTCAAAGCGGATTTGTTCGTCGCCCCGAACCTCAATCAGTTTGGTAGTTCCCCCATATTTCGGAGCAATCACCCCCAGATAATAGGTTCCGGCTGGAACGTCCTCTATTTCAAAAATTCCATCTTCATCGGTTGCAAATGCTTTTACCTGGGACCAAAGGGGTTTGGCTGGATTCAGAGGCTGCAAAAGCACCGTGGCCCAGGAAAGCGCGCGGCCCAACTCGTTATTGACGAATCCGCCAATATGGGCTTTGGTGAGCGGTGTCCGGCGGTCGCGTGACACCAACCTTTTTCCGGTAAACTCAGGGCTGGTCTGTAACGGGGGAATCGGTTGGTGGATGTGCCACACTCGACGGAGGTCAATGGAAAGGCCATGCCCTCCCCCCTCATCGTAACCTCCATCCAAAACCACCTGGATGTCATCTGCATCGGATTCATCATCATCCGCTCTGGTTTGAATGGTATAGGGGTTGCCAAACGGGTCAGTCAGGTCAAAGGCCGTCAGGTACCCGGTTGTTTTCATATCCTCCAGGTATTCTTCAATCGGTCCCTTGGTGATGTGTTTGTCATGTAAATACCGGTTGATTTTTTCCTGAAGCATCCGCGACTGCAACTGAAAGGTGAGCAGGAATTTCTGCCGGGTGGGACTGAAGGCCACTCGTTGCAGTTCGGCGATATAGGTTTCGCCATAAGTTTTCAGCAACGTGTATGAATTAAGATTGGCCGCAGCGGCAAACAACAAGGTGGCAGCAGCAGCACGCGGAGCCGCCGGGTCAAAGGAAATCACCTTGTAGGGCTCGCGGTCCTGGTAAGGCAGCCTGGAAAACACCTGATTGCTTTCCAGAAATTTCTGTTCCAGATAGAAAAAGGCTTTTTCGTAACCGGGCTGGCTTTCGGAGAGCGCCCACACCGCCTCATCCACCATATCCACGCCAATGATGCCGGGTTTGGGTGCTCCCTTGGCATCTGTCAGCGAAAGGTCAAACTCGACTTCTTCACGGGGTTTGAACACCGGTTTTGCCGCCGTTGCCGTCACAGTCAAACCATCCTGCGGGTCCACAAAAATCAACCGGTGGGTTTCAGTCAGGTAGCTGCTCTGAAGGCTGTAAGCCCTAATGTCCAGCGTTCCAAACAGGTCTTTTGACAACGGAATCCGGGTCGAACCGTTCCCCTCCTGCATTGACACGGCGGTGGAAAAAACGGGTTGGCCTTCTTTGATGACATCCAGAAACACCGTCTGAGCCGAACCGGCGGTTTTCAGGGTGCAGAAAACCGTGTCCCCGCTTTGATAGAGCGTTTGGTCCGTGCGCAACAGCAGCGCCTGGTTCCCAGCTTTGTCAGCGGGAAAATGCAACGTCGCGCTGCCTTTGTTCCCTTTTTCATCCTGGGCCTTGAGCTGGAGGTCCATGCCATAACTGGTCACCTGTGTCACCCCCACGCCAAATCCGTTGTGGTCGGTTTTGATAGTGGCCGGAGCCAAACCAGGAGCCTGCACTTCAGCGGAAACCGGGGTTCCGTCCAGGTAGGTCGTTAAAATGGAAATCCGGTTTTCGACTCCCATCACCAGCGAACCGCTTTCAGGCACGGCCAGAATCAGAATCGGACTGGTGGAAACGCGGGTCAGTTCAAAATCCTTCTCGGAATGACGGGCGGCATCGGTGACAGTGGCTTCGATACCCAGTGGAACCCCGCCAATCGCATCGCTCCCAATTCCATAGACCGGTTCAAGCTTCAGGCTGAACCGATACTTCCCGTCCTGGTCCGTTCGGGGAATTTCGGTCCGGGAACCGGGAGTATCAAGTGGCGGTGGTGGCGGTGGCGGGATAATTCCAGTGTCATACCGGTTCAATCGGATTGAAACCGGGGCCTGGGGCACTGGCTTTCCAAAGAAATAGCGAGCAGTGATTGTTCCGGAAATGGTGTCACCCGGTTTGTACCATGCTTTTGGTTTTCCGTTTTCATCCTTGTCCAGTTCAACCGTGACTTTGAATCTCGGCAGTTTGTAGGTCTGAACTTTAACCGTCAGGGTCTGGCTGATGGTTTCGAATGGGTCAGCCAGACTGCTTAGAATTGCCTGGATTTGAAAACTTCCCTGGTTGAGTTCCTCCGCCAGTTGAAAATCGGTAAAGGCCACCCCGAACGCATTGGTTTTTGTGCTCTTTTTTAGAATTTTATTGCCTTTGGCGTCTTTGATTTCAAACAGTAACGGTCGGTCAAACGCCGGTTGCCGGGAGAACCGGTCAAGCGCCAGGGCCCGCACATGGATGGTCTGTCCCGGTTGGTAGAGCGGTTTGTCCGTCGAAAGCAGGATTTTTTCCGGAGTCACCAGCGATACGAGTTCCGAAAAATCCTGGTCTCCCAAACGGGTTTCGACATGAATCCCCAAAATTGCCTGCCCAACCATTGAATCCGGAAACCGGAATGGCTCACTGGCGTTCCCTGCCTCGTCCAGTTTGGCAGCTCCTAAATCAACCTTCCGGTCTTTCTGTTTCAGTGAAAATTTGACCAACCCGTCCGTCACCGGGCTTCCGTCCAATCCATCAGCCACCACGGCCCGAATCCGGGCCAGACTGCCGGCCCCAAAAGTCCGAGTGCCAATCAACCGCACGACCGGGTAGCGCAAAACCTGACTTACCATGACGATACCGGGCACCGCTTCACTGGCTGGTTTTCCCTGGGTAAGAATCAGATAGCGCAGGCGATACCAAACCATGTCCGCTGGTTTGATTTTATACCCCAGAGTCATCAGCCCCACCGAATGGTCGGCCCCTGGCTCAAACGGAATCATGTCAGTAGTGATGACATCATTGTCCGGAGCCAGCAGTTCCACCTTGATGGCGTTCCCCTTGGTATGTTCCGGGAATTCGTACAACACTTTCAACTCCAGTTCGTGTTCCCGTACCACCACCTGGAAAGTGGGAGTTTGAGCCGTCTCCTCCTCCTGGGCATGGCTGGTGAATCCGTTCCAGGTTGCGAGGAAAACCAGGATTCCGGCCAGAATGAACATAACCGGAAGGCCGAATTGTGAATAGGTGCGTTGGTGTAATCGAGCAGCAGTCATATTTGGAGAGCTTTCCAGTATGTCAAAAGGAATTATCCTCTTTCACCACAGTCTGCATGTACCTGGAACGGCACACCGCCGAGGATGAAAAAAAGGCTCAGTCCTCAGTCCTCAGTCCTCAGTCCTTGGTTTCTCAGTCCTCATGTCATCACTCAGTGATAGTCAGTTTGACAGGTTGCGAATAACCTCCCCTGGAAGGCGAGTAATATTCATAGACCCGACTGGGAAACGTGGTGATTTCAACCGGGTATTTGGCTCGCAGCCGATAGGGGAACGTGATGGTTTCGCCGGGTTCCAGCCCGGAGACGTATAGGGTCACCGTATCGGCCTGTATCGTGAATTTGTTGATTTTGTTTTTGGTTGATTCGTTTTGGCGGAGGGCTGCAAAGTCCTCCCGTTCAACCGCAAACCCGGCGGGCAGATTCAGCTCCAGCAAAACCAGTTGAGCCGACTCGGATTGTTGATTTTTGATGCTGCACCGGGCCGTCAGCATTTCATCCTGGCGTAACTGTGGTTTGTCGTAGTCCACCTGCACAGCCAGCGGCGGCCCGGTTTCCCTAACAGTTTCTGTTTTTTTCCAAGGGATGTAATAGCTGGTTACCAGTTGGCAGGGAAATTTGCCGCCGGTTCCTTCATAACGCAGTTCGAACGTGTTGACTCCGCTGGGTTTCACCCATTTGGTGAGGTCCACACGTTGCAGCAAATCCAGCGTTTCCGCATTGATTTTGATTTCGGTCGCTTCCTGTCCGTTCACCCGGACCCGGATGGTGCCATTGGCAGTTTCAGCGGCGTTGATTGCGGTGGTCAGTGCTTTCAGACACAAAACCGTGGCCTGGGTTGAATACCAGTAACCGTAGTGACTTCTTTTTTCCAGCAGGTAGCCCAGCGCCCGGCTGGTCAGTTCATTGTTTTTCCCCCATCTGGCCAAAGCCTGCGCCACTAGGGCCGTTGTCTCCAGGATGGCAGTCTCCGACGTGGAATAAGTGGGAGTCCGTTCCTTTGACTCCCAATAGGTGGTGGACACCAGTGGAATGGCCTGTGCGGCCAGAGCCTTCAGAATCTCGTCGGTTTCCCCCTGGGAAGTTTTGCTTTCAAGTGCAAACAGCGCCATCAGGGCCAGCGTGTAGGAATCGGTTTTTTCCTGGAACCGGGCGGAAACAAACCTCCAGGCATTGCCGACCTCCGGTCCCTTGTACCCGCTCGCAGCCAGCGCCCAACCCACATAAGCCGTGGTCCGGAGCCGGTCCGTTCCTCCGGCATAGGAATATGAATAAAAATAAGGTGGCTCCGAAAAACTGCCATCAGTCATCTGTTGGCGTGCCACCCATTTTTGCGTGCGGTCCAGCACCGCCGGTTCAACCGGATACACCCGGCTCATGTCTGCCAGCAAATGAAGGGCATAGGCCGACAACATCAGATTTGCCCGCCCGGAGCCATACAGTGCATATCCAGCCTGCCCAACTTCGTAGGAAAGGAATTTTTGGTAACCCTGCGAGAGTGCCTGTTCGCTCCGGGCGCGAACTACAGGAGCGGACTTCCCGGTGACATTCAGGTAATTGAGCACGGCCACGTTGACCGCTGTGATGGAGGATGATTGCTCAAAGCACCCGTATGGCAACTGGATAAGCTGTTCGGTCCCTTCAACCAGTTGGGAAAAAACCGAAGGGTACACATTGAGCGCAACCCGTCCCGTATCGGACAGTGCCTCCACCGGAATGGTCACCTGGGCAGAGGTTTCCTTTTCCAGCACCTGATTGATGACAAAAGATTTGGCGGTCCCATTGGGAATGACGGTGATGGTTCGGGAAACGGCATCCGCCACTGAAGGACTGGCGACTGAGGACTGAGGACTTTTTTCAGGACTGAGGACTGAGGACTGAGGACTGAGTTTTTTTGAAGGAAGGTGGGCGGAGACAATGAACGGCTGCGCTCCGGTTTTTTCGGCCCGGATGCGAAAATACACGGCTGAAACGGAATTGGCAGCCACCTTGAGGGTTCGCACCGGTTGCGCCACCGTCATCCAGTCAGCCTGAGTCACGGTGAGTTCCACGGTTTGTTCCCTGGGCAGGTAATTGTAGACCGCCACCGGAATTGCCACGGTGTCCCCCTTGGTCAGCGTCGGCGGCACATCGGCATCAATGAAGAAGTCCTGGAACACTCGCAGATTGGCCACGGTCGAACCCAGCTTCCCATCGGCAGTGGACCCCAGCAGCAGCATCCGCCACGTGGTAATGGAATCCGCCATTTTGACCGTAATGCGGGCATGCCCCTGGGCATCGGTAATCACCGCCGGGTTGGAATAGAGTGTTTCCGGAAAATAGGAACGAACTCCTTCCGGGGGCGGGGGCGGCGTATCCCCCGGTGGTGGGGGCGGCGGCGGCGGCGGTGCAGCATCTCCGGTACTGCCCAGGCTTCCGCCCACCACACCGCCAGGAACACCGCCAGGAACACCAATCGAGCCACCCAAAACTGCCGCCGGCCGCTGCCGGACCTTGCCCTGTGCGTCAATATAGTATCCGTATGGGCTGGGGAAATTTTCCCTGGGAGAGGTCAAAAGCTGTAACGGCAACCGGTTGGGAGTTGTGTCTTTTTTCAAAACCATATCCAGCCGGATGATTTCCCTGCCAGTTACCTTGAGCAACGTCACAGCAGCCAGATAGCCGTCTGCCAGGGCCCCCAGGCGGTATTCCCCAGCGGGGATTTCCTCGGAATCCACAAAACCCTTGAAATCGGCAAAAATCTGGCGCACTTCGCCCCAGGGTGCTTTGGCGCTCACCGGTTGCAGCAGGACAATGGCATCCCGCAGTGAGGCTCCATCCTCATCAGTTACCGACCCCCGCAAAATAGCCTGGGAAGAGGGTAGATTTTCCTCTTTCAGGATTTTGATTTTTCCGGAAAAAACCGAATCCGTCACAACGTCAAGACTGCCGGATTGAAGGTAAAAAACCCGTCTGAACGACATCCCTCCATAGTCATAGAACATGTCGCTGACAAAGGAACTGTAAAACGTGACGCTCATCTGGGAACGTTGATTGTAATTGTAGGAGTCAATTCGGTATTCATTTCCGAATGGGTCCCGGATGTCGTCCTGACTGAGATACGCGGATTTCGTCATTTGCCGAACCAGGTCCTTGATATCTCCCTGAGTGATATTGTTTTCCTTGAAATACCGGTTGATTTTGAAGCGCAGCCGGTCGGTTTGAATCTGGAACGTGAGAAAATACTTTCGCTCAAATTGTGGCCGTCTGGCCCGCAGCAAGGTCTTGATGGTTTCCTGGCCATAGGAATTGCGAAACAGATAAGGGTCCACCTCGCGGGCTGCGGCAAACAGCAGTCTGGCAGCCACTTCTCGCTGGTTTTTCAAATCAGTTTTGAGTTGTTCCACCAAGCTTCTTTCATTCATCCTGATGCCATAGCTGTCAAAAACATTCCCCAGCAACTGTTCCCGCAGATAGAAAAAAGCCCTCTCATAGCCCGGTTTCTTTTCGGAAAGGGAAAAGACGGCTTCATCCACAATATCCACACCCAGAATCGCCTGCTGGCCGACGCCTTGTCTGTCTGTCACCAGAAAATCAATAGCTGCTTCCTCACGTGGTTTCAGGGTTTCGCGCTCTGTTTTGGCGGAAATAACCAGTCCATCCGCCGGTTCGACATAAATCAATTGATGGTCGCCTGAAACGGAAGCTTCATCCCTCAGGGAATAGACCCGCACATCGAGCAACCCGAACATGTCCTTCGTGAGGGGAACCGACAAGGTGCCGCTTCCTTCACTCAAAGGAACGGGCTGGGAAAAAATGGGTTGGGTTTCTTTGATGATGTCCAGAAAGACAGTTTTCTGGGAACTTGCCGAATGCACCGTACAGGTCAGTGTGTCGCCCGTGTGATAGAGCGAGCGGTCCGTCCGGAGCAGATGCGAATTGAGGTTGGACCGGTCACGCGGGAGCGTAACCTCTGTTTTCCCGGTCAAACCGGCGGCGTCCCTGGCTTTGATGAAGAGCTTTGAGGGAACGTTCCAAGCAGGCAAGGTTCCGACGCCGAAACCATGTTTGTCGGTTTTGAAGGTGGTGGGCTGCAATCCTTCGGCCTGCACTTCGACTTCCGCCGGAGTTCCGTCCGGATAGGCGGTCAACACATACACCCGGTTTTCCACTCCGCTCACCAGAAATCCGCTTTCCGGTGCAGCCAAAATTAGAATTGGTTCCGTTGCAATCCGAACCGCCTCCGCATTTCTTTCCGTGTGGAGGGCGGTATCCGTCACCGAGGCATTCACCCAGACGTAGGTTCCTCCGGGTTCGTCGCTGCCTTTGGCCAGGGGTTTGGTGATGGGAAATTGGAACCGGGCTTTGCCCTCACGGTCGGTGGTCAGTTCAAGGGTTGGTTTTTCCGTTGGCGTATCATACAAGGAACGGACCACAGAAACCGTGAGTTTGGCATTGGCCACCGGCTTTCCAAAGTAATAACGGGCGGTCACGGCTCCGCCAATGGTCCCATCCGGACTGTACCAGGAACGGGGGTTCCCGGCTTCGTTTTTATCAAGTTCAATCGCCACCGAAAACTTCGGCAATTGGTATTGTTTTACTTCGACCGTGATGGAATCGTCCTCCAGAGGTTCCTGGCTTTTGACATCACTCAACCGTGCCCGAATCCGAAAAAACCCCAAGTTAAGTTCGGTTGCCAGTTGCAAGGTTGTGGAAGCTACCCCAAACGCATCGGTTTCAGCGTACCGGCGGGCAATCCGATTTGAGTTCCCATCAAAAAACTCAAACGTGAGAGGGCGTTTGCCACAGGCTTGGCGGGTAAAACGGTCAAGGGAAAGCGCTCTGACGTGAATGGTCTGGCCCGGCTGGTAAATCGGTTTGTCGGTGGTCAGAAGCGTTTTTTCGCCTGGAACCAACCTGATGGTATGTGAAGCGGTGGTGGTTCCGAATTCGGTTTCAATCCGGGCTTCAAGGACAGCCATTCCACTGACTGTGGCAGGAAAAGCAACCTGCCCATTGACCGAACCTGACTCGTTTATGACAACCGTCCCCAGTTCATACTTTTTATCCTGTTGAATCAGATTCAGACGGGCGTCTCCAGCCTGTATTGGGTTTTGGGTACGTCCCTCAAACACAAAAATCTGCATGGTGGCCCGGCTGCCGACACAATAGGTATCTGGTCCCACCCACCGCACAATGGGATAGCGCATGACCTCCGAAATCAACGTCACCCGTTCCAGCGCCTCAAGTTTCGGTTGTGAAGTCGAGGTTATCCGGTAGCGGAGCCGATGCCAGACAATATCCTCCCGGTACAGCCCCGACGGCAATTCCAGCGTCACCTGCAATTTCCCCCGGTTCACGGCTTTGGCCGGGTATGGAATGGTCCGGGTTGCCAACACGTCGTCATCCGGGGCCAACACCTCCAAAGTCAGTTGCGGGTCGGCTATTTCCAGGTCCTGATTCGACTCGATGGAGACATCCAATTGTCCCGGACGAAATGAAGCCGCCAGCAACACATTGGGAGCAGCCCCCACAATGGCCGGACGTGAAATCATGATTGCGGTGCCGACACCAACACAGACACATAAGGCCACCAAACGATAGACGAATGGCAGAGGCCACTTAAACCCGCAAAAAGGCTGGCGCATAAAGGAACTCCGGATTGTGGGGTATTTCGAATTTGTATGAAGGTCAACGAACTTTGACACCATCCACGCGGGAAAGTTCCCCGGTTCAGAGTTCCGCCTTTGTTCGGAGTTCCACCTTTAGGTGGCTGTTCTGAGTTCCGCCTTCAGGCGGCTGTTCTGAGTTCCGCGTTTACGCAGCAGAATGTGTTTTCAGGAAATCTCCCGGAAAGTTGTCAGCCAATCAGCCGCCTGAAGGCGGAACTCAAAACCGCCGCGTAAACGCGGAACTCAGAACCGCCGCCTGAAGGCGGAACTCCAAACTGCCGCCTGAAGGCGGAACTCAGAACTTTCTCAGGACGGCCTTGATTCGTTCCAGGAAGGTTTGGGGGCGGGCATGAAGTTCTTTGTAGAGTCTTTTGCGGGCAAAACTATCGGCAGCAAGTTCCAAGCCAACCCGGTCTATTTGAGTCAGCGCGGCGCTTTCTTCAGATGAAAGCCCGGCCCGCTCAGCCTCGGCCTGGGGATTGGCCAAAAACCGTTCGCGCAGATTTTCATCAACATAGAGGCGGGCCAGAAAGGCTTCGAGGTTTTCGCCGTTCATACCTTGAGGGGTCGGAGCAGGCCGCTTTCCCTGCCCTGTTTGAGCGTTGTCCGGGCCTGTTCCAGTTCATCCAGCAAAACCCGGATTTCGGGGAAATTTCCATCCCGCTCCAAAATGACCGTGAGCGGGTGCGGCACCTGTTTCCCAACCTCCCGCAAAAGGTCAAATACCGGCAATGGAACCTGATGCAGATGGTCGTCCAACAACCGGCGGGATTCGGGATACTCACGGGAACGAACCCAGCGTCCGCCAGCCAGATGAAGCGCTTTGATGTGCTCAACCGGCAACGTTTCAAAGTAGGTCTGTACTTCAAACCCAAAATTGACCGCATTGGCATAGACGTTATGCAGGTCAAACAGCATGGAGCAGTTGGATTCCCTCAAAATTGTGGCCACCCATTCGGCTTCGCCAAGCGTGCTGCCGGGCGGGTCAATCAAACTGGCAATATTTTCCACCAGCGGTTTTGAACCCACGATGGCGGTGGCGGTTTCCAGGTTTTTCAGTGTTCCGGCAATTGTGGCCGCTGTCCGGGGCGGGGCCGCCAGATGGCCGATTTCGGTACCTCCACCCCGGACAAACGCCAAATGTTCCGACCAATATTCCGGCTCAATCGCCTCCACCAGCCGGGCCATGCGGTCCAACCGCTTTGCATCCACCGGGGCTGCCGAAGCCATTCCCAATGAGACCCCATGCAATACCACCGGAATCTGTGCCGCCAGGGTCTTGAGCCGGGCCAGTTCCCGCCTGGAGGCGTCAAAATAGTCATCGGCAATGATTTCAATCACATCAACCCGGTGCTGATGGGTCAATATTCCGCTGGCCAGCGGAGGCCGCCAGCCCAGTCCCAAACGGTCATTCATAGGGTTCAGGGTTCAGGGTTCAGGGTTCAGGGTTCAGGGTTCAGGTCTTTCATATTGAGAGAATTGTGAATTTCTTTAGACTCCCAAGACTCCCAAGACTCCCAAGACTTGCCACGGGTTTTTAGCTTCCCCCGCACCCACCACAACCGCCACCGCCGCCACAACTGCTGCCACCACCGCAGCTACTGCCTCCGCCACAACTGCTCCCGCCACCGCAGGATGAATAGTACGTAGAGGAGTGGGTTGACTGGCCGTAGAGGTCATGCACGTGAGGGTATTCAACCACTGGCAGCACATTCAGGCCATAAACCGAAGCCAGCAAAACAATCTGGTCGGTTTCGCCAGTGGATTTCAGAAGCGGAACCAGATTGCGCGAATCGTTGAAGGTATCCTTCAATTCACGAATCACCCGGTCGCCCAGGTAGGTTCTCTGCCGGAAAATTAGCAAAAGGGTGACGATAGTGAAGAGCGCCGTCAGAACCACAAGAAACCCGATGTTAGTGTGCCCTCCATAAAGGGCGATGCAGATTTTTGTCAAAGACAACCCCCATAAAACTGAGAGTGCGACAATAAACCGTTTGATACGCAGACGGTTGATTGCCGCATCCGGCAAGAACCCGTAATCCTTGAGTATCAAGTCATAGCGGGTACATTCGGCTTCAAGTTCCTGGTCCTTGAAAATCCACGTGGCAGCGGCTTTTTCCTGAAAACAACTCAGGATTTTCTGCTCCAGCGGATTTTCCATCACCAGACTGGTATCAGGCAGGAAGGCCACCAGGTTGGTGCCATCCACTTTCAGGTAACCTTTGTCAATCAGAGCCAGCGTGGCCACGCGGAGCGCTTCGTTTTTTCCTCCGCGCAAATAAGCAAATAGATACGGGTCTGAAAAATTGAGTTTGGGAATCGCTCCGCCTTCCGTGAAACGGCGGGCCACCGCCAATCCAAAACAAACTGCCAGCCCAATCATAAAGTAATAGCCGAGAAACAGCGGGCCGGCCTTTCCCATCAGGACAACACTCACGATGGCAGCCCCGCTACAGAGAATGGCGGTGACCGTGTACAAAAAGGAGTTGTCCGGATGCTGCTTGTTTTGGACTGGAAGATAGGTTGTTTTCTGGTGAACTGGAGGTTGGTAAATGATTTTGGGAATGATTGGGGCGGCCAGCGAAGCAACCGATTGCAGCGAAGCCCCGCACTGAATGCAGAAAGCTTGGGGAGGCTGGTTCCTGCCGCACAAAAGACAGGTCGCGGTTTCCGGCGGGAGACTGGGGGTCATTGTCTGCTTGTCCATAGTGTACCTCTTCAATTCCGAAACGGAGGACTGCGGACTGCTGCGAGGATGTTCTCTTCAGGCAGTGTCGCGTCCGGGCCTGTGAGAGCGAGAAATACTGATTTTCAACCAACATTTCGCTGTGTTCAGGAACAGAAAACGCGACTCTTGTGACCGGATTGTTACAGGAATGGAAATTCTATGCTACGGCAGGGGGAAATGTAACATGAACGCGAAATTCAGAGCTAAGGGATACATCAAGGACTGAGGACTGAGGACTGAGGACTGAGGACTGAGAGCAGAGTTTTTCTTGGGAGGCAGTTATTGCCAGGAGTCCCATGATTATTTTCGTGCTTTGGCTTCCTGGAAACACAAACTGCAAACTGGAACGGTCGTGAGTTTGTTTTGGCATGTTCCATCCTGGTCGGTTTCGGAAATCAGACTGTCTTCAAGCAGCAATCCGCGTTCCCGACAACAGGGCTGGCACAAATGAATCACCAGCCAATGGTCATCCGGCGGGCAATCGTCAATCCCCAAACTTGTAACCGAAAAAAGCCGAAAGGGGTAACCGGGCGGAAACCTGAGCAGCGAGATGTGCGCAAACATGGGCAATTCCGGTTCCCCCATGAGTTTGGCAAAGTATCATCCCCATAAACAGTGTGGCTTGAATTCAGTCATATCAAGCAGGGATTTCAAAGGCTTGGCTTTGTGCAAGGAGGGCTCGCACAATTTTGAGTGTCTTTTCCGAAGCAAAAATTTCAGCTAATTTAACAAGGAATTTTTCTTCGTTTGGAATTTCACATTTCTCAATGTCATTTCCAAATATTTCCAAGGGATAGAATTCAAGTCCATGCCGTACACAAAATAATTCGATTCGATAATTATCCAAAACCGGAGCGACAAGCACAAACTTCCAACCAAAAGGAGCATTTCCACTAGCAAACTGCCTGACCTCAGCTTCGACCAATCCATTGGTCTTTGTTCCCAACGCTGAAGCTTGCCTTCTCAGAAGCACCACTGGCGGCAATTGCTTTGTGACAGCTAAGTCATCCGGCCACAAATCCTGTAAATTACTATTCATAATCCCTCCTAAGTGTCAGTGGTTCAAGGTGAGTAGAAGCGGCAAATGATCTGAGAAAAGTTCTTTATCCGGCAACCCATTTTTGAACAATGAAACACCATCCACTTCGGTCAAAATTTTTAACTTGCCCGGATCAAAAAAGGTAAGCACATCAGGGCGAAGAAGAGCCTGGTCGAAAATATGCCAATAGTACGCTTTTTTCTCAGATTGACTATAGTAATACGTCCCTGCCGGACCTTCTGTCAAATCACCGAAAAACTTCCACATAGGATTGTAAAAGTACGGGTACCGCTTCTCGTGTACAGTGCGATGTCCTTTGGATGCAACTTCCCGTGTCATAACCGCATTCAACCCGGTGGCTGCCACCATCCCATCTTCAAAGGGGTTCAAGTTGAAATCCCCAATGACAACCGTTCGCGCATGACCAACTTGTTTTTCCGTCTCCCGAAGACATTTTGAGAAATCCACGCACTCAATTGTTAGGCTCTCTCCAGACCAGATTTTGCTTGGGAAATGAAGAATTGCAAAAATGATCTCAGACCGGGCCGGAATCCCAATCCGAAAAATTGTATAGCGAGGTTCGTCAACCAGGATACTGAGAAATTTACTGGGGAATCGTGTGTACACCCCGAAAGACTTATTTTTGCACGGCGTAAAGCGGAACTGTATCTGATCCGGGCTTTCCAACAACTCCAGCAAAACAGTTGGTGGAATTTGGCATTCAACACACAACAGCATATCCACATTGTGCCCGTGCACCATCTGCACGAGTGTGGTTTCCAGCCTTTTTCGATTCAGATTCCAAAACAGAAACGTTGTCACCCGCCCACGACCTCCACGGTGATTTCGGTTCCGACGACGTTATGGGCAAAATCCTCCGCCGTCACCACCACCGTGTAGACGCCCGCCGGCAATCCTGCCGGGATTCTGAGCGTGCCAAGGTTGGCCTTCCGTTTTTCGTCCCACACGACTTTGACCGGTTGTGCTCCAAACAGCCGGGCCGTGATGCGGCGCGTATCGCTGTCAGCCGAAACGATGATTTCCGTCGCTTCGCCCGCATTCACAATCGGTTTGGCCACCGTGGCCTTGACGGTTGGCGGGTGCGAGTCAATCACAAAACTCTTTTCCTCCTGATAGACATTGCCGCTCCGGTCGGTCAGCACAAGGCGGCAGGTGTAACTGCCGTCCGCCATTTCCTTCGGAGCCAGGAACCGGGTTTCCCAAATGTCTTCGCTGGTCAGATACGTCAACGGTTTGGTCAGCCCAAAGGGAAACACTGCCACGACCGAATTGATGGCCGCATCGGTTTTGACCCGCAACACAGGGTCGCCCGGCTTAATCACACGCGGACGCAGCAACGAGCGCGGAGCCGCCAGAAACGCCGTGTAGGGTGTGACAATCTTGTATTTTTTGGAAAGGGCGATGATTTCGGCAATCAATGCTTCGTCTTCGCCGTTCAAGGCAATCTGCCGGAGCAGGGCGTCTATCCGGGCCCGCGCCCACACATAGGGCACATGCTTGTGCGTGTCGTCCATTTCCGGCAAAGCGGCTTTTTCTTCGAGCTTCACCGCGCGGTCCTGCTGTTTGCCGCTGACCGTGAACGTGACGTTGGGGTTGGCCCGGCGGAAGCGTCCGACAAAGGCAAACCGCGAACCGTCGTAACAGGTCGTATCCACATCCGGATAGACGTTGTAAAAGTTACTGGAATCCGAAGTCGTCAACGTCAGTCCTTCAATCGGTTTCTGGCCGACCTTGGCAAAAAACGCATTCAGCCGGAATTCGAGTTCGTCGGTTTCGCGGCCCCAGTCAAAATGCCCGTTGCTGGAGCGGGCCAACTCGGCCAGCATCTCCCGGTTGGTGTCCTGGCCGATGCCAAAGGCAAACAGCCGCGCCAGTTGCTGGTTTCCGGTTTTGTTGGCCTTGGAAAATTCGTTCACGATGCCACGGGCGCTGGTTGTGGTCAGTGTCGGATTGCCGTCGGTCAGGAGCACAATGGCGCGCTCGTCACCGGGAAGCTGTTTGGCCAGTTCGAGCGCCCGCTTGAGGCCCCGGACAAAGTCCGTCCCGCCCGACAAGTACCCTTGTTTGATAAACTGGAGCGCCTTTTCCACATTTTCCAGCGAGCCGGTCAGGGGCTTGTCTCCCAGGGCGTTCACGTCATCGTTAAACAACACCAGATTGAAACTGTCCGCCGGGGTCAGCGTCCGCAAAAACCGTTCGACGGCTTCGTAGGAGCGGTCCAGCTTTTCCCAGTTCATCGAAAGCGAGGTGTCGAGCATGACCACCACTGACCGCTTTGGAGCGGGCTGGCGGTTGAATTCCTCCGGGACCGCCCCCCGTTCGTTGAACACCACCGCCGCCTCGAAATAGCCGTCATTGTCCGGCTTGGTATGATTCGGGTCGCGCAAATCCACGGCGGAAAGGATTTCCGGCGCATGATAGGTCAGCACCGACATCTGGCTTTTGCGGTTCTGCAAGGTGTAATCGAAAGCAAAATCCTCTTTGAAGGCGACATTGGCAGCTTGAAACGTGGCTGAAATATGGTCCGGGGTTTGCGCCCCAAACCCCAGCGGATACTGTTTGCTACGCAGGTTCAAAGCCGACATGGGCACCCGGCTCAACAAATCCAGCGACAGCCGGAAGGAACCAACCGTCTGTTCACCGTAGGCCGAAGGTTTGAGCGGCAGCGAAAAAAACGTTTGCTCGCCCTCCACCCGCAGCACTTCGCAATATTCCAGTTCCACCCGTTTCGTTCCGTAGGGCTGAATCGGTGTCAGCCGCACGGTAAACGCCTTGGGTGCCCCGTTTTCGTCCTCTTCGGTGAGCAGTCCGGGGTCAATCGCCTTTTGCTTGATTTCCTCATAGATTTCATTGGCTCGGCGGACTTCCAGCATGACGCCCGGAATCCGAATGTCACCGTCCCAGACGGCAAAATCCGTGATGGCCGCCGTGGTTGGAATCTGAAACACGTAGCGGGATTCCAGCACGCGGTCTGTATGATTGCCGTAAATCTGGACGATTTTCACCCGTGCAAACTGATGGTCAATGCGAATGTCGGTGGTCATTTCGTCGAGTGACAGGCGGGCCGCATCGGGCACATTGTCATCACCGGGAAAAACCACTCCGGCCTGAGCCAGAACGGTTTCGGAACCAAAGACCACCGAGAGCAAAAGGAAAAGGCTCCAGACCACGAACTTCGACACAGGGACGAGCCACGGACGCATGTGCATAGGGTTCACCTGAAACCAACGGGAAGGAATTCCATTGAGCGTTTAAGTTTGGCGCTGCTTGGTGCTACGGGTTTGATTTTCGCCGGGAACGGCCAAAGGTGCAAAGGAATTTTTCAAAGGAACGGACATACGTTAATTTTAACGGACATCAAATTCAATGTATTTCCTTCACTGCCATGAAACACCCTGACGTTTCCGCTTTCATTCTTTCAGGTGGCGAAAGCCGCCGCATGGGCCGCGACAAAGCCTGGGTTGCCGTCGCAGGCGTGCCGATGATTGAACGGGTACTTGCAATCGCACGGGAAACAACTGATACAGTTGCAGTTATCGCCTCTCCTTCAGCAGCTTACCAATGTTTGGGGGTGCCGCTCCGAACGGATGTGCGCCGTGACCCCGACCGACCTGCCGGGCCGCTGGCCGGAATCGAAACCGCCCTCACGCTTGCTGAACGGGAGTATGTGCTCGTGCTGGCCTGTGACCTGCCCTTTCTGACGGTTGAGTGGCTGATGTTTCTGCTTTCCAAACGACATGAAGCCAGCGCGGTGCTGCCCGAAGTTGAAACCCACAAGGGAAAAACCGTTCAGGGACTCTGTGCGGTTTATCATCGGGATATTTTGCCAACGGTTTCCAGCCTGCTCGACCAGGGGGTGCGCCGAGTGGATGCCCTGCCCCGCCACCTTGCAACCCGGATTGTCACCCCGGAGGAATATGCCCATCTGCCCCATGCCAGTCAGTTGCTGGTGAATGTCAATTCACCGCAGGAACTTCCGCCGGAGCATACCGGTTGACACAGCCTTCCTTTTTTCTTTTCAGATTCAAGAAATTCGGAATCCATGGGTTTTCAGATAATTTTAGTCGCGGATGAAATCCGGCAGGTTTCTCTTACTGACAGCCGCCCCCAGCTTCGGGTTTTACTCCCCCAGGCGGCGGCCACTGGCCGAAAAAATGGATGATTTGGCCAATCCCATTTTTTGCAGGCGAAACAAGAGCGAGACGCCCAAAACCCCAAACCCGTATTTGCAACTGCGGATAAAATTGATGGAGGACGAATCAGTTTCATAGCGGGTCGGACAACTGACTTCGCCAATCCCGAAATTGAAATAAAAAATCTGGGCCAGCATCTGGTTGTCAAAAATAAAATCGTCGTCGTTTTCTTCCAGCGGAAGCGTTTCCAGCACCCGGCGGGAAAAAGCCCGATACCCGGTGTGGTATTCCGACAAACGCTCACCGGAGAGAATATTCTGAAAAGCGGTCAAAAACCGGTTGGCAATAAACTTGTATTTCGGCATGCCGCCTTTGAGTGCTCCTTTGCCGATAATCCGGGACCCAAGCACGCAATCGTAGTGCCCGCTGGCAATCAGATAAGCCATGGGCGGAATCAGCTTCGGAGTGTATTGGTAATCCGGATGGAGCATGATGACAATATCGGCTCCGGCCTTGAGGGCTGCGGTGTAACAGGTTTTCTGGTTGCCGCCGTATCCCCGGTTTTGCGGATGGACAATGGTGGTAATGCCCAGACTTTCAGCAACTTTGCTTGTATCGTCATGACTGGCGTCGTCCACCAGAATCATTTCGTCTACAATATCGCGGTCAATTTCATTGTAGGTCTTGAGCAGGGTTTTTGCAGCGTTGTAGGCTGGCAGCACCACAACCACTTTTTGGCCATAAATCATAGTTGTTTTGGGTATTGTTCGTGCGGAACAGGGATTGAAGAGCGTGTTGGAGCGCGAAGATACCACGAAATCAAAATCACAATGAATCCAAAAACAAATTTTTTTCAATCAGTACGTTCCGCTCATCCAGGTTTGGTCGCCACCCTGGTTCTTGGAGTCCTGATTCTGGGCACGTTTGGCTGGTCCCGTGACTATGCCATGTTGAAACTGGATTCCGTCACCTACATTTTGGAGGACCGGGCCATCCAGGTCCTGGACTGGGAACACCTTTGGCGGGTTTTAACGACTTATTATTATGTAAATTACAACCCCCTGCACCGAATCTCATACATGGTTGATCTTGCCTTGTGGGGGCCCGACCCAGGTTGTCTGCGGGCCACCAATTTTCTTCTCCACTGGGGAGCCACTGTATTTGCGTACCTGAGCTGGAACCGGTTTACCAACAAACCCCTGGCAGTCTGGCTGGCAGTTCTTGTTTTTGCCCTGCATCCGACCCGGATTGAATGTGTTGTCTGGTTGTCGCAACGCAAGGACGTCTTGTCTGCGGTCTTTGGGTTTGCTGCCTTTTGGGCCTATCTGAAAGCCCAACCCGACCATGCCGGTCCTTCGGATCATGTTGTTGGTTCCACTCTGTCACCCCGGAACGCTCCCACATTCCTTTTTTGGTATGGAATCAGTCTTGGACTGTATATCTGTGCCCTCGCTTCCAAAGCCCAATGGGTCTCACTGGCAGCAGTCCTGGTTTTGACTGACCTTGCTCGACGAAACCCAATGAACCGGGTCCGGATGTGGTCGTATGTGCCGTTTTTTGCCGTCAGCCTGCTGTTTGCCTGGCTGGCCGTTGACGCTCAACTGATTGAGGGCAAACAAGGAACTTCACCTTCGTTGTGGGTGTATCTGACTGGCCCCTTCACCGATTTGGCAGTCTATGCCTGGAACACCTTGCTGCCTGTCCAATTGTATTTGCGGGTTCCCCGGTTTGGCCGTCCCAACCCGCAATGGTGGGTGGTTGCCGGTGGTGTGATCTTCTTTGTTATGACTGTCTGGGCCATGGTCCGCAGTTGGCAGGCGCAACGCGTTTGGTTTTTCGGCTGGGGCTGGTTTTATCTGTTTTTACTGCCGATGCTCAACCTGTTGCCGGGTTTACTGGAACCATCCGACCGCTATTTGTATGTTGCCATTTTGGGCCCCTTCTACAGTCTGGGAGTCTGGTTCAGCCGTTTTTCCTGGCAAAAGCAAATGCTGACAACGACTGGTTTGAGTTGTTTCTGGTTGGCCGCCACCCTCTGGTATTTACCGGTTTGGAAAAACGATCTTTCGTTGTGGACCTATACGGTCAAATTTGACCCGACCAATATTCTGGTCGTGGCCCAATTGGCAATGGCCCAAACCGATGCCGGGACGTTTCCCCAGGCCCACCAAACTATCGAGCTGGCTTTGCGCATGCAGGGACAACATCCCCTGCTTTATCAAACTGCCATGATGCTGGCGCAAAAAGAGGGAACAAGCCCAGAGACGTTTTTTCAACGCGCCCTGGCAGCCACCCCTCATTCCATTTCCCTGAAGCTCCAATATTGCAGTTGGTTGTTGGACCAGAAACGGGTTGCCGAAGCCGAAACGCTGTTGCATGCTACACCTATCCCCGAAAGACTCGGTGCCTCATTTCTGGCAAAAGCAACCTATCAGTCGGTTCGAATTGCTGAAGAACGGGGAAATTTGGCTTCCGGACTCAGTGATGTGAAAAAACTGCTTGCGCAGGATCCATACCATGACCGCTACTGGCTAATGCTTGGCCGGTTGTATGAAAGTATGGGAAACAAGCCGGCAGCCGAGGAGGCTTATCGGGCAGCAGCCCGCTTAAATGAAAAACTGATTGAACCCCGTTACCGATTGGCACTGAGTGAATTTCAGCGACAACGGCTGGCTGAAGCGGAAACCTGGCTCCTCACGGCCCGAACCAGTCTGGGAGCCCAAATCCCGGCCCCGGCTCTGAATTTATTGGCTGCCATTTACCGTCAAACCAAGCGCCCCAGGCAAGCCCTGGCCGCTGCTGGTGAAGCAGTCCAGGCTGACCCTAAACCACAATATGTGATGAACCTGATGCGACTCCAGCTTGCTGCCGGAAACGACCCCCAACCATTCCTCAGGGGTTTGCTCAACCGGAACCCTGAATTACATCTGGAAATTTCCCGTGACCCGCAACTGGCCCGCTTTCTTCCCTAAATGACCCTGGAAAATGGAACCTGAAACCACTTCGCACCTGCCCTTTGCACGATTCTGGCTGAGAACCAACGGAAAAGCACTCGCCGGGTTGGGAGCCCTGATTTTGGGCACCTTTGGCATGTCCTGGGGCTATGCCTTTCTGAAATATGATTCCACCCGGTATATCCTGGAAGACCGGGCTCTGCGCAAACTCGACTGGGAGCACATTTCCGCAATTTTCACCAGCTACTACTTTATCAACTATAACCCGCTCCACCGCTTGAGTTACGCAATCGACTGGGCGCTTTGGGGTGGGGCCGAGCCCGGACCATTTCGCAGCACCAATTTCCTGTTGCATTGGCTCGCGGCCTTTTTTGTTTTTCTTTTTATTCGGGAACTGACCCGCAAGGATTTTGCGGCTTGGTTTTGTGCCCTGGTTTTTGCTCTCCATCCAACCAGGGTGGAAAGCGTGGTCTGGCTCGCCCAACGGAAGGATGTCTTGGCTGCCGCCTTCGGATTTGCCGCTTTGTGGGCGTATTTGAAGAGTCTGGGGAGTCTTGGGAATCTTGAGAGTCTGGGGAGTCTTGAGAATTGGCAGGAGCAAAATCCAGATTCGGATTTTGGGTACCAAAACGCGAACATCACTGATTCGGCTTCGACTCCAAAGACTCTCAAGACTCCCCAGACTCTCAAGACTCCCCAGACTCTCAAGACTCCCCAGACTGCTTCCCTTTGGTATGTGACCAGCCTGGTGTTGTTTGCCGCAGCCCTGGCTTCCAAAGCCCAGTGGGTTCCATTGTGTGGGATCCTGCCGTTGCTTGACCTTTATCGCCGCCAAAAACTGAACCGGAACCGTTTGCTTGCTTATCTTCCCTTTGTGCTTTTGAGCCTGCTCTTTGCCTGGCTGGCGATTGATTCCCAATTGATTGTCGGACAAAAAGGAGCCGCCGCCCAACTTTCTCTCTGGGAGCGGGTTGCCCATCCTTTTCTCGGCATCGGGGTGTATGTCACCCATACCCTGTGGCCGGTGAATCTTTGCCCCCGCTATCCGGAGACCGTTGCCCCGGACCTGCGCCTGGTGGTTTTTGGCATGGTTGCCACCACCCTGGGCCTTGTCGTCACCTGGAAAAGCTGGTGGGGAAAGCGTCATGCCTTTTTTGGATTCGGCTGGTTCATGGCCTTCCTCTCCCCCATGTTGAACCTCTTGCCCGGAAACCTGGTTCCTGCCGACCGTTATCTGTATGTCTCCATTGTCGGCTTGGTTTTTCCGGCGGCACTCTGGTTGGCCGGCTATCCAAACCGTGTAAAAATTCCGGTTCTGTGTCTTCTGACTTTGGGGATGGCAGGGCTGACATTACGGTATGAGCCAGCCTGGAAGAATGACTACACACTCTGGGCGTATTCCGTCAAACAAATCCCGGATGATGCGTTTGCCCTGACTTGTCTGGGCAAGGAGCAAATGGACCGGCGGGATTTTGGTGCTGCCCGCACCACGTTTCAAAAGGCAGCCGCCTTGCCGATTTGGTTTGGCCCACTAGTCACCAGCGCCTCAAAGCTGGAACGACTGACCGGCGGCGACCCCAAAGGCATTCTGCTGGAAAGTCTGGCCCAATTTCCCAATTCACCCGACCTGATGGCCGCCATGGGCAGCTATTACAAAGAGGAAAAAAACTACGGGGAAGCGGAAAAGTGGTTTCTCGAATCCACCAAACGGCGGCGCACCAATGAGGTTTTACGCGAACTGGCTTTGGTTTATGAAGAAACCAATCAGCCTGAAAAAGGAATACAGGCGGTTAAGCTTCTGTTGGGTGAGTTTCCTTTTCAGGAAGAATACTGGCTGTTTCTGGGCCGTCTGTATGAACAGAAAAAAGCCTTTGATTTGGCTGAAACTGCGTACCGGCAAAGTGCCCGCCTGGATGCTCAACTGCTGGAACCCCGGTTTCGGCTGGCCCGACTGGCATTCCAGCGGGGTGATTTGACCGCCACCCAAACATGGCTGGATGAAATTATCCAGTTCCCTTCCGGTCACACCATTCCGGCCCCGGTGCTCAACCTCCAGGCAGCCACCGCCCGCCGCCAGGGACGACGGTTCGAGGCCCTGGTGTTTCTCACCCAGGCGGTACGGTTGGAAGATTCCCCGCAATACCGCCTCAACTGTATCCGGCTGAAAGTTGAGTTAGGGCAAAACCCTCGTTCCGAGATGGCAGCCCTGCTTTCCAAATGGCCGGAACTCCGGGCTGACCTTGAAAAGGACGAACAGTTGAAGCCGCTGCTTTGAACGCATCATTTGGCGTTCAACCTTTTGGAAAATGTGGCGCGATTTATCTCATCACACCACTCCCAAACATGCTCAAACTGTCGCACGGATGACCACCAGCGTTACATCGTCTTCCATCGGCAACCCTTGGACGAAGGTGCGGGTCGCTTCCAAAATCGCATCCCGCAAGGCACCGGCGGTTCCCTCCCCATGTGCGGCAATGATGTTTTCCAGGCCGTCAAACCCAAGTTCCTGGTCATTGGTATTTTTTGCTTCCGGGATACCGTCACTGTAGAACACCACCGCGTCTCCCGGCTGGAGACTGACAAGCAGGGTTTCATAATTGGTGTTGCGGCGGACTCCCAGCGGGTAAGCGGAAATCTCCAGCGGTTCGACGGTGCCGCTGGCAGCTTTGTAGTGATACGGAAACGGATGACCCGCATTGGCCAATTCCAAGGTCCGGTTCCCGGCATCCACCACCCCGTAGGCAAAGGTCATCAGATTCCGTTTGTTGCCCGTCCGGCAAATCAGATTGTTGAGTCCGTACATGACCGCTTTCGGTGCCGGGTCCACGCCCACCAACGTCAGGAGTCCGCCTTTGGCACATGCCATGAGCAATCCGGAAGAGACCCCGTGACCGGTTACGTCACCGACCGCCACGGCCAATTGGCTGTCATTGAGCAGAAAATAATCAAAATAGTCGCCCCCCACATCGTTGGCAGCCACTGAATACCCTGCAATTTCAAAGCCCGGCAGTTCCGGCGGGGCTGCCGGCAACAGACTCTGCTGCATGGTTTTGGCGATTTCAATCTCGCGCCGGAGGGTGGCTTCCTCCATCACGCGTTTGATGAGTTGCGAGTTTTCGATTCGGAGCGAAGTCGCTTCCGCCACGGCTGACAGTAGGTTTTTGTCTTCGCTGGTAAAAGGTTCCTCTGACAGTTTTGGTCCCAGGCTCAAAATGCCGAGCAGCGTATTGTCGGTGGCCAGGGGGATGAGCAGGTTTGTCTCCAGTTCCTTCAAGACGGCATATTCGGAACGAGCCTCGGGCGTGGTGGTTTTTTCCCGCAAGACCAGGGCATCGGTCCAGGCTTCCGGTTCTTCAAGAAATACATCAACGGGGCCGTTTTCCTCGTTCATGGCCTGTACCACATAGGCCGAACCAGGCAAGACCACGTTGGGCTCCAGGCTGCATTTGGGCGACACATCAAAACGACAGACAAATCCCCGGAATTCGGTGCTGCCGGCGGATTCTCCGCCCGTGCTTAAAATCGGGGCCTGTATGAGAAACGTCACTTGGTTAATGTGGAGTGCGGTCTTGATGGTTTCCGCCACCTGCTGCAACACCTCATCGGAGCGGGTCATGTTGCGCACGTTCCGGCTGAGTTGACTCAGCACCTGATGGGCCTGATAGGCATCCCGGAAAAACCGGCGGTCAATTTCCGTTTGCAGGCGCGGATTGATGCGCCAGAAAAAAAACAACCCGACCGCTCCACACATATAAAATACTGTGTTTAAGACAGGTGGCGAAAGCTGGGTCTGAAAAAAAGCCTGTGCCTCCAAAGCAACCAGCCACACAATCATTTTCAGGACCGAATACAGGACAATCCCTTCGACCACCAGATACCCCCGTGAAAAAAAAGCATACTGGACGCTTTTCCGGAGCAACTGCTGCACCCCTAAGACTCGTTCCGTTATCACCGTATAGGCAAAGGTCAGCGGGAACACCACATACAGCAAGGACGCAATGGCAAGCACCCACACCGGAAACAGGGCGTCCACGTTGGTATTTCCCCTGAGTACAAAACTGATCAGAGTCAATGCCATAATTGGCCCGACTCCGATCAGCATGCCGGTCATCATGACCCGGAAGCGCCGTTCCTGGTGAACCTCGATGGTCGAGCGAATACCGGGCAACCCAAACGTCAGGCAAGCCACAAAACCGACAAACAAAAGGAGTGAAAGGGTTTGGTCAATCCGACCAAAGGTCAGACGGCTGATCAGGTCGGTCAGTTTCGGGTTCCACTCATCACTGTAGGAATAGACCAGCATGACCGGTAACGCGATATAGGCCAGCACGGAAAAGTACAGCCGCCGGACCCACCGCAGGCGTCCGGCAAAAGCGTTGGGAGCGGGAAACTCGGAAAAAAAGGAAAAGCACAGATACCCTGCAAAAAAGATAAAATGTTGATACCCTTCATATAACCACCGAATCCCCACCGGCATCAGCGAAGCGTTCGGATTTTGAAAAAACAGCGCCATGGCAACAAAAAAGAGTCCGCCCAGACGCGAAGTCGAATTTCCCCACCGCAACCACAAAATCATCAGACCGAGGCTCAAACACAACAGGGTAATAATGAAAAACAACGTCAGGAAATAAACTTGATAAAAAGAACTTGGAGGCCGAAACCCAACCTTCACCCTGACTGGATGAGCCACCACCTGACCTTCTGCCGTGCGGACATGAAAAGTCACCTGTTGGGTGACAAAAGCTTCCCGAATGAGGGCTCTAAATTCACGAGTGGATTGAAAAGGGCTCCCGTCAGACCGACAGACAACATCGTCTTTTGCTAATCCGGCCTGGGCAGCGGGACGGTCTTGATACACTTGCGTCAACTTGACATAACCGGTTTGATTATTGAATTCATAGTTAAAACCAATTCCAGGCCAAAAAAAGTTGTTCAGGGTAAGGTAATACCATTTTACGCAAAAACAAAAAACGGCAGCAATTGTAACCAGATACAGGATCCAGCGAGGTGGAGAATAAGGTGTTTGAGTCATGAGTTTTCTGAATTCCGGCTGATTTTCACCACAATCACGGTCACATCGTCGTCAAACTGACGCCCGGCGGTAAAGTTTTTGACGGCCTCCAAAATTCTGTTTTGAATTGGTTCGGGTTCATCTGCCCCGGCCTCCACAATGACTGCTTCCAGGCGGGTAAACCCGAACGCTTCGTCCTGTGGGTTGGTGGCTTCGACAATCCCGTCGCTGTAAAACACAAGGACATCATCGGGTGCAAGGGAAATTGTCAGCCGGTTGACCTCGGTCAACCGCCGCACCCCCAGCGGATAGGCCGGAATTTCAAGCATGTCCACCCGCTGGCGGGCAGCCTGGTAATGGAACGGGAACGGGTGGCCGGCATTGGCCAATTCCATGACCCGTTGTTCCATATCAAACAACGCATAGCAAAACGTCATTAAATTGCGTTTGCCACCATTGGCGCAAATCAGTTCATTCATGGACTTCATGACCGAAGCCGGAGTCGCACAGGTGCGCATCTGGGTTTGTAACCCGCCTTTGGCCAGTGCCATGAGCAGCCCGGAAGAAACCCCATGCCCGGTCACATCTCCGATGGCAACCGCCATTTTGTTGGGGGCCGGAGTAAAATAATCAAAGTAATCCCCCCCGACGAGGTTGGCGGCGGCGGAATATCCGGCCACCTGTAAGCCCGGCACTGCGGGTGGGCACGAGGGCAACAGGCTGGCCTGAATCGTGCGGGCAATTTCCAGTTCCCGTTTGAGGGAAGCTTCCTCGGTTTTTCGCTTAATCAGCCGGGCATTTTCCAGCCGGAGGGCCGTCGCTTCGGCCACCGCCATGAGCAACTGCTTGTCTTCACTGGTATAGGGTTCTTCTGACAATTTCGGCCCCAGACACATCACTCCCAGCAATTCCTCTGACGTGGCCAAAGGCACCAACAGGTGGGCGTCCAATCGTTTGAGCAATGCCCGTTCCGCCACATAGCGTTCAATTGCGCTGCCAAAAGGACCGCCGTCCCGCTCCAGGTACATCTGCTCCGTCCAGGTATCCGGTTCATTGAAATAGACATCAATCGGAGCCAGGGCATTTCCGGCCTGTTTCAAAAAAAGAGCATCCGCCGGAAGTTCCACATCCGGGGCGATTTCATAATCACAACCGTTGTGATGACGGCAGCAATAGGCCCGGAAAACATCATCTTTGAAGACTTCCGCGCAGTCTGCCAGAATTGAACCCCGGATCAAAAAAACCACCGGGTCAACATGCAGCGCAGCATTGATATGGCTGGAAACCTGGTCCAGCACGTCCTTGGTATGAGTCAGCCGGCGGACCGTCCGGGTCAGATTGGAAAGGACCTGCTGAGCCTGATAGGCATCACGGAAAAACCGCCGGTCAATGCTGGTTTGCAGGCGCGGATTAACCCGCCACATCAAAAGCAACCCCAAACCCGACACCGCAAAGGTCAACCCGCGCAGCATCGGTTCCGGTGGAGGCTGGGCCGCTATCCGCAACGACAGGTGAATAAAGGCTGCGTTCAACATCCGCACCGCCAAAAAGAGCGTCAGCAGTTCCAGCGCAAAATAGCTGCGGGACAAAAACACATACTGCACACTGCGGCGCACCAGTTGCTTGATACCCAGCACCCGGTGTTTGACCACCGTATAGGCAAACGACAGGGGGAACACAAAGAACAACAGCTTGGCAATCGTGACCACTTCCAACGGATACTCATCCAGCGTAAAACGGCCCGAAAAAAGAAACTGAACTGCCGTGAGGGCAATGAGGGGTACGATGCCGAGGAGAATGCCGAAAATTAAAACCCGGAACCGCCGTGCCTGGTCCGGCGGCAATTCCCCCCGAATGGAAGGAATAAAATTCAGCAATGCCAAACCAAAACCCAGAAACCAGATGGGTTGTGCCAGCCAGCCCTCATTCGATTGCCAGAGGGAAAACCGTTCCTGGAGCACCGGGGAAAACAAAGCCGACCAGTCAGCCACAATCATGAGCGGCAGCGTACAAAACAACAGGGCAGCATAACCTCGCTCAATCCAGCGCAACCGTGTGGCAAACAGGGTTTGGGTTGGAAACCGGGAGAAAAACGCCAGAAAGAAGAATCCGGCAAAACAGCGGGCAACCGTACAATACGGAAGATAAAAATAGCGAAATTCCGTGGGCATGCCCCCAATGCTGGAATTGGCCAGGGGAGCCAAAAACAAAAAGAAAATTCCGCCAAACCAGGCGGTGGTGTCATCCCAACGGACCCAGCAGATATAGAGCCCAATCAGCGTACAGATGAGGGGAACCAGCAAGTCCACCACGTAATCAATCAACCGGCGCGGGGCGAAGTTGGGAATCGTATGCTCCAACATAAATTCATATTGGCGCACTTCGCCGGTTGGCTTCCGGATGGTCAAGGCAATCTGGCGGGTCTTTTGGGCCCGTTGAAAAACCATGTCCGATTCATTGAGATTCGGAAAAGGCTTTCCATCGGGAGCCAACAGGATGTCACCCACCTGGATACCAGCCCGTCCCGCCGGCCCGTCCGGATTGACCGAGGTCAGCCGAACTACACCCATGTGCCGGTCAGGTTCGGTACCGAGTCCGGCAAAATTCCAGAAAAACGTGAAGCGGGTCAGAAACAGACAATGGGTGACGAGGTAAAAAACAGCTCCGCCCGTCAGCACCCACAGCAGCCACCGCGATGTCGAATGTGTCTGTTTCATAGTTCAGAGTTCCGCCTTCAGGCGGCGGTTCAGAGTCCCGCCTTCAGGCGGCAGTTTTGAGTTCCGCCTTCAGGCGGCTATTTGCACGGAAAAAAGAACAAGATAAAAGAAACCGAAGCCAATCCGGCGGTTTTTTACCTTTTGTCTTTTACCTTTTTTAGCCGCCTGAAGGCGGAACTCAAAACTGCCGCCTGAAGGGGGAACTCC
>JAIBAN010000145.1 GCA_019695185.1 Blastocatellia bacterium | reverse complement strand
CATACATTGGTGTGATGAGGGTCACCACCAGCCCATTGACGTGATGGATGGGCAGCACACACATCATGCGCTGGCTCGGTTCTATCTGATTCCAAACAGCCAACGTATGAGCATCCGCCACCAGATTGGCTTGCGTGAGGACCACTCCTTTGGGTGCCCCGGTGGTGCCGGAAGTATAGACAATCAGCGCCTCGTCTTCAGCTTCGGGCAGTGTATCGGGCAGCATGGGCGGGAGTTCAGGCGTTACCCAGGCGGTCGCCCCCGGCAGCAACGCTCCTGTCAGTTGGACCACGTGGGAAATCTGTTCAATCTCGGTCGCCATGCTCAGAGCAGCCTGAGTAAAATCCCCCAAAGCCAGCAGAACCCGTGCCTCTGAATTTTCCAGAATGAATTTCCGGCGTTCCGCATCCTCAGTCATATTGACCGGAACCAAACAGGCCCCCAAAGACAAGGTGGCAAAGTAAGCCACCACGGTTTCAGCATGATTGGCGGCAAAGGTCGCCACCCGGTCTCCTCGCTTGACGCCCAGAGAAGTCAACCGGGCCGCTCCCTGGCCGACCCGTTCAAAAAACTCGGAATATGTCTGGCAGGTTCGTGTTCCAACCTGGTCATAGCTAATGAGATAAAGGGAATCCGGACGGGTTTTCACCTGCGCTTCCAGCATGGCACGAAGTGTGGGGAACCGCAGTTCAAGCGGAGCGTTGCTGCGAAATTGTCGGGCTTGAGCAAGAGTGTCCATAGCAAAAGACTCGGAAGTTCAAAGTTTGAAAAAGCGCGCAGTGTATATGTAGCCGCAATTCAAAAAGCAAGACTACCGCCGGGCTTCTCTCCAGGGTTTGGCAAATTGGGCCAGGTTCATTTGATGCGCAGCTTTTTGGAAGTTGCTTCGCTCCGGTTTCCGCCCAGGTCAATTGCAATCACTTTCACCAACCCGGAGGTGGTGGATTTGACAGCGGATCCAATGGTCCAGTTAAAGGATTGTGTGGTTCCTGACAGCCCGGTCGCCACTTCGGTGGAGAAGGTTTCCCCGTCACGGGCAAATTGCAGGTCATGGCGGGTAATCCGGGTGTTGTCACTGGAACTCCAGGAAATCATGACGGACGGATCCTGGCTCCGAATCACTTTTTTGCGTGAAAGAGTCACGTTATTCAGCAAGGGTTTCTGCACATCCGGCTCTGCCAGTGAATTGAAATACAAGGTCCCGTTCAAAGCGGATTTTCCGCCATTGCAAAACTGACGGAAGGTCACGCCAAAACTGACAACCTTGGGTGGGGTGGCAGTTGTGTCAAAAACCGCATCAAACACTACGAAATCACCGGTTACCGTGTCGCAGTAGCGGAAATTTCCTTTCACTTCAAGGCCGGGATGCCCGACAGTCTCCTGGTCCACCAGCATGGCATCCGCATAATACCCCGGAATCAGATTCCCCCTCAGTTTGGCTACGGAAAAAGCCAAAGTCCATGAGCTTTCTGTATTGGTGGGGGTGAAGTACAGAAACCGAACCGCATCAACCTGCCCATCGCCATTTTCATCAAATGCCGCCGGAGTTAAGTTCCCCAGGTAAAAATAGGTTTGGCCGACCCCGATGTAGTCTCCGTTTTCGCTACGTAGACTGAATTCGGACTTTGGAGTTGGCTCTTGCCTTGCCATGGCGTTCCAGCCCAAACTTGTCAGAACCAACGACAAGGCCAGCAAAGTTTGCAAGATTTTGCTTGACAATTTTCGATTTTTTTCGAACATGTTCGTAGCTTTTTCGTATTGGCTCACAACAACACCTTATCACCAAAATAAAGAGAGCTTATGACCATCACACCACGTCAGCGTGAGCTGTTTGATTATCTCTGCCGTTTCATTACCACCAACGGCCATGCACCAACCATTGCTGAGATGCAGGGCCATTTGGACCTCAGTTCACCGGCTTCGGTGCACCACCTGCTGACGGCTTTGGAGGGGGCTGGTTTAATCCATCGGATTCCCAATGCAGGCCGGGGGATTGAAATTGTCAAACCGGATGCCGAACCTGATGAAACCGAAATCCCCCTTCTGGGTGTGATAGCAGCCGGCTATCCCATTGAAGCCATCCTCAACCAGGAAACCGTGCCGGTTCCGCGCAATCTGGTGGGCCGGGGACGAACCTTCGCCCTGCGGGTGAAAGGTCAGTCCATGATTGGCGAGCATATCTGCGAAGGCGATTATATTGTCGTTGAATCACGCCAAACGGCAGAAAACGGACAAACGGTGGTGGCCTTGGTGGATGGTACGGAAGCCACGGTGAAGCGGTTTTTCAAGGAACGAGGGCAAATTCGCTTGGAACCAGCCAATCCTGAGTTTCGCCCCATCGTCGTGCCGGCGGACCGGGTCCATATCCAGGGTATCGTAATTGGACTGATTCGAAAATACCAACGTTGAACAGGGGTCCTGCGCATTTCGTGCGTTAAAGATTTTTCAGGGGAACCCGGCGGACAATTGGATTGCACCCACACCCCAACCCTCCAATCCAGACTGGAACCAAATTCCAGTTCGGAAAGGGCCAGGTAGAGCTGGACGTGTGCCCAATCGTCCCCCAGCACAAAACAGGAAAGTGAAAAAACCATCATGCAGCAAATTTCGAATTTTCTTCCCATGCACCCATCTCAGGAAAACTACACGGAATGCTACCTGCTGCTCGCCAAGCTGGCTTTGGCAATGCGTGAAGAGGCGGATTTGTACAACGCTTTGTACGCAGTCGAAGTACTCGATTATCTGGTTGATCATTGTTGCTTTTGTGGTAACCCCTCAGATTTAACAGTCCTGGAAAACAGTATGGTTCAGGCCATTGTTTGCCAGGACTGTTACACCAAACCGTTAAATGTCAGGATTGCTTCAAAAACCTTAAAAGACCCCGCCATCAAGGCGCTTTCAACCTATGCCCGCACGGATTTGGGGCTGCCCAATCCTGTCAGCCAACCCCGGGCACATCTGCGTTTAGTCAAATAAAGGGCTCTTTTTGTAACCGACGGGACCGGGTTGAAATATTCACAGCCTTCAATCCATCCCTTTTCCATCCAGTTTTGGAAAACAGAAACCGATTGGGTAAGGGTTTCCAAAACAAAGAACCAAAAGCAGACATTCCAAATTCAACCCTGTGACTCACAGAGCCAACAGGAAGCTCAACCGGCAGGTCCAAGCCTGTTCCTGTCAGAGGTGTGTCTATGAAAGGAAAAGTTTTCTTATTTCAGTGGGATAAAAGCGGGGCATTACGCCGGGCACAGGACCTCTATGCCATTGGCTGGTATGTTGAAATTGAGTGTGAGGACGGCGCACGGGGTGGAAAAAAAGTTTTAGCCCAGCCACCCGATGCGGTTGTGCTGGACCTTGCGCGAAAACCTGCCCATTCCCGTGAAACCGCCCAGGCCCTGCGCGGATTTAAAGCGGGACGGTATGTCCCCATCATTTTCGTGGATGGCAGCAAAGACGACATCCAAAAAGCAAAAACCAAAATTCCCAACGCTGTTTTTGTCAAATCAGAACAATTACCCGTGGTCCTCAACGAAGTCCACGGTCAGTTTACGGGCAAGTCGGTGATTGAACGACAAGCCCGTGCGTCTTAATTCTTTTCCGGGCACCACCAGCGCCCCGGAAATTCCCCCAAGGAGAACACACATGTCAAACGTAAATCCAATTCCCAACGGTTTTCATACGGTCACCCCACACCTGGTTTTGCAAAATGCCAGTGAAGTGATTGAGTTTTACAAAAAAGCTTTCGGAGCCGAAGAATGCGGCCGCATGATGGGTCCTGATGGGCAAAAAGTCATGCATGCTGAAATCAAAATCGGTAACTCCATGATTATGGTGGGCGAAGAGCACCCGGAGATGGGGTTCGTTTCCCCGCTCACCACAGGCCAATCCGGGGTCACGATTCACCTTTATGTTCCGGATGTGGATGCTGTATTCGAACAGGCAGTTCAAGCTGGTGCGACTGTGAAAATGCCAGTGACGGACATGTTCTGGGGTGACCGTTATGGAATGGTGGTTGACCCCTCCGGACACAACTGGTCACTGGCCACCCATACCCGCGACGTGAGTTTCGAAGAAATGAAACAAGCCATGGCGGCTTCGGATTGCCATTAATCCAACCGTTTCGTGAAATTCAGGTTTTTACCTGTGTTCATGTTCAGCCGGCTTGAGGTAACTCAAGCCGGTTTGGGTCCTATTTGAAAATCCATCCAGGGGATGACGGCTGGTGCATCCCTGAACTGGAAAGGAAATCAGATGTTGTATTCAGTGGCTCCGGTGTTGGCAGTGGGAGATGTGGAAAAAACCATCTCCTGGTACCAAAAGGTTTTTGGATTTGATGCCGACCCTTATCCGGCGGAACCTCCATTTTGCTTTGCCATTTTGTACAAACACAATATTGAAATCATGCTTCGCCAGGTTGAGGGGTTTGCGCCCCGCACATCCCAGCCTCATGCCTGGGATTATTATGTACGGCTCCGAGGCGGGAGGATTCAGGAATTGTATGCCCACGTCAAAAATCAGACCTCCATCCTTCGCCCCTTGGAAAAAGCATTTTATAATGAAATGGAATTTGAGGTGACCGATTGCAATGGGTATGTCCTGTGTTTTAGCGAACCCTGTGCTGCGGTTGCTGGTGAGGATTCCAGGTAACCAAGGGCAAATTTCCGGGAGAGGGTTCACTTTCCGCAGGGAAACCTTCCTTGGTTTCTTTACTTTGAGGCTTTTTTGTCTTGTCCAACTCAGTGCCCGCTTTTCAGGGACAGCAACAGCAAAAAACAGACAGCCACGATGATAAATCCCACATAAAACACTATTAAACTGGTGGGAAACCTTTTGAACATAAAGGAAATTCGGGGCGAATCAGTTTCCGGAAAGGTTGATTCCAACTCAAAATTCATTGTTGGAATTTTTCCCTGATTGGAATCCACCTTACCTTCTCCATGATTCCGAATGGAAAAAACTCCCAATGCCAACCGGCCCCGGTTTGGTTGAACGTGGAGTGCTTCAACCAGAAAACGGCAAATCCGGTCTGGTTTGGTTTCCGGTAGCTCCCAAACCGGCAGAACGGCCTGCTTCACAGCCAACACCACCCAAATATCCCCTGGTTCCAAGTCCATCCCAACCACACGTAATTGAGCTTGTTTTTCCAGCCCAACTGGTGCAGTGACTGCTTCAGCCCCTCTGATTTCAGGCTCCTGCCAGTTTTTTTCCCGATACAAAAAAAGCGAAAGTTCCCCAAACGAAAGACAGGCCATCTGTTGCCCTCGTCCCGCCAGAAGCAACAACGAAACCGGATGGGTCCGCAGGGAGGGGGTGTGTTGGCGGGCCAGCCATAACCGTTCGTTGACATTTTGTCCAAGTTTTTGCAAGGCGGAATGAAGAGGCAATTTCTGCTCCAGCCCCACCCATTCTTCCCGAACACATTGCAGGACATATTCACTGATTGAAAATCCGTTGTGGACCGACTGAAACGTGGCAGCCAAAGCCAACAAAACACCCGATTGGTCCAGGGAGGTCACCAGTAATTCCTGAGACTCAACCTGCCGGTTTCGGTCACGCTGGAATAGAAGAAAACCAACATCTGAATTTTTGCCAAAGGAGGCAGGTTCAACCAGCCCGCAAACCTCCGCCGTGAAGGGAACCGCCATCTGGAGTGAGCGGAGTTCAGCCTTTTTCTGGGCAAGCTGGTCTTTGACGGAGGGTTTACGGCCAAAAGCAACCATAATGACCTTTAACGCCAGACGGTCCGAGCGGGACTTTTTTCTTTCAAAAGAGCCAAAAGGGTTTCGGGTTCCCGGTAATAAAGGGGGTTGACCTTGATTCGTTTGCCTGATTCGGAACAGACCACCAGAACCTGCCAGTCTCTGGTTCCATCCGTTTCCAACCGAGGCGTTCCCATAATCACAAGTATCTCTTCCCAACTGAGCCGAACCAACCGGAATCCCTGCATCTGCTGAATGCCATCCCCGGAAAAACGGGTCAAAACCTGTTTCAACGGTTCCCACAGCAAAACCAATCCGGCCAATACAATCCCAGCATCAATCAGCAAGGCCCGCCCCAACGTCCAACCGTCGCCAAGTTGGAAGAAGCCAATTTCATGCCGGTTGCTGGCAACCTGCACCGTGATGGTAAGCGAACAGGCGAGGCACGCCAGTGGCAGCAATGAGACCGCTCCAACCAGCCACCAGCGTTTTTTCAAGGAAATTTTTTGCATCGTTTTTGCACAACCAAACTGGAACGGCTCATCCCAATCGGGACCAACCGGAACAAGTCAATCGCTGGCACCTCACACAGGTGGTTATTGAACCGTCAACACAACATCCGCCGAACTGGTTTTACCAGTCGCATCATTGCCCACAAAGGTCAGCCTTATGACTCCGGTCTGGGCTTTGGCTTTCACCGAGACATTAAAAATCAAGGGTGACCCAATTGCGAGTTGATTGGCCGGGGAAATTTTGAGCTGGAGCTTTTTCAGAACATCCCGATTGGGTGCTGCCACCATGATGTCACCGGAAAACCCACCGGTACGCAATACACGAATCCCCAAAGCAGTTTTCTGGCCTCGTGAAACCGCCACCTGACCGGGTTCGGCCACCAATGCAAATCCAGAGCGGACAACCTGCAATTCGAGCGGAATTGTTCGGGTCAAGTCCCCGGCGACCGCCTGAACTGCCACCGAAACTGTTTCAGCCGGAGCATCGGGAGCAACCTCGATAGTCAACGTGGAAGTCAAGGTCGGGTTGATGCGATTGAGGGAGAAACTCCCACTGATACGATTGTTGGGCGTAATAAAACTGAGTTGGGCCGGTTGGTCAAACCCGTTGAGACTTTGCATGCCCACGGTAAAGGCGGCAGACCCGCCAGCCACAACGGTTTGGGCGGTCGGGTTCACCTGGAGTGCAAAATCTCCGGCGGAGAAGACCTCAAGGGTGACAGTTTGGGTCCGGACCAAGGTCGAACTGGTGGCTGTCACCGTGATGGAATAGAGAATCGTATCAGTGGCATCGGTCGTTTTGACTTCAAGCGGAACAAAATTGCCAACCGGTGCCGGATTGGTGGGAAAAAAGAAGTCCAACCCTTCCACATCGGCGGCGGCTTCCAACACCACGTCTTCATTAAAGCCGTTTTGCCCCAAGACCAACACCTGAAAAGCCACCGAACCACCTAGCGGCAACCGTTGCATAGCCGGGGCAATGGAAATCGAGAAATCAGGGGGCGGGGGCGGATTGATAGTGAAATTCGCCGGGCTGATGTCGTTACCCCGGTTCCCGTCACTGTCAAAAGCCGTCACCCGGATTCGGGCCTGAGTGGAGCCAAGTTGCGGAACAGTCCAGACAAACCGTTGAGCGTTTCCGAAAAGCCCTCCGGCAACCGCAAGGGGAAAGGTCTGGCCGCCATCAGTTGAAAGCGCGATGTCCTGCTTGACCACTGCCCGATTGTCCTGCGAAGTCCAGGTAATGACAAACTGGCTTCCGGCTTTGAGTTCCTCGCCGCCCACCGGCGCTGTCAGTTTGACCGTGGGCGGTTGTGTATCAATACTTGAACCGACAACCAGAGTAAAACTTTGGGTTCCGGCACAACCCCGTGAATCAGTCACATTGATGGAAAAGTTTGCCGTTCCCGCCACAGTCGGCACACCTGACAAAACCCCACTGACCGAAAGGCTCAACCCTTGCGGAAGGGCTCCGGAAGCAAGCGAAAATGAGACGGCCCCGACAGCTCCGGTGGCAGTCAGCGTTTGGCTGTAGCTGGTTCCCAAGGTGGCGCTGGGCAAGGCAGCAGGAGAAATGGTGAGTTGATTACAGCCACCGGCAATCGTGATGGTATACGAGTTTGAACCAGTACAGTTATTGGCATCCGTGGCCTGAATGGTAAAATTGAACGCTCCGCCGCTGGTGGGCGTGCCCGCAAGCACCCCGCTGGTGGAAAGCGTCAGGCCACTTGGCAGACTGCCGGAACTGACCGTGAACGTATACGGGGCCGTGCCTCCGCTGGCCGTGATGGTTTGGGTGTAACTGGTTCCGCTTGAACCGTTGGGTAAAGTTGCCGGACTGACGGTAATAACGGGGCAGTTTCCGGCTGTAATCGTCAGGGAATAACTGCGGGTTCCCGTACATCCATTGGCACCCGTGGCTGTGACAGTAAAGTTGGAGGTTCCGGTACTGGTCGGAGTTCCGCTCAAATTCCCGGTCGTGGGAAGGGAAAGCCCCGCCGGCAACGTGCCGCTCGTGACGGCAAAAGAAAAAGGACCGCCGTTGCCGCCGGTTGCGGAAAGCGTTTGGTTGTAGGCGGTTCCCACCGTTCCCCCCGGCAACGTAGCCGGATTGACCGTCACCGCCGGACAGCCTGACCCGCTGATGGTGACGTTATAGTTCTGATTTCCGGTACAGCCCCCGGCTCCGGTGGCAGTCACCGTGAAATTGAACCCTCCTGAAGCTGTCGGCGTTCCGGATAACCCGCCGTTGGCAGCCAACGTCAATCCTCCTGGTAAAGCACCGCTGGTCACGGCAAAAGTAAAAGGGCCGCCATTTCCCCCGCTGGCCGTAATGGTTTGGTTGTAGGCAGTTCCCACCATACCATTGGGCAGTGAGGCAGGAGCCACGTTCACTGTCGGGCAACCTCCTCCGCCACCCGTCACCGTCAGGGTTCCGGCAGTGCTACTGAAAGGAATATCGTTAAAACCATCTTCAAGGGTTTGGGTAAAGGCTGTTTCCTGGCCGCCAAGAGATCCAAAATTGAGAGGGTAACTTCCTCCCGGTGCATTAGCCAGAACTGGGGCGGTAATAGTACAAAAAACATTTGTTCCTGAATTGATGCGGGCTGAGTTGATATTGAGAGGAATCAATTGGACCAGCACCCCGTTTTGACCCGGAATCCGGCTCACAGTTAAGTCCTGAGCTTGATAATCAGGTGGGCCGGGTATGCCTGGTCCGCCTGCAATCGTAAAGCTGCCGTTCAAATTGAAAACCGTCGGATTCAATGGGATAACCAACTGGACTGAATTGGGGCGTTCGTTATTGGCTGGCCCAATGGTTAAAGTGACGATAATCTGAACCGAGGTTGTGCCCTGGGAAATCGTGGGTGAATTGAAATTGGCCAAAATGGTCGTCAATCGTCGGGGAGGCGGAGCCGATTTCGAATGCACGCCGGTCAGAGAGGCGGAAACCCACAAGCACAAGGCGACAAGGCAGCTTAACCGGGCCAGATGTTTCCAGATTGGTAAAAATAGTGAAGCGGGTAAAAAACGGGACATATTTTTTTGATGTTTGGGAGCGCTTGCGCTGATTGGCTTGGGATACCTGTTTCTATGATTTCACAATGGCAAACCGCAAATGGCAAATGGTTTATGGTGTTCCAGCGGGACGTTCCAATTCCAGCAGCTTCAGGCGCGGGTAGCGATTGGAAAAGGTTTCGACGCTTTTGACGCGGAGCGCCGGGGCAAAGTCGTATTTTTGAAACCACGCGGAATGATAGTCCAAAATCACCCACCAACGGCGGATTTCAGCGTGTTCCCTGAGGTATTGCAACTGCCCTTCCCCGTTCCCGGCATGTTCGGGTTTCACCAAAGCCGGCTCCAGGCCGTATTGCCGGGCGTAATAGACCAGACAACTGTCATTGTAATCAGGGTCAATCACAATCCGGTCATCGGCTTGCAGCCGCTGTTGGATCGTGACCAGAACCGGGCGCAAATCGCTGTCCCGCGAAGGTGTACGGTAATAAACCAGGGTTCCGACCATCATTGCCACCACACAAAGGCCAAAGGCAGCAGCCCGCATCCGCCGGGGCAGGTCGTGCAGGCCAAAGGCAATCAGCAAAAACAGGTACGGGGTAATAATGAGCAAATAACGTGACAATTGCAGGCTCTGGCGCAGGGTCACTGCCACACCAACCGCCAATGGAGCGGCAAAAAGAAGCAACGCCAGCATCCGTTTCTCATCCCCTTGCCGCAGCGCCAACAGGGTTTTTCCGACGGAAAGCACCAGAATTGTCAGCAAGACCGTGCCTCCAACCGTGTACATGACGGTTTGTTCGGTCAAAGTAAAAAGGCTGGTCCCACTGCTGCGCCATGCCTGTTCGAAATCGTCAAACTCGGTGGCATAGCCCAGGGCAAAATCCTTGAGAACAGAAAGTACATTGAAGAGCGCCTGGGGCAACGGGGTCGGCGTCCGCCACGGCTGGCCGCGCCGCGATTGGTTCAGAAAGGTTTGAACCCACGGTGAAAAACCAATGACCACCAGTGCCTGCACCCCACACCAGATTCCCAAAAACCGAAACCGGAGCGGGGCAAACACCGCATCCCCCCTTCGGTTCCAAAACACAAAAAGGACATGGAGCGACAGGGCACCCAACATCAGCAGGGCAAAATAATGGGAATAGACCGCAGCCAGTTCACACACGAAATAAAGTGCCAGCCACCGGGCAGAAAAAAGGACTGAGGACTGGGCACTGAGCACTGAGCCTGTTTTCATTGCCGATGATGCGCCCCTGTACGCAGTCTGAGGTGCGGCAAGTTGGCTTTCCAGCCAGCGCCAGTAGCCATACACCGCCCCAGCCGTCAAAAACAGGACGAAGCTGTACATCCGGATTTCGTGGGCATAGTAAATCTGATGGGCGGAAACCGCGAGCAGCAGCGTGGTCCAGAGCGCCACCTGCCGATTGGCCAACCGCTCACACAGGTTCCAGACGATGGCGATGGTTCCCAGATTGAGCACAACCGACAGCCCGCGCAGGACCACCACCGAAGTGCCCCAAACCGCGCTCCAGCCTTTGAGAAAAAAATAAAAAAGCGGCGGGTGCATATCGCCCCGCGCCGTCAGAATGATTTGCCCGATGGTCTGTTGTGACACATCAAGCGAATAAATTTCGTCGTACCAAAGGTTTTGGCCGGTCAGGTGCATCAGCCGCAAGACCACCGCCAGCAACAACACGCCAGCCAGGGCAAACGGTGATTCCGCCAAATGGGAAAACAGCGAAGGTTGGGTGAGGGATGATTCGACGGCCTGTGCCTTCGAGGGGTGATTCATGAAAAAACCTGAAATGTTCCAAACGTTCAGCGAACGTACAAAATAATGCCGCAGGCGACCGCGTAGAGTCCCAAGTTCACCAGAGAGGAAGGATCGTTGAGCAGGGCTTTTTCCGGACTTCCGCCCAGGTTCCTTTGGTGAATCAGGTAGAAATACCGAAAAATGCCATAGAGCACAAACGGAATTGTGAATTTCAGATTGGGAAATTTGGCGGCGGTTTCGGATGAAATCGTATAAAGGCAGTAACAGACCACGGTTGCCGCCGTCACGACCGAAATCATCTGGTCCAGAAATTCCGGGCTGTATTCGGCCAGAATTTTGCGGTGAGCGGTGGCTCCGTCCTCCAGTAACAGCAATTCGTGCCGCCGTTTACCCATGGCCAGAAAGAGCGAAAGGAGCATCGCGCAAATCAGCAGCCAGGTGGAAATGGTGACGTTCAACACTTCCCCGCCCGCCACGGCCCGCAGCACAAATCCGGCAGCAATGCAGAACACGTCCAAAATCACCATGTGCTTGAGCCGGGTGGAATAGGCAATTTGCAGAACATAATAGGCCAGCCCCACCAGGAAAAAATGCCAGCCCAGGAACCAGGATGCGATGAGGGACGACGCCGATAAAACCACAAAGGCCGCGATTCCCAACGGAACCGGCAACAGACCCGAAGCCAACGGGCGACGGCATTTGGTGGGATGAACCCGGTCGTTTTCCAGGTCCAGCAGGTCATTCAAAACGTAGATGCTGCTGCTCAAAAAACAAAAGACCACAAAAGCCGAAAGCACTTTGGCGGTTTCGGACCAGACCAGCAGTTTTTGGGAAAAGACGAGGGCCGGAAAAATCAGAACGTTTTTCGTCCACTGTTGTGGGCGCATGGTGAAAAGCAGGCCCTTTGTATAATCAAGTCCGTGGGAAAGTACGTGTGTTGCCATTTGGGTGCCACAATCGGAAAAGACCCGGACCCAGGTCCGGAATTTCAAAAATGCTTAAACTGAATGTAAGCCGCGTATCCTAAGCGGCAGGTTCAATTTGTACAAGCTTCTTGTGAAGGAGTCAGGTGATACGCTCGGCAATGGTTGTTTTGTCGAACCGCTTCCGGTAATCTCGGCCTTCCGTTCAAATCCCGTTTCAAGTGAAGTAGTTGTTCTATGAAGTCTTCGTCTGTTTCTTTGGGAAATCAGTTGCAAACACGCACGGTGTTTTATCTGGTTTCAGGTTTGCTCTCCGGCATGGTTTTGTGGGGTATTGAGGCGGTTGACCGCCATTTCGCGCTTCATTCACAGTTTGTTCAAGCCGGTGAAGCCGCGCTGTTCCCGCTCTACTTTGTTTTCACTGCGGTGGGCGGTCCGTTATGGGGCTTGTTTTTGGCTTTGTGTGCCGGTATCCGCCTGGGCGGAATCCAACTGGGCCGGTCCTTTTTCGGCACTGCGCCCAAAAAACTGGGCCGGTATGAAATCCCAGCCGGAGTGAGCCACCGGTTGCTGGCAATTGCGGGGATTTTCATTTTTTTTGGCCTCCTGGCAGTTGTCATTCCCACCTACTTTTCCGACCCCTTGTATGGAATGCTGGCCGGGGCAACTGAGAAAATCCGGTTGCTGCGCACCCTCTTTGGCTACCGGAAAATCTCGACCGTGCTGATTTTGGGTGCGCTGGCTGTGGCCGTGGCGTTGCTGGATGA